>CALMNW010000086.1 GCA_937872095.1 uncultured Verrucomicrobiota bacterium
GTCGGGATCTGGGCCGCCGCCCCGGCGCTGGCGTGGTTCGTCAGCCGCCCCCGCGCGCCGCGCGCGCGCCCCCTGGACGCGGCGCAAACCGCGTTCGTGCGCCGGCTGGCGCGGCGGACCTGGGCCTACTTCGAGCATTTCGCGAACGAAACCACCCACGGGCTCCCGCCCGACAACTTCCAGGAAATCCCGGCGCCGGCGATCGCGGACCGCACCTCGCCGACCAACGTCGGCCTGGGCCTGGCCAGCGCCCTGGCGGCGGTCGATTTCGGCTATCTCCCGGCCGGCGGCTTCCTCGACCGCACGACGCGCGCCCTCGACGCGCTGGAGCGGATGGAACGCTACCGCGGGCACTTCTACAACTGGTACGACCTGCGCACCCTCCAGCCGCTGCGGCCGCTGTACGTCTCGACGGTGGACAGCGGCAACCTCGCGGCGCTGCTGGTCGTCGTGCGCGAGGGCCTGCGGGAAGCGGCGCGCGGCCCCCTCCTGCCGCCGCGCTGGCGGGACGGGCTGGCCGACGCCATCGGCGTCCTGCTGGAGGAAATCGATTCCGCCGCGCACCGGCTGGACACGCCGTTGCCGGCCGTCGCGCTGCGCCAGAGCGCCGACCGCCTTCGCGCCGAGGCCGCCGCCCTGCGCGACGGGCCGCCCACCCTGCGCGCAGCGCTGCGCACGGTGGAGCACTTCCGCGCCGCGCTCGAAGCGGAAACCCCGGCGCTGGCGCCGGACGAAAACCTGTCGTTCTGGTGCGCGGCCCTGCAGCGCCAATGCGCCGATCTCGCCGGCGAAATCCGCCATTTCGCGCCGTGGGCCGCGGCTGAACCGCCGCCGGCGCCCGATGCGGCGCCCGATGCGGACGCGCCGCGCTGGGCAGATCTGGCGCGGGAAACCGAAACCGCCCCGACGCTGGACGCGCTGGCCACCCTGCGGCACCGCTGGGAACCGCGCCTGGCGCAGGCGCCGGAAACGGAATTCGCCCGCCGCTGGACGGAGTGGCTCGCGGTCGCGAGCGAGCGGGCCGCGGAACGCATCGCCGCCTGCCGGCGCGCCGCGGACCGCTGCGCGGAACTGGACGAGCAAGACCTGGACTTCCTCTACGATTCCGACCGGCACCTGCTGGCGATCGGCTACAACCTCGACGCGCGGCGGCGCGATCCGAGCTACTACGATCTGCTGGCGTCCGAGTGCCGCCTCGGCAGCTTCATCGGCGTGGCGCGCGGCCAGCTGCCGCTCGACCACTGGTTCCATCTGGGCCGGCGGCTCGCGCCGGGCGGCGGGCCGCCCGTGCTGGCGTCGTGGAGCGGCTCGATGTTCGAATACCTGATGCCGATGCTGGTGATGCCCACCTATCCCGGGACGCTGCTGCACGCGGCATGCCAGGGCGCCGTGCGCCGCCAGATCCGCTACGGGCGGCAGACGGGCCTGCCGTGGGGCATTTCCGAATCGGGCTACAACCAAGTGGACGCCAACCACGTCTACCAGTACCGGCCCTTCGGCGTGCCGCTGCTGGGCATGAAGCGCGGCCTGGCCGACGATCTCGTCGTGGCGCCCTACGCTTCCGCGCTGGCCCTGATGGTGGCCCCCAAGGCGGCCGCGCGCAACCTGCGGCGGCTCGCCGCCGGCGGCGCCGTCGGCCGCTTCGGCCTCTACGAAGCCGTGGACCACACTCCGGCGCGCGTGCCGGCCGGCGAATCGTTCGCGCTCGTTCGCTCCTGGATGGCGCACCACGGCGGCATGAGCCTGCTGGCCTACGACGCCGTGCTCAACGACCAGCCCATGCAGCGCCGCTTCCTGGCGGATCTCCGCCTGCGGTCCGCCGCGCTCCTGCTGCAGGAACGCATTCCGCTCGCCCGGCCGCACGCGAAAGCGACCGCCGCCGTGGCCGAAACCGCCGGCGCGCGCGCGCCGGAGGCCGCCGAGGCCATCGCGCGTTCCTTCGACACCGCCGACACCCCCGCGCCGGAAGTCCATCTGCTCTCCAACGGCCGCTACCACGTCATGATCACCAACGGCGGCGGCGGCGCGAGCCGCTGGCAGGGACTCGACGTCACCCGCTGGCGCGAGGATTCCGCGCAGGACGTCCACGGCTTCTTCTTCTATCTCAAGGAAGTGGACACCGGCGCGACCTGGGCGCCCACCGCCCGGCCGCTCGGCACGGCCTGCGACCGCTACGAAGCCGTTTTTTCGCAGGGCGGCGCCGACTTCCATTCCGTCGCCCACCAATTCCAGCATAAGCTGCAGGTGGCCGTCTGCCCCGAAGACGACATGGAGCTGCGGCAACTGACGCTGACCAATCTCTCCCGCCGCGCGCGCACGGTCGAAATCACCAGCTACGCCGAGATCGTCCTGCTCGACGGCCGGGCCGAGGCCGCGCATCCCGCCTTCCACAAGCTGTTCGTGACCGCCGCGCCGCTGGCCGGCAAGGCGGCGCTGCTGTTTTCCCGGCGGCCGCGGGCGGCCGACGAACAACCGCCGTGGGCGTTCCACGCCCTCGGCGTGGAAGGCGGCCATCTGCTGCGCGGCGCGTCGTGCGAGACCGACCGCGCGGCGTTCCTCGGCCGCAACCGGTCCGTGCGCGATCCGGCCGCGCTCGATCTGCCCGGCCCGCTGCCCGACCGCGCCGGGTTCGTCCTCGATCCCTGCGCGGCCATCCGCTACCGCGTACGCATCGAAGCGGGCGCGTCCGTGCGCGTCAACGCGTTCCTCGGCGTCGCCGCCACGCGCGAAGCCGCCGAAACCTACCTCGACCGCTGCCGCGACCCGCGGCTGGCCGAGCGCGTGTTCTCGCTGGCCTGGACGCGCAGCCAGGTGCTCCTGCACCAGCTGCGCGCGCACGAAGCCGACGTCCAGCACTACGCCCGCCTGGCCGGTTCCTTGTTCTTCGCGGGCCCGCAGCGGCGCGGCCGGGCCAGCGCCATCGCCGCCAACCGCCGGAACCAGGCCGCGCTCTGGAGCTACGGCATTTCCGGCGACCGGCCCATCGTGCTGCTGTCCATCTCCGACGTCGCCAACCTCGATCTCGTCCGCCAGCTCGTGCAGGCCCACGGCTACTGGCGCCAAAAAGGCCTCGAAGCCGATCTCGTCATCTGGTCCGAAGCTTTCGCGGGCTACCGCCAGGATCTGCTCGACGCCATCGTCGGCCTCGTGCAGGCCGGCACCGAAGGCAAGCTGCTCGACCAGCCCGGCGGCATCTTCGCCCGCAACGTCGACCAGGTGCCCGAAGAAGACCGCGTCCTGTTCCGCGCGGTTGCCCGGCTGGTGTTCAGCGACCGCTACGGCACCCTGGCCGACCAGATCGACCGGCGCGTCCTGTCCGAGTCCGACGTGCCCGAGCTGGTGCCCGCGCGCGAAGCCCCGCCGGAGGAACCGCCGGCGCCGCTGCCGTTCCGCGAGCTGAAGTTCTTCAACGGCCTCGGCGGGTTCACGCCCGACGGCCGGGAATACGTCGTCCAGCTCGATCCCGGCCAAACCACGCCCGCCCCGTGGGTCAACGTCCTGGCCAATCCGACCTTCGGCACCGTCGTGGGCGAATCCGGCGCGGCCGCCACCTGGAGCGAGAACGCCCACCAGTTCCGGCTCACGCCGTGGCACAACGACGCCGTCGAGGATCCCAGCGGCGAGACGTTCTATATCCGCGACGACGAGACCGGCCGGGTCTGGATGCCCATGCCCGGGCCCGCCCCCCGCGCCGCGCCCTACGTCTGCCGCCACGGCCACGGCTACACGATCTTCGAACACGAGCGCGACGGCCTATTCTCCGAGACCACCGTCTACGTGGCCGTCGGCGCCCCGCTCAAGTTCACGGCGATCACGCTGCACAACCGCACCGACCGGCCGCGGCGGGTCTCCGTCGCGGGCTACTGCGAATGGGTGCTCGGCGAGCAGCGCGACGCCAGCGCCATGCACGTCGTCACCCGCCTCGATCCGCAAAGCGGCGCCCTCTTCGCGCAAAACGCGTTCAGCCTCGATTTCGCCGACCGGATCGCGTTCTTCCACTGCAGCGGCGAAGACCGCACGCTGACCGCCGACCGCACCGAATTCATCGGCCGCAACGGCTCGCTCGCCGCGCCGGCCGCCCTGCGGCGCGAGCACCTGTCCAACCGGGTCGGCGCGGGGCTCGATCCCTGCGCCGCGATCCAGTCCCGGTTCGAGATCCCGCCGGGCGAGCAGATCCAGATCGTCTTCTGCCTCGGCGCCGCGCGCAACGAGGACGAAGCCCGCGGCTGGCTGCGCCACCAGGCCGGTCCCAGCGGCGCCCGCCAGGCGCTGGAAGAAGTCTGGGCGTTCTGGAAGCGCCAGCTCGGCGGCATCTACGTCGAAACGCCCGACGCCTCGGTCGACTTCCTCGTCAACCACTGGCTGCTCTACCAGATCCTGTCCTCGCGCTTCTGGGGCCGCACCGGGTTCTACCAGTCCGGCGGCGCCTACGGCTTCCGCGACCAGCTGCAGGACTCCCTCGCCTTCCTGCGCGAATGCCCGTGGCTGACCCGCGAACATCTCCTGCTAAGCGCTTCCCGCCAGTTCAAGGACGGCGACGTCCAGCACTGGTGGCATCCGCCGATCGGCCGCGGCGTGCGCACCCGCATCAGCGACGACCTGCTCTGGCTGCCGCTGGTCCTGTGCCGCTACGTTGCCGCCACCGGCGACGTCGGCCTCCTCGACGAAACCCGCCCCTTCCTCGACGCCCGGCCCCTCGCCGACCACGAGGAATCCGTCTACGACCAGCCGCGCGTCACCGACGAACACGCCACGCTCTACGAACACGCCGCGCGCGCCATCCGCCGCGCCCTGCGCTTCGGTTCCCACGGCCTGCCGCTCATGGGCACCGGCGACTGGAACGACGGCATGAACCGCGTCGGCCACCAAGGCCGCGGCGAAAGCGTCTGGCTCGGGTTCTTCCTGCACCGCGTCCTGCGCGAGTTCGGCGCGCTCGCCGCCCGCCACGGCGACGCCGATTTCGCCGCCGTTTGCGACCGCGAGGCGCAAAACCTCTCCGCGCACCTCGACGCCCAGGCCTGGGACGGCCAATGGTACCTGCGCGCGTTTTTCGACGACGGCACCCCGCTGGGTTCGGCCGCCAGCCCCGAATGCCAGATCGATTCCATTCCGCAGAGCTGGGCGGCGCTCAGCGGCGCCGGCGATCCCGCCCGCGCCCGCACCGCCCTGCAGGCCGTCCGCGAACGCCTCGTCGATCCCAAGCTGCGGCTCGTGCGCCTGTTCGATCCGCCGTTCGACGCCGCCCCGTGGGATCCCGGCTACATCAAGGGTTACGTGCCCGGCGTGCGCGAAAACGGCGGGCAGTACACCCACGCCGCCGTCTGGGTCGCGATGGCCTTTGCCGCCCTCCGGCAGGGCGACGTCGCCTGGGAAATCTTCCAGTATCTCAACCCCGTGCGCCACGGCGACACCCCCGAGCGCGCCGCGACCTACAAGCTCGAGCCCTACGTGCTCGCCGCCGACGTCTATACCGCCGCCGGCCACGAAGGCGCCGGCGGCTGGAGCTGGTACACGGGTTCCGCGTCCTGGCTCTACCGCCTGCTCGTCGAAGACCTGCTCGGGTTCCACCTCGAGGTCGACGTCCTCACCTTTGCCCCCCTGCTGCCGGCGGACTGGCCGGGCTTCAAGCTCACCTACCGCTACCGCGACACGTTCTACCACGTCGAAATCCGCAAGACCGCCCCCGCCGCCGACACCGTCCGGCGCGTCGCGGTCGACGGCGCCGACCAGCCCGACCGCGCCATCCATCTCGTCGACGACGGCCGCGAACGCCAGTGCCTCGTCGAACTCGGCTGAGCGCTTCGCGCGACCACCCCGCCGGCCGTTTGCTTGCCGGCGCGGATCGTTTTTGCGGGTCCATCCCGTCCCTATGCGCGCGCCAGGCAAAACCGGCGCGGCCAACGGGATTATTCCGGATTCGGTTTGGCCCGGTCGGCGGCGATTTGCTCGCGCAGCATCTGCTGGGTCCGGTCCGCTTCCCGGATCGCATCGGCCACCAACTGCCGATAGGCCGCCGCCGCTTCCGGGTCGTATCCGTATTTCTGGCGCCAGGCTTCCGGCAACAGCGGAAACTCCAGCTTGGTCAGCCCCTCGTCGTGGTGAAAGGTCAAGCCGTCCGGCTCGCTCTTCCAGACCTGGGCGTTGCGGAAAATCCGGCCATCCGCCGCGACGAGGTCGTTGGAACCCGGCGGCGTTTCGGGAAGCGGTTGCTCCGGAATCTGGAACTTCCCCTCCAAATATTCGGTGATGTTGGAAACGTCGTTGGCGGGCGGATCCCCGCCCCACCCGGCCAACGGCCACCCCAGGCACAGGCAAAACATGGCATGACGAATCCGCATGGGGTTCTTTCGCGACGGTACGATCCGGAACGCGCTCAGGAGGCGGAGGGCGCCGGCTGGCCGGAGACCCAGGCGGCGGCCTTGTCCTTGAGTTCCTTGAACTTGCCGCTGAGGGACGTCAGGCGGGCATCCCATTCGAGATTGATGGGCTGGTTCTCGACGCTGACGTGGAACGTGGTCATGACCATGATCAGGAAGAGGGGTTCGAGGAACGCGCTGCGGGCGTTGGCGGCGAACAGCACGGCGACCGCGAAGGTCCAGATGGCGGCGGTCCCGTCCGGGAACAGCTTGGCCACCAGCAACGCGGGCAGCAGCATGACGCCCCACAGCGCCACGGTGAGCACCTTGTCGAGCACGACGACCCAGATGGCGGTCTTGAGGATGGGCTTGGCGTTCTGGCAGTAGTAGATCAGTCCGTCCTGCCCGCCGCGCCAGGGGTTGGTTTCGTTGCGGGCCAGGAGATACGAGAAGATCGTTTCGTCGATGTAGGTCGAGGCGCTGCGCAGCAGGGCCTTGACGATGTTCATCAGTCCCTGCATGCCGGGAATGGGCAGCAGGTTGGCCACCCAGTCGAGCGTGCGGTTGAAGGCGCGCACGACGCCTTCGACGAGCAGATCCATGGCGAACAGCACGTTGGTCTGGACGAAGCGCTCGGTCACGATGCGCTTGCCGTAGGCGAACATGCCCTCGTTCCCGTTGCCGACCTGTCCGCGCGTCACCAGTTCCGTCAGCACCGCGACGTGCCCGCACTTGATCAAGTAGAGACCGTAGCGGACGACGAAATACCAGGCCCAGCCGTAGACGCCGGCGCCGACCGCGAACCAGCCCCAGCCGACGATCGGATGGATCTTGTTGCCCGTCCAGGCCGCGCCGCCGAACGTGAGCAGCGCCCAGACGATGGTCACCAGCGACACGACGACCAGGATGCCGAAGCGCGCCAGCGCGTACGGCATCGTTTTCAGGAACAGGCCCAGGGCGGTCCCGAAAGACGCCTGGCGGATGGCCAAGGGATAGTGGTGCCGCACGGCCGAATCGGCGGCCGGCGCGGGGGGCACGGCGGGAACGGAAGCGTTTTCCATGGTCGAATCTCCTGGGCGAGGCCGGGAACGGAACCGCCGGGTCCCTCGCGAAACCCGGCGGCATTGGACGGATCGAACCGGATCAGTTCGCGGGCATGACGCTCATGCCTTTTTCCGCGCCATCCAGCGGCGTGCAGTAGGCGATCTTTTCCTTGGCCTCGGTCACTTCGGTGGTGCCGAGAGTCGTCATTTCGACGTCGAGCACTTCGCCGGTGTCGGGATCGATCAGCTCTTCGGTTTTGCCGACCTTGAACTTCATGCCGGTCGAAACGCCTTCGCGGGTGCCGCGGTTGATGACGAGCTTGTCGGCGCTCGCCAGCATGATAGAGCCTTCCCACGGAATGCTCTCGAGCTGCTTCTCGAGGAATTCCACGCACTGGACGACGGCGTCTTCGCAGGCCTTGCCGACGTTGTCGTTCTTGAAGCCTTCCAGGTTGCCGCCGAGGCCGCCCAAGGCGCTGCCGCTGTAGCCCACGCCCAGCCCGCGCCGGCCGGCCTGGCCGACGACCTTCTGGGAGGCCTTGACCTGGCCGGTCTCGCTGTCCACCAGATAGACGGTGATGTTGACTTCGGCCTTGCCCTTCGAGCCGCCGATGGAAATGCCCTTGAAGCTCAGGCCGCCGCTGCCGCCCGTGGTTTCGTCCTGCACGTGGGTGATCGAGCCGCGCACCAGCAGCTGGGCGGGCGTCATGCGGCCGATCTGCGGCGCCTTGTTGCCGCCGGCCATGCGGCCGCTGGCCGCCAGGTCTTGTTCCTTCATCGCTTCGCCGCGCATCTCCGAGTCGCCCAGCACGATGAACTTGCCGTTCTGCTGGAGGGCGTCGGTCATGATCGTCGTGAACCCGTCGCCCACGTCCCAGCGGCCCGACCAGCCCGCTTCGTTCGCGAACTTGCTGACCGTGATGGAATAGCGCAGGTTGCCTTCCGCGTGCGCCGCCGCCGAGGCCAGCAGGCCCGCCGCGCAGAACGCCGCCAACGTCTTGTGGATCTTCATGTCTCGCTTCTCCTTGCCGGCCGAGACCGGCGGTTAAGGTTTTCGAAAAGTATGGTGATCTGGCTCCCAAAAACAAGTCCATTGGAGCGGATTCGCGCGTAAAAATTCCATTAAAGGGATTGACGTCCGCCCGCGAAACACGCTAAACACGGCCCTTCAATTTCAAAGAAGAAAGGCTCCGCACATGCAACCGACTTATCATCCTTCCAAGATCAAGCGCGCCCGCAAACACGGTTTCCGCGCCAAGATGGCCTCGGCCAACGGCCGCAAGGTCCTCAGCCGCCGCCGCGCCAAGGGCCGCAAGTCCTTGACCGTCAGCGACAGGAAGTAACGCCTTTCCCGCCCCGCGCCGGGGCTTCCAGCCATGCAACCCGGCAGCGATCGCCCGGCCGTTCCCGCCCCCCCGGAGAATCGCCGGGCGTTTTGCGTCCGCGCCACGTTCTGCCGCAAGCAGCGTCTGCTCCGCACGCAAGACTTCCAGGAAGCCTACGACCAAAACCGCCGCTGGCACGGCCGCTGCATGGTCCTGTTTCTCCGCGCCGCCCCGGACGCCTCCCTGCGGCTGGGAGTCGTCGCCAGCAAGAAAGTCGGCAATGCCCCCGAGCGGGCGCGCGCCAAGCGCCGTCTGCGCGAAGCCTTCCGCCGCAACCGCACCGCGTTCACGGCCCGCACCGAGGACGTCGTGCTCGTCGCGCGCCGTTCCATCCTGGCGGCTCCGTGGGGCGAGGTCGTCGCCGAACTGCTCAAACTCGCCGCCCAGGCCGGCCTGACGGCCCCCGCCGCGAAATGAATCCCGTCGCCGCGACGCTCTGCTTCCTCATCCGCGTTTACCAGAGAACGCTCAAGCACGCATTCGGGGCCTGCTGCCGGTTCGAACCGTCGTGCTCGAATTATATGCTGGAAGCCATCCGCGTTCATGGAGTAGGGTACGGCGTTTTTTTGGGGCTCCGGCGCATCGTCCGGTGCCACCCGTGGAACCCCGGCGGGTTCGATCCCGTCCCGCCCAAACAACCGAAATTTAAGTGAGCAAGATCCTATGAAGAAAAAAGACCTGATTCCCGTCATCCTGATTTTCGCTTTGTTCTTGGCCTATCCGACCCTCGATCGGAAGTTCCTCGCCAAGATGTTCCCGCCCAAGGCCAAGCCGGCCCCCGCCGCCGTCGAGCAGGCCGCCGCCCCCGCCCTGCCCGCCGATACGGCCCTGGCCGCCCCCGAAGCCGCCCCCGCGGCCGCCGCGGAAGCGGCTGACGACGCCGCGCCGGCGACTCCGGTTCCCGCCGCCGCGGAAGAGGAAAAGAGCATCGAAGTCCTCACCACGCTCGGCAACGAACGCCTGGAAATCACGACGTCCACGCACGGCGCCGGCGTCGTCCGCGCCGCGATCCTCGGCTATCCCTCCGAAAAGGGCTCCGAAGTGCCCGTCACGTTCGATTTCTCCGACCGGCCGGCGGCCGCGCCGATCGGCTATCCGGGCCTCGCCCCGCGCGCCGACTTCGAGATCGCCGACTCCACGGACGATTCCATCGTCTACCGCAAGGTCCTGCCCGGCGGCCTCGTCCTGACCCGCACGCTCGTTCTCGGCGACGGCTACCAGGTCAGCCTCGCCGACAAGCTCGAGAACCCCACCGGCGCTCCCGTCGCCCTGAGCGGCTACGGCCTGCAGTCCGGCTTCATGGAAAACCTGCCCGGCGAAGACGGGAAACAGCAAGTTCCGCTCCTCGGCGTGGATACCCTCACGGGCAGCGAAGCCGTCCAGTATTGGGGCGGCAAGTTCGACAAGTGGTTCCCCGTCGACGGCGCCGGCACGCCCCAGGCCGTGCCCGGCCCCGACAAAGACCCCGAGCCGGTCGATTGGGTCGCGGTCAAGAACAAGTACTTCACCCAAATCCTGACCCCCGCCATCGGCGCCGACCGCTGTCTCGTGTCCGCCGGGCATGGCAAGCCCGTCCAGTCCACGTTCATGTTCCTCTTCCCGCGCACGTCCATTCCCATCGCCCGCGTCGCCGCGACCCTCCAGATGCCCGACTACGAGCTTCCGGCCGGCCAGACGCTCGAACAAGCCGCGACCTTCTACGTCGGGCCCAAGGTCTATACCGAACTCAAGGCCAACGGACCGCACCAGGAAGACGTGCTCCAGCTCGGCTTCTGGCGCGTCGTCGGCATCTGGATCCTCAAGGTCATGGTCTGGATCCAGGCCCACGTCTGGCCCTACAGCTACGGCGTCGCGATCATCCTGCTGACCTTCCTCATCCGCATCGTCTTCTGGCCCCTCAACCACAAGTCCATGGTCAGCACCCGCCACATGCAGGAGATCCAGCCGCTCATCGCCGCCGTCCGCGAGAAGTACAAGGCCACCCCCCAGAAGCAGCAGCAGGAGATGATGGCGCTCTACAAGGAGCACAAGATCAACCCGATGGGCGGCTGCCTGCCCATGCTGATCCAGATCCCCGTGTTCTTCGCCCTGTTCGTCGTGCTGCGCGGCGCCATCGAGCTGCGCTTCTCCTCGTTCCTGTGGATTTCCGATCTCTCCACCCCGGAAAACCTGTTCCAGAACGTCCTGCCGTTCGGGCTGAACATCCTGCCGCTGTTCATGGGCGTCACCATGTGGATCCAGCAGAAGATGACCCCCACCAGCGATCCCCAGCAGCAGAAGATGATGATGATGATGCCCGTGCTCTTCACCTTCATGTTCTACTCCTTCCCCTCCGGCCTCTCTCTCTACTGGTCCACCAACCAGGTCATGATGATCGTCCAGCTCGCCTGGATGAAGAAGTTCCACCCGCCCGTCCCCCTGAAGAAATAAGGCCGCGCGGGACCTCCGGCGGGGCTCGTTGTCCCGCCGACCTCCGGACCATGACGGACCGGGCCCGGAGAAAAGTTTTCCACGCCGTGGAAAACTTTTTTCCACAGCGTGGAAAAACCGGGCCGGCGTTTGCGCCTTCCGCGACCCGCCCGCCCCCGTTTCTCCGGTTGTGTTCCCCGTCCCATCCGCTATCATCCTGTCCGATGACCTCGCTCGACAACATCCGGATCGTCCTCGTGAACACCGTCTACGGCGGCAACGTGGGCTCCGCGTGCCGCGCCATGATGAACATGGGGCTGTCGCAGCTCGTGCTGGTCGATCCGCGCCCCGGCATGGACATGGACGAAGCCGCGGCCATGGCTTGCCACGCCGGCGACATCCTGAAAAACCGCCGGGTCTACGCGACGACCGCCGAGGCCGTCGCCGATTGCGGCCTCGTCGCCGGCACCTCGAACCGCGGCGGGCTTTACCGCGACCACTCCAAGACCCCGCGCGAATGGGCTCCCCGCCTCCTCGAAGCCGCCCTCGACACGCCCGTCGCCCTGCTCTTCGGTTCCGAAGACAACGGCCTGACGCTCGACGATCTCGCGCTCTGCACCCAGTTCATCCGCATCCCCTCGTCGGACGCCTACAAATCGCTCAACGTCGCCATGTCGGTCATGGTGTGCGCCTACGAGCTGTTCGTCGCTTCCGGCACCTTCGAACCGCCGCAGGAACGCTCCCTCGAATGCCCGTCCGCCATGCGCGAAGCCATGTTCGCCAAGTGGCGCAAGGCCCTGCTCGACATCGGCTTCATGACGACCGACACGGCGGACCACATGATGCTCGGCATCCGCCGGATCCTCTCCCGCGGCACGCTCACCGAAAAAGACGTCCAAATCCTCCTCGGCATGGCCTCGCAGACCCAATGGGCCGCCAACCAACTTCCGGGGAAGCCATGAGCGAACAACATGTTTTATCCGTCATGGTCGTCGCCCTCAACGAGGCGAAGCACCTGCCCGGCCTGAAAGCGGCGCTCGACAAACTGCGCCTGCCCGAAGGCTGGAGCCTCGAAACCATCCTGATCGACGGCGGCAGCCGCGACGGTTCCGTCGAGATCGCCCGCGAAGCCGGCTTCGACGAGTGCCACGTCCATCCCGACGCCTCCATTCCCATCTGCCGCAACCACGCCCTGCGTCTGGCCCGGGGCAACGCCCTCGCGTTTCTCGACGGGGACTGCATGCCGGACAAGGACTGGCTCGAACAGGCGGCGCCGTGGTTGCTCCAGCCGGCACCCGTCCTGCTCGGCTATCCCGTGCAGCCCCCCGAATCCGGAAACTGGATCCATCGCTCCTGGCATGCCCATTGGCACCACAAGAATCCCGCCGCGCGCCGCGCCGACGCCGCGCCCGTAACGGCCGGCGCCTTCCGCCTCATTACCACGCGCAACATGCTGTTCAATCGCGCCCTGCTGGACGTCGTGCCCTCGTTCGACGAAACCCTCACCACCGGCGAAGACACCGACTTCGCCTTCCGCGCCGCGCAAGCCGGCTGCCAGGTGGTCGCCCTGCCCGCGCTGCGCGTCACGCATCTCGGCGAACCGTCTACCCTGCGCCAGTATTACCGCCAACAGCTCTGGCACGCCAACCGCAAGGCCTATTCCACCATCCTGAAAAGCGCCGGCGGCAAATCCGGCGCCAACGCCATTTATTTCTCCCTCGCCTTCCTCGTCGCCCTCCTGCTCGTTCCGCTCGGTGCCGTTCTCGCCCTGTTGTATACCCCCTGGTCCTGGTTCCTGCTCGCGCCGCTCGTCCTCGTCACCGCCGTCCCCGCCGCCCTCATCGCCGACCGCGCCAATTCGCCGCTCCTGTTCATCCGCCTGATCATCCTCTACTTCCTCTACGGTCTGGCCCGGTCCGTCGACCTCGTCGGCCTGGCCCCCGGCAAAAAGTCGTGGAAGTCGTGAGTTCAGAGACCAGAAGCCAGAGTTCAGACGTCAGGAATTTGATGATTGGATATTGGAAATTGAACATTGGATATTGAGATTTAAAAAAATGCCCTCCGTCCCCCAGCCCGTCACCAGCCTCCAGAACGCCGGCATCAAGGAAGTCGTCAAGCTGCGCCAGCGCTCGCACCGCGACGAAAACGCCCTGCTGATCGTCGAGGGCTACCGCGAAGTCAAGCGCGCGCTCGACAACCGCGTGCCGATCCTGAAGCTGTTCTATTGCCCCGCGCTCTACCAGGGCAAGAACGAGCCCGCGCTCGTCGCCCGCTGCGCGGAAGGGAACGTGCCCCTGTTCGAGTGCACCGAACCCGTCTTCATGAAAATCGCCTACCGCGACCGGCCCGAAGGCCTGCTGGCCCTCTGCCCGCAGATCCGCCGCACGCTGGCCGACCTGAAACTGCCCGCCAATCCCTTCGTCGTGATCGGCGAACACATCGAAAAGCCCGGCAATCTCGGCACCATGCTGCGCACCGCCGACGCCGCCGGCGCCCACGCCCTCGTCGTCTGCGACCGCTGCACCGACGTCAACAACCCGAACGTCGTCCGCGCCAGCATCGGCACCCTTTTCACCGTTCCCGTCGCCGAAGCCAGCACGGAAGAAACCCTCGCCTGGCTGAAGAAGAACGGCATCCGCTCCCTGGCCGCCTCCCCCCACGCCACGAAAAACTACACGGAAGTCGACCTGACGCAGCCGATCGCCGTCGTCGTCGGCGCCGAACAGTTCGGCTTGAGCGACGCCTGGATGACCCGGGCCGACGAACTGGTGCGCATCCCCATGCTCGGCCAGGCCGACTCCCTCAACGTCGCCGCCGCCGCCACGATCCTGCTCTACGAAGTCGTTCGCCAGCGCGGCGGCAAATAGCCGCCCGCCGCCGATCTTGCCGCTTCGGCCGCAAAAAGTTCCGTCCACCCCAATTTTCGGCTTGCATGCCCCCTCGTTTCCGCTATCTTCTGCGTGATTTTTGAGCCACGGGGTCGTAGCTCAATTGGTTAGAGTACCAGACTGTCGATCTGGGTGTTGCGGGTTCAAGTCCCGTCGACCCCGCCACTTGAAAACGGAAACCTCCGAGCAATCGGAGGTTTTTCTTTGACGCGGAAGCGCCGATCGCGCAGGGTTTGACGGTTGTTGTCGGGGCGTTCCCGGAATTTTGAAAAATTAGCAACGGGGCGTGGCTCAGCCTGGTAGAGCGCGAGCTTTGGGAGCTCGATGTCGCGGGTTCAAATCCCGCCGCCCCGATTCCCGTTTTGGCCGGCCACCAGCGATTCACTCGGCGGGCTTCCGGGGAGTTCCGGCACCTCCCGATCGCGCCGTCTAGGCGGGTATCGGGTGCGTGATCGGAATGGGGAGCTCGATGTCGCGGGGTCCCCGCCCAAACAGGTTCCGAACTCGACAGCGCGCCCCCCGCCCGCTACTCTTTGCGGCGTGAAAAAGAACGATCCGGCCCCAGATTCGGCAAACGCCTCTCCCTCCGAAAAGATCGCCGAGCGCTACGAAATCCGCCGCGCCATCGGCTCGGGCGGTTCCGGATCGGTCTTCCAAGCCTGGGATCTCCAGCTGCAACGCTACGTCGCCGTCAAGCGCTGGAACCCGCCGGAACCGATGCTCGACGATCCCGAGGGCACCGAACGCCTCTGGCGCGAGGCCATGACCCTCGCCGCGATCCAACACCCCAACATCCTCACCATCCACGATTTCGGCGTGGACGACAAAGGCCCCTACGTCATCACCGAATACGTGGACGGCGAGACGCTCGACGTCGTCGTCAAGCACGCCCCGTTCGGCGTCGACGAGTTCGCCGACGCCGCGCAGCAGACGCTGGAAGCGCTGATCGCCGCGCACCAGGCCGGCATGATCCACCGCGATCTGAAACCGCAGAACATCATGCGCACGCGCCTGCCCAGCGGGGCGTGGCAATACAAAATCCTCGATTTCGGCCTCGCGCGCTTCGTGACCCAGCCGACCGTGCAAAGCATGGAAGGCAACAAGTCCATCTACGGTTCGATCCTCTACATCGCCCCCGAGCAGCTACGCCATCAGCCGCTCGATGCCCGTACCGACATCTACGCGATGGGTTGCGTCTTCTACTACATGCTTTCCGGGCACAGCGCCGTCGACGGCGAAACGATCCCCGATCTCATCACCAGCCATCTCCAGCACAACGTCAAACCGCTGTCCGAGCTGCGGCCCGATCTGCCGGCGGCCTTGAGCGACTGGGTCATGAAGGCGCTTTCCTACTCCCCGGAAGACCGCTACCCCTCCGCCGCGGCGGCCCTCGCCGCCCTGCGCAAGGTCCTGCCGGGCGCCATTCGGCAAACGTCATTCCGCGTCGGCGCGCCGCAGCAGGCGCCCACGATCCGGCTCATGCCGACGCCCCCGCACGGCCCCCCGGTGCGAACCTCCACCCTGCCCATCACGCCGGTGGCGGCCAAGCCGACGCCGCGCGCGGCTCCGTCCCGCTGGCAGGTGGCGCTCGCCGCCGTCGTGTTGGTGGGCATTGCGGCGGCGGCTTTCTTGCTGCGCCGTCCTGCTCCGCCTGCCGCCGCGCCGGCGGAACCGGCCACCGCTCCGGCCCCGGCCGTCCAAACACTCGCGACGTCCTGGCGCGACGAAGCGCTGCCGGTCGAAGACGTCATTACCCTCTGGCCGGCTTCCATCGCCGAGGCGCGGCGCCCGCTGATCCAAAAGTATTTCGAAATGCTGCGCGATCTCGACGAACCCAAGTGGGGCAGCACCGGCGCCATCCTCGAAGCCTTGGCCGTCATGCAGTATAATTCCCGCAACGACCCCAAGAAAACGCGCGCGTTCTGCAACCTGACCTACCACGACGAAACCGGCCGGACCCTGGGCGAAATCGACGTCGCGATCTGGAACGTCCAGGAAAACCGCGCGGAAGTCGTCTACGAAGCCGTCGTTTCCGACCAGCTCAACCGCAAGGCGGTTTCCAGCCGCAACCAGATCCAACGCTTCGCGGATACCGTCAAGGCGCGCAAAGCCATGAAAATCCTCAATCCCCACGATCCGGCGATGAACTTGAACCAGACCCAGTTCGACGACGCCAAAGTCGCGATCATGGGCAATCAAGGCGCGCTGGCCGCCGGCTTCGACTACGAGGTGGACATCACCCGCTTCGAGAACGACTATCTGCAGCGCCGGCTCATCGACTGGCGCAAGGCCAAACAGGCCAAGACCGGCAAAAAGAAGAAATCCCCGCGCGACAGTTCCCCCGCCGCGGAAGACAACGACGAGATCCAACCGTAGCGACGATCGTTCGCCGGATTCCGAACTCAGGATTTCGCTGCGCGCAGTTTCCGCAGCGCGGCGAGAATTTCCCGCAATTGGGGCGTGGTCAAGGCTTGGTCGGCGGAGTCGAAGAAGACGCCCAGATCGCCCAAGCCTTCCTGTTCGTACACGCTGGCCTGCAGCCCCATTTCAAGCCGGTCGATTTCTTTCATGAACCGCGCCTCCGGCGTTGCCTGCGCCTCGAATTCCTCCCAGATGGACAGATAGTCCCTCCCCTTGGGAAAACGGAGGAAGACGCGCTCCACGGACGCTTTTTCCAGCGCGTGCTTTTCCTCCAACGACATTTTCCCGGGCACGATGTCGCCGGCGTAGATTTCGCCGAAGTCGTGCAGCAGGCCCATGACGATCAGCTTGCCTTTCTCCAGTTCCGGGAAGTGCTCGTCCGCGAGAAACAACGCCAGCAACGCCACGCCCAGCGAATGTTCCGCCACGGTTTCGCAATCGGTCTTGGATATGCCATGCCGCAGCCAGCCCTGGCGATAAAGCGCCTTCAGGTGATTGAATTCGTAAAACACCTGGACGATGGCCGGGACGTCTTTTCCTTCCAGATGCCGGATGGCTTGCGTGCGTTTGGTTTCCATGGTTCGCGTTCCTTTTCGTCGCTGGCGACGGCCGTTCCGGCCGGCAGCGGATCGGCTAAAGCGTGCGGTTCAGTTTCTCCGCGCCGTTCCACAAAACGATGCCCGTCTTGCCCTTGGTCATGGTCTTGAGATAGGTCTCCCGGGCAACGACGACGATCGAAGGGTGCATCCCCGACACGTCCGTTTTGATCGTGAAAATGACTTTGTTTTCATGCATCACGGTGGCCAAGCGCGCATCGTCGGGATCGACGACGATTTTCACCTTCCGGCGAAGGGGCATCTTGTCGTTTTTCATGAACCCCATGTTATCACGACGCCGGGAAAGTCACGAAACTATTCTTCCGGCATTTTCGCCCCGTATTTCTGCGATTTTCGCCTTCCACATTTCTGGATTTTCTCCCGGTCGCTTTTGTGGGAAGCTCCCCTGTCCATGAACCAGACATGTGCTTTCCGCGGCCATTTCGAGGGCATTCTCCGCTACTGGGAGCGCTGCCGCGACCGCGAGCGCGGCGGATTGCACCATTTGATCGATTCCACCGGAACCGTCCGCCCCACTCCGGACCGCCTCCTCCTGATCCAGGCCCGGCCGCTCTACAACTACGCCGAAGGCCTGCGCGCCGGACTGGACTTCTGCCGCGAACCCGCGGAACATCTGTTCGGCTTCCTGACCTCGGCTCTGCGCACGGACGGCGGCTGGTATGCGTCGCTCGTGGACGGCCAACTCTTTTCCCCCGCGGCGCTCGATACGTACGCGAATTTTTTCGTCGTGATCGGCCTGGCGCGCTACGCGCAGGCCACGGACCGCGCCGACGCGCGCGACGAAGCCCTCCGCCTTTTCCGGATGATCGAAGAGAAGACCGTCGCGGGCGACTTGCGGACGAACGGCGTGCTCGGCTGCTGGGGCGAAGGCGGACGCGGCTTCGCCCCCATCGGCAAATTCGCCGGCAACAACGTGCTCCATTATCTCGAAGCTCTCGTCTGCCTGCGCGACGCGGGCCTCGAAGCGCAACTGGGCGACCGCATCTCCGCTGTGCGCGATTTCTTCCTCGCGCGCATCCTGGATCCGGCGGAAACCGTCACGTTCGACGCCTTTCGCGAGGGCTTCCACGATCCCGACCGGCGGCCGGGCGCCTACGCCTCGCTCGCGCACGGGCTGGAATGGTTCGGGTTTTTCCGCGAATGGCCCGGCGCCGAACTGCCGGAGGTCGTCGAGCGCGCCCTCCTCGACAAGGCGCTCCACAACGCCGTCCAGCCGAACGGCGCGTTCATGGACCAATTCTACCTGACCGAGCGCCGTTGCGCCGGCGCCGCCAGCTTCTGGACGCAATCGGAAGCCGTCAAGGCGTTCGGTCTCGCCGCGCGCCTGTTTGGAGAACCTTACGCCGACGCCTTCCGGCGAACCGCGGATTTTTATTTCGAAAGATTCCTGGATGCCGACGGCGGCGTCTTCAGCGCCGTGGACCGCAACGGGGTGGCGCTCAGCCGCATGAAGGGCCACGCCTGGAAGGCGGATTATCACTCCCTGCGCATGTGCGTGGAGGGCCAGCTTCATGAGACCGCCTAGCGGCCCGCCGCCCGGAGGCGGCCCCCCGCATCGGTTCGGCCCGGACGCCGCCGGCGGCGCGACCCGCATGGATATGCGCCTGCTGCGCCGGGCGCTGGAATTCGTCCGACCCTATCGCCGCCAGCTCGGGACGGTCTACCTGTTCTATTTCCTGAATTCGGTGCTGAACTTGATCCCGGCCGCCAGTCTGGCGTGGTACATGGACGGCGTGGTGCGCGGGGGCGCGTTTTCCTTTTTCGGGCGCGTCTTCGATTTGGGTCCTTCCCTGCCCGACGTCCGCGCCAAGTTGATCTGGTCCGCGGGCTACTTCGCCGCGGTGCTGCTCCTGATCGCCGGCGCCAACGCGATCGGCGTCTTCATGTGGCGCCTGGGCACCCGCGTCTGCCAGCGAATCATGCTCGACGTGAAGCATCGCGTGAACGAGCACCTTCACGAGCTGCCCGTGTCCTATTTCGACGCCGAGCGCACCGGCGCCATCATGACGCGCGCCGTGGGCGACACCGACCAGATGGAGCAGATGCTGCGCGATTCCTACGTCCTGCTCTACGCCTCGACGCATCTCGTCACCGTGCCGCTGATCATGATCGGCCTGAGCCCGGCCCTGTTCGTCTGCGCGCTGCTGCCGGTTCCGGTCATCTGGGCGGCCGTCCGGCGCGTGCGCACGCATTTGCGGCCCATCTACCGCGAAATGCGCGAACAGCAGTCGCTCATCGGCGCCACCATCCAGGAAAACATCGCCGGCATCCGCGAAATCAAGGCGTTCGAGCGCGAACCCGCCGCCCGCCGCACCTATCTGCGCACCAATCTCGCCCAGGCGCGGCTGGTCCACAAAGCCATGCGGGTGTTCAGCCTCAACCACCAGATCCTCTACGGCACGCGCGACCTCGCCATGCTCCTGATCGGCGTCGGCGGCGGCGCGCTGGTCGTCCTCGGCCGCGGCCACGTCACGCTCGGCACGGTTTTGGCGTTCATTCCGCTGATGGGCCGGTTCTTCGATCCCATCCACCAGCTCGTCGGCTTCTACGACGTCATCCAGCGCGGCCTGGCCGCCACCCAGCGGGTGTTCGAATTCCTCGATCTGCCCCCGGAAGTCCCGGAAGACCCCGGCGCCCGAACCGTGAAATTCGCCCGCGGCGAGGTGCGCTTCGAGCACGTGACCTTCGGCTACAAACCCGACCGGCCCGTCCTGTGCGACGTTTCCTTCGTCGCCCCCGCCGGCGCCAAGATCGCCATCGTCGGGTCCACCGGCTCCGGCAAGACCACCCTCGTTTCCCTTTTACCGCGCTTCTACGAACCGCAGTCGGGCCGCATCTTGATCGACGGCGAGCCCATCCGCGACGTGCGCCTGGAATCCCTCCGGCAGGCCATCGGCATCGTCTTCCAGGAGACCTTCCTTTTCCACGGCACCGTGGCGCAGAACATCGCCTTCGCCCGCCGCCAGCTGGATCCCGAACGCATCCGCGACGCCGCGCGCTTCGCCAGCATCGACGCTTTCATCGAGTCCCTGCCCGACCGCTACGAAAGCCAGGTCGGCGAGCGCGGCGTCAAGCTTTCCGGCGGCCAGCGCCAGCGCCTGTCCATCGCCCGCATGATCCTCAAAGACCCTCGCATCGTCATCCTGGACGAAGCCACCAGCTCCGTGGACGCCGAAACCGAGCGGGCCATCCAGGAGAGCTTCGAGAAGCTGATGGAAGGCCGCACGGCGTTCATCATCGCCCACCGGCTCTCCACCATCCGCCATGCGGACCTGATCCTCGTGCTGGAAGACGGCCGGATCGCGGAATCCGGCAACCACGAGGACCTGCTGGCGCGAAACGGCCGCTACGCCGAACTGGTCGCCAGCGCGAAATTTTAGCCGGACGGCCCCGCCGCCGGGCTTGCATCCGCCCCCCGCCCGCCGGTATCTTGAGGCCATGATCCATCTGGTCCTCCCATTCCTGCTCATCGTCGTCGCCCGCATCTGCGACGTCAGCATGAGCACGCTGCGCGTCGCGTTCATCGCCCGCGGACGAAAGGTTTTCGCCGCCGCCTGTGGCTTCGTGGAAGTGCTCATCTGGATCAGCGTCGTGTCGCACATCCTGACCGGCGAACAGCACGTGAGCACCTACGTCGCCTATGCGCTCGGGTTCAGTTGCGGCACGCTCGTCGGCATGGTCATCGAAGAACACTTGGCCGTCGGCTGGGCGCTCGTTCGCGTCATCACGACCAAGCCGGTCGCCGATCTGATGCGGCAGCTTTCCGAGGCCGGATTCGGCGTCACCCAGCAGGATGCTTTCGGCACCCGCGGCCCCGTCCGCGTGCTCGTCACCCTGATGCCCCGCAAGCGCGTGGACGAAATGCGCGACATTCTCCGCGCCTTCGATCCCGAGGCTTTCTACACGGTCGAAGACGTCCGACAAGCCCGCGACATTCCGACCGCCTACGCGACCGCCGCCACCGGCGCCGGCAAGGCCCGCATGCCGATTTGACCGACGGGTTCAGCGGTTCACGGTTCAACGGCTTTCAGCCGTCCAGCAGCTGAGCGGCATCCGGAAACGGCGCGAGACAGCGCGGCAAAATGCCCTGCAGGTAAGCGATGAGCACGCCGTAATTGACGATCGGGACTCCGGACGCCCGTGCCTGCGCCAGCCGCCAGTGCATCTCGCGCCGGTTCAGCATGCAACCGCCGCAGTGGACCACAAGGGCGTATTCGTTCAGTGCCCGCGGATACTTCAAGCCGGCGGCATGTTCGAAAACCAGTTCCTTGCCCGCGTAGTGCCGCAGCCAGCGCGGGATCTTCACCGTGCCGATGTCGTCCGACTGCCGGTGGTGCGTACAGCCTTCCGCGACGAGGATGCGGTCGCCGTCCTGCAGCTTTTCCACTGCTTGCGCGCCGCGCACCAGTTCGGCCAGATCGCCCTTGTAGCGGGCGAAGAGAATCGAAAACGACGTCAACCAGACGTCCGGCGGCACGTCGGCCGCCACCTTGGCGAACACCTGCGAATCGGTGACCACCAGCCGCGGCGGGCGGCCCAGGCTCGCCAGCGTCTCGCGCAGTTCGAATTCCTTCGTCACCACCGCGATGGCGTCGGCTTCCAGCACGTCGCGGATGGTCTGCTGCTGCGGGAGAATCAAACGTCCCTTGGGCGCGGCCTTGTCGATCGGCGTCACCAGCACCACGACGTCCGCCGGCCGCAGCAAATCGCCGACGATCCGGAATTTGTCGTCGTCTTCCGGCGCGAGTCGCGCCAGCGCCAACTTGAGATCCTCCACCCCGGCGCCGGTTGCGGCCGACACCACGTGGACCGGCACCTGGGCCTGCGTCGCGATTTCCCGGCGTGCGGCTTCGGCGGGAGCCGCCAGATCGGCCTTGTTGACCACCACCGCCCACGGCAGCTTCTTCTCGCGGACCGCCGCGGCTAATTCGCGCTCGCAGGCGCCGAAACCGCCGTCCGCATCCGTGACGAGCAGGGCGACGTCGGTCCGGTTCAACACGTCGCGCGTCCGCTGCACGCGCAGCGCGCCAAGCGCGCCTTCGTCGTCGAGCCCGGGCGTGTCGATGATCACGATCGGTCCCAGCGGCAGCAATTCCATCGCCTTCGTCACCGGATCGGTCGTCGTGCCCTTCACGTCGGACACGATGGACACCTCTTGCCCCGTCAGCGCGTTGATGAGGCGCGATTTACCGACGTTGCGCCGGCCGAAGATGGCGATATGGACGCGTTCGCCGCGGGGCGTGGCGTTCAGGCTCACGGCCGGCGCTCCGGAAACAGGCGGTCGATGCGCTCCGGCGGCAACAGCTTCTGCTCTGCGACCAGGCTGCGGATGCTTTGGCCGGAGACCAGCGCTTCCTTGGCCAGCGCGGCGGCCGCGTCGTAGCCCAGTTCGGGCACGAGCAACAGCGCCGGCGCCGTCGAGGCGTCCAGATGCCGGGCGCAGGCTTCGGCGTCGGCCGCCAGCGTCTCGATGCACTTGGCGCGCAGGATCGTCGTCGCATCGCGCAGCAGCGCCAGCGATTCCAGCAACGCGTCGGCGATGAGCGGCAGGAAGGCGTTCAGCTCCAGTTGCCCGCTCGCCGCGGCCAGCGCGATCGCCGCGTCGTTCGCGATCGCCCGCATGGCGCACTGGGCGACGTGTTCGGGAATCACCGGATTCACCTTGCCGGGCATGAGCGACGAGCCCACCTGCCGCGCTTCGAGCCGGATCTCGCCGAGACCGCCGCGCGGCCCCGAATTCAGCAGGCGCAGGTCGCCGGTGATCTTGAGCAGGTTGACCGCGCAGGCCTTGAGCAGGCCCGACGTTTCGACGAACACGTCCTGGTTCTGCGTCAGGTCCATGGGGTATTCGGCGCGCGCCAGGCCCAGGCCGGTCAGGTCGCGCAGGATTTCCGCGACGCGAAAACCGTAGCGCTTGTCGGCGGCGGCGCCCGTGCCCACCGCCGTGCCGCCCAGGTTGATCTGGCGCAGGCGTTCCTCGACCTTATAAATGCGCCAGCGGTCGCGCGCGACGGCTTGCGCCCACGCGCCGAATTCCTCGCCCAGCGCGATGGGCGCGGCATCCATCAACTGCGTGCGCCCCAGCTTCGGCACGTCGGCGAATTCCCGCTCCCTTTTCTGCAGCGCTTCCTGCAGCCGCGCCAAGGCGTCGGCCAATTCGCGCACGAGCCGGATGGCCGCGATGCGCAGCGCGGTGGGATAGACGTCGTTGGTGGACTGCCCCCGGTTCACGTGGTCGAGCGGATGGACCCGCGCGTAATCTCCCGGTTTTCCGCCCAGCCGGAGGATGGCCAGATTCGCGAGCACCTCGTTGACGTTCATGTTCGTCGAGGTGCCCGCTCCGCCCTGCAAGGCGTCCACGGGAAACGCCGCGGCATGGCGACCTTCCGCCACTTCGTCGCACGCGGCGGCGATGGCGTCCGCGACGTCCGCCGGCAGCGCGCCGAGTTCGCGGTGGGCCAAGGCGCAGGCTTTCTTCACGACCGCGAAGGCGCGGACCAGTTCCGGGCGCACCGCGCGGCCGCCGGCGCCGAAATTCCCCAGCGCCCGCTGCGCGTGGATGCCGTACAGGGCCTCGTCCGGCACTTCCAGGTCGCCCAAGCTGTCGCGTTCCGTCCGCATGGAAAGCCACTATAGCACGTGCCGCGCGAAATGGGCCGAAAAACCGCCGCCGGCCTTCATTCGCCCCGGCGCGTCCACATGTTCAAGTGGCGGAACTCGGGAAACTTCACGTATTCCAGCAAGCCAGCCAGCGACCGATTTTCGCTGGCCAGCCCCGCTTCTTCCAGCGCCGCGCCGGGATTCAGCCCGGCCAACACCACCAGTCCCGTCCGTCCGGCGCCCACCGGAACGCCAAAAAGCGGTTGGTCCGGCACGCCGACCGCGAGAATGCCGTCGAGTCCCAGCAATTTCAGCTGGTCGCGAATTTTCAGCACCGCCGGCAGCGCCGCCGACGGAAACTCGCGAAAACTCGCGCCGACCCGGCCGTTGCCGGTCCGTTCGCAGGCCAGCACGCTCGTCATTTTCGCCCGGATGAACAGTTCCAACGGGTTTTGCGTCGTTCCGCCGTAGTCCAAGAGTTCCACGAAGCGCGTCGGCAACCGGTTCCGGAATTCCAGCAACCCGCCGTAGCGCGACGTCACCGGAATCCCCTCCTTGAGGAAAATCCCGTTCAGCGCGACGCCGCAGACCGTGACCAAGACGACCTTGCCGCGCGGCACGACGGACTCGCGCATCAGGTCGCAACTCGCCCCCGCCCGCAGCACCAGCAGGCGCGAACCCATGCCCAGCCGCGCCGCGAACACCGGGCGCACCACGTCCAGCGCCGCCATTTCGTCCCGGGCCGCGAGCACCGTCGCGTTCACGACCAACGTGCCCATACCGGAACGCAGGCTGAAACCCATGCGGACATTCAACTCGTCGATCCGTTCCGCAACGAACTTTCGCGGTTCGATGTCGGCGCCTTGTTTCGCCGCCGCGCGTCCCTTGTCCGTCAGCGCGCGACCTGCGCGGCGGCTGACCAGCTCCGTCAATCCTTCCTCATCGAGCTGCAACAAATGGAGCCGGATGCTCCGTTCGCTCAGCTCCACGCCCCAGCCGCTCAGCAGTTCGCCAATCTGCGACGAACCGGCCGGCCGGCCGATTCGATCCAGAATCTTCAGAATCCGCTGTTTGATTTCGTCCGAGGTCAATTTCATGGATTTCCGTCCCGCCGCTCAACTGCCGCAAAAAATGGATGTATGCAATTCATATACGGCATATTTGCCGTATATATGAAATTTTATCCACAATATTGTTTCATTTATGGCCATATGACTACATTTTTGCGGCAAGAAAAGAACGGGTAAAAGGTTTCGCCTCCCTGCCCGAATGAACCACCCAGGAGACGCCGATGAGCTATGTCCAAGATGTCCTGACCCAGTTGCAAGCCCGCAATCCCGGAGAGCCGGAATTCCTCCAGGCCGCCCGCGAAGTCCTCGAGACCCTCGAGCCCGTCGTCGAACGGCACAAGAAGTACCAGGCCGGCCGGATCCTCGAACGCATCGTCGAGCCCGAACGCCAGCTCATCTTCCGCGTGCCGTGGCTCGACGACGCCGGCAACGTCCGCGTCAACCGCGGCTTCCGCATCGAGTTCAACAGCGCCATCGGCCCCTACAAGGGCGGCCTGCGCTTCCACCCCTCCGTCAATCTCTCCATCCTGAAGTTCCTCGGCTTTGAGCAGATTTTCAAGAACTCGCTGACCACCCTGCCCATGGGCGGCGGCAAGGGCGGCTCCGACTTCGACCCCAAGGGCAAATCGGACAACGAAGTCATGCGCTTTTGCCAGTCGTTCATGACGGAGCTGTGCAAGTACATCGGCCCGCACACCGACGTGCCCGCGGGCGACATCGGCGTCGGCGGCCGCGAAATCGGATTCATGTTCGGCCAATACAAGCGCATCCGCAACGAATTCACGGGCGTGCTGACCGGCAAGGGCCTCAAGTGGGGCGGCTCGCTGATCCGGCCCGAGGCCACCGGCTACGGCTGCGTGTTCTTCGCGGAGGAAATGCTCAAGACCCGCAGCGAGACGTTCATGGGCAAGGTCTGCGCGGTGTCCGGCTCCGGCAACGTCGCGCAGTACACCGTCGAAAAGATCAACCAGCTCGGTGGCAAGGTCGTCAGCCTCTCCGACTCGGCCGGCACGATCTACGACCAGGACGGCATCAACGCCGAAAAGCTCGCGTACGTGATGGATCTCAAGAACGTGAAGCGCGGCCGCATTGCGGAATACGCCCAGAAGTTCGGCGCCGAATACCGCGAAGGCCAGAACCCCTGGTCGATCCCCTGCGACTGCGCTTTCCCCAGCGCCACGCAGAACGAAATCAACGGCGCCGACGCCGCCGCGCTCGTGAAGAACGGCTGCAAGCTGGTTTCCGAAGGCGCGAACATGCCCTCCACCCCCGAGGCGGTCGACGTGTTCCTCCAGAACAAGGTGCTCTACGGTCCCGGCAAGGCCGCCAACGCCGGCGGCGTGGCCACCTCCGGCCTGGAAATGGCCCAGAACGCCATGCACCTGAACTGGACCCGCGCGGAAGTCGAATCCCGCCTGCACCAGATCATGGTCGCCATCCACCACAGCGCCTTCGAAACCGCCAAGGAATACGGCCAGCCCGGCAACTACGTCGTCGGCGCCAACATCGCCGGCTTCGTCAAGGTCGCCGATTCCATGCTCGACCAGGGACTCGTGTAGGAAACGGGATTAAGAGTTCAGAGGTCGGAGTTCAGAATTCCGGAACTCCGATCCAGCGGAACCTTCGCCCCGGCCGGCATCTCCGGCCGGGGCGTCTTCGTCGGCGCCGAATCCATCCGGGACGAGGGCGTCCCGGCTCCAAACAGCCAAGGGATCCTTGCTTTTGGAGCCCCCGACGCCGGCCCGCCTGTGGCGGAACCTCGTCGGGGGAATGCAAGCGGCAACGCCAAATCCGGAAACGCGCTAGCCCTCCGCGGAATGGCGCCGCAGCGGCGGGCAGAGGCTGACGTTCACCTCCCGCGCGATGCCGTCGGCCACCAGCCACGTGCCTTCGGGACTCAAGTCGTCCGCACGCACGACGCGCAGCACGTGGTCCAGCCCGGCCGCTTCCGGCGCAAGTTCCGCCAGCCGGTTCGGCGCGGCCAGCAACGCGTCGAGATTGAGCCGGTTTCCCTCGCGGCCCGGGAAGAGCGCGAAGTAGAGGACGTTCATCTCCACCAGCTCCCCGAAGAAATGCGTGCCCAGCGAGACGTCCGGCGTCAGGAAATCGTGCATCATCATCAACTCGCAGATCGCCGTCATGCGGCTGATTTCGGAAAAGCGGACGGGCACGCCGAGCGACGCCATGTGCGTGCCCCAGCGGCCGGGCCCGATCGCCAGGGCGCCGACGGAGACCGGGGCCAGCGCCCGGTTTACCGCGCCCACCGCCCGCGCCACCGGATGGCGGTCGCGTTCGGGCAGCGCCCCGTAGACGTCCGGCACCACGAGCACCAGCCAATCGAGGCGTTCCACGCGGCTGTGCCCCACCACGGCGCCGCGACCCGCCAACAGGATGCCTTCGGCCGGGCATTCCACCTGCGGCACGTGGGGATTGTGGGTGCCTTGCACCTGCAACGGACGGCATTGCAGCAGGTTGATCATGTAGTTTTTTCCGTCCGGCATGAAATTCACGGCAAACTCGACGTCCACCGGCTTGCCGTAGGCGGCTTCGAGCGTCTCGAGCAGTTTCCGGAAGTTCTCCACGAAACCGGTGCGCGTCAGCAGGCCGTCGAACGTCAGGAAACGCCCGCCGCCGTCCGTTTCGGTGGTGAACAAATCGACGGGCACGCCCTGCGCGCGTTCGATCAGCTCGGCGAACTCGCCGGTCGCGAGCCGGCCGCCGGCCAGATCCACGAAATCCACCCGCCGCTGCGTGTGGCGGACGATTTCGTCGAGGCTGCCTTCGGGCCGGCGCAACGGCGCGTTCAGCGCGACGACGCGCGTGTAATCGTCGTCCACGCGGTCCACCGCGCGCGTGCCGAGGCCGTACACGAGCCGCAGCACGCCCGCCGCGGGATCGATTTCGGGACCCCAGACGAAGGGGTTGTAGGAAAACCCCACGCCGGCCAGATGGGGATAGAACGCGTTGCCCTGCAATTCGCCCGTCACGCGCATCACCAGCAGCGCCATCTGTTCGTCGCGCTTCAGCAACCCGTGGCGTTCGCGGTAGGACAGCGCTTCGCGGCTCATGCTGCTGGCGTAGACCGAACGGATCGCGTCGAGGAAGTTCCGCAACCGCTCTTCCAGCGGTCCCTGGTTCGCGCAGAACACGCTGTCGTACTTGCCCGCGAACGAATTGCCGAAGGCATCCTCCAGCAGCGAGCTCGACCGCACGATCACCGGATACTGGCCGAAATAGTCCAGCATCTTCTCGAACAACCGCACTTCGTAGTTCGAAAACTTTCCGCTCAGGATGCGCTCCTGGGCCTCGTCGACGCCGTCGAGAAAGGTGTCGGCGGAATGCTGCATTTCGCGGATCTTCCACAGCCCGTTGCGCACCATGAAGGAATAGAACACGTCCGAGCCGATGTAGAACGAATCGTGTTCCTCCAGCTGGGTGCCCAGTTCGGGACGCTCGCGCTCCGCGATCTTCCGCGCCAGCAGCATGCCCACCGTCTTGCCGCCGATCAGTCCCGTGCCGACCATCCGCCAGCGGACGTCCAGCAGGTCTTCCAGCGTGAAATACTCGTCCACCAGCGGCAGAATGGATTCGTCGCGGGTCACCATCATGCCGACGAGC
The DNA here is from genome assembly GCA_937872095.1 of uncultured Verrucomicrobiota bacterium. Taxonomy (GTDB): domain Bacteria; phylum Verrucomicrobiota; class Kiritimatiellia; order CAIQIC01; family Lenti-01; genus Lenti-01. The sequence continues at coordinate 28,408 of CALMNW010000086.1, forward strand.
TGGCGCTTCAGTTCGGCGGCTTCGGCCCCGCGCGCGGCCCCGGCGCGAACGATTTCCTCGGTCCGCCGCACCACGTCGTCGCCGTAGGTTTCGATGCGCTCCGCTTTCGGCAGCACCCGCCCCATGACTTGCGTCAGCACCGCGCTCGAGCGCACGACGGACAAGCGCTTCGCGCCGTCCCACTCCAGCATCAGATGGATCGTCGGCGAATGCCGGAACTCGGTCTTGATCGGCAGGAGATACAGCGTCTCTCCGCGTCCGAACACTTCCAGAAACAGTTGCGTGGTGGCGCGCACCGGCTCCACCGCCAGCCGCGAATGGCGCCCCCGCAACAATCCGAAATAGGCGACCGTATCCAGCCGATAGAGATACGGGCAGGTCAGCATGAAGAAGTTGCCCAGCATCGCGTCCGAACACCAGTTCGTCGCCAGATCCGACAGGCAATCGAACAGATAGTAGGCGCCGAGGCCGTGGTCGCCGATCACCGCATGGATTTGGTGGAGGAAAACCTCGAACCCCGCCTGGGCATCCAGCCGGCATTCCTCGCAGAAGCCCTCCGGCACGAGACGCTCGTGGCGCGCAAACCGGAAATAGACCAATTTGCGGCCGTCGCGTTTCGCCGCTTCCGCGTAGGGCGTGGCCAGCCGCCGATACTGGCCGACGTCGTCCACGTTCCAGACGACGTTGTCCCCCGCCAGAATTCCCGTCAGGGCGGCGTCCAGTTCCGGCAGGCCCGTCGTATCGATCGGCACGTTGTTTTTAGGCATGGCGGGCCCACTGTAGTCGTTCCGCCCGCCTTCGTTCAATCCCGAATCCCGCGGCCTTGGGCGCAAAGGCGCCCGTGCCGCAATTTTTGCTGGCGAAACGCTCCACGTTCTGCCATATGCTGTTCCGTCTGATGGCGCGGATTTCCGCCCGGCGGACGGAAGGATTTAATCGACATGGATCACCGGACATCCCAGCTCGCGCGCGTCTTGCTGGCGGGTCTGCTCGCCCTCGGGCTTGCCGCCTGCAAGCCCAAAGCCGGCGGCGGCCGCGACGCCGCCCCCCTGATCGGCGACGGCTGGACCGCCTATCGCCTCAGCGAATTCCAGAACGCGCAGCTCGCTTTCGAGGCCGCCCGCGACGCCGCCGAAAAGGGCTCCGACGACTGGGCCATGGCCACCTACGGCCTCGCCACCGTCTGGGATCTGCGCCGCCCCGGCGAGGATCCGAAAAAGGCCACCGGCCTCTACAAGGAAATCCCCGCCGCCGCCCCCGACAGCCCCATGGTGCCCTGGACCGAGTTGGCGCTCGCCCGTCAGCTGCACCTCGTGCCCGTCGGCCAGGAACCCGACTACGCCGCCGTCGACGCCGCCTACCAGCACATCCTCGACAAATATCCCGGCCACCTCGCCGCCAAGGAAGCGTTCCTCTATCTCCAGAGCATCCAGCTCGCCAAGCTCGAGCCGACGTCCACGCGCGCGGCGATCGCGAAGCTCGAGGATTTCGTCGCCCGCGAAAAAAAGGAATTCCTGAGCCCCGCCTGGTCGCTCCTGGCCGTGGGCTACACCACCCTCGGCGAACAGGAAAAACGGCTGCTGGCCGAAAAGAATTCCTTCGAAACCACCGAGGTCGATCCCTCCGATCCCTTCATCGAATTCGCCTGGGCCTACTGGAATCTCGCCACCATCGCGGAATTCGAGACCGGCGATTTCGATCTCGCCCGCAAGTACTACCAGCTGCTGATCGACAAATATCCCAAGGACATCCGCGTCTACGGCTGCAAGCAGGCGCTCGCGCGCATGGACGCGCTCGAAGCCAAGATCCGCGCCGAGGAGGGCATCTAGCCATGCCGAACTTCCTCAAATCCGCGTTCGCCTTCGTCCGCACCTACTTCGCCCTGCTGGTGGTCTTCGCCGTCTTCCTGTGGTCGGCCTGGGTCATCGCGACGTACCGCGCGCAGCAGACGCCCCCCGGCTCCACCGTCATCCGCCTGGGCCACTGGCAACTCGAAGCCAGCGTCCGCGAAGGCATCGACGAGATGGCCCGCGAGTACCAGAAAACGCATCCCGGCGTCATCGTCATCCAGGACGCGATTCCCGAAGGCACCTACGGCCAGTGGGTCAGCACCCAGCTCATGGGCGGCACCGCGCCGGACATCATGCAGGTCGGCGCCATGCTGCCCGACAACATCTGGCTGTCCTACTACAACCGCTACTTCCTGCCGCTCTCCCGCTACGTCAACGCGCCCAATCCGCACAACGCCGGCACCGACATCGCCGATCTGCCGCTCCGCCAGACCTACAAGGACGGCATGAAAACCGCCTACGTCACGGAAATGCAGGAGTACATGTCCGTGCCGCTGTCGCAGTTCGGCGTGCGCATCTTCTACAACAAGGACCTGCTGAAGAAAATCACCGGCAGCGACGTCGCGCCGCTCGACTACCGCCAGTTCCTCGCCGTGTGCGAAAAAATCCGCGACACCACCAATCCCGTCAGCGGCGCCGCCTACATCCCCATCGCCGGCTCGGCCTACCACTTCGGCCACTGGGACAGCATGATGTTCTCCCCCGTCACCTACGGCGCCCTGCGCCGCGCCGATTTCAACCGCGACGGCTTCGTCGGCAACGACGAGACCTTCGTCGCCTTCAAGACCGGCCTGCTCGATTTCACCTATCCGTCCTACGCCCTCTGGCTCAAGATGCTCCGCGAGGTCACCGACTACTTCCAGGTCGGCTACACCGGCCTCGGCCGCGACGAAGCCGTCTTCCTCTTCGCCCAGCAGCGCGCGGTCTTCATGACCACCGGCACGTGGGACGCCCGCTCGCTCCAGGAGCAGGCCAAGGGCCAGTTCGAGGTCGGCATCATGGACTTCCCCATCCCGTCGCGCGACGATCCCGTCTACGGGGGCGTCGTCGAAGGCCGCATCTACGAATCCCCCGGCGCGGGCTTCCGGTTCGGCGTCAACCGCGACTCCAAGCACGTCGACGTCGCCGTGGATTTCCTGATGTTCCTCGCCTCGCAGAAAGGCAACGAAAAGCTCAACGCCATCATCGGCTGGATCCCGGCCATCGTCGGCACCGAGATCGATCCGCTGCTCCGGGCCTTCGAACCGCACCTCGAAGGCATCTACGGCAACGTCAACTTCAACCTGGGCGGCAACACCGCCGTCACCTGGGGCCAGATCTACTCCCTCTACCAGGTCAACCAGATCTCCCTCGCCGACTTCGCCAAGCAGTTCACGGCCTACTACCTGAAAAACGGGCTGAAGGACTTCCTGGAGCAGCAGCGCGACTGGCGCCGCGGCATGCAGCGCAACGAACAGTACCTCGCCGGCATCCGCGGCCGCGCCATCCTGGCCGACGAAGCCGCCGCCACGGCCACCAACGCCGAGGAAAAGTCCGCCGACGAACTCGACGCCGAATCCGCCTGGGTGCGCTACCGCGCCATCACCGCCTCCCGCCAGATCTGGGGCGAACTCAACCACGCCCGCCAGATGGATCTCGTCAATCGCGACAAGCTCCCCGAGGGCTTCGTCGGCCCCTACGAATATTCCTCCAACGTCCTCGCCAAGATCCGCCAACGCCTGCGCGAAGAGGCCCGGCCATGATGGCCGCCCGATCCCAATATCCAATGTCCAATTTCCAATATCCAATCATCAAGTCCAATCTCGCCGAAAGTTTTTACGTTCTACGTAAAAACGGCCCAAAGTTTTTACGTAGCGTGGAAAAATCGCCCAAAGTTTTTACGTTCTACGTAAAAATCGCCCAAAGTTTTTACGTTCTACGTAATACCCTGGCAGGGGCGGCTCGCCGCGCCGTCCGGGCGGTTCGTCCGCCCTGTTGGATATTGGACATTGGATATTGGATATTGAATATTCCGTCTTTAGTTTCTCCCCCCCTTCCCTCCTGACCTCTGAACCCTGAACCCTGTGAACTGAAATGCAGCCTAAAGAAGTCCAAGCCAACCAGCTCCGCCATCACTGGGAAATCTACTTCTTCATCGTCCCGACGCTGATCCTGATCGGGCTGTTCCAGTACTATCCGGCCAGCTCGGGTATCTTCCACTCCCTGTTCCGCTGGAACGGGTCGGACATCTCGGAATTCGTCGGCTTCGAAAACTACGCCGATCTGCTCAAAAACCTCGAGTTCTGGAATTCGTTCAAGCTGGCGTTCATCCTCGGCTTCTGGAACGTGGTCAAGATGATCCCGGCGCTGCTGGTGGCCGTCTGCATCCACCGCTGCACGTCGGAGAAGATGCAGTTCTTCTACCGTACGCTGTTCGTCGTGCCGATGGTCATCCCCGGCCTGATCACGGTGCTGATCTGGCGGTCGTTCTTCTTCGAGGCCACCGCCGGCTACCTCAACCAGTTCCTCGACTGGACCGGCCTCATGACCCTCCTCCAGCATGGCGGCACGTTCATCGCCGCCAAGCTCGCCGATCCCTCCCTCGGCGGCATCGCCAAATCCTTCTTCGAATCCTTCGACTGGCTCACCGCCTTCAAGGCCGGCACCGCGCCCGCCTGGCTCGGCGATCCCAAGATCATCATCATCGCCTGCGTTGTCTGGGGCTTCCCCTGGGTCGGTTCGTTCGCCGTCCTCACCCACCTCGCCAAGCTGCAGAACATCTCCAAGGACGTCTACGAGGCCGCCGACATCGACGGCGCGACCTGGTGGAGCCGGTTCACCAAAATCGAGCTGCCGCTGCTGATGGGCTCGATCTACCTGCTACTCGTCTTCGCCATCATCGACACCATCAAGGACGCCGGCATGATCCTGGCCCTGGCCGGCATCGCGGGCGGTCCCGGCGGCAAGGCGACAGTCCCGGCGCTGTTCATGCTGCGGAAGGCGTTCATGGACCAGCAAATGGGCTACGCCTGCGCCGTCGGCATCGTGCTGACCGTCGTCGTGCTGCTGCTCCAGAAGATCTGCAACATGCTGCTGCAGCCGGAACCCGAAGGCGGCGCCAAACCCGGCAAGTCGGCCTGGTTCGGCATACTCGCGCTCTACGCTTTCGCCGAGGCCTACCTCTTCTTCAAGGGTGTTTTGCTGCCCAAGACGGCCACGCCGGCGATCTTCGCGGCGTTCGCCGGCGGGCTCGTTCTCAAGCTCGGACTGCTGGTGGCCGTGCCTGTCGCGCTGCGCAAGTTCGGCGCGGCGCTCCGCAGCGGGCTCTTCCTCGTCGCCGCCGCCCTGATCGCCGCTGCGATCTTCGGCCACGCCGGCGTCGCCTGGCTGCTGTTCGGCTTCGCGTTGCTGCTGATGCTCGCCCGCAGCCTCTTCAAAACCGCCATCGGCGCCGCCGGCGTCGTCCTGATCGGCTACGGCGTCGCCGGCGGCTCGCTCAACATGATCGTTTCCGGCGCGATTTTCCTCATCCTCGCCACGCCGTGGGGCCAGATTTCCTCCCGCCTCGACAAGGCCTACCTCGCCCGCTGCATGAAGCGCCCGACGCCGCCCGTCAGCCAAGGCGACCTCTACGTCGCGCGCTCCTTTGCCCGGCAGCAGATGCCGGCCTACAAGGCCGCCGCCGTCGTCGGCGACTGGGGCCTGCGCTTCTCCAAGCACACCTTCATCTGGTTCGTCCTCGCTTTCGCCTTTCTGCCGCTCTACCTGATGCTGATCGTGTCGCTCAAGGACAACAACCAGTTCTACCTGAACCCCACTACCCTGACCCAGCCGACCCACTGGAACAACTGGTCCACGGCCTGGGCCATGGTTTCGCCCACCGTCGCCAACTCGATTTTCCTGTCCACGACGGCCACTTTCTTCATCGTCATCTTCGGTTTGGCCGGCGCCTACTTCTTCGCCCGCCTGAAGGTGCCGCTGTCCTCGTTCCTCTGGAACGCGCTGCTGCTGCTGATGATGATGCCCATGATCGCCAACCTCGTGCCCCTGTTCATCCTGTTGCGCGACATGAGCCTGCTCAACACCCTCACCGCCCTGATCCTCGTCGGCGCCTCCGGCGGCCAGGCCTTCGCCATTTTCGTGTTCCGCAACTTCATCGCCGATATCCCGCAGGACCTGTTCGAAGCCGCCGAAATCGACGGCGCCAACCACTTCCAGCAGCTCAAACTCGTCGTCATCCCGCTGTCCGGCCCGATCATGGGCACCGTCGCCGTCATGCAGTTCCTCGGCCAGTGGAACGAGTTCGTCATGCCCCTGATCGTCATGCGCGAGCAGGCCCGCCTGCCCGTCACCGTCCAGTTGATCCGCATGGCCGGCGAATACATCAAGCTCTGGGGCCCCCTGATGGCCGGCTATGCCATCGCCTCCATCCCCGTCATCATCCTCTTCACCTTCTCCATGAAGCTCTTCGTCAAGGGCCTCACCGAAGGCGCCGTGAAGGGATAGAAAATCCGAATGTTCAATATCCAATATCCTATCTTCAATGTTCAACGGATTGAAGATTGATCATTGAATATTGATGATTCGGCTTGGGTTTCCGGCTTTTCGGCCGGCCGACGGGATTAAAAGGACGCATGCTTATGACCGCTCCGATCTTCTACGGCGACGAGATCCCGCTGGAATCCCATCTCATCGAGATCCGCATCCGGAAACTGGACCAGATGTTCGACTCGCGCGACCCATCGCCGTTTCTCGCGCAGGATCTCGACGACGACGCCCAGCAGTACGTCGTCGCCAGCGCCGGCGAGTTTTCCGCTCGCCTGCCGCTGGCCTTGGTCATCCATCTCCGCGAGCCGGTGGATTCGCCCGAGCATGCCCGCGACGCCGGCGAAGCCATCCGCGAGCACTTCAAGCGCCAGTCCGGTTTCGTTTCGCTGCGGCTGAATGATCTGCTCCACGACGGCTGGATCAGCCTCGCCATCGGCCTCGGCTTCCTCGCCGCCGCGCTGACCGCTTCGGCCGCCCTCGCGAAGGGCGCGGACACGCGGCCATGGATCGGCATCTTCCGCGAAGGCCTCGTCATCTGCGGTTGGGTCGCCATGTGGCGGCCCATTCAGACGTTCCTCTACGATTGGTGGCCTCTCCTCGGCGACCGGCGGCTCTTCGACCGCCTCGCCCGCATGCCCGTGCGGATCGTCAGTCCCGGCCCCGACCCGGCGAACTCCTGAACCGTCCTCATCCGCCCTGTTGCGGGAACGGCCCCATTGACCCGGCCGCGCCAAACTTCTATCTTCCGGCTCGAGGATCAACCCATGCGACTTGGAATCGATCTAGGCGGGACCAAAACCGAAATCATCGCCCTCGACGAGAGCGGCGCCGAAATCTACCGGAAGCGCCAGGACACCGATCCGCGCCGCTACGAGACGATCGTGGCCGATCTCGCCGGATTGGTCGCCGAGGCGGAAGCGACGCTGGGCCGGCGGGGCACCGTCGGCGTCGGCATTCCCGGCACGATTTCGGCGAAGACGGGATTCGTGAAGAACGCCAACACGACCGCGCTGAACGGCCATCCGTTGGACCGCGACTTGGGCGCCGCCCTCCGCCGCGAGGTGCGCTGCCTGAACGACGCGAATTGCCTCGCGCTTTCCGAAGCGGTCGATGGCGCGGGCGCCGGCCGGCGGGTCGTCTTCGCCGCGATTCTCGGCACGGGCTGCGGGGCGGGCCTCGCCATCGATGGCCGCCCTTGGGCGGGCGAGAACTTGGTGGCCGGGGAATGGGGACACAATCCCCTGCCCTGGATGACGCCGGACGAATTCCCCGGTCCGGCGTGCTGGTGCGGGAAATCGTCGTGCATCGAAACGTGGATCTCGGGAACCGGCTTCGCGAACGACTATGCCCGCGCCGCCGGCTCGACCGGATCCGCGAAACTGAAAGGTCCGCAAATCGTGGCCTTGGCCCGCAACGGCGATGCCGCCGCGCGGCAAGCCCTGGAGCGCTATGCCGACCGATTGGCCCGCTGTCTGGCCCATGCGATCAACCTGCTGGACCCCGACGTGATCGTTCTCGGCGGCGGCATGAGCAACGTGGATGAATTGTACGATGGGGTGCCCCGCCAATTGCCGGCCTACGTCTTCGGCGGCGAGGCGGACACCCCCATTGTCCGCAGCAAGCATGGCGACTCCAGCGGAGTCCGCGGCGCCGCTTGGCTCTGGCCCAGAGCCTAGAATCCGGCTTTTTCCGCCATCGTGGCCCCGGATCTCGGCGCGGGGGCTTCCTGATAGACCGCCGTCCGGCGGGCCGGCAAGTCGTTCGTCTCCGCCGGGGCCTGGCCCGGCAACGCCGGACGTCCGGCAAAGGCCGATCCCCATCCGGATTTTTCCGCCAGATAATATTGGACGACGTTCGGGCTGGCCGCAAAGGTCTCCTCCCCGGTTTCGGGGGCGTTGCCCGCGTAATAGATCGCCGTCAGGCCGGGGCATTCGCCGAAAGCCCAATCGCCGACGTAGACGACGCCTGCGGGCAGCGCGATCGAACGCAGGGCCGTGCAATCGAAGAAGGTTCGTTCCTCGATGCGGGCGATGGCGTCGGAAAGCCGGATCCGCGACAGATGGGCGCAGCCGTAGAAGGCCCACGGCCCGAGCCGCGTCACGCCGTTGGACATGGCGAACGTCGTCAAGCCGGAGCGCTCGAACGCTCGCCGACCGATCTGGACGAGACCCGCGCCGCCCTCGACCCGCGCCAGGCCGGCGCACGCGGAAAACGCCCCCTCGCCGATGTGGGTCACGCTGGCGGGAATCTGGATGCCGGTCAATCCGCTGGAATCGAAGGCCCAATCCCCGATGCGAACGAGTCCTTCGGGAAGCACGACGTTGGTCAGCCCCGCGCAATGGGCAAAGGCCTCGTTCCCGACGGCAACGATGCCGGCGGGAATCGCAAAAGACCCCGGCTTCTGCGCCGGACACAGAAACAAGGTCGATGACCGCTTGTCGACCAAAGCCCCGTCCGCACCGCCAAAAGCCGGATTGAGCGCATCCACCTCGATGTTCGCCAGCTTGCCGCAACCGCGGAACGCCCACTCGCCGATGCTGGCGACGCCGCGCCCGATCGAGATATTGGTCAAACCGCCGCAATAGGCGAATGCCTGCGCCTCGATGCGGACCACGCTGTCCGGAATTGCGACGCGGGTCAGGCCAACGCAATCTTCAAACGCGCCGTAGCCGATCGCCGCCACGGGCAATCCCTCCTGCTGGCCCGGAATGTCCACCTCGCCCCCGGCTCCCGCGTACTTCGCGAGCACTACTTCCCCGTTGTTGGTCTTCCAAGTGAAATCGCCCGCGCCGGCCGTCGCCGCCATCGCCAGGCAAATCGCGGCCCATCCTCCGACCCTGCGCATCCGTTTGTTTGCGTTCATTCCCGACATGATGCCAAAACTTCCTTCCCGGCGCTTCAGAATTCGAACGCCACCGCCGGCCGCCGGCCTTCCTCCAACCGCAGGATTTTCGTCTGGTCCGGTTTCATCGGCACGCGGTCGCGCACCTGGATGGATTCCAGTTTCTGGACGCCAATCCGGTATTCCCCCGCAGGCAGGTTCGTCACCGCAATCGAGCCGGATCCATAGGCCCACAAAAAGACCTTCAGATCCGCCATGGAACCGAAATCTTCCGCCTCCGGCGCGTCCGCCGGTTCCATCCATGCCCGCACCACTACGTTCGCCGGAAAAGACAAATCCAGATCGAAAGAGCACGGCCCCTCCGTTTCGAGTTCGACGGCGTTGGTTTGGCCAACCTCGATCTGCACCGGAACCAGCGCATAGCGGCTTTGGTTGTTCTCGACGAACTTCGCCCGAAGGCGATTCCATCCCGGCGGCAATTCATGGATGAGGCAGCGGCCATCGACGTTGGTTTGCCAGGATCCCCAGACGGCGTTCGTGGACCCGTCCGGAAAGGCCAGCAACTCATAGGGACGCGTCGCCACGCCGTTGCGGGTCACGCGCACCAGCGCCGATCCGGCGGATTGCATTTCGAGGGTCCACTCCGTCGTTTTTCCGGATTCCACCGCGCAGGCCGCGCGGCGGGAAACGTAGCCCGGCGCGCTGACGTGGAACTGCGCTTCGCCGGGCGAGACGTTGTCCACCGCGAAAAATCCGGGGCGGTTGGTGTTTTTCACGAGACGACCCGAGGTCTCGCCGGAATCGGGCGGGCCCAGCACCCGCTCCACGTAGGCCGTGTAGACGCCGATGGGCCGTCCACTGCCGGCCTCGATCACGGACGCCTCGATCCGCCCCGTCGGCGGCACGTCGTAGCGCAGTTCGAGATTCGTCCGGACTTCGCCTTCGCGCAATTCCATCGCGGCGTCCGGATAAAAGCGGCGGCGGCCGTCCACGGCAACCGCAACCTGGTAGCGCCCCGTCGCCAGTCCCGCGACGAAAAACCGCCCGGCGGCGTCGGTTTCCGCCGAACCCGGACCCAGCCGAAACGGCAGGTTCTGCCGCGGCGGAACATCCAAGTATCGCAGTTCGACCAAGGCATGGGCGACTGGCGCGCCGGCCGCGTTCAGCACGCAGCCATTCAAGGAAGCCGACCGGTTCAGCGTGAAATCCACTCCATCCAAAACGCCCTGCTCGTCCGCCGCCGCCGGCCATTGGATCGTCCGCCAATCTTTCTGGCCTGGCGTCGGCGTTTCCCCGAGCATCATTTTCGCCCATTTCACCATAGCCGCCAAGGTCTCCGGCCGCATCGTTTGGACTTTCCGGGCCTCGACGAAGTAGCCGTCTTTTTCCACTTTCAAGACGTATCCGATCAGGCCGCCATCGCCCGGCCAGAACAGCATGGGATGCAACTGCCGCAATTCATACCTGCCTTGGTCGTCCGTCACGGCCTCCACCTCGTGCCGGACGGAAGACCACCGCCCCAGTTCGCTGTTGAAGCGATAGCCCTGCGCCAAGATTCTCGCACCGGCCAGCGGCTGCCCTGTAGTATCGGCCACCCGCCCCCGAACTTGGATGAATTTCGTCGGCAACGCCATGTCCGCGTGGAGTTGCCGGTAATTGTCTTCGACTTTCAGACGCCAGGCAAAGGCCTCCGGCTCTTCCCCTGCTTTTCCCGGTCGATATACGGTCAGGTCGTATTCGCCGATTTCCAGGTCGTCGAAATAGAATCGGCCGTGCGCATCAGTCGTGGTTTCGCGTTCTGCGGGCGCGGTCCCGCCGGAGCGCAGCGTCACCCGCAGCCCCGCCATGGGCCCGTTGAGACACATGATCCGCTCGACGATCGCCGCGTAGCGCGATCCCATGATGGCCTCGTCGGCCTCGCCTTTGGCGATTTGGGCCGCGATCCCCGTCAGCGGCGCGAACGCCTCGTCGGACAAGTCCTGCGTGCCATCCACGACCGTCCCCCTGAAACAAGCGTCCGAATAGGCCGCCGCCGAACCGGCCCCCAGCGCCGCCAGCAGCAGTCCGATGCCGATCCCGCGTCCCGTTTTCATCGCGATTCTCCCGGATGAGGCGCCTGTTGCGGCCCATCGCGCTGCCCAGTGTGCTCCGCCAGCCCCCAAAAGGCAAATTTTCCGTCGGTGGACGGTTCCGGAAGCCGCAACAGGCCTGAAAACCCGAAAAATCGGCCCAAAACGGCCCGAAAATGCTTTTGGAGCGCCTTCGAACCGCCCCGAGGCGGATTTTTCGACCGAAAACGCGGTTTTCAGGCCTTTGGACGGTCCAAAACGATCCCGCACCACTCGCCGTCGCCGTCGCGAAGGACTTCGCGGGCGCCGTTGGCCACGAACGCATCCGCCACCGAATCGCCCTCGAATTCGCGGATGCCGGTCAGAATGAGCCGCTTTTTCGTCGCCCGCCAAAGGGCCGGGGCGGCTTGGATCAGGATATGGGTCAGGATGTTCGCGCAGACGATGTCCGCCGGACGCTTCAGCCAGCCGGATTGCAAGACGTCGCCGAAATAAAACCGGATCCGACCTTTTTCCAGCCGGTTCAAGGCGGCGTTTTCGGCGCACTTTTCGACGCAAACGGGGTCGAAATCGAAGGCGTCGATGGTTTTCACCCCCAATTTCGCCGCCGCGATAGCCAAAATGCCGCTGCCGGTCCCCGCGTCGAGCATGGAACGGGGCTTGAGGTCGGCGCAGGCGCGTTCGAGCTCTTCCAGGCAAAAGCGCGTGGTAAAATGACCGCCCGTCCCGAAACTGAGGCCCGGATCGATCCGCAGGTTGATCCGCTTGCGATCCGGGATTTTTTCCCAGACCGGCACGGTCCGCAGGCGCTTGCCGATGTCCTGGACATGAAAATGATGCCGCCAAAAAGTCGTCCACTGCTCCTCGTGGCAGGCCATCGTCTGGATGGAAATAAGGTCGAAAGTCCGGGGCAATTTTCGGCGATGGGCCTCGGCCTGGGCCAGCGTATCGAAGTAGATTTTCACCACCGCCCGGTCGCCGTTTGGCTGTTCCAAGGACACCGGCTCTACTCCCCAGCGGTCCCGAACCAACTCGCAAAACGAATCCGCATCTTCCTTTGCTAAAACGAGTTCCATCTGTCCACAGGATTTCATGCGAGGTGGGTTATACCGCGGTTTTCGCGCCGGATACAAGACCAAAGAAAACCTCTTTTTCCCTTCCCATTGACATTTTTAGACAATGCGGTATTTTCCCTTGTCAATTTTGGGGTTTAGTGTATCGTTTTACCTCGATCGTGATGAAACGGAAATTCTCCATTCGAAATGCGCTGGTTCTGGGCATGGCTTTCCTCCTGCCCATGGGCGTGACCGCTTTCCGGCCGCGGCCGGCCGCCGTCTTGCCGCTCGAGCGCGGATCTTCCGCGGTCGCGGAAACCGCCTTGGACGCCGAACAAAACGCCGCCCGTCTCGTGGATGCCATCATCCAGATCGAATCCAACGGCGATGCCCTGAAAGTGGGACGCCACGGCGAGCGGGGCCTGATGCAGATCAAAGCCGGCACCTGGCGCGACATGACCGTCCGCCTCTTCGGCGCGCCGCTCCCCTTCGAACAGGCGTTCGATCCCGCCCTGAACCGGCGCGTCGGCATCGCCTATCTCGCCTTCCTGCAGGAATCCATCCTGCCCCGCCACGCCGATTGGAAATCCGACGAACGCTCGCTCCTGCTGGCCGCCTACAACGCCGGCCCCGGCCGCCTGCGCCAAGCCGGCTTCGATCTCGCCCGGATGCCGCTCCAGACCCAGGACTACGTCGATCGCGCCGGCGCCCTGCACGACGCCTACCTCGGCGATCTGGCGGCCTCGCTGCCGCGGTCGGGTCCGTCGGCCGCCCTTTGAGCGCATTTCCCCGTTTTTCCCGTTGTTTGCGCCGCGCCGCCGTTCTATAGTGTGCGCCATGCGGGAGATCCGAGCATGAAAAACGAGATGGAAGACAATTTCGGCCACGCCTTGCAGCTGCTGGTCACCCATTTGATCAAAAACGCCTATCGGCAGATTCCCCAACCCGTGCTCCAAGGCGCCCTCGACTTCGAAAATTTCTCGTGGGGCAGGCAGGACGCCGCCGCCAAGCTCGCCCGCCTGCGCGAAATCGAAGAGCAGACGGCCGCCCCCTCCGACATCCATCGCCACTTCGAAGCCTATCCCCATCCGTACAGCAAGAAAAGCTACGCCCACTTCCTGTCGCTCCTGAACCTGTACCGGGAATCCTTGGGCGCCTAGGCACCGGCGCCGTTCCATGGAACCGGATCTTCCAGACCCGATCACCAATTACAACCGCCAGATCGACCGGCAACGCTACGAGCGCCGCGAGGAATACGTCCTCGGCCACCATCCCGGTTTCAACCTCGTCTATTGGCGGCGCATCATGCGCGCGCCCGACCGCGTGGATCGCCTGGGCCGCCATTGGGGCTGGTCCCGCGACCAGATCCTGCTGACGAAGGCGCTGCTCGTCAGCCGCATGGCCTGCGTCTTCATCGACCACCTCATCGGCCGCATGGAACAGGCCGACATCATTCCGCCCAACGCCGACGCCCCGCACTTGGAGTGGGAAAACCAATACCGCCAGTTCCTCCGGCTTTTTCTCCGCACCCCCGAAATCCACGGACGCCGCGACATCGTCAAGAACATGCAGCGCCTCCATCGCTACACCATGCCGTCCGAAGCGCTGATCCAGTTTCGCCGCCGCCATTGGCGATGGATCGAACGCATCTTGCCCTCCCTGCTGACCCCTTCCGCCGCCTCGACGCTCTTCATCCGCCGCCAATTCAACGTCCACGGCGATCCCGGCGTCGCCGCCCGCAAAATCCGGTTCACGGCTTCCCTCTATGCCGACATCCAGGAACGCCTCTACCGCCAGCAATGGATGTACGCCTACAGCAACTGCATGCTCCGGCTCTACGACACCGTCCGCAAAACGCCCGACGTCCTGGCCGCCCTCGTCGGCCTGAAGTAGGCTCGACGCCCCTCCGGAAAAGGCTTGTCCAAGTCCGGTTCCGCGCTTATTCTGTGCCGAAATTTAGGCGGCCCAGCCGCTGATTTCCCCAACCCCCCTCAGGATTCGTTCATGGCCAAATATATTTTCGTGACCGGCGGCGTGGTTTCTTCCCTCGGCAAGGGCATCACCGCCGCCTCCATCGGACGGCTCCTCATCGCCCGCGGCTTGCGCATCCGCATGCTGAAGATGGACCCCTACCTCAACGTCGATCCCGGCACCATGAGCCCCTACCAGCACGGCGAGGTCTACGTCACCGACGACGGCGCCGAAACCGATCTCGACCTCGGCCACTACGAGCGCTTCACCGGCCAGCCCACTTCCCGCGCCTCTTCCGTCTCCTCCGGCCGCATCTATTGGGACGTGCTCCAGAAGGAACGCCACGGCGACTACCTCGGCCATACCATCCAGATGATCCCCCATATCACCGACGAGATCAAAGCGCGCGTTCGCGCCCTCGCCGCGCCGGACGTCGACGTCGTCGTGGTCGAAATCGGCGGCACCGTCGGCGACATCGAAGGCCTGACCTTCCTCGAAGCCATCCGCCAGATCGGCCTGGAAGAAGGCCGCGACAACGTCATGTACGTCCACATGACCTATCTGCCCTTCATCCGCGCCGCGGGCGAGCTCAAGACCAAGCCCAGCCAGCAGTCCGTCGCCAAGCTCCGCGAGATCGGCATCGTGCCCGACGCCCTCGTCTGCCGTTCCGAGCGGCCGCTCGGCGAAGACCTGCGCCGGAAGCTCTCCCTGTTCTGCAACGTCCCCTTCCATGCGGTCATCGAGGAACTCGACGTCCGCCACACCATCTACGAAGTGCCCCTCGTCCTCGCCGAGCAGGGCCTCGACGAAATCATCATGGTCCATTTCCGCTTGGCGCGACCGGCGGCCAAGATGGCCCCCTGGAAGGCCATGGTCGAGGCCCTCGTCCGGCCCGAAGGCACCGTCAAGATCGGCGTCGTCGGCAAGTATTCCGAACTGCCCGATGCCTACAAATCCCTGCATGAAGCCCTCCGCCACGGCGGCGCCGCCCACCGCCAAGCCATCGAAATCGTCCGGATTTCGGCCGAAGACGTCGAGGCCGGCCAGCTCGACGCCCTCCGCCAGGTCGACGGCATCCTCGTGCCCGGCGGCTTCGGCAAGCGCGGCACCGAGGGCAAAATCGCCGCCATCCGCTTCGCCCGCGAAAACGGCGTGCCGTTCTTCGGCATTTGCCTCGGGCTGCAGTGCGCCGTCATCGAATACGCCCGGCACGCTTGCGGCCTCGCCGGCGCCCATTCCACGGAAATCGAGCCCGCCACGCCCCATCCGGTCGTGTGCCTCATGGAAGAACAGGAAAAAGTCGTCGATCTCGGCGGCAGCATGCGCCTCGGCGCCTGGCCCTGCGCGCTCCAGAAAGGCACCGTCGCCTTCAAGGCCTATGGCGCGGACCGGATTTCCGAACGCCACCGCCACCGCTACGAGGTCAACAACCGCTACCGCGAACAACTGGAAGCCGCCGGCCTCGTCCTCTCCGGGCTTTCGCCCGATGGCCAACTCGTCGAAATGGTCGAAATCCCCGCCCACCCCTGGTTCGTCGCCGTCCAGTTCCATCCCGAACTGAAATCGCAACCGCTCCAACCCCACCCCCTCTTCCGCGATTTCATCGGCGCCGCCCTTCAGCGCCATTCGGCGCGCTGAACGGAGAGCCGCGTGCCCCGCGCTTGCCTGGCGCCGGTCCGGTCGCTAGACTGGGCCGCATTGGAGGCGCGCATGTCGAACGGCTTGAAATCATCGCTGCGGAAACGGGACCAAAAGCGCGGCCTGCCGCCCGGCACCGTGCTCTACGTCGGCAAGGAGCGCGACCAGAAGCCGCGCATGCAGTTGCTGGCTTACGACGCCGATTCCGTCTCCGAAACCGAGCTGCCCTCCCTGGACGCGCTTCCCGCGGAGGGCCGGCCCGGGGAAATCCGCTGGCTCAACGTCGACGGTCTCAGCGACGTCGCCTTGCTCGAAAACCTCGGCCGGCGCTTCGACGTCCATGCACTGACGCTCGAAGACGTCGCCAATACCCAGCAGCGTCCCAAATACGACCTGTTCGACCACTACGCCTTCGTCACCTTCAAGATGCTGCGCATGGACCCCGACAACCCCAAGGCCATCATCGCCGAACACGTGGGCCTGGTGCTGGAGAAAGATCTGGTCCTGACTTTCCAGGAAGCGCCGGGCGACGTCTTCGACTTCGTCCGGGAACGCATCCGTTCCGGACAAGGCCGCATTCGTGGATTGAAAGCCGACTATCTCGTTTTCGCCCTGCTGGATGCCGTGATCGACGGCTATTTCTCCGTCCTCGAATCCCTGGGCGAACGCATCTCGGACTTGGACGCCGAATTGCTGGGCCGAAAACCGTCTCCGAAATACCTGCGGGAAATCCACGGGCTGAAGCAGCAGATCATCTTCATCCGCCGCTGCGCGTGGCCCCTGCGCGAGCTCGTCAATTCCATCCAGAAAATGCGCACGGAACTTTTCGACGAAAAGACCGACGTGTATTTCCGCGATCTCTACGACCATTGCGTCCAGGTCATCGACAACGTCGAAACCTACCGCGATCTGGTGGCCAGCCTGACGGACCTCTACGTGTCCATCGCCGGCAACCGCATGAACGAGATCATGAAGGTGCTGACCATCATCGCCACCTTGTTCATCCCCCTGACCTTCGTGGCCGGCGTCTACGGCATGAATTTCCAGGACATGCCCGAACTCCGCCTGCCTTGGGCCTATCCCGCCGTGCTGCTTCTGATGCTGGCGATGGTCGCGGGCATGCTGTACTTCTTCCGCCGCAAAGGCTGGATCTGACGCCCCCCCCGTAAAAAAAGAAGGACGCCGAAAACGGCGTCCCGCGAAAAATGGCGTACCTGACAGGAGTTGAACCTGTAACCTTCTGATCCGTAGTTAGGGAAATGCCCATATTGCGGGTTCCGACTCAACCCTCTTTTCGCCAACAGGATATGTCATTACAGTATGTCATACAGTGAGATATGCCGACATGCTGGCTTCTTTTCCCTGCTTCTTCATTCTTCTCTGTTCGCGTTCCAGAAAGATACCATAAAGAATACCTCCAACATTTCTATCCCCGCTTGCAGGGCTGGTCCTCAAGCCCCCGCCTCAAGATCTCGACCCAGGCCAGCCCCGGGCTCAATCCTGTCCGCTCGGGCTTGGTCTTTCTGGCTGCCACCCGCTTCTTGCTCCGCATCTCATCCTTGGGGGCGCGCCGATTGGCCCGGATGCGCTCAAATGCTTCCTGCCAGGCTTTGAGCTCGTTCCGGCCAGCCTTCTCCAGGTAGGCCGTCCAGACCGCGTCCAGCACCCGCGAACGCACCATCGTCGCAATGCGCAGATAGAGAGGATTGGGCGACGGGTAGCGCCTGGGTAGCCGGTTGCGCATGGAGTGGTTGTGCCAGACCATGTAGAGCGCGGCCTCGAAGACCCGCATATCCTCGTATTCGAACTTGTGCCCCGGCGCCGGCATGCGCTTCGGCATGAGACCCTCGATCTTCGGCCAGATCTCGCGGATGCGCCGTCGTACCTCGGTCCATTTCATGGCCGCTACCGTACCATCTCGGTCCGGCCGGTGTCACGCCCACACGACCACCGGACTAACCCACGGGGCCCTATTCGCCTTTTACGGTCCCCGGCCTCCCGCTATAGTGCCGCCATGAAACTGCTCGCCGATTGGAAATGGTATGCGGCCCTGGCCGTCTTCGCGCTCTTCACAGCGCTGGTCGTCTGGCTGCCGGGACCACGAACGAAGCCTGCGGCCACCGTAATGGCCCCTCCTTCACCCAACGGCGCTACCGACATGCCCTCCGACCGGCCAGACCCTACTCCCGACGAAACCGACGCCATGCTCTACTATACGGTCCAAGACAACGACACGGTGGCCAGTATCGCCCGCCTGTTCGTAACGTCGGAGGAAGAGCTGCGGTGGGCCAACCACATTCCTGAGGGTGGCGAGTTCGCCCCCGGAGACAAAATACGGATACCCGTCCAATGAGGTCACGCCCCGATAGCATGGAGACGTTCATGAGATGGATTTGCATGGGCCTGTTGGCCGCCACCCTCTGCGGATGCTCGACCGTCGTATCCACCCGTCCTATGGGCGAAGCCCCGCTCGACCTATCCGGCCATATCGCCGAATGGCAGGGTACGTGGCGGGCGCCCGTAGGCCCCTGCACACTTACCGTCGTGGATGCCACCAACGGCGTCTTGGCCATGACCAGCACCAAGCCCGTCGGCTGGTGGCGGTGGAGCAACGAGACGATGACCGTGTACTTGCGCACGGCCGGCGACTGGACGTATGCCAGCATCGACTGCACCGAGGGGACGAACGCCTGTTTCCTGTGGGGCAAGGTCGAAAATGCGGGCGATTTTATCATCTGGTGGACGCCCGACCCCGAGAAGTTCAGGCCCCTCGTCGAATCCGGGACGTTCCCCGGCACCATCGAGAAGATGATTAAGAAGAAAAAGCAGGCGGCGCAGCCGGTCTTCCCCATCTTGGGCTATACATCGAACGGCGAAGCCATCTATGAGACGGGCGTACCAGGCGGTCCGTCCGAGCCCTTCACATGGGCGCTAGACGTCCCGAAGCCGGAGATGCCGCCGAGCACGGAGGACAAGCCGGCTGCCGACGCGGCCCACGATGTGTCCGTGGAGGCACCGCCCATGTCCGAGGCGGGGTCGGCAATGTCGGGCTTCGGTGGCGACCAGATCACCCTGGGCGACTTGGAGCCCGCGCACTACGAATTGATCGCGTCATCATCCAACGGGGTCCTGTTCGCGTGGGATGCCCCGTTCGTCCTGGTCAAGGAGTCGGCGCGCACCGACCTCAGGCACCTGCGGGCGGCCACGAAACGCTGGATGCGCGAACAGGGCAAGTGAAGATCATATGACAGGTGATCTTGATGACCAGAAAAAGGGCCCATTACTTCGGAGCGTTCTCACGGGGTGGGAATTTTGCGGGTTTATTACGCACGCCGTCAAGATATCCTGCCAGACAAGAGGTATACTCCAGACCTTGCGCTGGTGTTGCGTAATAGCGTCCCAACATGTCGTCAAGGTCGTTCGCAGAAGCCGGAGCAGCCCGATCTGGATTATATAATGAATTTAGCGATTCCGCTAAAGTGCCTAATCCATAGCCGTATCCATACCATGCTGGATCGACATCCTCTTGATCAGGCTGATTCAAGGCAGCATGTTTCGCCCTGGTCTCAAGCGCCCCCAGAATATCCTCGCCTCTATACATTTGGCCTTTCAGGTAGTTAACAACTTCCGCGTGTCCGTTATTAAATGCATAAAATAAGGCCAACACATCTGCATTAACGTCTGCTCCTTTCTCGACAAGGTACTTAACAATATCAAGGTGACCAGTACCCGCCGCACATGCTAAGGGCGAAAGTTCATCCGACATCCCAGTGTTAACATCCGCACCATTTTCGACAAGGTATTTAACGACATCAAGCCCCCCATTGCCTGCCGATATACTTAACATGCCCGCCATATTCGCATGGAGATCTGCCCCCATTTTTTCTAAATACATTATCACCTCAAGATTTTCGGCTGCAAA
Source organism: uncultured Verrucomicrobiota bacterium (assembly GCA_937872095.1). Classification (GTDB taxonomy): domain Bacteria; phylum Verrucomicrobiota; class Kiritimatiellia; order CAIQIC01; family Lenti-01; genus Lenti-01. Next base: position 48,282 of record CALMNW010000086.1, read on the forward strand.
CGTTATCGCATTTACACCTTCTCTGATCTCTGTATTTACATCTGCACCTTTCTCAACCAGGTATTCCACGATATCCAAATGCCCCCCAGCCGCCGCCAGTATCAGTGGCGTAAACCCACTTTGGTTCATATTAATATCTGAGCCCTGATCCACCAATCGCCTTACAGCTGGATAGTCTCCGACATAGGCGGCCTCAAGCAGTGGCGAAACAAATTTGGCATTTTCAGGCAATAATGAGTTGAGCGGATTGGAGACGTTTGCAGTCTTCGAGTTTGCTGCGCTTATCTGCTGGCCACCGCCGTTTGAATACGGTCTCGCGATGTCGCTCCAGTAATAGTAGGCAGTGACCGCCACGCCAACCATGGTCACGCCCAGAACAAAGTTCCCGGCAACAACGATTTTCGGCCTCGCCGACCTAATACATTCCATGCCTTGCTTCGTCATTGTGACGCGTCGGACTTGACTGCCTAACGAATCACTTACAGCCTCCCCCTCCGCCAGTTCCATGCCCAGCAAGGCAAACAGTCGATTCATTCTTCCACACCGCATTACGCGCGCCATGAGCAGGGTATAATGCGATATTGATTTATGCTCTTCGACCGGCACCTTTCCATCTACTTCTGCATCGTGGTCTACTGCGAGAAGCTGCTCTCGAATTTTCGCCCCCTTCTCCTCATCAATCTTGTTCCGATAGGCTTGCGCTCCCATCTTTCTGTACTGGCAAACCAAACACGCTTTCAATATCGGCAACAAAACGAGCCATCGGACTGCGACATTGATGAGCCACCCGATCAGGCATACGGCCATTGCCACCCATTTGAACAGCATCCAGAAAACACGTGCCACCCCACGTACGGCCAAACTCCGCTTGGATATTTGCTCGTCGGCTATTGGCGTGTCCAAAGGCGGTTCACTCGTGGCCATATTCACAGTCGATACTGTATCAACGCCCGCGGTCGCGTTATCGGCCGGTGCCGCAGCCTGTTCTTCCGGGCCTGGTATGACGAGGGGTTCGTTGCACTCTGGACATGGGACGGACATTCCGGCACCAGCAGCGTCGACGACTAGGTTGTGGCCGCACTTCGGGCAGTTGAACTGTATGTCACTCATTTGAACCCCTCCCGGCCGACCAACAAAAGAGGCGCGGCAACTGCCACGCCCACGGAGGGACCGCGAAGCCCCTAGAGGAACATGAAACAGAAGCCGCGCCCAATGCGCGCGCCTCCGCTTGTTCGTCCCTCTATGTGAAAATTCGCGGTTTTCCGTGGAGCGAATCTTGCGATTACGCAAAATCTCTATGTGTGGTCTATGCCTTGCCTATAGCCGTCTCCTGTGACTTCCTGAGGGCACCGCCATTGCGACGCCCATCAGGATAGCCAACCCTATAAGACTCCCCAAACCCCTGCGATTCAAGCCAAATCACCCCCGCCCTGGCGCTAGGACGCGATATAGGCCGTTTTGGGGTTTCTGGGGGCCCAAGGCGGCGTCAGAGACTCCCGCGTGCCCTCTTGGTCGTCTGCCGCCCCAGGTTGCCACCACCCCGACACCCCACCAGTTGGATGGTGGAACGCGTTCCACAATCGTTTTCGGGGGTGTCTGGGACACGCCCCCCATCGCCCGGCTTCTCTTTTGGCCGCCGACGGCTACAATGCCCCCATGAACGCCACGACTTCCGACCAGTACCGCCCCACTCCATCTGCAGGCCGCTCGCTGGCCGCTCTGGTCGGCTGGCTGCTGCTGACCTATGGCGTGTCGGCCACGGCCGTCTTCGTCTCCACTGGCGGCTGGAACGCCACTTTGGCCAAGCCCGCGTGGAACCCGCCCGGATGGGTCTTCGGCCCTGTCTGGACGATTCTCTATGCCATGATGGCGGTGGCGGCCTGGCGCGTTTGGCTGCAGGGCGGCTGGTCTCAGCAGAAGACCGCGCTCCGCCTGTACCTCCTCCAGTGGGCGCTCAACGCCCTGTGGACGCCCCTGTTCTTCGGCCTGCACCAGCCGGGATGGGCACTGGCGGAGATCCTGGTCCTTCTGGCGGCTATTCTGGCGACGATGCGGGCTTTCTGGCGTGTTGACCGGCCTGCCGGGCTGCTATTGCTCCCCTACGCCGCATGGGTGGCCTTCGCCACCGCGCTCAACTGGACGATCTGGCGAATGAGCTGAGGGCGTGGCCGTCAGAAAAGGCTGGCGAACATTCTTTCTGTCGTCTCGTCCATCTCCAGCACGGCCCCGAGGGCAACGCTGCCTGCCTCGGGCCGGACGATGGGACTGATCCACGCGCGCTGCGTTCCATCCCGGCACTTGTAGTGGACCAACAGGTTCTCTGTCTTGTCCTCGTGCTTCAGGTCGGGCATACGCATCTCGCCGGACGTGAGCTGGATCCAAGTATGGTCGTTAGGTCCCCGGGGGATATACACTCGGATTATGACAATATGGACGATGCCAAAGACTTTTTCAGCGCGTGCCTGCTGCTTCAACGCCGCAGCGAACTGGGCTCTGTCCAAACCCTCCTGCCCGATTACTGACACGTTGCCATCCTTCTGGAATAGAAAGAACCTTTCCTGATGAGCGCCGTCCTTGAGAAAAGTCGCGCGAGCCTCCTCAACAAACCACTCGGCCGTGCGCCGCATAGATGCCGAAGGATCGGAACCATCCCAGTCTGGAGCCTTGCGTGACATGCGTGCTAGCCCATGCTGACGGGTAAACAATGGCTGCCTTCGTTCATGCCGTTCCCATAAATCATTCGGCCAATGCCTTGAGCAATGCTTCTTTGGCGTCGTTGTAGAACTGGATGTCAATTTTGACGGCCAGATCGTCCGGCAGATCAAGAAGCTGCTTGCGGGCAGACACGGGGAGCAACAAGGCCGCCGCGCCTTTGTCGATTGCCAGTTCGGCCACCGACACGGCGTTGTAGACGGGATCCACGGAACCTCCCAGATTCAGGCCGCCTACCACCACCAGGCCGGCCTTCAGGCTCTTTTGCAGCAGGGCGCCACAAAGCGACAGCAAAACGCCGACGCCAACGGCCGAGCCCGTCTTGGCCGCATCGAATGCCCGCAGCTGAACGGAAAACTCGTGTTCGCGCGGCTCGCGGTCGCCTGTCAGCTGCTTGGCCCGTCCATACAGGTTCTGTTCGGCGCACCGCACGCTCTCCTTGAACGGACCCGGCGCCGGCTGGTTGAGGATTTTGATGCCCGAGCCCGGTCCTTCCACGGTCTCGATCCGGTACAGCGCAGGATTTTCATCCACCCCACCGGGCGAAATGGTCCAGACCTGCCCAGGCGGCAGCGGATCCACGCCGATGCTGTCCTCGCTCTGGAGTTCCGGCGTGGAGACGAACTGCTCCACCCCGTCTGGGCCCAGCTGATAGCTGAAATGGGTGTTCCTGAATTCGGCGGCGCCGATGCGCTTCTGCTGCTCCTTCACGCGCCTGCGGGCTTCCAGCGCCAGATGCAAGGCCCATTCCAAGGCTTCGTCGGACACCGGGGTTGCCGGATTCGGATAGAGCAACTTCAGTAGTCCGCTGGTGGTCTTCTGGACGGCGTTCACGTCTCTGCCGCTCAGCGCCCCGCCGAAATGGACCCGGCCCTGGAGAACATTAACCCGGCTCTGGCGGCGAAGCTGGTTGAAGCACTCCGACAGGAAATCGCTGACCAGTCCAAACCGGTCGGTCAGCAGTTCACGGCTGATCTTCGGCACATCCCACCCGGGAATATAGGAATGCAGGCGATCCATGAAGGCCGTGTCGTCCCGCATCTCCGGCGGCAAGGGACCGAACAGGTGGCCGATCCGCTGCTGGTGCTGGACGTCCACGTCGAAATTGCCGACCATGACGATGCTTCCGTCGGCGCGGATGCTCTCCTTGCCCCGGCTGAACTCGCCGGACTCCATATAGCCCTTCATGATGTTCACGCCGTCCTTCTGGTCGAAGGAGACTCCGGACACCTCGTCGAAGCACACCACGTCGTACATGCAGACAAGGCCGCGTTGGCCGTTGGCATTGTTGACGAACATCTTGGCGACCGTCGTCTTGCCGCCGGAAACCAGATGCGCATAGGGCGAAACCTGCTGGAACAGATGGCTCTTGCCGGTCCCGCGGGGGCCCAGCTCCACCATGTTGTAGTTCCGCTCCACGAACGGCACCATCCGCAGAAGCGCCACGTCCCGTGCCCGTCCGGAGATTTTCTCGGGTTCGATGCCTGTGCTGCGGAGCAGGAAATTCTTCCATTCTTCGAGGCTGAACATCTCCCGCCCGCGGCACATGGTTTCCAGCACGTCGCGCTTGGAAATCTGAATTTCGCGCAAGGATTCGACGCCGAAGGGCCGCCCCTTGGTTTCCTGCGCGATCGTGGGGTCGTAGGTCAGCTCGATCTCGGCGTAGAACCCGCCGGTCAGCATCCGCTCGTTGGCGCGCACAAGCTCGGGCGTGATTCGCACGTTGTTGAGCTGCAGGCTGGGCAACGTCGCCACGAAGGAATCCGTCTGGGCGTCCAGCCGGGCGGTGATGATGTCGATGATCCGGACCTGGCCGAGCTCCTTGGCCCGCGCCTTGAACAACTCCTGCTCCCCGGCCCGTACCGTCTTCTCTCCCAGCTGGCGTTCCACGATCCGCAGCCCCTCCTGGATTTCGGCATCGTCCACGGACGAGCAGTATCGGCCCAGCACGAACTCCGCCACGTAGGTGGGCACGGGATACTGGCCTTTGAAGCGCCGTACCAGGTCCTTGCGGACAACGACCCCCTCGAAGGCATCGGTCGCAATCTTATCCAACGCATCCAGTTCCATTTTCATGAGTTTTCTCCAATCAAGGTCGGCATGGCCTGCACCGGCCCTCCGTCCAAGCCCAATAGAACAACGACGGCCGCGCTGCCAATTTGACGATCATCCTCGACGATCAGGGAAACCGTGCCATCCGCGCCGATCTCGCGGGGGCGGGCGCCCTCCGCTTGCGACGACTTGGCATCCGCCGGGCGGCTGCGGATATCGACCTTCATGCCGGCGGCGGCATTTTGCACCGTGACGCGGCACCGCAGTCCCACCCACTTGACGGCCGAAATCTTCGCCTGGCCGGTTGGACCGGCCCCCGCCTGGACCACCAGCCGGGGCACGACCATCTCTTGCACCGAAATTCCGCCATGCGCATATTCCATGCCATTGTAGAAACAGCCTGCGCCCCACGGCGTCGCAATCGCCACGTCCGGATTCCAATGCCAGGGCAACGTCGGCAATTCGGTTGAAGCCAGAGTCTTCACGGCCGCGCAGCGCCCCCATCGGTTGGCGACCGTGTACTGGGAGATGCCGATCTTGGGCAGGCCGCCCGGAACCAATAGCCAGCCATGGTCGGTCACGACGACGATTTCCTTCCAGCCGGCTTCAAGGAGCTCGCCGATCCGGCTGGAGACGTCGCGCATTTCCTGTGCCAGCGACTTGGCCGTTCGGGCGCCTTCGTTGTGTCCGCGGCTATCCACTGTTCCCGCCTCCGTCCAGGCGCTTCCGGCCGGATCTCCGCACTCCCGGCCCTCAAGACATTGGCCCCCCCTATCCGCCAAAAACGAACGGAAGCGATCGGCGGTCCAGCTTTGGGTATTGGCGGCCAGGCAGGGAGAGAACTCCTCTTCGGGCCCGCCGCCCTTCAAGGCCGGGGCCATTGGGGAGATCGCCGTCTTGCAGGTAGCCGTCACGGTAGGAAACGCCGCCCAGTCCCAAGCCAGCGTGGAGACGATGCCGCCCCCCCTCAGCTTGTTCGCCAGAAGATGGGCCAGATCGAACCGAAGCCCATCCACGAACAGAACGACGCGTCCCGGCGCGATGGCCGCCGGATCCTGCCGCGGCTTCACGTCGGCGGGCGACTGCAAGGCCAGGCGCTGCAGATTCCTGGCGGATTCGTCCAGCCACGGCAGATAAACGGCCCGCACGGCGACGGCAATCGCCTCGTCCGTCTCCGGGCTGTTTCCCGCCGCCAAAGCCGACATCGCCGCCGCATCCGTCTCCCACCCCGATTCGACGTACTGTTCCGCGATTCCGGCGGCCGAGGCATCCGCCAGCGCCTTTTGGGTCTGGGCCGCCAGCAGGCCAAGATGCTCCAAGGCGCACGCCAGCGGCGCGCGCCCGATTTCTCGCCAGACCCATTGGCGCCGCATTCCGTGGGTTTTCTCCAGCGCCAGAATGGCCTTGGCCGCCTCGGCGGCCGGCTTGTCCTTCAAGCCCAGCAGCGCCTTGGCCAGGGCATCCTCGTCCCGGGAATTGTTGATGGGCCAGTATTCGCGGTCGAACCCCAGCATCCCATCTGCGGAAGGATCCAGGCGATCCAGCAGGGCGACGACGCCGGGATAGCGGTGAGGCGCCTCCGCAAAGCGCTTCCAGATCTGCCCCCAGTCGCCTTCGCGAAGCCCCATCAATTCCGCGGCGCGCAGCTCGCCGTCCTTCTCCGGGTGCAGCTTGTAGTCGGCCACGCACTGGGCGCAGAAGGCATCCCATTCCGAATCGGACTTCTTGGTCTTCGTCGCGGCGGGGGCGTTCATCCACCGCAGGATCTCCAGAGGCAGGTCCGGCGCCAGCAGGTTGTTGAAATACTGCCCGTCGAGCTTCTCACCGGCCAAGTCGGATGCTTGTTCCTTGAGAACCGACGACAGCGAACGGTCCAGCGCATCCAGGGAGGCCGCATCGCCCGCTACGTCCAGCCCCAGTCCGCCATGGGCGGAGGACAGAAAAGCCAGCGGCGACCAATCTTTCCCGTTGGGATGCGACCAGACCGCGCCGCGAAATTGCAGCTCGACCAAGGGCTCCAGTTCGGCGGGACAATCTTCGACCGCCCGCAGTTGCTGGCGGCTGACGCCCGGCAGATAAAAGATCGGCGTCCGGTCCGCCGGCGGCTGGGGGTTTTCGGTCCGGGCCTCGATGCACCGCAGCCAGATCGCGGGGCCGGTCCGCTCGGCCGGAAGATAGTCTCCCAGCAAATACAGCTCGGGCAGCAGGTCCTTGAGCTCCGGCAGGACGCCCAGCCACCGCCTGTCGCCATCGGGCCAGAGAATCACGTCGGGCTTGGTCTGGTCGCCGGAAGCATAGGCGCACATCTCCCGCACCCGTGCGGCCAGTTCCTCTCCCACCGTCGTGGTGGCGGCCTCGCGGACGATGCCGGCTCCGTAAACGGCCGGCTTCGGCGTGATGATCGTCGTGCGCTTTTTTCGAGGTGCTGCCATGGTGTTGCCTGTCGGTATGGAGCCAAAGGCCCCTTACGTTCCCCGCGCCTTTCGTTTTTCCGCCAGCGTCAGATGGTGGTCGTTGATCCGTTCCCCGCGGAATACTTTGTACCAGGGCGCGCTGGCCACGTCCGTCCCCCGGTCTTTGTTCCATTTGATCTTCGGGGGTTTGCGCAATACGCCGGCCTCAATGAAGGGCCGGATGTTCATTCGGACGCCGTCGTTCAAATCGGGCTCCCAGCCGACGGGCTGCTTCTCCAGCGGTTTCCAGCGCACGAAGATGTCGTAGGGCGCCTCGCCCTCCAGAATCTTCTCCAGCGCGGCCTTGAGCTTCAGGGCGGCGGCCAGCTTGGCATCGCTGCCTTCCTCGCCGGCGGACACCGCGGCTTTCTGGCGGGCGATCCAATCGCCCAGATACGTATAGGTCAGCTTGCCCAGCAGTCGGCGATCCAGCCGGTGGTAATTGACCAAAGCGCTGAACCCGTCTTTCAGGCCATCCCAGATCTGCCAGATGAATGGACGCTGGTGGAATACTTGGCAGTGCTGCTCGAAGAATCCGTTCCGGAGCCACTGCTCCAGCGTCTTCCCTTCATACCCCACCTGTGCCAGCAGCTCGGCTTGCCTGGCCTCGCTCCACTCGCCGCCATAGGCGGCGGCCAGCACCCCCCTGACCCGCTCCACCGCAGGCCGCTCGCCCTGGATGGCATTCAGGCACACCACGCCGTCGTCGTCGGAATATTCTTCCAGCCCGTCGGGCCCCAGCGCCGGACAATCCGGAAACTCCGAGCCTGTCTGCCGAGGCCACCGGTAGCCGAGCAGTCGGGCCACGGCTACCTGCAACGGCTGATCGGCACCTTTGGGATGCCCATTGAATAGCCACTGAGTTGGGTCGCTAGAAAACGGCTTGGGCAACCCCCGCGGATATTTCTCCGCCGCCACCTTCTGCCAGTACTCCAGATCGAAGGGCACCTGGAGAAGAGTCTTAACTGGAACATAGAGACCTGGATTTGCTGTCGCGACACAGGACTCAAACTCAGGGGAAAGACAAAACGCCATAATCGCGAGCGCGTGATCAATAGTCTTAGGAATCAAAGTGCCAGCGTTTTTGTCAAAAAGTTCTCCGGTATACACCGTCACTGCCCTTGTCCTCATAAGAGTAATACGAAGGCCACTGTGCCCCCACGCCTTCTCCCCCTTCATTGCAGAACCCGGAAAGTTCACCAATCGTCCGCATCCCTCTTCCCAGAGAAGGATTTGTTCTCTACCACCATAAGGGGTTGATTTACCGACCGCACCGATCAGGCTGGCCCATGTTTTTCCATCATATTTATCCATCTCCCAGAAGCATCTGATGAACTGGTACAGATCGCCTGTTGACAATCCCTCATATGTATCGGCGTAATCAAACAGTCGCTTTTGACTTATTGTCACCCCAACAACCGCTCCAACATTCGCTAGTTGATCCGATTGAGAAAGCGTCTTGAGGTCGGTAGTCTTGCTCCTGCAGAGCATCTCGACTTTATGTTCTATGAGAATGGGGCTGTGCCCCGGCGGGGTCGACACGTCTATATATAGAAACCGATTTGTTGGCTTGGCGATTTGAGCAGTGAGAGTAATAAGAACGGTGCGCGGACCTCGAATTCCAAAACTCTGCCAAGCTTCTTCACCTAACTGTGCAACGGCATTCCATTGAAAATCCCGGAGAAAGCGCGCCCGGGCTTTTCTATAGCTGCCCTGAAAAAACCAATTTTGAGGCGTCACAAGTGCAGACGTCCCATTACTTGAGCAGAACGCCATACAGCGTTCTAAAAAGCAGTTAGCAAGGTCTGCCTTGGAATCGCCGTGGAGCCTTTCACAGTATTCTTGAAGTGCTTCTTCCTGTTTCCCGCGTCCAAGGTAAGGAACATTGGTAGCGACGAGCGTGAACTGGCCAGCGAGAATCTCAGCCGCCTTGGCCAGGCCGCGTGCAGTCACGGCCATTTCGTGCACATTGTCGTCCTTGGTTTCTTCCAACAGCGCTTTTTCGAGCAGTGGCTGGAGATCGTGGAACGCCGCCGCCAACACATCCCCTTCCTCGGCCCGTGGGTTGACGAGACTGCCCAGCACGGGCGCATTCTGGAACAGGCAGTAAAGCCGCTCCATGCCGTTCTTGAGCTTTTCGTTGTCGCCCGCCAATTTCAGCCAGTCTTCCTTCTTCGTATTGGGTGCGAGACCGGAGCAGGCCAGATTGAGCGGCGGCAATTCGCGGAAGCCTTCCGTCAGCTTCCATCCGGCGAGCGCGAGGTTGAACGCGGCAATCTGGGTGCACCGGAAATCCAGTTCCAGTCCGAACAGATTGTCCCGCAGGACCGCTGCAACGGCCTCCGCTTTGGATAGGCCTTCCTCCTTCATCCGCATCGCGGCAAGAATGGGCAGTTCCGTCACGACGAAGTGGCCGCTTCCCATGCAGGGATCCAGCACCCGAAGTTCCTTGGCCACTTTGGGCCATCCTTCGAAGACGCCCGCCGCAGGCTTCCATTCTCCCGTTTGTTCATCCCGAACGAACCGGAGATACTCCCAGCCCACGCCCGGCAGGGCGACCGCCTTGCGGCATTCCTCCTCTGTCCGGCGCCCGGCCAACGCGGCCTTGTGCTTGCCCGCCCACCAAGCGCCCAGCGTGTTGTGCAGCAGAAACAGGACCATGTAGTCTTCGGTGAACAACTGGGTCACGGGCGCCAGTTCGTCGGCGCCGATCTTGGCTCCGGAATCGTTGACCTCGTCTTTCCGCCGGGCCTGCCAAAACTGATATACCCAGCCGAGGCTGTCGTCGGCCTTGAATACGTCGGCCGGCAGGTCGGTCACGAGCTTGCGCAGGGCCAACCGGTCTTCCGGAGCGAAAACGATCTGCCCGGCGGGATCGTCCGCCCGGAATATCTGCGGCAGCATCCGCGCCGCAAAACTGGCCGCGACCTCCCATCCGTCCCGCAGGCCCAGCATGGGCGCGAATTCCTCGCAGTCGGCGAGGCTGGCGCCCACGCCGTGATCCGGGGAAATGAGCAGGTCGTTTTCCGCCAGAAACCGGGCAAAGAGCATCCGGTGCCATTGGTCGTAGGCGATTTTTTCGGCCAGGTGCCCGATTTCGTAGCACCCTTTCTTCTTGGCGTCCTCCTTGTCGCCAAGCTGCCGGGCCTGGGCGCGCAGCTTCACGCGCAGTTTGCGGCCCTCGGTGTCGAGATGGCCGGGGGGATCCGCTTCATCCACGCCCAGCGAATGCAGCGCCTTCCGGGCCGCCTCTTCGGCCAGTTGCCGGGCGGCGAGCACCGTCCGGGACAAGCCGTTCCGCAGGGTTTTCTCCAGGAAGATCACACGATCACCGGTCCGTCTTTCAGCTTGGCCCGGATGATCTTCCCGGCTTCAACGCTCCATGCTTCCAGTTCCTTCTCGTTCTTGATCGTGGCCGACGGCAAGGCGACCCGGACGGCCTTGGGCTCCAGCCGGCGGGCGGCTTCCTCCAGCGCCATGTGGAAGCGCTGCGGGATGGCGTCGATCAACGTCTTGCGATTGCCCAGCGATGCCGCCTTCACGGCCAGGAGCACGTCGTCTTCCGTCGCCACCTTGAGCGGCGGCGGCGCCTGGATGCTGAATTGCCCGGCCAGTTCCGTCTGCGCCGGTTTGCCGAGCTTCTTCCAGGTTTCGCTGGCGGATAGCCGTTCCATGCCGGCACGGTGAGCGTCTTCCGTCGAGTCATGCACCGCGGTCAGCGCGACGCGCAGCGCCGCCACCAGCGTCTGGATCAACGGCGGCACGGGATCCGGTTCCGCCAGCAGGGCGCGGTTCGCCAGAACACCGGAGATGGACTTCTCCACGGCTCTGGCCTCTGGCAGGTCTGCCGCCTGGTCGCGCAGTTCTAGCAGTCTCTGCCAACGCGGCTGGCGAGCGACGATGGCGGTATGTATTCCGTTCCACTCCACGATTCTCCGGGCCAGTTCTTCCTTCTGGCCATGGATGGAGAGCAGTTGGGCGTTGCCGCTTTCCATCTGCAAATCGCGGATCGGCTTGGTGGGCGGCACTTCCGGACAAGGGGCTTCGCCGCCTGCCGACTTGGCCAACTCCATCAGCTTGTTCAGGAAGATGGCTGCCGTAGCGGACTCCTGGCCGTTGGGCGTGGGAATGCCGAGCTTCTGGAAGAGCGCCTTCAGATCCATCCGCTGCAAGACCGTGAGCGGCGGAATATCCACGTGGAACGAAAGAACGCCCATCTGGCTCTGGACCATTTCGGTGGCTAGCACCGGCTGCCCGTTGTTGACGGCGCGCAGATTGCCGGCCAAGGTCATGATCACCAGGGCGGCATCGATGGCATCCTGCGGCCAGCCGAAGGGGGCGTGGCGGAATTGCTCCCGGACTTCCCTCCCCTTTTTACCGGCGCCAATGAAATCGGCTATGGCCTTGCAGACGGGATGGCGGATCACTTCTCCCGAATGGCCCACAGCCGACATGGCGCCGACGCTCCCCCCGCGCGCGCCGTTCAGGACCTGGGGCCAACCGGCGTGGTCGGCATCGGCAAAACGCGGGAAAATCCGGTGCAAGGCATCGACGGCCGCGTCGTTCACCCGGTCCACCAGTTCCAGACCGCTCACCTCATGCCCGCCGCCTTGAAACACCTTGGCGTTGGCGATAATATCCGCCATGCAGGTCTTGACGCGCAGGCTTGCGGCTTCAAGCTGGGTCTTCATCGCGTTGGCGGCTTGGATGGCTTCGGGCGTCGCGGGCACCCCGTGGGCGTCCAAGGTCTCGCGGGCGGCCAAATAGACGGCCATGCATTGCTTGAGGTCTTCATGCGCAACGCGGGGCAAGAAGCCAAAGATCAGCGGACTTTCGGCCCCGGCCGCACGAGCGTCGGCTTCGACCTGTTTTTCGGACTCCTCCCAGCCGTGCCGGACCCAAAATACCAAGGCGTCGCCGTTCGGCTGCGGGCAGGTCGGGGACAGGCTGAATTCCAGCTTCCGGGGAAGGCGAGCGGCGCCGTGCTGGAGGGCCAAGGGCTTCAGCGCCTGTTCCAAGGCATCCCTCAGCAGCAGATCGCGCTCGGCACCCAGGAACGCATCGTCGTTCACGATGCGGCCGCGGGCCTGGTTGAATTCCTGGTTCCACGCGGCCCCTTCTCGGGTCTGGAGGCAATACTCGCTTTCCACCTGCATCAGCTTGCCCCGTTTCGCCAGATCCCGGAGCAGGCCCGGAATCTTCTCGCGCAGCTTTTGGCCGTCGGCGGCCAGGTCGCGAACCAACAGATCCGCCAGATTCTCCTCCGTGGCGCGGATGCCGTCGTCGGCGCCGGCTGCCCGGGGCAGCTGGGCGATCAGGAAAATCAGCGCGCATAGCCGGGAGCATAATTCCCCTTCGGGCGTACCGTTTCGCTCGCCCATGATGATTTCATGGTAATCCCGTTGCAGGATTCCGGTATTCAGCAGGTCGGTGGAAATCTGGTCGTAGATGTAATCGGCGGGAACGACCGACCCGACCTTCCAGTCGGCGGACTCCCGGGCCGCGTCGAAGACGATCTTGAGTTGCGTGCGCAACTGGGCGGTCGTCCCGCTGGCGTCTACGTTGCGCAGCACTTTTTCCCAGAAGCGCTGGCGAACCGGCAGGAGCGGATAGTCGGAAACATAGGTGTGCTGGTCCTCGGAGCGGGTCGCGATCCGCGTGTTCTGCAGATGGCGGCTGATCTCGCCCGAGTTGGCTTCCACGACCGCCTTGATGTCCTGGGCCTTCTCCGGCTTCTTGGCCAGGACAGTCCGGCGGATCACCGTTTCAACGTCGGCATCCGACAGCGGCACCTTGACCGTGAATCGGGCCTGCAAGCGCTGCAGGTTCGGACTCGCCGTTAGGGCCGACTGCCCGGTTCCCACGAACAGCAAACGGCTGTCCAGCTTCGAACAGCAGGCCTCGACGATTTCCTGCACGTCGATCGACCGTTGCGGCTTGTCGCCGATGAACTGCTGGATTTCGTCCACCACAAGCAGGACGCACGGAAAGACATCGTCCACGCTGAACAACTGGCGCACCATGCCCAGGCAGTCATCGACCGTCGGCGAGTAGTTCACCGGGAACTGGGCCCGCATGGCGCCTTGCGCGTTCTGGGGCGTGCCGAACTTGGAATCCGCGGCAACGAGGGCCTCCGCCACTTTCGTGGACACGAAGAAATTCCGCAACTCGCCGGCAGGATCCAGCTTCTGGTCCTTCAAATGCTTGCAGACCTTGGCATGGAGCCCTTCCGTTTGGAGCCACAGGATGAACCGGGCGGCGGACAGGTTCTCCGGCAGGCCCATGGCGCGGAAGATCAGTTGCAGAAACGCCTCCCTCACGTTCTGCATGTTGCCGGCTCCGAGCGAGCCGGCGGCGGCCTTCAGGCCCTTGTATTGCCGGGAGCGGTTCGTCACCTCCACCAGCAGATCCTTGATGCCGGACGGCATCTGGACAATGCCCCTCGCGGTGGCCTTGTCGGGAAATTCGATGTCCTGCCACAGGTAGCGGAGCATCTTGACCAGATGGGATTTGCCGCTGCCGAAAAATCCGCTCACCCACGCCGCCTGCTGCTCGGGCCGGTTCATCCCGCCCAGATAGGCGGTCAGAATTCGCTCCAAGCCCTTCGCGTACTCGCCGTCGCAGACGAAGGTCTCCAGTTCGAACCGCAGCGTTTTCAGCTGCTCTGCATCCAGCCCGACTTCCGCGACCTTGGATACGCCGTTGTTGAGCAGCTCGAAGCTGAGCGGATCCTTCTGGAATAGCTCTCTGTTTTTCATGGCAGCAGCTCGCTTTCGTTGGAGGTGATCGGCACGGCCATGTAATTGAAGCCGTCCCGGGCATCCATGAATCGATACAGGTTCCGCTCGTATTCTCCCGGAAAGAACACCAGCAGTCGTCCGCGAATGGCGTCCTCGATCCGCTCGATGATGGGCGAGACGTGGGCGAACCCATACAGAGCCCCCGCCCCTTGAACGGCGACCACCGTTTCCGCGTCTACGTCCTTGGCTTCAAGCGCCGTTCTCAGCTCCTTGACCACGCAGTCTCGGATATCCTCTTCCACCGTCTGGATGGCCGTTGGATCGCTGAAATAGCCGTCCTTGTATGTATGGGCGGCTAGCCAAGCCGGGGGCAGACCTGTGATGTCGACCAACTTCCACTTGTGGCCCGCATCGATTGTGACCATTTGGAACTCTGGCATTTTGACGCGTATTCGCCGTTCCTCGGAGGGTGGATATACCGCGAACCAAACCCGTTGCTTGCCGGCTTGGTTCTTGGACCACGGCAGGCGGACGAACCGCTCATAGTTCTGCCTCAGCCGCTCACTGTGCCCCATGGTCGCCTCCCGCCTCTAGGGCCTTATGGAATTTCGGGAAGGAAACTTCCACTACGTCTCCTATGGCCTTCATGTCCAGCAGCCCTTCCCGGTATGCCTGCGAAGCCAATCCGCGGGCTTGCACCGCATTCAGATCGAGAATCTGGCACCACGGGGTGCTGAACAGCTCCGATCCGTGGACGCCCTGCATGACCCCCATCATCAAGGCCAGGACCAGCGGCACGGGAACGGACGAAACGCGCACCCGGGATTTCGTGGCCCGCCCCTTCAAATGCCCCGATTGCTCCCACGTGGAAGCGATATGGCGGGCCGTCGCCGCCCGGATCTTGTCCTTCAGATGGCCCGGGAACGCCTTGGCCAAGGCCGCGTCGAAATCGGCCGCCCCCAGGCCGTCCCCCTCGCGGGCGCCTTGAATGACGGGCATCGTAGCCCGCAACAGCGGGTCGCGTGCGCATGCCACCAACAGGCAAAGCAACGGCCGGGCCGACCGGTCAAGGGCATCCATCTGCCGAAGAAGGCAGAAAAGCGGAACGGACGGGGCAAGGCTGTATAACTCGCGAAGGCGGCGGAAAGATTCCTTTCGGGTCGCCTCTGTGTTTTTGCCCAGGATGTTCTGCGTCACGATGGCCGTTTGGTATTCGGTTCTCTCGGCGTCGATCGGCAGCACGTCCATGCACCGGGAAATGTCGGGCAGCATCATGGTCCTGCTGATATGCGGACCGCTGTTGCCGAATTTGAAACCGGCTTTTGCGCATCGGTCAACTGAAGATGTAGCGTGGTTGGTCATCGTGTTAGGACTGGGAAGCCATTTCAGCCGGTACGCTCTCGCAATAATGCTTGTGCTTGTTCATACTCCCGCGCCAGGTCGATTCCAGGATCGGCATCAGGCGCCAGATTCTTCATGCCGACGTACAGGTAGGACACAAGCTGCAGGCCCGAGAACTGTCCGGACAGCGTTTTCAGGGTGTACTTGGGCGTCGGGTCGTTCATGTCGAGCCCTTGGCGGCCCAGCAGCGTGATCTCAAAGGTGACGGGCTGGAGCTTATCCGGCGATTCTGCAAACAGCCGTAGGGCGCTCAGGCAGTACATGGCGGCATCCGGCCGCAGCGCCCCCTTGGTTCTGCCGCGCATGGCTTCCTGGGCGATCCGGGTGCGGATGGTGCGGGCCTTTTCGGCGTGTTCGGACAGAGGGGAAGTCGCAATGGTGCGCTCCATGGCGGCATCGGCTTCGGTCGTCTGCCCGTTTTCCAGCAAAGCCATGCCCCAGTTGAGCAGGGCAGCCGTGTTCCTGGGCAGCAGCTTGGCCGCCTTCTCCAGATGCCGCATCCCCGCTTGCGGATCGCTACGCATAAGCAGTCCGCCCAGATTCAAGTGCCCGTAGCCGTTTTCCGGATCCAGCTCGATGCTGCGGGTCAGCGCCTTTGCGGCGTGGTCGGGATCGCCGCTTTTAGCCAAGGCCACGCCGAGGGCCGTCCATCCCTCCGCATCGTCGGGCTCCAGCTGCGTTTTCCGGCCCAGGAGCGCCAGGGCCTCGTCCAGCTCCCCCTGGTCGCTGAGGGCCATGCCGAGGTTCAGCAAAATGCACGGAACGTCGGGCATGCGCGCCAATGCGGAACGTAACAAGGCAACGCCTAGGTTCGTATCGCCCTTGCCCAACAGCCGGATGCCGTGGTCCACAAGGGCATCCAGCCCCGCCTCGGGAATCCAGCGCACGGCCACCGCCCCGTTGCGGATGGCGATGCTGGCCTCGCCTCCCAGCGGCTTGAACTGTTCGGCGAAGTATCCCGATAGGGCGTCCTCAAGCATGGCCTTGTCGGCCTTCAGCAACGCGGGGTCGATCGGCAACTTGGCCAGGTCGAAATCGGCGACCGGAAAGCTGAAATCCAAGGGTTCAGGCTTCATTGCCTTGCCCTGAATTCCCACGTGTAGAGGGACTTCAGCCCGAGTTCGACGGCCCAGTCATCAACCGTCTGGACATATTGTTCGCCAAGGGCCCCCCGGCTGTCCCGCCAGAGGTTCAGGAACTTCTGCGCCTTGGTTTCCACGCCGATGGCCTTGTAGGGCAGCATGGCGGCATCGCTTCCCGACAAGCCGCACCACGCCTTGGCCAGCGCGGCGCACATGATCTGGCTATGGGTCCAGATGTCCGGCGGGGCCATCTCCCGGATCGCCGGCATCAGGCTGCCGGAGTTCCGCCGCAAGTTCCGGGTCATGGCGTCGATTTGAAGATCCCGCAAGCCGGGACATTCACGGTGGCAGTAGTCCACGGCGGCGATTTCGACCGGCGTGGACCGGAGCTGGTGAAGCAGACCCGCAACGAGGGACGAAGCGACCTGCTCGGCCATGCCGGCGGGTTGCTTGGCCAGCCCGCGGTGGTTGGCGGCCTTTCGGACGGCATAATCCACCTTCTCGGGCACGGTGCGGAACATGGGGACGCCCTGCGGATGGGACCAAAGCGTCAGGATGATGACGCACTGCGAGGCGACGATATAATCCGCCACGGGCAGGCAGCGGGTGGACACCTTGATCATATGCGCGGGGTGTGAGGGCGCAGCGGAGACCATTTCGGCGTCGGCATTCTCGATTTCGGCGGTGCCAACCGTGACGCGATAGCCGGTTTCCCGCTCGACCAGGGTCATCAATCTGGCTGTATCTTCCGCATGCTCCTTACTATAAGCGTCCATGTGCCGGAAGGTAGCAAGCCCTTCCATCTCCTTCCAGCCTAAAAGCCAGACTGGACCTGACATCCCAAATTGTCCCAACTGCCCTACGCCTTAACCGCCGGAAGCCCCGTCCTACCCGTCGTGCTGGCCGCCAACTTGAGCTTCTGCCGCATCCGTAACCGCCCCCCAGACTTTCGCCGGCGCAGTGGACGGCATCACAGCCGTGCGCCCGGTTGATCCGGTCCACGGCAACCCCCATCGGATCAAACCAACCAGAGTTTCACCCATCCAGCCCAACATGGTATAAGGCACCGAAGCAAGGTGCCAACCTCAATGCCAGAAAGGACCGCCGCATGAAACCGTACGTCGTCTGCCACATCATGGGTTCCCTGGATGGCCGGATCATGTCGGGCAACTGGGGGATGGGCAACCTGTCCCCGATGTTCGAGGGCCCGGCGTCCAAGATCCAGGCGGATGCCTGGCTGGTCGGGCGCCGGACCATGGAGGAGTTTTCAAGCCACAGGCCGCACCGGAAGCTAGCCGGGCCATTCCGCATCTCCAAGACGGACTTCGTCGGAAGCCACAAGGCTAAGACCTATGCGGTCGCCATCGATCCCTCCGGCAAATGCCATTGGGACTCCAACATGGTATCCACCGAGCACGTCATCGAAGTGCTCACGGAGAAGGTGCCGGCCGAGTACCTAGCCCACCTACGCTCCAAGAACGTCTCCTACGTCTTCGGCGGGGAATCGTCGCTGGACCTCCGGCTCGTGCTGGAGAAGCTGAACCGGCTGTTTGGCATCAAGCGGGTGCGGATCGACGGCGGCGGGACGGTCAACGGCTCCTTCCTGAGGGCGGGCCTTATCGACGAGCTGAGTCTCGTTCTGGCCCCCGTCGCCGATGGCCGGACGGGCATCCCCACGGTCTTCGACGCCGACGGCCCCGACACCAAGCGCAAGAGCACGAGGTTCCGGCTCAAAACGATGAAGCGCCTGGATCGGGATTTCCTGTGGCTCCGGTACGCGAAGGCCTAGGAACCGCAAGCACGGGAGTACTCACCCAGCATTGAGCCGCATATTGTCGAGCAGGCTGCTTGCAATCGTCGAATGCGTTCCACCGCCCCGGATCAGGCAGATAGGATAGCGCCGATCAGGCTCTCTTGGCCCTGCGCCTCGCCTTTGGCTTGGCTTCAGTCATAAGCACTTATTTCCCCTCATTCAGCCCGGCGAACGAAGGATCCCTTCAGGCCTTCTAATTCGTCCACACGCCGGTGTATGTCGGCTAGATCCAGTTCCAGCGACAATTTCGCACTTTTTCTTTCGATGCCGGCCTGCTCGGCGGACGCCGCAACGACTGACGCAGATCGCCAGGCTTGGGCGGACGTCGTCGCCCAACTGGCCAAATTCCGGCTATGGGGGCAGGCCGGCCTTGACCCGCAGCCCGAAGGCCAACGGGTCTCCGCCGATCAAATCGCGGGGGGCCTGGACGACGAAATTTCCGCCCGTGCCCGGGAAGTTCGTGAGCGCGGTCCACACGCCCAGCGGCAGGTTGGTGCAGCCTTCGACGACGTAGTGCCGTCCCGTTGAACTGTTGGGCACGTTCGCGCCGGTTTCGTCCCAGTTCATGCGCAGGAACGAACCGCCGTCGCGGGGATCGGTGTCGGCCACGTACTCATCGAAGTTGGAATAGCCGTCGTCGTCGAGATGGCCATCGGGATAGACGGGCACGCCGCGCTCGTCGGCCCAGGCGGCAAAGGCGTCGTCCACCACGCGCACGGGCGGGGACAAGGCCGACGAGTTGCCGTTGGTGTCGGTGGCGTTCGCGGCCAGCCAGCTGCCGAACGGCGCGGGCACGGCCAGCGCGACGTCCAGAACGGCGGTGCCGTCGGCCCCCGTCTGGAAATTCGTCCGGGCCAGCGGGAACTGGGCCTGGGCGCCGCTGGCGTTGGTGAACCAGGCGTAGTGGACGTCCAGCACGTATTCTTCGTTGGTCTTGCCCGCGAACGTGCCGCGGAACTGCGCGTTGGTGGTTGCGTTGGTGAAAACCGGCGGCCGGATGCCCTCGTTGGGTTCCATGCCGGGTTCGTTGGTGGCCACGTGGATGGCGGCGAGCGCGTTGCCGAAAGCGCGGTTGCCCAAAATCCTGTTGCGCGCCCCGACGTAGACCGCGATGCCGTGCCCGAAGTTTTTCGCCACGACGTTGGAACCCACGACCTGGTTACGGTCGCCGCCGCGCAGCGCGATGCCGTCGCCCGCGTTGCCCAGATCGATCGCGTCGTCGGCCGAAATCCCGACGAGGTTGTTCGAGACGACGGCCCCGGCGCACGACGGCCCGGACAGGCGCAGCCCTTCCGCGCCGTTGGCGCCGATGGCGTTGCCGGCTAACGTGCAGTCGGGCGAATTGGACACCAGCAGCCCACATCCGGCGTTGCCCTGCCGCGCCGTCGCGTTGGCGTCCACGCCGAGGCGGTTGGCGATGAACTCCGCGCCGGGACATTCGACGGCCACGACGCCGTGGCCGCGGTTGAAGCCCACGACGTTGCCCCGCCCCCCCGCGTAGCCGACCATCGGGTTCGTCACCGAAAGAAGCGCGATTCCATCCTCCGCGTTGCCGCGGTCGGAGATCCCGTCCGGGGCCACGCCGACGCGGTTCGCCAGCACCTTGGCCCCGGCGGCCAAAGGACCTTCGATGCGGATGCCGCAACCGCCGTTCGCGCCGACCCAGTTGGCAAAGTTCACGCCGGCCCCGCCGACGACGGCCGCCGGCGCGTTGGACACCCAGATGCCGTGCCCGGCGTTCCCCATCGCCAAGCCCGCCCGCGTCACGCCCACGTAGTTGCCCAGCAGCTCGTTGGTCGGCGCATTCCCCCGGATTTCGATGCCGCACACGTTGGGCGGAATCAGCCGCGCCGCGCCTCCTCGCCGGCGAACCGCTGCTTGGCCGTTGTCGACGACCACGTTCTTGCAGTCCTCCCAGGCATAGCCGATGCGGTTGCCGCCGGAGCCTTCGACGACGATGCCGGCTCCGCCGTTGCCCAGCGCCAGCGTTTCGGACGGATCGGTGCCGATGAAGTTGCCCTGGACGTCGGCCGCCCGTTCGCCCGAATCGCTCCAAAGGACAATGCCGTTGGAGGCGTTGCACGAAACGACGTTGTAGCCGTCCTCGTAGCCCTCCATCCAGCCGTTGCCGATTTCGTCGCCGACCGTTTCCACCAGGCGGATGCCGTCGCCGCCGTTGGGCAGCGGCGTGGCGAAGTCGGCCATGACGCCGATCGCGTTTCCGCCGATCCAGTTGCTTAGCCCGGACCCATCGTAGACGCCGTAGCGCAGATTGCCCGCGATGGCGTTGCCGCGGAAAACCTGCACCGGCCCCGCGCTGAACAGGCCGACGAGGCAGTTCGACGAGAAGGTCATGTTCACGCCGTCGCGGTTCGGCTCCGCCACCGGCTCGCCCGGCTCGTGGCCGATCGTATTGCCCGCGATGCCGATCCGCCACGAATGGAACACGGACACGCCGTCCTCCGCGCTGTTCACGATCACGTTGCCGGCCTCGTTCGTCGTGCTGCCGGACGTGATGCCGACCTCGTCGGCCACGCAGGTCTCGATGCGGATGCCGTGGCCGCGGTTGCCGGGCGCGGATCC
>CALMNW010000087.1 GCA_937872095.1 uncultured Verrucomicrobiota bacterium
CGGGCGATGGGCGGGGGGCGGGCTTCGGCGTGCCCGGGATGTCGGCCCCGAGGCGCCGGAAGATGTCCGCCAGCTCGTCGGGGGACGGGGTGTCCCCGCCGCCCGCGGGAGCGGGGGGGCGGGGGGCCGTGCCGGGGCCGGCGCTTTTCCGCTGCTGTTTTTTCTTCGCCGCGTTCACCTGGAGAAAAAGCCAGATGGCGCCGGCGATGAGCCAGACGACGACGTCGATGATGGAATCTTCGCCGGCGGCGAGAAAAATGGGCGCGCCGAGGGGCATCAGGCCTGCGGGGGTTTTTCGCCTTCGGCGAGAGACTCGCGCATGGAGGTGTCGGCCATGACGTTCTGCATGCGCAGGTAGTCCATCACGCCCAGCTTGCCTTCTTTCATCGCCGTGGCGATGGCCCGCGGGATCTCGGCCTGCGCGGCGACGACGTCGGCCTGCTTGGCCTGGATGAGCGCGCGGTTTTCCTGTTCGGCGGCGACGGCCGTGGCGCGGCGGCCTTCCGCTTCGGCCTGGCGCAGCTTCTTGTCGGCCTCGGCCCGCTCGGTTTCGAGCAGGGCGCCGACGTTGGCGACTTCGCGCGCGCCGGAGACGCCGGCGACGGAGACGTCGGCGATGTCGATGGAGACGATCTCGAACGCGGTCTGCGAATCGAGGCCGGAATTGAGCACCTTCTTGCTGATCTCGTCGGGATTCTCCAGCACGTTCTTGTAGCTGGGCGAGGAGCCGATGGCGGAGACGATGCCTTGGCCGACGCGGGCGATGATGGTGTCTTCGGTCGCTCCGCCGACGAGCCGGGCGAGATTCGCGCGCACGGTCACGCGGGCCTTGACCAGCAGGCGGATGCCGTCCCGGGCGACGGCGTCGAGCATGGCGGCGCCCTTGGCCGGATCGGGGCAGTCGATGACCTTCGGATTCACGGAGGTGCGCACGGCGTCGTAGACGTCGCGGCCGGCGAGATCGATGGCGGCGGCCCGCTGGAAGGTCAGCTCGATGTTGGCCTTGTCGGCGGCGATGAGGGCCTGGACGACGTTGATGACGTCGCCGCCGGCGAGGAAGTGGGCTTCGAGCTGGTCGCTGCTGAGCGCCAGGCCGGCCTTGACCGCGCGGATGCGGGCATCGACGATCAGGGTGGGCGGCACGTTGCGCAGCTTCATGCCCAGCAGGTTCAGCAGCGAGATGTAGGCGCCGGACATCCAGGCCCGCACCCACACTTTCAGGAAGTAGAAGAAGATGCTCAGCAGGACGACGACGACGATCGCCAGCAGAATGAACAGGACATTGATGAAGGGCATGGCGCGACTCCTTTATTCTGGATGTTCCGGGGGTTCGGGATTCTTCGGCAAAGGCGGGAAGGACGAGGGCATCGCGATCGGGATGAACGGGCGCTGCAGGAAGGCCAGCACGAGCGCGCCGCCGCCCAGCACGACGACCGGGAACAGCAGGAACGAGGCGACGCCGGGCAGGGCCGCCGCGAAATAGAGGATGAACAGGCCGGTGGCCAGGGCCGAGAGGACGCGCGCGAACGTCTGCGGTCCCGGCGCCCGCAGCAGCAGATGGCCCAGCCAGAGGGCGACGACGACGTGCGCGAGATAGAGCAGCGCGCCGTAGAGCGCGGCCAGCATCAGGGCCAGCGGAAGGCCCACCACCGTCACGGCCGCGAACGCGATCAAAAAAGGCCCGAACAGGACCGCCGCCAAGCCCGCGAAGAGCGCGCGCCACGGCGACAGGCGCAGTTTCCGCACCGCGCCGCCCGCGACCATCGGGAAGAGGCCGACGAACGGCATGCCGACCAGCAGCGCCGCGAGGAACAAGTAGCCATGCAGGGCGAAGCGCGACCGGGCGGGATCCTCCGGCGCCGCGATCTTGATGGGTTCGACGGTTCCGCCGATGGAAACGCTGGAATCGTAGACCAGCGGCTTGGAGGACGCATAGGCAAGGTTGCCCGCGATTTGCGTGCCGGGCGAAATCCGGATTTCGTCGGCGTAAATGCGCACGTCGCCGCCCCAGCGTCCGCCCAGCGTGGCGGATTTCGCGAAAATCCGGGCGTTTCCGTCCACGGCGCCCTCGCAGATGAGGTCCGCGCCGAATAGGGCCGCTTCGCCGCGCACGGCGCAATTGGTCGTGAGCTGCAGGCCGTTGGCGTAGGCGAGGAGATTGCCTTGCGCCTCGCCGCCGATCGTCGCGGAAGCGGCGAACACGCGCAGGTCCCCGCCGGCTTCGCCGTCGAACCGGACGGCGGCGGTGGCCAGCAGCCATAAATCGCGGTCGGCCGTTCCGTGGACGTCGATGCGCTGCGCGGCCCAGAGCGCTTCTTCGCCGATGCGGGCGTCGGCGGGCAGGACGAGGGCGTTGGTGGTCTCGCCCGCGCGCAGCTGGTAGGCCCGCGCGGGCGGCGCCAGCAGGCCGAGCAGGCACAGGCTGAGGAGCAGCCGGCTCATGCCGAGGGTTCCGCGGTCTGGACGTGGAGCTGGCCGCCGCGAATGGCGCTGACGCGGATCGCGGCGCCGGCGACGATCCATTCGCCCTCGGCGAGCACGTCGTAGCGCTTGCCGGCGATGATGGCGATGCCGGCCGGCCGCAGGGCCGTGGCGGCTTCGCCGACGGCGCCCAGCAATTCCCGGTCGGGGGAGGCGGACTTGAAGGCCGCGCCGTCCGTGCGCAGGGCGATCCGCTTGCCGACCCGGCTGCGCGGGAACAGCTGCACCCAGGTCAGCAGGGCGATGCCGCCGAACACCACGATGGCGATGGCCGATAGAAAACCCCACGGAGACGGAAAGACGGCCAACCCCAAGCCCATGGCCGCCAGCAAGGCCAGCCCGCCGATGACGCCCGCCACCCCGCCGGGGATGAACACCTCGGCGATGATGAGCAACAGACCGGCGGCCAGCAGGGCGACGTACCACGTAAAAGGGCTCATGTTCACGCCGAACAGGATAACACGCTCCCTCCGGCCGTTGCAAAGCGTCTTTTAGGAAAGAAAAGGCGTTGTGGTACCCCTATATTCATGCTAAAAAAAAGCACATGGATGTGGAACTGTTTCGCATCGGGTCCATTGAAAAAGGAGGCTCCTATGTCCA
This sequence comes from uncultured Verrucomicrobiota bacterium, assembly GCA_937872095.1. Taxonomy (GTDB): domain Bacteria; phylum Verrucomicrobiota; class Kiritimatiellia; order CAIQIC01; family Lenti-01; genus Lenti-01. The sequence continues at coordinate 3,082 of CALMNW010000087.1, forward strand.
AGATGAAATGGGTCGTGTTGATGACGGCGGTGGCGGCGCTGGGATTTTCGATCGGTTGCGAAAGCGAGGATGACGACAACGGCAACGGCAACGGGAACGGCGGGACGGTCACTGGGTCGTATGCGGGCACGTGGAGCGGCAACGTATGTGGGCGGGGACTGACGATGGTGTTGAGCCAGAACGGCACGACCCTGTCGGGCAGCTACACCTTCACGGATCCGACCTTCAGCGGCACGTGTTCGGGCTCGGTAACCAGCCTGACGCCGCCGGCCACGGCCCATCTGGTCTGCGCCGGGCACGACTGGTGGTTCGACCTCTCCTTCGGCAGCTACAACCAAATGTCCGGCGGTTTCTACAAGGCGGAACTGGGGGGGAAGGTCTGCGACGTCAGCGCCACCAAATAGCCTGGAGAAAACGACCCCCCGGTGGGGGCGGGGGAATCCGATCGGCGCGTTTGGCTTTCGCGAGCCTCCGGCGAACCGCCCCGGCGTTTTTGCGCGATTCTGTTCTTTCGTTCCGCATTGCGCTTTGGTGAGATGGGGACATGAAAACGCGATTCGGTAAAAAACCGCTGATTGTCGGCTGCATCGGTTCGGCCGCGCTGTTGCGCCGTTGCGCCAAGAAAATCCCGGCGGATTGCGACCTGGTCGAAGTGCGCCTGGATTTGACTGGGCTTTGCGGGGGGGCGTGGCTGGAACTTTGCGGGGCGATCCAGCGGCAAGGAATGCCGGTCCTGTTGACGATTCGCGATGCCCGCGAGGGAGGGGAATGGCGCGGTCGCGAAGCGGAACGTTTGGCGCTCTATCTCGCGGGACTGAAAAAGGTCTCGGCGGTGGACGTGGAGATCAGCGCCCATGCGCTGGGCATTTTGGCCCAGGAGGCCCATCGGCGCGGGATCGCGGTGATCGGGTCTTTCCATGACTTTCACGGAACGCCGGAACTGGCTCGGTTGCGGACGGTGGAAATCCGGGGTCGCGCGATGGGCGCAGACGTGGTGAAAATCGCGACGATGATCCATTCTTCCGGGGATCTAGCTCGGCTCTTTGCCTGGCCCGAGTCGGCGAAAGGGCCGATTTGCGCGCTGGGCATGGGGGGGCGGGGCGGAATTTCCCGCATCGCATTGCCCTGTGCCGGGTCCTGCCTGGCATATGGATCTTTAGGAAAAAGCACCGCACCGGGACAATGGACCTGTCGGGCTTTGGCCAAAGAAATGGCTCGCTGGGAAGTCCGGAAACGATAGCCGGAAAGAGGTGGGGCGAAGGGGATCGCCATGAACCGGTGAGATGAACCCCAAAACGGCTCGATCACGTTCATGGTTAATTAACTATATACTTCTTATAGCGCCATTATAGAATGACATGAATATATCTAATAATCTATAATACAATTAGATATAGCATTTCATCACGTTCATAGTTAATTAACTATGATATTGTGATTTGGGGTCGATTTTGATGGTTCAGCGCACGGGCACACGGGGCAGAAGCGAGGGATTGGGGGTTGACAAAAACGCGCGTAGGGGATATTTCCTCACCCCGTTATGGCTTGTGAGGTGAAAATTTCGCTGGGCGAGCGGTCCTATCCGATCCAGATCGGTTCTGGGGTCTTGGAAGGCCTGTCGGTTGCGTTGCGGGATGCGCGCGGCATCGTGATAACCGATGCCCATGTGGATTCGTTCCACGGGGCCAGAGTCATGGGCCTGTTGGGCGGAAACTGGGGTAAAATCGTTCTTCCGCCCGGAGAACCCTCCAAGTCGGCCTCGCGCTGGGCCGAAGTTCTGGAAAAAATTGCGGCATCGGGGCTGGATCGCCGCGGCGTTCTGGTGGCTCTGGGCGGAGGCGTGGTCGGCGATTTGACCGGGTTTGCCGCGGCGACCTACATGCGGGGCATCCGGTTCGTGCAGGTGCCGACCAGCCTGCTGGCGATGGTCGACAGTTCCGTCGGCGGCAAAACGGGCATCAATCTGGCGGCGGGCAAGAATCTGGCGGGAGCTTTCCACCAGCCGATGGCGGTATTCGCCGACACGGACGTCCTGGCGACGCTGCCGGCGCGGGAGTTCGCGTCGGGCATGGCCGAAGTGGTCAAGTACGGCGTGGCGCTGGACGCGGATTTCTTCGGCTGGCTGGAGAAGAATGCCGCGGCGATCCAGACCCGCGATCCGGCGGTGCTGGAGCGGATGGTGGCGCGCTGCTGCGAAATCAAGGCAGACGTGGTGTCGAAGGACGAGCGCGAGGGGGGGCTGCGCGCGGTGCTGAATTTCGGACATACCCTGGGGCACGCGATCGAGAAGGCCACCGGTTTTTCATCCGTGCTGCATGGCGAGGCCGTGGCGCTGGGCATGCCGTTCGCGTTGGCGTGGTCCATGGCGGACAAGAATTTCCCCGCGGAGGATGCCCGCCGGGTTTTGTTATTGCTGCACCAGTTCGGACTGAACGTCGCCCAGTTGAAGCCGAAGAATTTGGACTGGCGCGAATTGCGCGCGGCGATGGGGCAGGACAAGAAATCGGCGGACGGCGCGGTGCGTTTCGTGCTGTGCGACCGATTGGGGCATTGCGGGCTTCCAGAAGCGATTCCGGCGGAAGACCTGGATGGGCTGCTGAAAGGATGGTGCGCGCATGGCATCGGTGAATGAGTGGATCGTCCGCGAGTATCTGGAAGCGCTGGGCTTTCTGGTGCGCCAGCCGAGGAAATACCAGGTCGTGGCGCGTTCCAAAGGATTGCACGAGGAAGTGGATTTGCTGGCGGTGAATCCCCTGTTTCCGCCCGGCCAGCCGGGTCCCAAAGCCAAGCTGTGGGGCGCCGCCGAACTGGGGCAGATCGCCAGCGTGATCGTGGCGGTGCGCGGCTGGCACTCCGAAAAATTCACGGCGGCCATGCTGGCGAGTTCCCCGGAAGTCTATCGCTTCGCGGAACCGGAAGCGGTGCGGGCCGCGGAAACGGAACTGGGCGTGGCGAATCCCGCGAAAGTCTTGTGCATGGCGGATTTGCCGGCGGACCCCGACCAGCGCGCCGAAGCGCTGGGTTTCCTGAAGTCGCGGGGCATCGACGGCGTGATCCTGTTCCGGCCGATGTTGCTGGAGCTGGCCGAACGCGTCGACGTGAAGAAGACCTACGAGAAGTCCGATCTGCTGCAGATCCTGCGCATCCTGAAAAACTACGATTTGCTCAAGAGCGGCCAGATGGATCTGTTCGCCCATTCGCGTCGGCGCAGGTCTTCCGCGCCGGTTCCGGAACAGACCGGCGAATTGCCGTCGCAACGCGTTGCCGAAGAGGATGGTCCGGCGGACGCCTGAAAACGGCTCGAAGGGAATGCCCGGAATGACGTCGCGCGAAGCCTATATTTCGCTGAACCGGATCGAGGGAATCGGTCCGGTCCGGGTCCGGGCCCTGTGCGAAGCGCTGGGATCGCCGGAAGCGGTGCTGGCGGCGCCGGCATCCGCGCTTTGCGCGGTTCGCGGCGTCGGGCCCAAGGTGGCGGAGACCATCGTGGCGCAGCGGGCGGGGCTGGATGCCGGGCGCGAGGAAAAGGCGGCCGCGAAATTGGGGGCGCGGTTGGTGACGCCGGTGGATGCGGAATATCCCGCCGTTCTGAAAACCATCTACGATCCGCCGTTGTGCCTGACCGTGCGCGGCACGCTGGAGAAGAAGGACGAACAGGCGCTGGCGATCGTGGGCACGCGGCGGGCCTCGCACTACGGGTCCGCGCAGGCGGAACGGCTGGCCTATCTGGCGGCGAAGGCGGGGTTCACGATCGTGAGCGGTTTGGCGCGCGGCATCGATACGGTGGCCCATCGGGCGGCGCTGAAAGCCGGCGGCCGCACCCTGGCCGTGCTGGGCGGGGCGCTGGACAAGCTGTATCCGCCCGAGAACCGGGAATTGGCGGAGGACATCGCGCAAAACGGCGCGCTGATCAGCGAATTTCCGTTGGGACGCGAGCCGGATCGCACGACTTTTCCCTACCGGAATCGCATCGTGAGCGGATTGTCGAAGGGAGTCTTGGTGGTGGAAGCCGGCTTGGCCAGCGGCGCGATGAACACGGCGGAACAGGCGCTGGAGCAAGGCCGCAGCGTGATGGCCGTGCCGGGGCGCGTGGACATGGACGGCGCCCGGGGACCGCACCGCCTGATCCAGAACGGAGCCCGGCTGGTCGAGGATCTGCCGGACATCCTGAAGGAATTCGAATTTTTGTTTCCGCCCGGCGAACAGGCGCGCCTGGCGCGCCAGCAGGATGCGCGGCAGCGGCTGTCGCTGGCGCCGCCGGAGGAATCCGTCGTGCGCGCGCTGTGGACGGAACCCGAACTGGATTTCGACGTGCTGATCCGGAAGACGGGAATGTCCTCCGCCCAGCTGATGACCTTGTCGATGCAATTGGAAATAAAACGCGTCGTCCGCCGGCTTCCGGGCCGGCGGCTGGCGCTGATGGATGAAATCCGCCAATGGGATCTGGCCCCGGCGGAAAACGCCTTTGAAGGAAAGGAATAACGGAACATGGCGAAGACATTGGTGATCGTGGAGTCTCCGGCGAAAGCGAAGACCATCAACAAACTGCTGGGCGGCGATTTCATCGTGAAAGCGTCGATGGGGCACGTGCGCGACCTGCCCGAACGCGCGCTGGGCGTGGACGTGGAGCATGGCTTCGCGCCGCAATACGTGCCGATCAAGGGGCGCGCCAAGGTGCTGTCGGAACTGCAGGCGGTCGCCGCGAAAGCCGACCGGGTCTATCTGGCCCCCGATCCGGACCGCGAGGGGGAGGCCATCGCGTGGCATTTGCGCGAGGCGCTGCAAAGCAAGGTGCCGCAAGAAAAGTTCCGGCGCGTGACGTACAACGAGATCACGGCGTCCGCGATCCGCAAGGCGTTCGAGCAACCGGGCGAAATCAACCAATTGCGGGTGGACAGCCAGCAGGCGCGCCGCATTCTCGACCGCGTGGTGGGCTACAAGGTGAGTCCGATGCTTTGGCGCCGGATTCCGGGCGCGTCGAGCGCCGGCCGCGTGCAATCCGTGGCCTTGCGGCTGGTGTGCGAACGGGAGAAGGCCATCCGCGCCTTCCAGCCCGAACCCTACTGGATCCTCGGCGTCAAGGCCGCGAAGCGCGTGGACCCGCGCGCGCCTTTCACCGCCTATCTGGCGAAGCTGAACGGCGCAAAAGCCGAGGTGAAGGACGAGGCGCTGGCGCTTCGGCTCGTGGACGAGCTGAAGCGGAGCGAGTTGCGCGTCTCAGACGTGCTGCGCAAGGAAATCCGCAAGAACGCGCCGCCGCCCTTCATCACCAGCAGCCTGCAGCAGGCGGCCAGCAGCGCCCTGGGCTTCTCGCCGTCGCGCACGATGCGCATCGCGCAGAAACTCTACGAAGGCGTGGATCTCGGCCACGGCTCGGCCTCGGGCTTGATCACCTACATGCGCACGGATTCGTTCTCCATCGCGCAGGAAGCGCGCGAGCAGGCGCAGGCGTTCATCCAGAAGGAGCACGGGCCGGAATTCCTGCCCGAGACGCCGAACGTGTTCCGCAGCCGCTCCAGCGCCCAGGAAGCCCACGAAGCCATCCGGCCGACGGATCCGGCCCGCACGCCGGAAAGCCTGAAAGACGTGCTCGAGCGCGACGATTGGCGCCTCTACGACCTGATCTGGCGCCGGTTCATGGCCAGCCAGATGGCGCCGGCGCGCATCGCCCAGCGCACGGCGGAAATCGAAGCGGCCGGCGCGGGCGCCGACACGTTCCTGTTCCGCGCCACGGCGTCGGAAATCGTCTTCCCCGGCTTCATGCGGGTGTCGGGACTCGAAAAGCGCAAGAAGGAAGAAGCCGAAAACGGCGACGGCGAAGAGGTGGAAGTCCTGCCGCCGCTGGAGAAAGGCGAGGGCCTCGACCCGGTGGAATGGCTCAACGACCGCAAGGAAACGCAGCCGCCGCCGCGCTTCACCGAGGCATCGCTCGTGAAGGTGCTGGAGGAAAACGGCGTCGGCCGGCCCAGCACCTACGCGCAGATCATTTCGACGCTGCTGAACCGGAAGTACGTGGACCGCGAAAAGCGGGCCCTCGTGCCGACCGAACTGGGCCTGAAGGTGTTCGACTTCCTGATCGCGAACCTCGACGCGCTGTTCGACGTGCAGTTCACGGCGGGCATGGAAGAACAGCTCGACCAGATCGAGGAAGGAAACGTGGCGTGGACGGATATGCTGTCCACCTTTTACGCCAAGTTCCAGGAGTGGCTCGGTGCGGCGCGGGGGCCCGCCGCCGATCTCGCCGCCGTGGAGAAAATGCTGGCGGCGCTTTCCGCCGTGAAGAATTGGCAGCCGCCGATGAAACGCGGCGCCAAGACGGTCTACAGCGACGAAAAATTCGTGGAATCCATCCGTCGCCAGTTCGGCGAGAAGAAACGGCCGATTTCGGGACGCCAGCAAGACGCCCTGACCCGGCTGGTCTTCCGCTACAAGGCGCAGATTCCGGACGTCGCCGCGCTGATCGCGGACCTGAAGATCGTCGAACCCGCGAGCGAGGCGGAGAAATCCGAGCCGCCGCGCCAGCAGACGATCGCGAAGCTGGCCTTGCTGGAGAAAGTGGAGTTCGACCCGCCCCGCAAGTTCGGCAAGAAAGTCTACGACGACCGCGAATTCTGCGGATCGCTGCGGAACCAGGTGGGCGGGGGCAAACGGCTGTCGGCGGCGCAGATCGCCTATCTCGACAAGATCGTCCGGAAATACGCGAAACAGATTCCGGATTTCGAAGCGCAGGCGGAAACGCTGGGCCTGGGCGCCGAACCGCCGGTTCCGTCGGAAGGCCATCTGGATGAAATCCTGGCGCTGTTCGACGCGGTGAAGGAGTGGCGGCCGGCCACGACCCGCAAAGGCCGCACGTGGGACGACCGCGAATTCCTGGGCTCGCTGAAAACGCAGTTCGCCCAGCGCCGCCAGCTCTCCTTCAAGCAGGTCAGCGCGCTCAAGCGGCTGACGGCCGTCTATGCGGGGCAGATTCCGAACTACGCGGAAGCCTTGCAGAAGTACGGCTTGCCGGAACCCCGCGCTTCCAAGAAGGGTGCGGATGCCGGCGAGGCCAAGGAATAGGCTTCGGCGGCGGGTGTCGCGGACATAGGCATGCGCAAGACCCCTCCAGGCGGGCGCGCGACGACGCGGTTGCGCGTCGCGCTGCCGTCCATCCCGGGCCCCGTCCCGGGGGGACCGATTCCGGTCGCGGACGATCCCGCCGTGGCGCAATTCGTGCGCCATCTGCGCGCGGAGCGCAACGCCTCGGAGCACACGCTGGCCGCCTATCTGTCGGACATCCTCCAGTTTTGCCGGCAAGTCTGGGGCGACGATGCGCAGCCGCCGTTTCCGTGGAAATCGCCGGACCGGTTCGCCGCGCGCCGTTTTCTGGCCTCCTTCCAGAAAGGGGGGCTGGCGCCGTCTACGGCCCGCCGCAAGATGTCGAGCCTGCGGTCGTTCTACCGTTTCCTCGTGCGCGAGGAAGCGGTGAAGAACAATCCCTTCGCGGGATTGCAGCAGCCGAAAGCCCGCCGCCGCCTGCCCCAGGTGCTCAGCCGCGACGAGGTGATCCGCCTGATCGAAGCCCCCGCGCGCCTGCGCGAAGAAGCCCGGGCGAAGGAGGATCGGAGCGAGGCGTTTTTCGCGGACTACGCGGCCTTGCGCGACACGGCGATCCTCGAACTGCTCTACAGCACGGGCATGCGCATCGCGGAACTGTGCGGCATGACGGACGCGCGGCTGGATCTGCTCTCGGGTACGGCCTTGGTGCGCGGCAAAGGCAAAAAAGAGCGCTTCTGTCCGATCGGGCGGCCCGCCGCGAAGGCGCTGCAGGCGGCCCTGGAAGCCCGGGACGGCCTGCGCGCGCGCCTCGGCGCGGGCCGGGCGCAAACGCTGTTCGCGAACCGGTTCGGCGGTCCGTTGACTCCGCGCTCGGTGGAACGGGCGCTGAAGAAATACCTGGTGGCCGCGGGATTGGATCCGGCGATCACGCCGCATGCGTTGCGGCACAGTTTCGCCACGCATCTGCTCGATGCGGGCGCGGATTTGCGCAGCGTGCAGGAGTTGCTCGGCCATGCGAGCCTTTCGACGACGCAGATCTATACCCACGTGAGCGTGGAACGACTGAAGGAAGAATACGGCAAGGCCCATCCGCGGGCCTAACCCGGAAGCGGACGTACAAGGAGAACGAGATGACGAAGAAAAACGTATGCGTATTGATCGCCGATGGCTCGGAAGAAATGGAAGTCGTGATCGTGGTGGACGTGCTCCGCCGGGCCGGCATCGGCGTCTTTTTGGCCGGCGTGGGCGAGGAAACCCGGATGGTGACGACGTCGCGCGGCGTGCGCATCGCGCCGGACGGCGCATGGGATCCGGCTGAAGCGACGCGTTTCGATGCCTTGGTGATTCCCGGCGGAATCGGCGGCACCCAGGCGATGCGGCAGGACGAGAGCGTGAAACAGGCCGTGCGCGAATTCCTGCAAGCGGACAAGGTCGTTGCGGCGCTGTGTGCGGGTCCGACGGTGCTGCACGCGGCCGGCGTGCTGGCCGGCAAGACCTACACGAGCAACCCCGGAAGCCGCGAAGAACTGACCGCCGGCACGTGGGTGGATCGGCCCGTGGTGCGCGACGGCAGCATCTTGACCAGCCAGGCGCCGGGCACCGCTTTCGCCTTCGCTTTCGCGCTGGCCGAGATTCTCGCTTCGCCCGAGATCGCCCAGCAAGTAGCCGCGAAAATGCTCTATCGGGCCTAGGAGCGGAATGCCGCTGGAAGCCGCCATGCCGGTCGGGCTGGAGCGGGTCGCCGTGCCGCCCGAAGCGGGCGAATTGCCCGTGCCGCCTTTCGTGGATTGCTTCATCCGCGATGCGGAGGATCGGGCCGAGGAGTACGCCGACCGGGCCGGCCGAGGGCTGTTCGTTCCCGGCGACTATCGCTATGCCTTCCAGATCCTGCAATGGCTGTTGCGGACGAAGGCGGCGGACCGGGGCGCGGCGTTTCTGGAATGGGGCAGCGGTCAGGGCATGGTGACGATTCTGGCCGCGCTGCTGGGCTACGACGCCGTCGGCGTCGAAATCGACGAAGCGCTCGTGCGGGAATCCCGCGAACTGGCCGCCCGCTACGACGTGCGCGCGCGCTTCGAGCGGGGCACCTACGATCCCGCCGTGCCCGGCCTGAAGGCGTTCGCGGCGAAAAACCGGGCGGCGGTCTACGTGTACCCGTGGCCGGGCGAAGAGCCCTTTTTCCTGCAGCGTTTCACTGCGACGGCGGACCCGGGCGCGTTCCTGCTGATGTGCCTCGGGCCGGAAGACATCCGGGTCTACCGCAAGAAAGGCGGGTAGGAAAATGGACCAGATCCTGATCCACGCGTGCTGCGCGCATTGCCTCGGCAAACTGCTGGCGGGTTTGGCGGCCGAACCCGTCGCCCGCGCGCCCGTGGTCTTCTGGGGCAATCCGAACATCCATCCCCTGATCGAATGGCGCCGCCGCCTGAAAGCGGTGAAAATGCTCGTCGAGCGGGCGCGCCTGCCGTTGATCGCCGACGAAACCTACGGACTGGTGGACTTCTGCCGCGCGGTGCACGGCCACGAAGCGGCGCCGGCGCGCTGCGCGCGCTGCTACGCCTTGCGCCTGGGCCGCGCGGCGCAAGTCGCGCGGGAAAACGGCTGCCGGTCGTTCACGACGACCCTCGTCACCAGCACCCACCAGGACCACGGGCTGATCCGCGCGGCGGGCGAAGCCGCGGCCGCCGCCGAGGGCGTCGAATTTCTCTACCGGGATTGGCGCGCGGCGGAGGCCGACGCGGATCTCGTGAAGATGCTCTACCACCAGCAGTATTGCGGCTGCATCTTCAGCGAATACGACCGTTTCAAGGACACCTCGACGCATCTGTGGCCGGCGCCATAGGATTCCGCGCTTTTTCGCTTGCGCGAGGGTGGGGCGGGAGCTTATAGTTCGCGCACTTTTTACGAGGAGAACAGAATGTCTACGGTATGTCAGATTTGCGGAAAAGGTGCGGCGAGCGGATCCCGGATCGTGCGCCACGGTTTGGCCAAGAAAAAGGGCGGCATCGGCTTGCACACGACCGGCATCAGCAAGCGGACCTTCAAGCCCAATTTGCAGAAACTGCGCGCGAAGGTCGGCGGCAGCGTGAAGACGCTGACGGTGTGCACCTCCTGCATCAAGGCCGGCAAGGTCGTCAAGGCGGGCAAGCGCGTCAAGAAGGCGTGAGGTAGCGCGGAGCGCCACGCCGCACAGCCCCTTGGCAACACCCCGCCGCGCTTGCGCGACGAGGTGTTTTGCTTTTCGGACGATGACGAGGAAAACGGAGCGGGACCCATGAGCGACAACGAAAAGAGCGACAAGGCCGTCCTCCGGTTGGACGGCAAGCCCATCGAACTGGACGTGCTGGAAGGCACGATGGGCGAGCGCGCCCTGAACCTGAGCCGCATCAAGGCGGCCACGGGGTGTTTCGCGTTCGATCCGGCCATGGTCAACACGGCCGTCTGCCGCAGCGCCATCACCTACGTGGACGGCGAAAAGGGCGTGCTGATGCACCGGGGCTATCCCATCGAAGACCTGGCGGAACACTGCAGCTTCATCGAGGTGGCCTATCTGCTGATCCACGGCGCGCTGCCCACGGCCGAACAGCGCCAGAATTTCTCGCGGCTGCTGAACATCCATTCGATGCTCCACGAGGACATGCGCAGCTTCTTCGGCAACTATCCCGAAGGCGCCCATCCGATGGCCGTGCTGTCGGCCATGGTCGTGTCCCTCTCGAGCTTCTATCCCGAACTGCGGCTGGACAGCGACAAGGAAGAGATCGACATCACGGTGACGCGCCTGCTCTCCAAGCTGCGCACGATCGCGGCGTTTTCCTACAAGAAGTCGATCGGCGAGCCGTTCGTCTATCCGAGCCACAAGTACAGCTATTGCGAGAACTTCCTGAACATGATGTTCCGGTCGCCCGTGTCGCTGTACGAGGCGGATCCCTACGACGTGGCGGTGATGAACAAGCTGCTGATCCTGCACGCGGACCACGAGCAGAACGCCTCCACCACGGCGGTGCGCATGGTCGGCAGCACGGGCGCGAACCTCTACGCCTGCGTCTCGGCGGGCATTTGCGCGCTGTGGGGCCCGCTGCACGGCGGCGCCAACCAGGCCGTGGTCGAGATGCTCGAAAAAGTCCAGAAGGAAGGGCTCACGGTCGACCAGGTCGTGGCCAAAGCGAAGGACAAGAACGATCCCTTCCGCCTGATGGGCTTCGGGCACCGCGTCTACAAGTCCTACGACCCGCGCGCCAAGATCGCGAAGACGATGTGCATGGCGGTGCTCAACAAGAAGCGGATCCACGACCCGATGGTCGACGTCGCGCTGGCGCTCGAAGAACACGCCCTGAAGGACGATTACTTCAAGGAACGGAACCTGTACCCCAACGTGGATTTCTACACGGGGCTCATCTACCGCGCCCTGGGCTTTCCGAAGGAGATGTTCACCGTGCTGTTCGCCCTCGGGCGGCTGCCGGGCTGGATCGCCCACTGGCAGGAAATGCGCCAGGATCCCGAGCAGAAGATCATGCGGCCGCGCCAGATCTACGTGGGGCCGTCCAAGACCGATTTCGTCCGCATCGAGGCGCGGAGCTGAGGCCGCGATGCGGGAAACCCCGCCAGAGACGCCCGACGAATCCGCCGCCCGCGCGGCGGCGGAGGAGCGCTCGCGCCGTCTCGAGGTGGAATTCCTCGAAGGCGTGCGCGCGCGCCTGCCGTCGCATCCCGCGGTGGTGGAAAGCCTCGGGTGCCTCTACACGGAGATGGGTCGCTACCAGGACGGTTTGCGCGCCGACCGCGAAATGGTGAAGATGACGCCCGAATCGCCCAACGCGTGGTACAACCTCGCGTGCAGCCTGGCGCTGACGAAACAGCCCGACGACGCCTTCGCGGCGCTCGAAAAGGCCATCGCCCTCGGCTACGACGACGCCGAATGGATGCAGGACGACGACGATTTCGAGCCCATCCGCCAGGATCCGCGCTTCGCGCGCCTGCTCGCCCAGCTTCTGGCCCGCCAGCCCTGAAGCCCGGCCTCTCCCGCCGCGGCTTGCCGGTTTTACGTAGCGTGGAAAAAGTTTTTCCACACCGTGGAAAAATTCCCCAAAGTTTTTACGTAGCGTGGAAAAATCGGCCAAAGTTTTTACGTGCTACGTAAAAATCGCCGAAAGTTTTTACGTAGCGTGGAAAAAGCGGGGCGGGGATCAGAGCAGGAGGCCGGCGGCGAGCCAGAGGACCAGGCCGGCGGTGGCGGCGACCTTGAGGAGCAGCACCGCAATGCCGGCCAGCACGGCGCCCGTCGCGATATGCGCGGCGCGGTCGGTTTTCCGCAGGCGGCGGCGTTCGGCCAGGAAAACGAGGGCGAAGCTGCCCAGCAGCATGCCGACGAGGCTGCCGAGGACGGGGACGACCATGCCGCCGAGAATCGCGCCGGCGAGGCTGCCGAGGAGGGCCAGCCAGCCGGCCGCGGCGGATCCGCCGCGGCGGCGCACGCCCCAGCTCGCGGCGAACCATTCGACGACGTCCACCGCGGCGCAAACGGCGAAGAACCCGGCCAGCGCGGGCCATCCGGGAAATTCGCCGGGGCCGGTCAGCAGGGCGGCGCCGATGGCCGCGCCCAGCACCAGCCAGGTGCCGGAGATGGAAAAGACGGCGAGGACGAGTCCGCCGAGACACAGCAGCGCGCAGGCGGTCCAGGCGAGAAAGACGCCGGCCACGGAAAGGCCGTGCAGGAGCGCGGGGCCGATCTCGCTCATTCCTTGACTCCGCCGGCCGTGAGGCCGGAGACGAGCAGGCGCTGGCAGGCGAGGAACAGGGCGGTGATGGGCAGGCCGGAGAGGACGGCGGTGGCGGCGAAATCGCCCCAGAGATAATTCTGTTCGTAGAGGAAGCTGTTGGCGCCGACGGCGAGCGTCCATTGGTCGGTGCGCTGGAGGACGACGCTGGCGAGGGGGTATTCGCCGACGAGGCCGATGAAGGCGAGGATGAAGACGATGGCGAAGATGGGCAAGGAAGTCGGCAGCATGATGAGCCGGAAGGTCTGCCACGGGGTGGCGCCGTCGATTTTCGCGGATTCTTCGAGGGAAACGGGCAGGGAGTCGAAGTAGCCCTTGATCATCCAGATGTGGGTGGCGATGCCGCCGAGGTAGGCGAGGATCAGGCCGGGATGGGTGTCGAGGCCGAGGGCGGGGATCCAGCGGCCGAGGGCCTCGAGGATGGAGTAGATGGCGATGAGGGCGAGCACCATCGGAAACATCTGGAGGATGAGGAGGCCGCCGAGAATTTTATCGCGGCCGAAGAAGCGCATGCGGGCGAAGGCGTAGGCGCAGGTGGAAGACAGGGCGAGGATCAGGAAGGCGCTGACGGCGGAAACCTTCACGGAGTTCCAGAACCAGCGCAGGACGGAGACGGAGGGCGCTTCCCACGAGCCGTCGGCCTGCAGGACGGGCAGGCCCAGGACCATGCGCCAGTGCTCGAGGCTGAAGGTTTCGGGCGTGGGCAGGATGCCGCCGACGGCGAAATTGCCCTTGCGGAAGGAAATCGACACGACCATGAACAGCGGCACCGCCACGAGGGCGATGAAGCCGACGAGCACGGCGTGGGCGAGCACCAGGCGTCCGCGATAGGCTTTGCCTTCGACCATCAGCGGCCTCCTTTCGCGGCAGGGGCGGGCCGGCTCCAGCGGAGCTGCTGCCAGGCGAGCAGGGCCACCACGATGAACAGCAGCGTGGCGACGGCGGAGGCGAACCCGAACCGCGCCGAGGAATCCTTGAACGCCATGCGGAAGGTGTACGACACGAGCAGATCCGTGGTGCCCGCGACGGTGGCGGAACCGACGATGTCGGGTTTGCCGCCGGTCAGCAGGTAGATCAGCGAGAAATTGTTGAAGTTGAACGCGAAGCTGGCGATCAGCAGGGGGAACAGCGGCGGGAAGATCTGCGGGAGGGTCACCTTGGCGAAATTGGTCCACGGGCCGGCGCCGTCGATGGCGGTGGCTTCGTAGAGCTCGTCGGGCACGGCCTGCAACATGCCGGAGGCGATGATCATCATGTAGGGATAGCCCAGCCAGGCGTTCACGATCAGGATCATCGCGCGCGCGAGCCACGGGTCGGTGAACCAATGGGGCGCGATGCCGAACAGCGCGGACAGAACGTGGTTGATTTCGCCGTAGCCTTCGTTGAACAACCCCTTGAAGACGAGGATGGGGATGAAGGCGGGGATGGCGTAGGGCAGGATGAGCAAGGTGCGGTAGATGGCGCGTCCGCGCAGCGCCTTCCACTGCAGCAGGCACGCCAGCACGACGCCGATGGCGAAGGTGGTGGCCACGGACAACAACGCGAAGCAGACGTTCCAGCCGAAGATCTTCAGGAACGGCGCACGGATGGCCGGATCGCCGAAGATCAGGCGGAAGTTTTCCGTGCCGATCCAGACGCGCCAGCCGGGGCCGACGGGTTCGCCGGTGGTTTTGTCGACGTAGTTGCCGCGTTCCGGATCGGGCACGAGAACCTTGCCGGTCAAAGCGTTGACGAGGCGGCCGTCCTGTTCGTCCCAAAGCGGCAGGCGGTAGCCCAGCGCGCGGAGGCTGACGAGCCGCAGGGGCGTCGTCGCCCCCGGCGGAGTGAAGCGGGCGCGGTTGAGCCAGGGGCGGGCGGCGACGACGTCGCGGATGCCGAGCGGCTTGGCGGTCGGAGCGACGACGTTGAGCGCGAGGGTGACGGGTTGGCCGGCGGCGGCCTCGTTGGTCGTGAAGGGGCGGGAAATCAGCAGGTTCCGGCCCAGGTCGCCGGCGCCCATCGGGACGACGATCTGGTATTGGCCGGGTACGGCGGCGGGGTGGAGCCGGAAGGCATACCGCGCGTCGTCGGGAGCGTAGAGGTCCTGCGCGAACCAGGCGCGGACGCGGTCCTGGGAAAGCAGATGCTCGCCGCTGAAGTTGGTGAAGGCGATGTAGACCGTGTAGAGCAGGGGCATCAGGACGAAGACGGCGAAAGTGGCGAGGCCGGGCAGGAGGTAGCGCGGGGCGTGGGCCCGCGCGGACGTATAGACCCACGCTGCGAACAGCGCCGCCGCCAGCAGGAGCGCCCCGAGAACCGGCGCGCCGGCCCACGCCATCCGCGCGGCGAGAAAAACCGCCCCGCCCAGCACGAGGGCCCACACGATCCGGTTGAACGTCCGCGCGATCACGTCAGGGTTTCCTCAGCATGCGTTCCCGGGCGTTTTCCAGGGCCTCGCGCGGCGTGGCCCGGCCGGACGTGATGGTGGAAAGCGCGGATTCCATGGCGCTCCAGAACACGCCCATCTGCGGGATGTTGGGCATGAGCGTGCCGACTTCGATGTTTTTCATCGAACCGGCGATGAGGGGATCGGCGGCTTTGGCGCGATAGGCGTCGATGAGCGCGGGCACGCCCAGCGGCACGTGCCGGTCCATGGCGTCGAGGCCGCGCGGCGTGACGAGATAGTTTTCCAGGAATTCCTGCGCGAGATCGAGATTGGGGCTGGAGCGGTTGAAGACGGCGCCCACGACGCCGACGAAGGGGCGGGCCGGATGGCCGTTCACGCCGGGGATCGTCGTCACGCCGAAATCGATGCCGCTTTTCTTCAGGTTCTCCCAGGCGAAGGGGCCGGAAATGAACATCGCGAGCTTGCCTTGGTTCATTTGCGCTTCGGCGACGGAGTAGGAGAGGCTCGAGGGCAGGACCTGGGCCTGGATGAGACCGACGACGGCGTCCATGGCGGCCACGGCGGCCGGTTGGGCCACGCCGACGTCGGCCACGTCGTAGGAGCCGTCGGGGTGCTTGCCGAAGATGTAGCCGCCGTCGGCGGCGAGCAGGCCGAAGGTGAAGTAGGCGTTGTTGTAGTCCCACAGGATGGGCGCCGCGCCCCGGGGTTTCAGGCGGGGAACGAGCGCCGCGCAGTCGGCCAGGTTCGCCGGAATTTCGTCTGCGGAAATCAAGGCCTTGTTGTAGATGAGGCCGGTGGATTCCATGGCGAGGGGATAGCCCCAGAGGCGGCCGCGATGGGTGAAGGCCTCCAGCGCCTTGGGAAAGATGCGGCGGGTGAAGGCCGGATTGGGATCGACGGGCAGGAGCAGGCCGGTGTCGGCCCATTCGCCGAGGCGGTCGTGCGCCCAGATCATGACGTCGGGCCCTTTGCCGCTTTTGGCCGCGTGGAAGAACTTGTCCGTGGCGCCTTCGGGGTGCTCCACGACGACGGGAACGCCGGTGTTCTCGGTGAAAACGCGGCCGATTTCGGCGATGCCTTCGTAGCCCTTGTCGCCGTTGATCCAGATCAGGAGCGCGCCGGATTCCCAGGCCGGAGCCGGAAATGGCAGGCCCCACAGGAGGGCCCAGATTAGGCAATGGCGGAAGCGGGTCACGGCGGCAGAATAGCGGGGACGGGGGGGCGAGGCAACGGGAAAGCGGCCTTTTTGCAGGAAAATTGCCGTTTGTTCGCTTGACAGCAACGCGGACTTTCCCCATATTGTAAAATTGCGTGCAAAGAAAAGAAGTCGGGTACCCCCATCCATATGCCAAGCAAATCGAAGAAAAAATCCGCAGCAACGAAACCCGTTTCCAAGAAACCGCCCAAGCCGGCGCCGAAAGCCGCCGCCAAGAAAAAGGCTCCGGCGTCTTCCCAGAAGCATCCGAGCGCCCCGGCGAAATCCAAAACCCCGCCGGCCAAGCCCGCTAAGGTCAAATCGCCTTCTCCGGCGAAGTCGGCCAAGGCCGCGACCGCCAAAGCCCGTCTGGCCGCTCCACCCGTCTTGTCGGCCAAGGAAATGGCCAGCAAGAAGAATCCGGACTACATGCTGCAGATCATCAGCCATGCGCGGGATCACGGCGGCAAGATCGCCCGCGACGAGCTGAACGACCTGCTCCCCCACGAAATCATCAATCCGGAAGAAATCGAGCGCGTGGAAGGCAAGCTGCGCGGCCTCGGCATCGAGATCGTCCGGGACGGAACCGAGCTGGAGGCGGCCCCGCCCGCCGAAAAAGCGGCGACGCCGGCCCGGTCCGACAGTTCCGTGATCGACGATCCCGTGCGGATGTATTTGAAGCAGATGGGGCAGGTCCCGCTTCTGACCCGCGAGCAGGAAGTGGAAATTTCCAAGCGGATCGAAGAGGCGGAAGACCACGCCAAGCGGCTGTTGCACCGCTTCGGGTTCGCGCCGCAGGCCTACTTCGAGATGGTCGACCGGCTGAAGACCTCCCGCGAGCGCTTCGACCGCGTGATCACCGACAAGCACGAAGGCGAAAAAAGCGAGAAGCCGGAGACCGACAAGCGCGAGATCGGCCGCGACAAGTATTTCGGGGAGATCATTCCCAAGCTGAACAAGAGCGTGCCGCGCGCCCAAGCGCTGGTGCGCGACCGTTTCCGCGCGCTGCTGTCCTCCCGGCTTTCCAAGGCCCAGCAGGAAAAGCAGAAGAAGGCGTTCGTGCAGGCCCGCGAGCGGCTGGCCGTCTTGCTGTGCGATTTCTTCTTCAAGCAGAAGGCCATCGAGGATTTCGCCCTGCACGCCGAAGCGCTTTCGAAGGACTTCGACGAGCGGATGAAGCAGATCCGCGATTTGGAGAAGAGCAAGAGCGCGGCCAAGCGGGCGCAGGCCAAGGACGTCCGGAAGCAGCTGCGGCATATGGAAGAGGAACAATGCCTCTGCGCCGAAGAGTTCATGACGCAGTACGTGGAACTCAAAGAGTGGCTGCGCAAGGGGCTCAAGGCCAAATCCGAGATGGTCGAGGCCAACCTGCGCCTCGTGATTTCCATCGCCAAGAAGTACACGAACCGCGGGCTCTCGTTCCTGGATCTGATCCAGGAAGGCAACATGGGCCTGATGAAGGCGGTCGAGAAGTTCGAATACCAGCGCGGCTACAAGTTCAGCACGTACGCCACCTGGTGGATCCGCCAGGCCATCACCCGGTCCATCGCCGACCAGGCGCGCACCATCCGCATTCCGGTGCACATGATCGAGACGATCAACAAGCTGATGCGCATCCAGAAGCAGCTGGTCCAGACCTACGGCCGCGAGCCGACCCCCGAGGAAATCGCGGAGGAAATGAACCTGCCCGTCGATCGCGTCCGCGCGGTGCTCAAGATGGCCCAGCAGCCGATCTCGCTGCAAAGCCCGGTGGGCGACAGCGAAGACACGCACTTCGGCGACTTCATCGAAGACAAGACGGCGGAGAATCCCAGCGAAATGACCGCCTACAGCCTGCTGAAGGAGCGGCTGCAGGACGTGCTGGGTACCTTGACCGAGCGCGAACAGGAAGTCTTGACCCTGCGGTTCGGGCTGGCCGACGGCTATTCCCGGACCCTCGAGGAGGTCGGGAAGAAATTCAAGGTGACGCGCGAGCGCATCCGGCAGATCGAAGCCAAGGCGCTCCGGAAGATGCGCCATCCCACGCGCATCCGGAAGCTGGAAGGCTTCCTCGAGAACGATTGAAGAAAACAGACCAAACCGACCAAGCCATCCGGGGCCGCCGGCCCCCAGAGGAGGAACCATGAGCAGTTCAATCAAGCAAATCGTCAAGCGCGACGGCACCACGGTGTCCTACGACCGGGACCGGATCGGCACGGCCATCTTCAAGGCCGCGGCGGCGGTGGGCGGGAGCAACCGGGCCGAAGCCGATCGCTTGGCCCTGCTCGTCGAAAAGAAGTTGGAAGGGGCCTACGGCTCCGGCGGCATTCCCTCGGTCGAAGAAGTCCAGGACATCGTCGAAGAGGTGTTGATCAAGGAAGGGCACGCCAAGACGGCGCGGGCCTACATCCTCTACCGTCACGAACGGCAGATGGAACGGGCGCAGCGGGCCTACAAGTTCGAAGCCACCGACAACATCCCGTACAAGAAGATCTACGAGGTCCTGCGCTGGAACATGGACCACGGCTGCGAAACCGTCGAAGGCCTCAACGAGATCATCGCGTCGGGCCAGCTGCCGGAACTGATCGCCGCCTGCGAAGAGCGCTACGACCTGGAAGTCAAGGCCGGCGCCCAGAAGTTCATCGAGCGCCTGCCGGACGTGCGGGTGTTCTTCATCGCCGGTCCCAGCTCGTCGAGCAAGACGACCACCACCATCAAGGTCAGCGAGAAGCTGGCCGAGTCGGGCCGGGAATTCCTGGCGCTGAACATCGACCACTACTTCTTCAACCTGGAGCAGCATCCCCGGGACGAATTCGGGGACTACGACTACGAGACGCCGCACGCCCTCGACCTGAAGCTGATCGACCGGCACATCGCCGATCTGCTGGCGGGCAAGACCATCAAGACGCCGCACTACGACTTCAAGACCGGCAAACGCCAGCTGGACGTCTACGAGATGAAGCTGGCGCCGAACCAGGTCCTGCTGATCGATTCGCTGCACGGCCTCTACGGCGAAATGACGGAGAGCACGCCCAACGACAAGAAGTTCAAGCTGTACATCGAAACCCTCGGCCAGGTCCGGAACCACGAGGGGCTGTTCATGCGCTGGGCGGACAACCGCCTCCTGCGCCGCATGATCCGCGACAGCTGGCACCGGAACCTCCAGCCCGAGCAGACGCTGACCCATTGGCATTACGTGCGCCGCAGCGAACTGCGCAACATCATTCCGTTCATCGGATCGGTGGACTATCTGGTGAACAGCGCGATGCCCTTCGAGCTGCCCATCCTGAAGGCGCGGCTGTTCAAGTACTTCCCGCCCGCGATGGAGAAGTTCAAGAACGACGCCAAGCGCCAGGACGCCTACGTGCGCGCGAAGCGCGTCTACGAGACGCTGAAGGACCTGACGCCCGTCGAAGACGACAGCCCCGTGCCGAAGACGTCGCTGCTGCGCGAATTCATCGGCGGCAGCACCTACAAGTATTGAGGCGCGCGGCCGACCGGTCGACGGGAAAGGCGCGGGCATTCGCCCGCGCCTTTTTCATGCCTTTGGCCGAGAACCGCCGGAACGGTGGTCACAGAGCGCGGGCGGCGAGATAGGTCTTGATGGCGTCGATGCTGTTTTCGACGACCTCGCAGCGGGTCGGCGCCTTTTTCAGGGCGTCGAGCGCCGGATGGTGCGCGAGATCCTGGCCCGTGGCGTCTTCGATGGCGTCCGGGAACTTGGCCGGATGCGCCGTGGAGAGGCAGATCATCGGGTCGTCCAGTTCGTCGTACTGCTCCGCCACGAAAACGCCGGCCGCCGTGTGGGGGTCGAGCAGATAGTTGTGCTTTTCGTGGTAGCGCTTGATCGTGGCCAGCGTGCGCCGCGTATCGGACGAGCCGGCGACGATTTCCAGATCCACGCGGCCTTTCGCGTCGCGGGGAATCTCCATGCGACCTTCCAGCGCGAACTGGGTCATCAGGCGGGCCACGGCTTTGGGATCAGAGCCGACCTTGTAGTAGAGCCAGCGTTCGAAATTGCTGGCGACCTGGATGTCCATCGAGGGGTTGACGGTCGGCACGACCTGGCCCTTGGCGTAGACGCCCGTGTTGAAGAAACGGGCGAGAATGTCGTTTTCGTTGGTGGCGAGCACCAGGCGGCTGATGGGCAGACCCATCCGCTTGGCATACCAGCCGGCGAGGATGTCGCCGAAGTTGCCGGTCGGCACCGTGAACTGCACCTGCGCCGCGCCGGTTTCCTCGAACACCCGGAAGGCCGCGTAGAAGTAGTAGACGATCTGGCTCAGGACGCGCGCCCAGTTGACGGAATTGACCGTCCCGAGCTCGTGCCGGTCCTTGAAGGGCAGGTCGCTGAAGAGGGTTTTCATGATGAGCTGGCAATCGTCGAAGCTGCCCTTGACCGCCAGGTTGAAGACGTTGGCGTCGAGGACGGACGTCATTTGCCGTTCTTGGAGATCGCTGACGCGGTCGTGCGGATGCATCACGAAGATGTGGATGCGCTCTTGGCCGCGCACGCCGCAAATGGCCGCGGAACCGGTGTCGCCGCTGGTGGCGGCGAGGATGTTGAGGCGGCCTTGGCGCTCCTCGAGGATTTCCTCGAACAGGCGGCCGAGGAACTGGAGGGCGACGTCCTTGAAGGCGAGGGTCGGGCCATGGAACAGCTCGAGCACGTGGAGCCGGCCGACCTTGCGGACCGGCACGACCTCGGGATGGGCGAAGGAAGCATACGCGGCGGCGATCAATTCCTTCAGCCGGGCTTCCGGCACGTCGTCGGTGAACAGGCGGATGATTTCGAAGGCCAGATCGGGATAATCGAGATCTTTCCACTCTTCCAGCCGGGCGGCGACGTCGGGAATGCGGTCGGGGATGAGCAGGCCGCCGTCGCGGGCGAGACCAGTCATGACGGCATCCTTGAACGCGAGGGGCGTCTGGGCGCCGCGGGTGCTGATATAGCGAATCGGATTCATAGCGGCGCATTTATAAGGCGTGGCGGGCGCCGTGGCAAGCGCAACCGGTCAGGGCAGGCTCAATTGGAAGCCCATGAACTGGGCGGCGAGGAACAGCGCGAAAAGGCCGATCATCACGATGGCTTCGGAGCGAACGAACCGTCCGCCGGTGGTCACGAACATCTGCAGCAGGACCCCCGCCACGATCAGCAGGGGCAGATCGCGTCCGACGATGAGCGGTTCGACCGGCAACGGCCGGACGAGGCTGAGGCCGCCCGCCACGACCAGGCCGGTGAAGATGTTGGAGGCGTAGATTTCGCCCAGCGTGACGTCCGCCTGGCGGCGGATGACGGCGCCCAAGGCGATGGCCAGCTCGGGCAGGGACGTGCCGAAGGCGTAAAAGGTCACGCCGACGAGGAGATCGCTCATGCCCAGCCGCCGGGCCATGGCCGAACCGTGCGTCACGATCCAATCGGCGCCCAGCACCACCATGCCGACGCCCGCCGCGAACAGCAGGATGTCGAGCCAAGGATGCGGGACGCCGGCGGCGGGGACTTCCTGGCGCTGCCGGCGGGCGTCGTCGAGCGTGGCGCGGAAGTAGGGCACGTAGGCCGCGATCAGCAGCAGGCCGTCGAAGCGGCTCAAGACGCCGTCCATGGCCAGGATCATCAGAAGCCCGGCGGAAAGGATCATCCAGCTCGATTCGCGGTCGCGGAGCGAGGGTCCGACGACGATGGGCCGCCAGAGGGCGCAGAGCCCCGCCACGAAGGTCAGGGTGACGAAATTCGAGCCGACGACGTTGCCCATGGCCGCGGCCGGCTGGCCGCGCAGGGAGGCGAACAGGGAAACGCAGAATTCGGGCAGGGACGTCATGATGGCTACGATCATGACCGTGACCACGAGCGGGGAGACCCGGAGCCAGGCCGCCAGTTTCGGGACGCGGCGCAGGACGATTTCGGTGCCGCCCCACAACAGGGCGATGCCGGCCGCAAAATACAGTGCGGCGATCACGAAACCGGCGTTTCCCGATCCACGTCGGCGTGGGACTCCTTGGGTCCCGGCAGCACCAGATTCAGCAGCACGCCGACGAGGCCGGCGAGGCCGATGCCGCCGAGGCAGAAGCGGCCGCAGGTGACGGTCATGTCGCCGATGCCGGCGGTGAGGATGACGGAGGCGATGACGAGATTGCGGGACCGCGACATGTCCACGCGGGCCTTGACGAGCGAATTGACGCCGATGGCCGCGATCATGCCGAACAGCAGGAGCATGATGCCGCCCATGACGGGGGCCGGGATCGTGCGCAGGATCGCGCCAAGCTTGCCGGCGAAGGCAAGCACCATGGCGGCGACGGCGGCGATGCGCATAAGGACGGGGTCCGTGGCCTTGGTGAGGGCGACGGCGCCGGTGACCTCCGAATAGGTCGTGTTGGGCGGACCGCCCAGCAAGCCCGCCAGAGAGGTGGCCAAGCCATCGCCCAGCAGCGTGCGGTGCAGGCCGGGCGACTTGAGGAAGTCCTTGCCGGTCACCGACGAGATGGCGAGGACGTCGCCGACGTGCTCGATGGCGGGAGCCAGGGCGACGGGCAGCATGTAGAGGATGGCGGCGAGATCGAAGGTCGGTTTGGCGAAAGTCCCGTTGGCCAGCGCGGCGGTCCAGGGAATCTGGAACCAGGCGGCCTCCCTCACGGGGGTGAAATCGACGACGCCCATCGCGAGGGAAACCGCATAGCCGACGACGATGCCGCACAGCACGGGGATGAGGCTCAGGAATTTCTTGCCGTACATCACGGCCGCCACGGCGGTCAGGAGCGAACAGGCGGCCAGGGCGATCGCCCGGCCATCGGGGGTGCTGCCGTCGAAGCTGCGCGTCATGCCGACGGCGACGGGCGCCAGCTTGAGGCCGATGACCATGATGACGGGGCCGGTGACGATAGGCGGCAGGTAGCGGTTGAGCAATTCGCGGCCGCCGATCCGCGCCATGGCGCTGAAGACCAGATAGACCAGGCCGGCGCAAAACAGGGCGCCGAAGGTGGCGCCGGGGCCGAATTGCGTCATCGCAAAGGAAATGGGGGCGATGAAGGCGAAGGAACTGGCCAGGAAGATCGGCACCATGCCGCCGGTGATGAGATGGAAGAGCAGCGTGCCCGCTCCGGCGGTGAACAACGCGATGGACGGATCGAGACCCGTCAGCAGCGGCACCAGTACCAGCGCGCCGAACGCCACGAACAACATTTGGATGCCCAAGACCAATTGCCGACTTTTCGACGTCGAGTCCATCGCCGTTGCCTCCTGTTTGCCGCGGGTTGGTGCCCGGGGTGGGGGTCGAACCCACATGACCTTTCGGTCAAGGGATTTTAAGTCCCTTGCGTCTGCCATTTCGCCACCCGGGCA
>CALMNW010000088.1 GCA_937872095.1 uncultured Verrucomicrobiota bacterium
GCGCGCGGCGGGTCTCGCCGCGCGCGACGCCCAGAAAACGGTGCCGGGACCGCTCGAGGTGGAATCGGAAGTGCCCGCGCTCCTGCGCGAACTGTCGGGCCGCCTCGCCTTGCTGATCGAGGAGCTCGAGGATCAGGACGAAGAATCGCGTTCGGAACTGCGCCATCTGCGCGGCACGGCCCTCGCGATGGGCGGCATGCTGGAAGCCTTCCTGGCCCAGTCTTTGCCGGACCACGTCTACTGGATCGAGCGGGAAGGCAAACGCCGCCAGCCCGTGCTGCACTCCGCCCCGATCGAAGTGGCGCCGATCCTGCGCGACGCGCTCTTCGGCCAGATCCGGAGCGTGGTGCTGACGAGCGCGACCCTGGCGGTGGGCGGGCGGCTGGAGTATTGCCGCGACCGGCTGGGCGCGGGCGACGATTGCGAATTGCTCTGCCTCGGTTCGCCCTTCGACCACGCGCGGCAAATGCGCCTGCACGTCGCGCTCGATGCTCCGGACCCGAAGGACAAGGAGGCGTTTGCGGAAGCGGTGGCGAAGGGGGTGCTGCGCTGGTCGCTGAAAACGCATGGCCGGGCCTTCGCGCTGTTCACCAGCGACGAACTCCTGAAACGCACCGCGGCCGCGCTGCGCGCCAAGCTGGAAGCCGCCGGCCTGACCCTGCTGGCCCAGGGCGAGGGGCTGGGACGGCGCGCCCTGCTGGAAACGTTCCGGAAAAACGAGGGGTTCGTGCTGTTCGGCCTGGACAGCTTTTGGATGGGCGTGGACGTGCGCGGCGACGCGCTGAGCAACGTCATCCTCACGCGTCTGCCCTTCGCCGTGCCGGACCATCCCGTGGTGGCCGCGCGGATGAAGCGCATCCAGGAAAAGGGCGGCAATCCCTTCCGGGATTATTCCCTTCCGGAGGCCGTCCTGAAGTTCCGGCAGGGCTTCGGCCGCCTGATCCGTTCGCAGACGGACGAAGGCATCGTCGTGGTGCTCGATTCGCGGCTGCTGACCAAGTGGTATGGCCGGGTTTTCCTGCGTTCGCTGCCGGAATGCCCCGTGGAGACGTTTGAATTGTCGGACGGCGGCGGAGTGCTATGATGCCGGGCATGTCGAAAGACGGACAACCGACGGGGACGGAGAACGCCGCTGGGCGGTGGTGGTGGTTGCCGGCGCTGGCGGCGGTGTTGGCGGTCTACGTGCTGTGGATGGGGCAAGGCTTGGATCGGACCCAGCAGCACGGGGCCTATTGGTATTTTCTGGCGCCGTGGTGGACGGAAACCAGCCTGAAATTCCTGGCGATCGCCGCAACGCTGGCGGCGGCGTTCTTTTTCGCCGGCGCGCGCTTGCGCCGCTGGCTGCCGGACGTGCTGCTGTTCCTGCTGTTGGCGAGTCAGATCCGCTGCGCCGTCGCCGCGTGGGGCGTCGTGGGCGGGCGGGTTCCGTGGGGATTCGACCATCCCTCTTTCATGTATCGCCTGAAGGAATTCGGCGACCTGTTTCCGTTCGCCCTCGGCGGCTATAGTCCGTGGTGGAACGGGGGCACGGAGCATTTCGTGGGCGTCACGAGCGGCGCGCACGGCTTCGGGGTGCTGCTGCTGCCGCTGCTGAAAATCTGGGAACCCCACGTGTTCTACGGCGCGGCGCTGATCTTCTGGTTCGTGTTCGGGTTCCCGTGGCTCGGGGTGGCGGCCGCGCGCGCCGCGGGGTTGAATCGCGCCGGCGCCCTGTGCGCAGGCATGCTGGCCTGCGGCGCGAGCCGCGGCGTGTTTCTCTGGGCGTGGCATTTCGGAACGGTCGGCGCGATGACCTCGGCCATGATGGCGTTGCCGACGGTGGCGCTGGGCTATCGGCTGGCGGTGCTGCGCCGCGGCGGCGCCGGCACCGCGCTGGCGCTGGGTCTGTCCGCGTGGCTGATGTGCCTGTGGACGCCGGGCGTCTTCATCGGCGCCGGCTTGGCGCTGGGGTGGCTGTGGAATTTCCGCGCCTGGTCGTGGCGCGCGAACCGCTGGCTGTTCGCGGCCGGCGCGCTGGCGCTCGTCCTGCTGGCGCCGTGGATGTGGGTCACGTGGTTCCCGTGCCACAACGTGGTGGAATACGTGGGCATGAAGCTGGAGCAGCCGGGCTGGGACGTGATGGCGGCGCGCGGCGCGGGCCGCCTGCTCCGTTCCGTCCAGGAGTTCCATCCCGTGGTGGCGGTGCTGGGATTGCTGGGCGCCGCGCTCGCCGGTCCGCGCGAAATGCGCCGCTGGATGCTGCCGCTGTTTTTCGTGCTGGCCGCCATCGCCGGCTGGAGCCGCGAGCTGAAACCGCTGTCGCAGCTGGACCGCATGGCGATTCCGCTGGCCACGGTGGCGGCGTTTCCCGCCGCCGCGCTGTGCGGCCGGCTCTTCGGCGGCGGGCCGGAATCTTCCGGCCGCGGCCGCCGCTGGGCCTGGGCCGCGGCGCAGGGACTCGTGCTGGCGACGCTGCTGCTGGGCTTCCGTGCCGTCCAGATGCACTACGCGAACCACAAGGCCGGCCCGCTGCGGACGCTGCCGGCCGAAATGGCGGATCTCGCGGATTGGATCCGCGCGAACGTGCCGGAAGACGGACGCCTGGGCTTCGCGGGGCGCGCCGTCCATCTCTACGGCGGCGGCAACGTCGCCTATCTGCCCGTGCTGACCGGCCGCGAAATGATGGCGGACGACTACTACGGTTTTCCGCGCGGGACCATCGAATACAACTATCCGCCCGGCACCTACCGCAAGGATCTCGACAGCTATTTGTTCTTCTCGCGCGCCTACGGCATCACGCACTGGATCGCCACGTTGCCGGACGCCGTGGCGTTCCTGGCGGGGCATCCCGACCAGTTCGAGCCGGTCCGCTCGATGCAGATTCTGGGCCGCCAGATCGAGATTTTCCGCCTGAAGGACCCGGGTCCGGGCACGCGGTTCTACGAAGGCGCCGGCCGCGTGGAGGCGCGCGAAAACCGCATCGAGGTGTTTCCGGCCGATCCGGCGGCGGACCGCGTCGTGATCCGCTATAACTGGCGTGCCGGTCTCGTCTGCCGCACGCCCGGCGCGTCCATCCTGCCGTTCTTCGTGGACGAAAAGCTGCGGTTCATCGCCATCCACCCCGGCGGAAACGAGCGCGTGACGATCGGCTACCGCCCGCATGCGGCGCCCATCCAGCCCAATTTCGACGGAACGTTCCATCATTGAGATGAATCGCATGGACGCGGAAACCAATCGGCCGAAACGGTGCGAACTCGCCGACGTCCTCGCGGGCGTCGCCTGGGCGCTGGGCGTCGCCGCGCGCGTCGCGGGCGCGTGGGCGACGCGCGCCATTTCCGAACCCGACCCGACGGTAGTCGCGCTGATGGCGCGCCACTTGGCGGCGCTCAAGGAATTCCCGGTTTTCTTCTACGGCCAGGCCTACATGGGCAGTCTCGAGCCGGCGGCCAGCGCGCTCGCGGTGCGCTTGCTGGGCTCGACGGGATTCGCGGTCAATTTGGGACCGGTGCTGTTCGCGGCGCTGGCGCTGGCGTTCCTGTGGCGCTGGGCGCGCGACGCGGCCGGCCCGTGGGGCGGCCTCGCGGCCGTGCTGGCCGGTCTGCTCGGTCCGCTGGCCTACTTCCAGTTCCAGTTCGCCGCGCGCGGCGGCTACATGGTCGCGTTGTTCGTCGACGCGCTGGCGATTTTCGCTTCGGCGCGGCTGGCCGCGCGGATGCGCGCCGGGGAACGCGTCGGTCCGGGCCGTTGGTTCGCGCTGGGCCTGCTGGCCGGCGCCGGCGCGTGGTCGAACATGATCGTGGCGGCGGCGCTGGGCACGGCGGCGCTGCTGCTGCTGCACGGCATGCGGGGCCGCTTCTGGAAGCACGCGGCGGGAATCGCGTCCGGCCTGGGCGGCTTCGTCGTGGGCTTCGCGCCGTGGCTGGCTTGGAATGCGCGGCACGGCTGGGCCTCGCTCGAGATGTCGCAGATCGGCGGGCACGCCCCGCTGCGCGAGGCGCTGCGGAATTCCTGGAACCGCCTGTTGCTGCTGCAGGATTCCGGCCAGTTGGGCGCGGATTCGCGCGGGCCGCAGGTGCTGGCCCTGGCCGTGCTCGTCCTGGCCGCGCTGGGCGTCTGGGCGGCGTTCGCGCGCCGCCGCGCCGCAACCCCGCGCGAAAACTACGCGCGCGCCGGCGCCGTTTTGTTCTGCGCGATCTTCACGCTGATTTTCGTCACCTCCGGTTTCACCCGCACGCACACCGCGCGCTATTGGGTGCCGCTCGTGCCCGGGCTGGCGGTATTGGCGGGAATCGCCTGCGCGGCCCCGCGCTCGCGGGTTCTCCGCGCGGCGGCGGGAATCGCGCTCGCCGCGCTGGTGCTGCGGCAAGGCGCCTTGGCGGTTTCCGCGCTGACGGCGTCGGACCGCAAGGCGGACGCGATGCTGGCCGGCTACCGCGAAATCGGCACAGCCCTCGAATTCACCGGCGCGGATGCGCTGCTGGCGCCCATCCAGCTTTTCCCGCTCAACTTCGCGCTCGACGAGCGCTTCGCCGTTTCCAACGGCAAGCAGAAGTTCTACGAACCCATCCTGCGCCGCGCCGAACTGTCGGACGCCCCCGCGTATTCCTCCGACTTCAACGGCATCGGGCCGTTCCTGGCCCAGCAGGGCGCGACGTTCGAAAGCATTCCGGCCGGCGGGCGCGGCGTCGTCTGGAACGTGCGCCGCGCGCCGCTGGAATTGCGCGAAATCCGCGACCGGGAAATCGTCGCGCTTCGGGCCGCGGATGTCGATCTCAAGGCCATGTTGGCCGACGGCGATCTCGATACCGTCTGGGCGCCGGGCGCCCAGCGCGATGCGACGCTGGAGTGGACCTTCGACAAGCCGCGCGACGTCCATTCCATCGCCTTCCTCTTCGCCCACGCCATGGACGCGGAAGCTTTCGATTTTCCGCGATATGTTTGCATCGAAGCCGAGATCGACGGCCGCTGGACGCCGGTGCTGACCAATGCGCCGATCATCCCGCTGGAATGGTCCGGACCGCGGCTGTACCATCCGTCCGGCTTCGCGCGGCCGGAATTCCTCGTCGATGCGAAGGGCGCGCAAGCGTTGCGGGCGACCTTCCCGGGCGATTCGCGCGCGGGCCGCGGCTTGGCTTGGCGGTTGGCGGAAGCCGTTCCGCTGGAAACCGACGGAACCGAGGCTCGGCGCTACACCGCCGAGGCGGTGGAAGCGCTGGCCCAATGGATCGACCGAGAAGCGCCGTCCGCCGTCGTCTACGCGCCGCGCTGGATCTCCGACCAATTGCTGGCGACAGGCGCCGTGCCGGAATCCCGTTTGGCGGGCTTGGCCGCAAGCGTCTTTCCCGCCGGCGATTTGCCGCGCGACGGATCCGTCGCGGCGGATCGTCCCGGCGTCTTCATCGTGGAACCCCGCTACGAAGCCGCCGCGTTCCGGACGCTGGTTCCGCAGGACACGGAGTTTTTCCTGGTCGAAGTGGACAAATGGGATATGTTCAGCGTGCCCGCCGGCGGCTGGGATGCGAACGGGCTCGGTTTGCCGCCCGCCGCCGTCTGGACCGGCGACGCCTTGCTGGCGGGCCGCTCCTCCGCGCGCGTGGCCGCAGCACTGCGCCGCCTGCGCGCGGAGGAGGGGAACGCGGAAACGCAGCAGGCTCTCCTCGGCGAAGTCGTCCGCTGGCGGCCGTCGGCGCTGTCCGCGCTGCCGGAAGAACAGGTGCGGCGCCTCGGCGGCGAAGAGGCCGTCCGGACGCGTCGCGAATCCGCCCAGGTGCCGGAAAAGCCCTGCGTGACGGAATTCGCCAACGGCGTGCGGCTCGAAGGCGTCGCCGTCGCGCCGACGACGGCAAAGGCCGGCGGCGAAATCGACGTGCGCCTGCACTGGTCCGCGGATGAAGACTTCGCGCCGGGGCAGGAGATCGTCTTCATCCATCTGCGCGATGCGCGCGGCCGGATCGTCGCGCAGGACGACTACCGCGGTTCGGCCCTCCTGTGGGGCGATCCGTCCCTGCGGCCCGTGCCCGGCGAATGCGTCGCGGAGACGCGGCGCATCGCGGTGCCCGCCGGCACGCCGCCGGGTCCGCTCGATCTGGCCATCGGCCTCTACCAGCCCAAAAATGGCCGGCGCGTGAAGGTCTGCCGCACCGAGGCGCCCGATGTCCGCCGCCGCGCCCCCGTTTGGCCCGCGGCCGTTCAGATCGCGCCCTGATTTCCTCGGCCGCCGGGTCGGTTTTTTCCTTGTCGGGAATTAGAAAGAGCCGTAGATTCTTTAGCGGGAACGGGGCCTTTCCCGACCCGAAGGAGCGGCCATGAAAAGAAGTTGGATCATCGCGGGGGTGGCGCTGGCGTGCGCCTGCGGCGCGCATGCGGCCGATTTCGTGAACCTCGACTTCGAGGCGTATGCCGGAACGGGGAGCGACTATTTGCCTGGATGGGAATGGAATTCAAATGCATTCCAATCGTTTGGGGTGGATTTTTGTCCGCTGGTCACGGCAACCGTGGGTCTGGTCACTTCGAATGCCTCCTGCGGCACCTTTTTCCAAGGGGAGTACTCGGCCTTTCTCAGCACCGGGCAATATCAAGCCTACATCAACGAAGAATGGGGGTGGCAAGCGGTCTGCTGCAGCGCGCCCACGATTTCCCAGACGGCGGTCGTGCCCGCCAATGCCGCCTATATTCGCTACACCTCGACGCCTCCGTTCATTTGGGATTCGTATACGGGTTTTCACTGGGATGTGCGAGTGCAGGGCACCTTGGGCGGCATCGTGCTTTCGAACGGAGTCACGACGGACATCCGCTCGCTGGCCGGCCAAGAGGCCGAATTGAGTTTTACCGTAATCGGAACGGATGATCCGGAAAGCCCCGGCAGTTATCACTCGCTCGACCAGATCGAATTCCTGAATGCCGCCGGGGTCGTCATCTGGCCGTTGCCGCCGCCGATTTGCCTCGAGGATTTCCACGCCGCCACGCTCAACACCTCCCTGTGGGAGGTCGTGACCAGCTTCGGGCAGACGAATGCCTATTTCATTGCGAGCGAGACGTTGCAAACGACGGTCACTCCGCCCGCGGTGCCGTTCGAGACGCTTTTCCGGTATCGTTCGCTGTTTCACGGCGATTGGGACGTGCGGATGGATTTCCAGCTTCTCGGCGCGATTTCGGGTACGGACCCGGGCGTTTTCGGCATGGCCCTGGCGGCGGATTTCGGTCCGGAGCGGACGGCGATGGCCGACATGGGCTATATGATCGTCATCAGCAACCAAAGCCGGTCGTACGAAACGGACTGGGGGCAGGGCCCCACCAACCAGCTGGCGACAGCGGACGTGTCGGGCGTGTTCCGCCTGGTCCGTTCGGGCTGGGAGGTGGCGGGCTACGTCTGGGATGCGGGCAGCAACGACTGGCAGATCGTGGGGACGATGGACGGCTACACGGACGACGTCGCCCGCGTCGGGTTGAAGGTGTGGAGCACCGGCGCATTCAGCACAAAAGGCGTCTATGCCTATGCCGACAACCTGATGCTGGCCGACGGCCGGGCGAGCCTGGACGGGCTGGCGATCAAGACCTTCGGGCTGGACGAAAGCGGGGCGCCGACCGTCGCGTGGGATGCGCTGGGGATTCCGCCCTCCAACCGCTACGTCGTGACGCGCGCGACGAGCCTGGTCGATTCGGCGTGGACGCCGGTGTCGGATTCGATCGCGGATGGCGGCGGCGAGACGAATTGGACGGGCGCGAATCCGGGCTTTGGCTCGTTCTACTACCGCGTCGAATCCGTCCCGGGACCCTAGGCCGCGGTTTTTCCACGCCGTGGAAAAAATCCCGCCGAGACGGGACGAGGTTTTCCACGGCGTGGAAAACTTTACGTAGCGTGGAAAACCTGCGAGCCGCGAGCAAACCCGCATGGGGGGGCTAGCCAGCGGGACGGGGGAACGGGTAGAATGCCCGGTTCATGAAAGCCATCATCCATTTCTTTTCGGGCACGGGCAACACGGCGCGGGCGGTGCAAATCATCGCGGCGCGGCTGGAAGCGGCGGGCTTCGAAGTGGCGCGGCGGACCATCGCCGGCCGCGCGGAGCCGCCGGCGGAAATCCCGGACCTGACGGTGGTGGCCTTTCCGATCTGGGCGTGGGCGGCGCCGCATTTCGTGCGGGCCTACGCGCGGCGCCTGCCGCGGGCCGCGTGTGCACGCGCGGCGGTTTTCGCGACCTGCGGGGGCTTCGGCGCGCAGGGCGTCGGCGAAGTGGAGCGCATTTTGCGCCGGCGCGGCTATCGGGTCGCGTGCAGCGGCGAGGCGGTCTATCCCGACAACTGGCTGCTGGCCGTGGATCCGCCGACGGGAGCCGATTTGAAAGACGCGCTGGCCGAAGGCGACCAGGCCGTGCAATTGTTTGCAAACAATTGTTTTTCGGACGAACCGGCGCGGTTCCGCTGCGCGTGGGGGCATATGCTCTGGTCGTGGCCGATGGCGATGCTGTTCCGCGTATTCGGCCGCCGGGTTCTCGGCAAGTTCTTCATCGCCGACGCTCGCTGCACGTCGTGCGGCCAGTGCGCGGCGGCCTGTCCGGTGCAGGCCATCCGGATGGAGGGCACGCCAAAATTGCCGCGATGGGGCGCGAATTGCGCGGGGTGCTACCGGTGCATCAACCTTTGCCCGGCGCAGGCCATCCAGATTTCGGTGCCGCGGATGGTCGTCCATCTGGGCCTGAATTTGGCGCTGACGGTCGGGTGGTTCCTGGCGATCGGCTGGATCCGAGGCCGGTTGCCGCCCATGGCCGGCGCCGCGCAATGGACGCTGGCCCTGCTGGCGGCCACGGCGGTCTACGCCGCGCTGACGATTTTCCAACTTACCGCCGTGGACGGCGCGCTCCGCGGGCTGGCCGCGCGCGCGCCGCTGCGCGGCTGGTTCCGGTGGAGCTACACGAAGACCTTCCGCCGCTATCGCGCGCCCGGCTTCCACCCTGAAAGAACCGACGTTCTTTCCCGTTGAGGGTGCGGCGTGGGCCGTGTATGGTAGGCCTTCCGAACCACGGAAAGGCGACCGCACATGGCCATTAAAGATTTTTTGAAGAAGAACCTCCTGCTGGTGGACGGGGCCATGGGCACCCAGATCCAGAACCGCCATCCGGGGGCGGCGGCGTGGGGCGCCTACGAAGGCTGCAACGAGTGGCTGAACCTGTCGGCGCCGGAAATCATCCGCGATATCCATGCGGCGTATTTCGCGGCGGGCAGCGACGCGGTGGAAACCAATTCGTTCGGGTCGTCGCCGGTCACGCTGGGCGAATACAACCTGTCGGCGCGCGCGAAGGAGATTTCGCGCGCGGCGGCGCGGATCGCGCGCGAAGCGGCGGACGACGCCGCGGCGAAAGACGGCCGGCCGCGGTTCGTGCTGGGCTCGGTGGGCCCGGGGACGCGCCTGGCGACGCTGGGGCAGATTTCGTTCGACGACCTCTACGGCGGCTATCAGGAGCAAATGGGCGGGTTGCTCGAAGGCGGCGCGGACGGCGTGCTGATCGAGACCTGCCAGGATCTGCTGCAAATCAAGGCGGCCGTGGCGGCGGCGCAGGCCGTGATGGGGCCGCGCACCGACAAGCTGATCTACGTGTCGGTGACGGTGGAGACGACCGGCACGCTGCTGGTGGGCTCGTCCATCTGGGCGGTGATGGCGGCGCTGGAGCCGTATCCGATCGACGTGCTGGGGATGAATTGCGCGACGGGCCCGGAGGCCATGAAACGCCATCTGGAGGCCATCGCGAAGCTCTGGCGCGGCGGCATCGGCTGCATGCCGAACGCGGGTCTGCCGACGCTGGTGGACGGCCAGGTGAACTATCCGCTAGGGCCGGAGGCCTACACGCAGGCGTTCGCGCCGATGGCGCAGGAAATCGGCCTGAACGTCGCGGGCGGCTGTTGCGGCACGACGCCGGACCATATCCGCGCGCTGCGCAAGGCGCGGGGCGCGGCGCCGGCCCCCGCGCCGCGCGACGCGCGGCCGCCGGAACAGGTGACGAGCCTGTTTTCGCCGATGGACCTGACGCAGGAACCGCCTCCGCTCTTTGTGGGCGAACGCGCGAACGCGACGGGTTCGAAGAAATTCCGCGAGGCGCTGCTGGCCGAGAAGCTCGATGCGGCGTTCGATCTGCTGACGGAGCAGGACGAAGGCGTGGCGCACGTGCTGGATCTGAGCGTGGCCTATGCGGGCCGCAACGAGATCGCCGACATGACGACGCTGGTGGCGCGCGCCGCGCGCGAATGCCGCCTGCCGCTCATGGTCGACAGCACGCAGCTCGACGTGGTCGAGGCCGCGCTGAAGCTCTACGGCGGGCGCATGCTCGTCAATTCGATCAACTTCGAGTCCGGCGAGGAGAAGGCCGAGAAGCTGGTGGCGCTGGCCAAGCAGTTCGGGGCGGGGCTGGTGGCGCTGACGATCGACGAGACCGGCATGGCCATGACGGCGGCCCGCAAGATCGAAATCGCCGGGCGGCTGATCGAATTTTGCGAAAAGCGCGGACTGCGGCGAGGCGACCTGCTGATCGACGCGCTGACGTTCACGGTCTGCAGCGGCGACGGCGCGCTGCGCGACGCGGCGAAGGAAACGATCGCGGCCATCCGGCGGATCAAGCAGGAATTTCCCGGCGTGCGGACGATCCTGGGCCTGTCGAACGTGTCCTTCGGCCTGAAGCCGGCGGCGCGCAAGGTCCTCAACACCGTGTTCCTGAGCCGTTGCGTCAAGGCGGGCATGGATGCCTGCATCATCAACACGTCCACGCTGGTGCCGCTGACGGATCTGGCCCCCGCGGCGGTGAAGCTGGCGGAGAAGCTGCTCGACAACGACGCGGCGGACGGCGATCCGCTGGAAAACTACATCCAGCATTTCGAGGCGGCGGTGCCGGAAGCCGAGGCGGCCGCGGCCGCGGCGGCCCTGTCGCCGGCGGAACAGGTGGCGGCGGCCTTGGTCAAGGGCAAAGCGGCGCTGCTGGAGACGTCCATCCCGGCGCTGCTGGCGGAAATGCCGGCGGAAGAGATCCTCAACGGCCATCTGATTCCCGCCATGAAGGAAGTGGGGCGGCTGTTCAACGACGGCGTGCTGCAGCTGCCGTTCGTGTTGAAGTCGGCCGAGGTCATGAAGAAGGCCGTGGACCTGATCAAACCGCACCTGAAGGCGGGGCAGGCGTCGTCGTCCGGCAAGATGGTGATCGGCACGGTGGCGGGCGACGTGCACGACATCGGCAAGAACCTGGTGGACATCATCCTGTCGAACAACGGCTACCAGGTGGTGAATCTGGGCGTGAAGGTACCCGTCGAGAAGATGATGGAAGCCGTGCGCGAGTCGCAGGCGGACGTGCTGGGCATGAGCGGGCTGCTGGTGAAATCGGTGCAGGTGATGCGCGACAACCTGAAGGCGATGGATGCCGCGGGCCTGCGCCTGCCGGTGCTGCTGGGCGGCGCGGCGCTGACGGAATCTTTCGTGATCCACGACTGCCAGCCGGTCTATTCGGGACCGGTGCGCTACTGCAAGGACGCTTTCGACAGCTTGACGGCGTTCCGCGAACTGAAAGAGACAGGCACCCTGCGGCGCGCGGCGCCGCCGGCCGGAAAGTGACGCCATGACCGACTCGAACGTCCACGACGAACCGCTGACGCCGCCCTTCTGGGGCGCGCAAGTTTGGGACCCGCCGCTGGAAGAGGTGAATCCCTTCATCGAACGGATGTCGCTGCTGGTGGGGCGGTGGGGCTATAAGAAAGGAAACCTGTCGGAAGGGGAATACCGGCAGATCCTCGAAGGCGAGGCGCAGGGGCATTTCGAGCGGTTGCTGCGGGAAAACGGACGCCGCCGCCTGTTCGTGCCGAAAGCGGCGGTGGCGTGGCACCGGTGCAAGCCGGACGGCGACACCCTGATCGTCTATCCGCACGGGGGCGGGAAACCGGTGGTGCAGGCCTTCCCGCGGCAGCAGATCGGCGAGAAGCTGAGCATTCCGGATTTCTATGCGCCGCAAGGGGATATACTTGGATGCCTCGCGGTCACCGTGGGCAATCCGGCGGCTTCGGCCGAGATGGCCCGGATGCAGGCGGAAGGGGAGTATCAGGAGTACTTTTTTTGGACGGGATTCGCGGCGGAATATGCCGATGCGGTGGCGGAGTGGGCGCACCGGAAAATGCTCGAACCGTTCGGGGGAAAAACCGGGGCGCGATTCGGTCCGGGCTATCCGTCGTGCCCCGATATGGGCCTGAGCCGGAAGATCTGCGAATGGACCGCCGCGGAACGCATCGGCGTGACGGTGACGGACTCCGACATGCTCGAACCCGAAATGAGCACGAGCGCGGTGCTGGCGCACCGTCCCCGGGCGCGGATTTTCAACCGGCTGGTTTGAAAACGCTTGACCCCGCCGGGCGGCAAACGATTTTGCACGGCAACGGGAAATGGCGGTTGACGAAAAACGGCCGGTGCGCCTATACTCCCGAAAATTGTGCAGGCAGGCCATGACGGCTTTTGCGGCTCGGAATTCGGTGTTGAGGAGGCAGGAAGAATGAATCATTCCGTTCGATCCAAGGTGGGGCTCGGGGTTGCATTGTTCGCCGCGTTGGTATTGGCCGCCGGAACCGCTTGGGCCCAGATGGCCGCCGCCGCTCCCAGCGCCGGATCCGATGTCATCAAGATCCGCAAGATGGCGCCGGTGCCCGGCACCAAGACGCCGGTGTTCCGCACCGCGACGGCCAGCCAAGCCTCGGCCCGGCAGCCGGACTGGTGGCGCGTGATGGTGGAATACGAAACCGCCCCGGATTGGATCGACGAGCTGGAATTCACGTATTACGTTTACATGAAGGACCAGAGCAACAAGGGCGCGGAGGTGATGTTCCGCGGCACGGTCACCTACGTGAACGTCGCCAAAGGCCGCCACTACAGCGACATGTTCCTGCATCCGAGCACCCTGGCGCGGATGGGTCGCGTGGAGCAGGTCGCCTTGGTCGTCAAGGCCCGCGGCGCCGTGCTGGCGACGGAGTCCACCGCCCAGACGCCGAACTGGTGGGATCGGTTCACGCCCGTCGACGGGGTGCTGCTGAACCGTTCGCAGACGCCGTTCTCTTTCGTGGACTACGACATGTACGAGGCGATCAAGCCGGTGGCCGCCGCCGCACGGTAAATCTCCCAGCAAGGAATCGTTCCATGGCCAAGAAGCCCATATTGACGTTGGACATCGGGTCGCACAGCCTCAAGCTCGCCGAGTTCGTGGACGTGCGGGGCGGGATGGAAATGACCCGCTATGCCGTGAGCGATCTGGGCGTCGATCCCCAGAGCGACACGGACCGCTCGCAATACATCATCACGACCATCCACGACCTGATCCGCGAGTCCGGCTGCAAGCCCGGACCGGTGCAGGTGTCCATTTCGGGCCATGCGGTCTTTTCGCGGTTCGTGAAGCTGCCGCCG
The DNA here is from genome assembly GCA_937872095.1 of uncultured Verrucomicrobiota bacterium. GTDB lineage: Bacteria > Verrucomicrobiota > Kiritimatiellia > CAIQIC01 > Lenti-01 > Lenti-01. Next base: position 13,394 of record CALMNW010000088.1, read on the forward strand.
GTCGAGCCGGAGAAGGTCTACCAGATCATCCAGTACGAAGCGCAGCAGAACGTGCCGTTCCCCATGAACGAGGTGGTCTGGGACTACCAGCTCATCAGCGGCGCCACCGGCGACGTGGACGTGATGCTGGCGGCGATCAAGTCGGACATCATCGCGAGCATCGTCGATTGCGTGCGGTTCACGGGGCTGGAGCCGAACTTGGTGGACGTGGCGCCGATGGCGCTCTACAACGCCGTGCGCTACAACTACGACAACCTGCCGCCGTGCACGCTGGTCGTGGACATCGGCGCGCGCTCGACGGACCTGATTTTCATCGAGGCGGGCCGCGTGTTCAGCCGCAGCGTTCCCGTGGCGGGCAACCAGATCACGCAGGCGATCATGAACGAGTTCAGCATCTCGTTCGACGACGCCGAAGCGATGAAGAAGGCGCACGCCTACGTGGCCTTCGGCGGCGCCTACGAAGGGCCGCAAAGCGAGACGGTCGACAAGGTGTCCAAGAGCGTGCGCAGCATGATGACGCGCCTGCACCAGGAACTGAACCGGTCGATCAATTTCTACCGCAGCCAGCAAGGCGGCCAGCAGCCGTCGCTGCTGCTGCTGACGGGCGGCAGTTCCGTGATTCCCTACACGGACACGTTCCTGAAAGAAAAGCTCGGCATCGAGACGGACTACTTCAACCCGTTCAACAACGTGGCGGTTTCGGAGCAGATCCCCGCCGAACAGGTAGGGGCGCATGCGTGCGAAATGGGGCAATTGGCGGGCCTGGCTTTGCGCCAGATGCACACGTGCCCCATCGAAATCAATCTGCTGCCCCCGAAGGCGGAGGAAGAAAAGAAATTCAAGCGCAAACAGCCGCTCTTCGCCTTGGCGGCCGCGGCCGCCTTGGTGGCCCTGCTGGTTTGGATTTCCTTCTATTCCCGCATGGCGGGCGTGGCGGACGACATCCGTTCCCGGATCGACGCGCGCGTCGGCGAATTGTCCGGCGTGGAAAAGACGCTGAAAGGCGTCGAAGCTTCCGTGGCCGAAGTCGAAGGCAAGATCGGCGAGTTGACGTCTCTGGAATCGCGCCGCGGCGTCTGGCGGAACCTGCTGGGATCCATCAGCGCGCCGTTGCCGGAAGGCATGTGGCTGACCCGCGTGCGTCCGCTGGCCGCGCTGCCGGGCGCCGCCGCGGAAACGCCGTCCGCCGCGGCTCCCGCGACTGCCGTCGCCGGCGAGACCGTCGCCGGCATTGAAATCGAAGGCATGGGCTACCAGGATCGCATCAAGAGCGAGGCGGTCGGGAAATACCGCGACCAGCTGCGCGAATCCAAGTGGTTTTCCGAACAAACGGAAATCATCTGGCAGCCGCCGGCGCGTTCGGATGCCAGCACCTTGGAATTCAAAATCCTGGCCGTTTTGAAGGAGCCGCAGGCACTATGAACCGCAAACACATGCCCCTGCTGGTCGGCGGACTGGTCGTCCTGCTGCTGGCCGTCGTTCTTTTCTATCTGTTGTTCAGCGCGAAAGGGCGCTATGCCGACGGCTTTGCGAAGCTGGCCTCGGTTCAAAACCAGCTGCAACGGCTGACCAACCGCGCGACGTTTCCCTCGGACGGCAACGTCCAGGCCATGGGCAAGCAGCTGGGTATCTATCAGGAATATCTGGAAGGGCTCCAAGGATCCATGAAGAAGGGGCAGCGGGCCGCCGAACCCGTCACCCGCGACCGCTTCCGCCAGCTGATGGAAGAGACGCTCCGCCGGCTCGTGAACGGCGCGCGCGCGAAGTCCGTGGTTTTGCCCGTCAACTTCGCTTTTGGTTTCCAGCGCTACGCGGAAGGCAACCTGCCGGCCGAAGAGGAAATGGGCCGCTTGGTGGACCAGCTCAATTCCATCAAGACGCTGTGCGAGATTCTCTACGAGGCCGGCATCGGCGAATTGATTTCGGTGGACCGCACGGTGTTCGAAAAGGACGCGCAGGTCGCGCCCGTGGAGGAGGAATACGGCCGCCGCAGTACGCGGAACCGTCCCGAGGCGACGACGGCCGCGCCCAGCGTGGAACTGGCGACCGATCCGCTGGGACTCTATACCAAGGAACACTACGTGCTGTCGTACCGCGCGCAGGATGCGGCCAACTGGAAGGTGCTCGACCGCTTGGCCAAGGGCGCGCCGTTCGTGGTGGTCACCAAGCTGGAAATCGTGAATTCCGCCCGTCCCGCCGTGGTGGCCCCGGCTCCCAAGGCGGAAGAAGCCGCCCCGGCAACGGGGCGTCCCGCCTCGACGGCGGGTTGGCTGGCCCCCGGCGCCGCCGCGCCCGTCGCCCGGGAAGAAGCGGAGATCCTGCCGCGCGAATTGCGCATCGTGGCCGGTCAGGAACTGCCCAACGTACGTCTGGAAGTCGATTTGTATCGCTTTGCCGAAACCGCCGTCGATGTCGCGAAAGGGGAGGAAAATCCGTGAGCCAGGCACCCCGAGGGAAAAACGATTGGATCCGGGATCACTACGAAAAGGTGATCCTGCTGGTGGCGTTGGTGGCGCTTCTCTTCTCCTGCGTGCTGTTGACGCAGACCATCCAGGCCGACAAGGATGCCGCCAAGCCCGGTCTCGCGCGGATCGACTGGAAGGGCACGCTCGTCGCCCCCAAGGACACGGTGCCGTTCGACGCGGTTTGGCAGGTCGCCTACGCGGTG
>CALMNW010000089.1 GCA_937872095.1 uncultured Verrucomicrobiota bacterium
CAAACCAGCCTTTTCTTTATCCCCACCCGATTCCTATGGGACGGTAGTGGAAAAAATCCCCAAAGTTTTTACGTAGCGTGGAAAAATCGGGCAAAGTTTTTACGTGCTACGTAAAACTCGCCGAAACTTTTTACGTAGCGTGGAAAAACGGGGGTTTCGGGCATGCGGCGCGATTTTCCGCGCCGGGGGGCTTGCGGTTCGGGGGGCGATGGGGAAGGGTTACGGAGGAGGGGGGGCCGTGAAAGGCCCCTTCCGGCGCATGAAAAAGTCTTTGAACGTCTTGATCATCGAGGATTCGGAGGTCGACATGGTGGTGCTGCTATCCCTGCTCCACAAGGGGGGATACGAGCCGGACTTCCGGAGGGTCGAGACCGCCGGGGAACTTCGGGCGGCCATGCGGGAGCAGAAGTGGGACGTCGTGCTTTCCGATCACATGCTGCCCGGATTCAATTCGTCGCAGGCGCTGGAGATCGTGCGGGCGGCCGATCCGGACGTGCCGTTCCTCATCGTATCGGGGGCCATCGGCGACGAGATGGCGGTGCAGGCCATGAAGGCGGGGGCGCAGGACTACCTGATGAAGACCAACCTGTCGCGCCTGGTCGCGGCGGTGGAGCGGGAACTGATCGACGTGGAGCACCGGCGGGCGCGCCGGTCGGCGGAACGCGCGTTGCTGGCGCAGGAAGAGGAGTTCCGCATTGCCCGCGAGGTCCAGCAGGATCTCTTTCCGGCGGCGCCGCCGGTGCTGGAGGGTTACGATCTCGCCGGAAATTCCCGCCCGGCGGCAGCGACAGGGGGCGACTACTACGATTTCATCGCCGATCCGGACGGAGGTTTGGTGGTCGTGGTGGGCGACGTGACGGGACACGGTCTGGGGCCCGCCCTGTTGATGGCGGATGCGCGGGCCTATCTGCGGACGCTGGTCGGCTGGAAGCCGCGATTGACGGAGATCCTGGAGAAAGCCGCCGGCTTGCTGGGCGACGATTTGGGGGAGGATCGGTTCGTCACTTTGCTTCTGGCCCGCCTCCTGCCCGCGACCGGCGACTGGGAATTCATCAATGCGGGGCATCCGGCCGGCTGCATCCTGGATGCGAAGGGAAATATCAAAGCCGAGATGGTTGCGAGCGCGCCGGCGCTGGGGATCGGACAAATGGCCGTGCCGAAAGAGTCGGGCCGGATCCGGCTGGAGATAGGGGATCTGGTGCTGTTGCTGACCGATGGGGTGCTGGAAGCCCATTCGCTTTCCGGCGAGGAATTCGGCGAACAACGGGCGCGGGAAGTCGTCCGGCGAGAACGGGCGCGGCCCGCGGCGGAAATCGTGCGGACGCTTCTGGACGAAGCCCGTCGCTTCAGCGAAAGGGAATATCTGGAAGACGACATGACGGCCGTCGTGCTCAAGCGGATAACGTAGATTTCGGGCATGAGGCGCGATTTTTCGCCGGGGGCGGGGCGGATTTGCGCAAGCGCTTGACCCGTGCCGAGAGGGGGGGGTAGAGTGGGGTATATGGCGATTCATCGGGAAATAGACGCATCTGCGGCGCTGGCGGTGGCGGTTTCGGCCGTGACCGAGGCGGGCCGTTTGCTGCTGGACCTGCGCCGGAATCCCGTCGAAGTCCTCTCCGAGGCCGCGCACGACATCAAGCTGAAAGCCGACCAGCTGGCCGAGGCGCGCATCCTGTCGATCCTGGCGGAAAGGCTGCCGTTGCCGGTGCTGACGGAGGAAAGCGGGGAACACGGCGGAGTGGAAGAGAACGCCCGCATGTGGGTGGTCGATCCGCTGGACGGCACGTTCAACTATTCGCGCGGCATGCCGATGTGCTGTTCCTCGGTGGGGCTCTGGGAAAACGGCGAACCCGTGCTGGGCGCGGTGTACAATTTCTTCCACGACGAACTGTTCACGGGCATCGTGGGGCAGGGGGCGTGGCTCAACGGCAAACCCATCGCGGTTTCGGGCGTGCGCGAGGTGGCGAAGGCCTCGCTGGCGAGCGGGTTTCCGCACCACCAGGACAAGTCCGACGCGCCGCTGCTGGACTTCGTCCGGCAAGTGCAATCCTTCAAGAAAATCCGCATGCTGGGCACCGCCGCGCTGATGGGGGCCTACGTGGCCGGCGGCTGGCTGGATCTCTACGCGGAGGACGACATCTGGCTGTGGGACGTCGCGGCGGCGGCGGCCATTTGCCGGGCGGCGGGAGCGTCCATGCGCCTGCGGTCCGGGAAGGCCGGGCGCTGGGCGCGCGAGGTGGTCTTGGCCGCCTCGCCGGAACTGTTGGCCGTTTGGGAGGCGGGACATCCATGAAAAAAGCGAAGAAGACGATCCTGGGCGTGCACGTGGCGCAACGGACGAAACACACGGCGAAGGTGCAGAAGATCCTGTCGGACTACGGGTGTTCCATCCGGACGCGCGTGGGCCTGCACGACGCGGGCGACGGCTTCTGCTCGCCCAACGGCCTGATCCTGCTGGAGGTCGTGAGCCAGGCCGGGGAGCTGGCGGCCGCGCTGGCGAAGGTGCCGGGCGTGGCGGTCAAGAAAATGGTTTTCGAGGAGTAAACGCACATGGCCACGCTGAAAATCGCGAACGTCCACACGCTGGCGACGGTGGACGACGACTACCGGATCCTGCACGACGTCGACATCCTGATCGAGGGCGACAAGATCCATTCCATCGGCAAGAACCTGCCGACGCCGCCGGACGCGCGCGTCATCGACGGCCGCTGGTGCGCGGTCTATCCGGGCTTCGTCAACACCCACCACCATTTCTACCAGACCCTGACGCGGAATCTCCCCGCGGTGCAGGACGCGAAGCTCTTCGACTGGCTGCTGTGGCTCTACGAGGTGTGGCGCGGGCTGCATCCGGAAGCCGTGCGCGTCAGCACGCAGATCGCCCTCGGCGAGCTGCTGCTGAGCGGCTGCACGACGACCACCGACCATTTCTACGTGTTTCCCCGTTCCGCGCCCAAGGAGTTCCTCGACGTCGAGATCGACGAGGCGCGCCGGATCGGCGTGCGCTTTCATCCCACGCGCGGCAGCATGAGCCTCGGCCGCTCGCAGGGCGGCCTGCCGCCGGACGACGTGACCCAGAGCTGGGAGGACATCCTCGCCGATTGCGACCGGCTGATCGCGAAATACCACGATCCGAAGCCGTTCGCGATGACGCGGATCGTGCTGGCGCCGTGTTCGCCGTTTTCCGTCACGAAGGAATCGCTCGCGGAAACCGCGGTTTTCGCGCGCGAAAAGAAGGTCTTCATGCATACGCACCTCGCCGAAACGAACGACGAGGACGATTTCTGCAAGCAGAAGCTCGGCATGAGCCCGCTGGAATACATGGAGAGCGTGGGGTGGACGGGGCCGGACGTGTGGTACGCCCACGGCATCTGGTTCACGCCCGAAGAGATCGCGCGGCTCGGGAAGATGAACTGCGGCGTGGCGCACTGCCCGGTGAGCAACCTGCGGCTGGGCTCGGGCATCTGCCACGTGCCGGCGTTGCTCGATGCCGGCGTGCGCGTGGGCATCGCCGTGGACGGCAGCGCCAGCAACGATTCCTCGAACCTGCTGAAGGAAATGCAGACCGCGCTGCTGGTGCACCGCGTCGGCACGGGGGTGACCGCCATGCCGCCGCAGAAGGTGATCCGCATGGCGACGCGCGGCGGGGCCGCGATCCTGGGCCAGCCGGAAATCGGGCAGGTGAAGCCGGGCATGGCGGCCGATCTGGCGATGTTCCGCCTGGACCGCCTCGATTTCGCGGGGGCGATGACCGATCCGGCGCACGCCGTGCTGTTCTGCGGCAGCGCGCCGCGCGCCGAGTATACGATCGTGGCCGGCCAAGTCTTGGTCGAGAAGGGCGAGCTGGTCGGCATCGACGAAAAGGCGGTTTTCCACCAGGCGAACGATCTGACGGCGGACTTGCTGCGCAAGGCCGGGAAATAGGCGGCGCCCGGAATGTATCAATTGCGGCAGGCGGCGGCGCGCGAGCGCCGGGCTCCGATCCTCTGGTGGCTGGTCGTGATGGCCGCGACGGGCGGGGCGCTGGTCGTCATGCTCCACGGCCGGTCCCCGACCGCGGCGTCTTTTGTCGGGCTCATGCTGGCGACCGCCTGGGTGGCGCCGCTGGTGGCTTTGCAGTCGCTTTCCGCACCGCCGCGCGCGAAGAAACCCGCGCCCGAGCCGGGCGAGGGGTCCTTCGACGAATGGAAGGTGCAGGTGCGCCAGCTGGGTCGGGTGCTGCTCTATTACGGGGACAATCCGAACCTTCCGCCCGCCCTCCGCGACGCCCTGCGGGCCGCCCGCGCCGACATGCGCGACACCTTGGGGGCGCATCCCTTGCGCGACGACCTGGAACGCGTGTGCAACCGGGTGCGCGCCGGCGCCATCCGGCAGGTGAAGGATTGGTTTTCGCGGGAATACCGCCACGACATCCGGGATCTCGCGAACGAATACGAACAATCCGTCGCGGCCGATATGGACGCGGACAAGCGGTTGCTGGCGCTGCAGCACGCGGTGGAGAAAGCCGCGGCCATGATGAGCCGGAACTGTATGCCCCGCATGTTGGAGCGCCAGCGGTTGGCTTGCGCCATGGATTGCGCCTGGCTGGCGGTGCAGGCGGCCGCCGAACACGGCGAAAAAATCTCGCCCGTCGATTTGGCCGAAATGCTGGTGATCGAATGGAGCGATTTTTCGGAGCCGTGGCAGCCCGCGCGCGCGCTGCGGCTGGCGCTGGAACGCCTGGCGCGCCCGGATGCCCCGGAGCCGGTTCTCCCGCCGGATTCCGCTGACGGCTCCGTCGTGATCCGCAACGGAAAACGGTACCGGCGGGTACGCGTGCGGCACAAGCACCGCCGCCGTTCCCGGCGCTCGCGCGGCCCTTCGATCATGGACGTTTTGCTGTCCTTTGGACAGTGGGTGCGCTACTCGATCCGCGCCTGGATGCTTTATCGTTGAAAGAAAGAGACTCATGAAGAAGAAAGAACACGTCATTCCCAGCGCTCCCGTTCCGGTGCCTTACGGCGCCCACGTGATGGAACAGGGCGTCCATTTCAGCATTTTCAGCCGCCACGCCACGCGCGTCTGGCTGCTGCTGTTCGACCATGCGGAGGACGAAACGCCGAAGGAAGAATTCGAACTGCTGCCGGACCGCAACCGGCTGGGCGATCTGTGGCATCTGCACGTGCCGAGCGCGCGGGCGGGGCAGTGCTACGTCTACCGCATGGATGGCCCGCGCGACGGCGCGGCGGGCCACGCCTTCGATCCCGCGCAATGGCTGCTGGATCCCTATGCCCTGGCCGTGACCGGCCAAAAAACGTGGGGTGCGCACGAGGGCATCGTCCCCGGCCAGTTGATCAAGAACGGACGCTGGTTTCCCAAGGGCGTCATCCTGAAGGACGACTTCGACTGGGAAGGCGACCGCACGCTGCGGGTGCCGCTGAACCAATCGGTGATCTATGAAGCCAACGTGCGCGGCTACACGGCGCATGCCAGCGCGGACTCGGCGCATCCGGGCACCTACCGGGGGCTGATCGGGAAAATCCCCTATCTGAAGGAATTGGGCGTGACGACGCTCGAACTGTTGCCGACGCAGGAATACAACGAAATGGAATTCCTGTGGGAAAACGGCACGCGCCGCAACCTGCGGAACTTCTGGGGCTACAGCACCCTGGCGTTTTTCGCCCCCAACGGGCGTTTCGCCTGCTCGAACCAGCGCGGCGAACAGGTGCGCGAATTCAAGGAGATGGTGCTGGAGATGCACAAGGCCGGCATCGAGGTCATCCTGGACGTGGTGTTCAACCACACGGCCGAAGGGGGCATGGCCGGGCAGACGTTCTCGTTCCGCGGCATCGACAATTCCATCTACTACATGATGGAGGAGGATGGCCAGCGCTACAAGAACTTCACCGGTTGCGGCAACACGGTGAATGGAAACCATCCGGTGGTGCGCGATTTCATCCTGCATTGCCTGCGCTACTGGGTGCTGGACTTGCGCGTGGACGGCTTCCGCTTCGACCTGGCCACCATTCTCGCCCGCGGCCGCAACGGCGACCTGCTGGCGAACCCGCCGGTGATCGAGCAGATCGCCGACGACCCGGTGTTGCGCGGCGTGAAAATCATCGCCGAGGCCTGGGACGCGGCCGGTGCCTACCAGGTCGGTTCGTTCCCGAACGAGCGCTGGAGCGAGTGGAACGGGAAGTTCCGCGACGACGTCCGCGACTTCTGGCGCGGCGCCTCGACGCCGAGCACCTTCGCCACGCGCCTGTGCGGCAGCCCCGATCTCTACGATCGCGACGGCCAATCGCCGATCAAGAGCGTCAACTACGTCGCCAGCCACGACGGCTTCACCATCGCCGACATCGTGTCCTACGCCGAGAAGCACAACCTGGCCAACTGCGAGGACAACCGCGACGGCGACAACCACAACCACAGCGACAACGGCGGCAAGGAAGGGCCCACCGACGATCCGGTCATCCTCGCCCGGCGCCTCCGCCGGCAAAAGAACCTGATCGCCACGCTGTTCCTCTCGCAAGGCGTGCCGATGATCCTGGGCGGCGACGAATTCGGCCGCACGCAGCAGGGCAACAACAACGCCTACTGCCAGGACAACGAAATCTCGTGGGTGGACTGGAGTTTCCTCCGGAAGAACCGCGAGCTGTACGAATTCACGCAGCGAGCGATCGCTTTCCGCCAGGCCCACCCGGCCCTGTCGCGCACGTCGTTCTTCAAAGGCAAGAACCACGCCGGCGATTGGCCGGACATCCGCTGGTACGGTCCGGACGGCGCTCCGCAGCCCGACTGGGAGAAGGGTGTCGCGCTCGCCTGCCGCATCGACGGCCGGAGCACGCACACCGGGGCAGCGGCCGACGACGACCATCTGTTCCTGGTGTTCAACGCCGGGCCGGATCCGCTGGAGTTCGAACTGCCGCCCAACGACAGCGGCGCGCCGTGGGCCTATGTTCTGGGAACGGCGGAGAAGGAGCCTGCCGTGCGCCGCGCCGGCCGACCGGTCGCGACCGTGGCGGGCCAAAGCCTGGCCGTTTTCGTCGCGCGCTGAACCGCTCGTTCCGCGCGCCGGCGAATCCCGTCAATGGCTTGCGCCGTGCGGAAAAGTCGCGGCCGGCGACCCGCCGGGCGGGGTGAAAAGATTTGCAGGCCGGCGGCGAGGCCGATAGGATAACGATTGAATATGAAAATCGTCAAAGACGGCTATTCCTTGATCGTCGGCATCCCCGTGGTTTGTTCGGTGGCGGCCATGATCGTGACCAACTACGCGCCGGCGGCGATGTGGGCGGCTTGGACCTTGTATGCCTTGGGCTTGGTCGGTTGCCTGTTCATGCTGTACTTCTTCCGGGATCCGGAACGGACGCCGACCTGCGGTCCGGACGAGTTCGTCTCGGCGGCCGAAGGGGTGGTGCGCTCGGTGGAATTCATCGACGAGACGCGCTTCCTGAAGTGCCCGGCGATGCGGATCAGCGTGTTCCTGAACCCGTTCAACGTGCACGTGAACCGCCACGCGCTGAGCGGCACGATCAAAGAAGCCGGCTATACCCCCGGCCGGCACCTGTTCACCATGGATGCGCGCTCGTCGGAATACAACGAGCACAGCTCGATCCTGGTGGAGGGCGAAAAGACGCGGTGCCTGGAGCGACAGATCGTGGGGCCGATCGTGCGGCGCGTGGTCTATTGGCAGGAGGCCGGTACGCAGGTCGAGAAGGGCCAGCGGCTGGGCATGATGAAGTTCGGGTCCCGCATGGATCTGTATTTTCCCGCGGCGGACGTCGAGGCGACGGTCCAGCGCGGCGACAAGGTGCGTGCCGGGGAAACCGTGGTGGCGCGGCTGAAACAAGCGAGGACGTGATGTCGCAGACGCTTCGGAAATTCATCCCGTGCTCGTGCACGTTCCTGGCGCTGTGCGCCGGCATGGGCAGCATTCTGGCGGCGGGGCAGGGGAGCTTCCTGCTGTCGGCCCAGCTGATCCTGGTGTCGCTGATCCTGGACGGACTGGACGGGACGTTGGCGCGGTTGCTGCGGGGACAGACGGTCTTCGGGGCGGAACTGGACACGTTCGTGGACGTCACGAGTTTCGGCATCGCGCCGGCGGTGTTGCTGTATTTCTATCCGGGCGGGCTGCAGACGGTTCCGTTCTGGGGTCTGGCGCTGGCGTTCCTCTACGTGATGTCGGGCGCGGCGCGCCTGTCGCGTTTCCGCGCGGTGGATCCGTACCGGGGCCAGCGGGGATTCCTGGGCTTGCCGATCACGACTGCGGCGGGATTCGTGGCGGCCTATCTGATCGCGCTGGAAAGCCCGTGGGCCGCGGCGCTGCCGCTGCTGTCCCTCCGCGACGGTCCGCTGGCCGCCGGCTTCTGGCTGGCCGTGTTGGCGATGCTGGCGCTGCAGGTTTCGCGCATCCGCTATTCCAAGCCGACGAAGAATCCCAAGGTGCTGATTCCGTTCATGGCCTGCGTGGTCATGCTGTTCATTCCGGCGGTGGCGATCTATTCGGCCGCGGTCATGTTCGCCTATGGCGTCTGGTTCGCGTTCATTTCGCCGTTTTTTTTCCGCCGTTTTCTGGCGCATCTGCCGCCGGAAGAGGATTTGGAAGTCGCGGCGACCGGCAAGGGCGGCGAGGAGGACGATCCGTGAGCCGCGCGGTCTATGCCGGGACGTTCGATCCGATGACGTTCGGCCATCTCGACGTGGCGGCCCGCGCCGCGCACGTTTTCGAGCACCTGACGCTGGCGGTGGCCGAGGACCCCCGCAAGACGCTGCTGTTCAGCACGGCGGAACGCCTGGAACTGGCGAAATCGAGTCTCGCCCATCTGGAGAACGTGGAGGTGGTTCCGTTCGGCGGTCTGCTGGTGCATTGGGCGCGGAAACGCGGCATCCACACCCTGATCCGGGGACTCCGGGCGTTTTCCGACTTCGAGTACGAATTCCAGATGGCGCTGACCAATCGCAAGTTGGCGCCGGACATCGAGACGCTGTTCCTGATGCCCAACGAGGATTTCAGCTACGTCAGTTCCAGCATGGTGCGGGAAATCGCGGCGCTGGGCGGCAACGTGGACCAATTCGTGCCGCCCGCGGTGGCGGTCGCGCTGAAAAAGAAGCTGGCGGCTCCATAAGCCGTCCCGCGGCCCGTTGGCCCCCCGCCGTCTGGATCCGCAAACCGAAGATATGGCCATGATACGCATCGAAACCACCCAGATCGGCGAAGACGGCTATGCCGTTTCGGGCGAGGTTTCCGGCGACCTGCTGGACCTGGCGCAGGACCCCGTGGCGCGGTCGGATGGGCCCATCCGCTACGATCTTACGGTGGAAAGGGCGGGACAGGAGTTGGTCGTGCGCGGGCAGGTGGAAGCGGCCCTGAGGCTGCGCTGCTCGCGTTGCGCGCAATTTTTCTCGACAACCGCCCGGGTTTCGTCATTCTTGCACGCTTACGAATGGGCAGAGCATCCGGAGTTTCTGGACGTCTCGGCCGACGTGAGAGAGGACTTGTTGCTGGAAATCCCCGGATTTCCCCTCTGCCACGGTAGCTGCAAGGGCTTGTGTGCCCAATGCGGCCAGGATCTGAACGAAGGGCCTTGCGGCTGCGTCCCCCCCGAAAAGGGGCCGTCGCCGTGGTCCGCGCTGGATCAATTGATTGCAACCCCCGGCCCCCGGCCGCCTAAAGGCGGAACCGGCCGGGGCCGGAAGTGAACGAGGAGAAAGAACATGGCAGTCCCGAAAAGAAAAGTGTCGAAAAGCCGCCTGCGCACGCGCAAGGCCGCATGGGCCGGCAAGATCCCGCAGGCCACGACTCAGGCGTGTCCCGAATGCGGCGCTCCGCGCCAACCCCATCGCGTGTGTCCGTCGTGCGGCAAATACAATGGCCGCCAGGTCGTGATCCAAGAAACGCAGGATTGATTTCGGGCGGTCCCGCTTCGGCGGCCGGCCACTGAACGCCATGCGAATCGCCGTGGACGCCATGGGGGGCGATTTTGCCCCCCAAGCCATCGTGGAAGGCGCGTTGCTTGCCGTCAAGGAATGCGCCGCCATCGATGGCCTGTATCTCGTCGGCGACGAGAAGGCCATCCAGGCGGAAATCGCGCGTTGCGGCGGGAATCCGGGTCGCATCGAGATCCGGCACGCCTCGGAAGTGGTCGGCATGGGGGAATCGCCGGCCACCGCCGTCCGGCGGAAAAAGGATTCCTCCATCAACCGCTCGATGGATCTCGTCAAGAACGGCGAGGCCGATGCCGTGTTCGCCGCCGGCAGTACGGGCGCGGCCGTGGCCGCGGCCACGCTGAAACTGCGCACGCTGGAAGGCATCCGCCGTCCGGGCATCGCCGTGGCCATGCCGACGCCGGCCGCCAAGCCCGTGGTCGTGATCGACGGCGGCGCCACCACCGATTGCACGCCGGAAATTCTGATGCAGTTCGCCATCATGGGAGCGGCCTATTCCCAGCGGGTGATCGGCCAGGCGGATCCGCAAGTCGGGCTCATGAGCGTCGGCACCGAGGAAGCCAAGGGCAACGCCCTGAGCAAGGAAGCCTTCGATTTGCTGGAACAGGCTCCCGTCCGCTTCATCGGCAACGTGGAAGGCCACGACATCTTCGAGGGCGAGGTCGACGTGGTCGTGTGCGACGGGTTCACGGGCAACGTGATCCTCAAGACCAGCGAAAGCGTCGCCCACGCCATCGGCAAGTGGCTCAAGCACGAGCTGACGCGCAATCCGATCCGCGTGTTGGGCGCGCTGCTGCTCAGCGGCGGCCTGCGCGCGCTGAAGAAAAAAACGAGCCAGAAAACCTATGGCGGCGCCCCGTTGCTGGGCGTCAACGGCATTTGCATCATCGGCCACGGCAGCTCGGACAAGATCGCCGCCAAGAACGGCATCCTGCAGGCCGTGCAGGCGGTGGAACACCGCGTGAACGAAGCCATTCTGGACGGCGTGCGCAAATGCGCCGCGCTCCAGACCACCCCGGAAGAGACTGCGACATGAGCCCGAAGACCTATGCCGCCATCGCCGGCGTCGGCCACTATGCGCCCGCCAAGGTGTTGACGAACGCCGATCTCGAGAAGATGGTCGAGACGAGCGACGAGTGGATCCTGACGCGCACCGGCATCCGCGAGCGCCGCATCGCCGCGCCGGACGAAACGACGTCCGCCATGGGCGCGGTCGCCGCCCGCATGGCCCTTGAACGCGCCGGAATCGCGCCGGCCGACGTGGAAGCCATCTACGTGGCCACCTGCACGCCCGACATGATTTTTCCCAGCACGGCCTGCCTGATCCAAGCCGCCCTCGGCGCGTCGCGCGCCTACGGGTTCGATCTTTCTTCCGCCTGCTCGGGCTTCCTAATGGCTTTGGATGCCGCCGCGGCCGCCATCGAGTCCGGGCGCGTCCGCAACGCCTTGGTGATCGGCACGGAGAAACTCAGCGCGGTGACGGACTGGACGAGCCGCAATACCTGCGTGCTGTTCGGCGACGGGGCCGGAGCCGTCGTGCTGAAGCCCTCCGACCGGCCCGGCATCCGGTCGAGCCTCCTGGGCGTCGACGGCAACCAGGCCGATTTCCTTTCCATCCCGGCCGGCGGCTGCAAATTGCCGGCTTCGGCGGAAACGGTCCAGAATCATTTGCACACGATCCACATGGCGGGGCGCGAAACGTTTAAAATCGCGGTCAACACGATGCTGGAAGCCGCGCAAACCGCGATCGCGCGCGCCGGCCTGACGGTGGCCGAAGTCGATCTCATGGTGCCGCACCAAGCCAACATGCGCATCGTCGAAGCCGTGGCCAAGCGCCTGGGTGAAGGCGTCATGGACAAGGTATTCCTGAACCTGGACCGCTACGGCAACACCTCGGCGGCGTCGATTCCCTTGGCGCTGTCCGAAGCCTTTGCGGCCGGCAAGATCAAGAGCGGAGACAAGATCCTGATGGTGGCCTTTGGCGGCGGGCTGTCGTGGGGCGGTTCCGTGGTGGAGTGGCTATGAGCACCATGTTGTTGTTTCCGGGGCAGGGAGCCCAGGCGGTCGGGATGGGCCGCGAATTGGCCGAAGGGCTGGACGAATGCCGCGCGCTGTTCGCGCGCGCCGGCGAAGTCCTCGGGTTCGACCTGCTGAAACTGTGCGCCGAAGGCCCGATCGAGGAATTGACGAAGTCCGACGTCGCCCAGCCGGCGATTTTCGCGGTGAGCCGGGCGGCGCGCGCCGCGCTGGCGCATTTCGCCGGCGACAAGCTCCAAGTGGCCGGCGCGGCCGGCCACAGCCTGGGCGAGTGGGCGGCGCTCCACGAAGCCGGCGTGGTGTCTTTCGAAGACGCGTTGCGCGTGCTGCGCGCCCGCGGGCGCTTCATGCAGGAAGCCTGCGAGGCGACTCCCGGCGGGATGTTGACGATCATCGGCTTGCCGCTGGACAAGGTCCAGGAAGTGGCCCAGGCCAGCGGTCTGGAAGTCGCCAATTTGAACTCGCCCGTGCAGACGGTGCTGTCGGGGCATGCCGACCGGATCGCGGCCGGCGAAACCGCCGCGAAAGCCGCCGGCGCCAAACGCGCCTTGCGCCTGACCGTGGCCGGCGCGTTCCATTCTTCCCTGATGCGACCGGCCGCGGATCGCTTGGCCGAATTCCTGCAAGACGTCGAATTCCGGCCCCCGGCGTTCCCCGTTTGGTCGAACGTGACGGGAAAACCGCACGGGGAACCTGCCGACATCCGCCGCCGGATGGTGGATCAGGTCGTTTCGTCCGTGCGCTGGACCGATGGCGTCGGCGATATGGTGGCGGCCGGAATGACCGCGGGTTGCGAATGCGGCCCGGGTACAGTATTGGCCGGTCTGGTCAAGCGGATTGCGTCCGATGTGCCGATTGCCAGCATTTTTGACTTGGCGGGGGCCCAAGAGGCCGCCAAACTGTTCTCCTGACCCTAGGAATCCAATCACGATGAAGCCTTTGGAAAACAAAATCGCCTTGGTGACCGGCGCCGCCCGCGGCATCGGCCAAGCCATCGCCTTGCAACTGGCCGCCGACGGGGCGGATCTGGCCTTGTGCGACGTGAAGGCGGAATGGCTGGAGGACACGATCGCCAAGGTGAAGGCCCTCGGCCGTCGGGCGGAAGGCTATGCGATGGACGTGGCCAACGGCGCCGCCGTGGGGGAGGCCGTCGCCAAGGTTCTCGCCGATTTCGGGCGCATCGACGTGCTGGTCAACAACGCGGGCATTACCCGCGATACCCTTCTGATCCGCATGACGGAAGAGGATTGGGACGCGGTGCTCGACATCAATCTCAAGGGCGCGTTTCTGGTGACCAAGGCCGTCGTGAAATCCATGATGAAGCAGCGTTCCGGGGCGATCGTGAACATCGCCAGCGTGGTGGGCATCATGGGCAACGCGGGCCAGGCGAACTACACGGCTTCCAAGGCCGGCCTCATCGCGTTGACCAAGACCACCGCCAAGGAACTCGGCAGCCGGAACGTCCGCGTGAACGCGGTCGCCCCCGGTTTCATCCGCACGGCCATGACCGACAAGCTTGCGGAGCCGGTCAAGGACGCGATGCTCAAGATGGTGCCGCTGGGCCGGCTGGGCGAACCCGAAGACGTCGCCAAGGCCGTGGCGTTCTTGGCCAGCGACGCCGCCGCCTACGTGAACGGGCAGACCTTGGCGGTCTGCGGCGGCATGGTGTGGTGATTTAAAAAAAGAAAACAACAACGGAGAAACACAATGGCTCTTGCAGACAAAGTCAAAGACATCATCGTCGAGCAGTTGGGCGTGAACAAGGATCAGGTCGTTCCGGAAGCCTCCTTCATCGAGGATCTGGGCGCCGACTCGCTGGATACCGTCGAGCTGGTCATGGCCTTCGAAGAAGAATTCGGCGCCGAGATTCCCGACGAGGACGCCGAGAAGCTGACGACCGTCGGCGCGGTGATCAAGTATTTGCAGGAAAAGGGCTTCGACAAGTAAGTCGCTTGCCTGGATCGATCGAGACATGGGGCCGGGACCGCTCGCCGCGAGGCGGAGGCTCGGCCCGTTTTTCAAACGAACAACGAACGAGAGATGGGACGGTAGGCCATGGCGGAAAATAGACGCGTAGTCGTGACGGGTTTAGGCGTGGTGAGCCCCGTGGGCAGCACGCTGGATTCCTTCTGGGCGGCGATCCAGGCCGGCGAGAACGGCATCGGTCCCATCACCTATTTCGATACCGCGGCGTTCGACACGAAATTCGCCGGCCAGGTCAAGGGCTTCAACGTCGAAGACTTCATGTCCAAGAAGGAAGCCCGCCATTTGGATCCGTTCTGCCACTACGGCGTCGCCGCCGCCAAGATGGCCGTGGACGATTCCGGATTGGACATGGCCAAGGAAGACGCGACCCGCGTCGGCGTCATCGCCGCGTCGGGCGTCGGCGGCCTGCAGATCCTGCAGTCGCAGATGGACGTGCTGCGGTCCCGGGGGCCGGGACGCTTTTCGCCGTTCATCATTCCCCAGATGATCACCAACATCCTGCCGGGAATCATTTCCATCAACCATGGGATGAAGGGCCCCAATTTCGCCATCGTGACGGCCTGCGCGTCCGGTACCCATTGCATCGGCGAGGCGCTCGAGCTCATCCGCCGCGGCAAGGCGGATGCGATGCTCGCCGGCGGTTCCGAAGGCGCCATTTGCGAACTGGGCGTGGGCGGTTTCAACGCCATGCGCGCCTTGAGCACCCGCAACGACAGCCCCCAGACCGCCAGCCGCCCGTTCGACAAGGATCGCGACGGATTCGTCATGGCGGAAGGCTCCGGCATGCTGATCGTCGAGGAATACGAGCACGCCAAGGCTCGCGGCGCGAAGATCTACTGCGAACTGGCCGGATTCGGCTGCACCGGCGACGCCTATCACATCACCGCGCCCGACGAGAGCGCGTCCGGACCTTCCCGCGGCATGCAGCTCGCCATGCAGGACGCCGGACTGACCCCGGCGGACATCGATTACGTCAATGCCCACGGCACCAGCACGCCCCTCAACGACGCCGGCGAAACCAAGGCCATCAAGATCGCGCTGGGCGAGGAGCGCGCCCGCCAAATCGCCGTGAGTTCGACCAAGAGCATGACGGGCCACCTGCTGGGCGCCGCCGGCGGCGTCGAATCCGTCGTGTGCGCCTTGGCCATCCGCGACGGCGTTTTGCCCCCGACGATCAACTACACGACGCCGGATCCGGCGTGCGACCTGGACTACGTGCCCAATGCGGCCCGCAAGGCCAAGATCCGGGCATGCCTGAACAATTCGCTGGGTTTCGGCGGACACAACGCGACCCTCTGCTTCAAGGCCATCTAGGCGGCCGTTCGGTCGCCAACGGGAGAGCCCTCCTGCCAGGAGGGCTCTTTTTTATGCGTCGGCTAAACGCCTTCCTGCGATCCGGCAGGTATATAGTTAATTAACTATGTCTGGTAAAATACGCAATTCATTCGATAAATAAGCATATATCGAATCATCAGTGCATGAATAATCGCACATATAGTTAATTAACTATGAACCGGTTGCCGGAGCGTCGTGGTCGATCGGACCGGAACGGGAAGAGGGGCGGTTTTTCCCGGAAAATAGAACGGGATTCAGTGTATGCCTGACGGCATTGGTGGACCGAGCGGGGGTCCGAGGCGAGGCAAGGCATGTGCATGATGGGCGTTTTGACTCGTTGCCTGCGGTGTTCGTGCGGCCGAAAAGAGGTTGACGGGGCCGATTCGGGCACCGTAGTATCTCCCACACAGTCTTGAAGACACGGAGGATGGACCATGGCCGGTGACAACGAACTCAAACCCTTGGATCTCAGTGCGGTCAAAGCATCGACCTCGCGCATCGATCTGAGCAAAGCCACCATCCCCGGCTCGCCCGCCACCAGCGGCATCCGCATCGGCGCCAATCCCAAGAAGGCGACCTCGCGCATCGACATTTCCGCCATCCCGGGGGCCGCCAAGGCCCAGACGTCCCGCGTCGGCCTCTCCGCCATGCCTCCTGCGGACGAAGACGCCTACAAGCGGCGGACCGCCTTGCTCGACACCAGCAAAATTCCGCTGAGTTCGTCGCCGGCGGCGCAGCCGCGCACCATCCGCATCGGTAGCCGTCCGACCGTGCGCGTGGGCGGCGCGCCCAGCACGTTTTCGCCGGGGCGTCCCGAAACGGAAGAGGCGGCCGAAGCTCCGGCCGGACGGCCGACCATCAAGTTGAAGAGGCCCGGAAGCGCCGGTGGCGCCGCCATCACGATTTCCGGATCCACGTCGCCGGCGGTTTCGTCGGCCGAACCCATTTTCACGAT
This sequence comes from uncultured Verrucomicrobiota bacterium, assembly GCA_937872095.1. Taxonomy (GTDB): domain Bacteria; phylum Verrucomicrobiota; class Kiritimatiellia; order CAIQIC01; family Lenti-01; genus Lenti-01. The sequence goes on from CALMNW010000089.1 coordinate 16,235, forward strand.
CCAGGAAGAAGAAGGCCCGGGTGCGGCTTGGTCCGCGATTTCCATCGTTTCCATGCTGGTGATCATCGGGCTGATCGTCGTTCAGGTGATGACGATGAACGGCGCCAAGTATTGAGGCGGGGTTTCCGTTTCCGTTCCGGGCGGCTTGCACGAAGGGGGCGGGTGGGATACATTCGATTTTGCGGGGGCGACCGGTTTCGACGTGCCAGTTGAAGCTTCGGTCGCGCGCCGAGGACCCCGGTTGGCCTCGTTAAACCTCCGGGAAAAAACACAAAAGCCAACGAACAATTGGCCTTCGCGGCTTAGTTCCGCGACGTTCGGCCGTTCTCGCCTGCGGGGCGGACCCGGATGTCATTCAGCAGGCTGGCGACCTCGGCCGGGCAACCGGGCGGAGGAGCGAGAACCAACAGGTTGATTGCGGTGCCGCTGGCCTGTCCGTGGGCAGGCGGCATGGCGAAACTTAATTGCGGAATACGCGCGTAGACGCCGATGCGACGCTTGTGCGGACGCGGGTTCGACTCCCGCCGCCTCCACCAGTTTTGCAGCCCCGCGGGCCCCCGGAAACGGGGGCCTTTCTTTTGGCCGGCGCGGCCGCCGGCGGCGGGAAAAGGGCTGGATTTCGGGGAAGGGGCGGGGTAAGGTGGGCGCGTTTTACAAGACGAGGACCATCATGGAATTGAGCGCGCACGAAATCGAGTTCCGCCAGCAGCGGCTGGCCCATCTGGAGACGCTGAAGGCGGCGGGCCACCGGCCGTACGGCCGGGCGTTCGAACGGACGGGGTCGCTGGCCGACGTGCGGTCGGCATTCGCCGAAGGCCGGGCCGTGCGCATCGCCGGCCGGGTGGTCGCCGTGCGCGAGATGGGCAAGAGCGTGTTCGCCCACCTGCAGGACGGGACGGACAAGTTCCAGATCTACGTGCAGAAAAACGCGCTGGGCGACGAATCCTTCGCGGCGTTCAAGGCCGTGGATCTGGGCGATTTCCTCGGCGCGGAGGGCGAATTGTTCGTCACGCGCACGGGCGAGCAGTCGCTCAAGGTGCTGAAGTGGGAACTGCTCTCCAAGGCGCTGCACCCGCTGCCGGAAAAGTGGCACGGCCTGCAAGACACCGAAGTCCGCTATCGCCAGCGCTATTTGGACCTGATCGCGAATCCGGACGTGCGCAAGGTCTTCAACGCGCGCAGCCGCATCCTGTCGTTCATCCGCCGCTTCCTGGAGGCGCGCGGCTATTTCGAGGTGGAGACGCCGGTGCTGCAGACGATGGCCGGCGGCGCGATCGCCAACCCGTTCAAGACGTTCTACAACGCCCTGGGCCAGTCGATGTACATGCGCATCGCGCCGGAGCTGTACCTCAAGCGCCTGCTGGTGGGCGGCTACGACAAGGTGTTCGAGCTCGGCAAGAACTACCGCAACGAAGGCCTCGACCGCTCGCACAATCCCGAATTCACCGCGCTGGAAATCTACGAGGCCTACGGCGACGTGAAGACGATGATGAAGCTCGTCGAAGAGCTCGTCAGCGGCGCGGCGCAGGACGTCTGCGGCACGACGATTGTGGGCAAGGAGGGCCAGGAGAAGATCGACTTGGCGCCGCCCTGGCGCGTGGCGACCTATCGCGATCTCGTGCTCGAAAAGGCCGGCGCGGATTGGTTCGGCCGGACCGTCGAGTCGGCCCGCGAATGGGCGCGGGCCCGGGAATTGGATATCCCGAATGAAATGACCCACGCGCAGATCACCCACGAGGTCTACGACAAGCTGGTGGAAAAGACCCTGATGCAGCCGACCTTCGTGACGCGCCTGCCGGCGGAGCTGGTGCCGCTGGCCAAGCGCTGCGAGGACGATCCGTCCGTCGTCGACGTGTTCGAGCTGGTGGTGCGCGGGCGCGAGCTGTGCCCGGGCTATACCGAGCTGAACGATCCGCTCGACCAGCGCGCGCGCCTCGAGGAGCAGGCCGCGGGCGACGCTTCCAAGATCGACGAGGATTTCCTGCGCGCGCTCGAACACGGCATGCCGCCGGCCGGCGGCATGGGCATCGGCATCGATCGCCTCGTCATGGTCCTGACCGGCGAGGAAAACGTCCGCGACGTGATGCTGTTCCCGCAGATGAAGAATCGCGAACCCAAGCCGGAAGAGCCGCAGGCCGAATGACGCTGCCGTTTTCATTGTTCCTGGCGCTGAAGTACCTCAAGCCGAAGCGCACGTTCCTCTCGGTGGTGACCGTGCTGTCGACGCTGGGCGTGCTGCTCGGCGTGGCCGTCCTCGTCATCGTGCTTTCCGTGATGACGGGCTTCGACGAGATGTGGCGCGACAAGATCCTCGACTTCAACTCCCACGTCACGGTCTCGGTTCCCGGCGGGCTGGGGGAGGAAGAAGAATCCCTCTGCGAGCGGATCGAGGCGGTGCCGGGCGTCGTCGGCGCCGCGCCGTTCCTGCAAAGCCTCGTTTTCATCCAGAAGCCCAACGGGCAGGTCGAAACCCCGATGATCCGCGGCGTGGACCCGGAACGCGAAGGGAGCGTCAGCCGCATTCCCCAGAGCCTGGTGGCCGGCGAATTTTCCGTGGCCGACGGCGACGTCGTCGTCGGCAGCGATCTCGCCCGGCGCCTCGGCGTCGGGGTGGGCGACGCGCTGACGGTCTATTCGCCGGCGACCTTCATGGACAAGGACGAAATCCGCCTGCCGACGGAAATGAAGGTGGCGGGCCTCTTCGAGATCGGCATGTGGGATTTCGACATGGGTTTCCTCGTGGCCTCCTTGTGGGATGCGCGCGACTTTTGCGGCGGCACCGGCCTGGAGGCCATCCAGGTGATGACGAAGGACCCCTACGCGGCGGACCAGGTGGCGAACGAACTGCGCCGGCGCCTCGGGCCCGGCGTCTACGTGACCACCTGGATGGAGCAGAACCAGCAGCTTTTCGCCGCCTTGCGGGTCGAAAAGAACATGATGTTCTTCCTCCTGATCTTCATCACCATCGTCGCCGCCTTCGGCATCACCAACACCCTGATCACGGTGACGGTCCAGAAGACGCGCGAGATCGGCCTGCTGCGCTCGCTGGGCTTTTCGTCGGGCGGCATCATGCGGGTGTTTTTCTGGCAGGGGTGGATCGAAGGGGTGCTGGGCACGACGCTGGGGATCGCGACGGGGCTGGTCGTGCTGAAGTACCGCAACGACCTGCTGCATTTCCTGAACGACCGCTGCGGCATGCAGCTGCTGCCGGAAGAGCTCTACCATCTGGCGGAGCTGCCGTCGCACACCATGCCCGGCGACGTGGTCCTGGTGGCGGTGTCCGTTCTGGTGATCTGCACCTTGGCGGCGGTGATTCCCGCCTGGCAGGCGGCGAAACTCGATCCGGTGAGGGCCCTGCGCTATGAGTAGCCTCATCGAAGCCGTCGCCGTCCGCCGCTCCTACGCCGTGGAAACGCGCACGCTGGAGGTGCTGCGCGGCGTGGATCTCTCCATTGCCGCGGGCGAATCGCTGGCGATCACCGGCATGAGCGGCGCGGGCAAGAGCACGCTGCTGCACGTGCTGGGCGGGCTGGACCGGCCGACGTCGGGACAGGTGCTCTATCGCGGCCGCGACCTCTACGCCGTCGGCGACCGCGAGCGCTCGGCCATCCGCGCGCGGAAGATCGGTTTCGTGTTCCAGGCCTACCATCTGCTGCCGGAATTGACGGTGCTGGAGAACGTGCTCTTGCCGGGCCTGAGCGCGACGGGCGCCTTCCTGCGCGGCGCCAAACTGCGCGCCCAGGCGGCGGACCTGCTGGCGCGCGTGGGCCTGACCGATCGCGCCGCGCATCGGCCCAACGAGCTGTCGGGCGGCGAACAGCAGCGCGTGGCGCTGGCCCGCGCGCTGATGAACGGCCCCGAGCTGCTGCTGGCCGACGAACCCACCGGCAACCTCGACTCCCAGACCGGCGAGGATGTCCTGCGCTATTTGTTCGATCTGGCGGCGGAGCGGAGCCTCACCCTCGTGATCGTCACGCACAACGAAGCCGTCGCCGCCCGCTGCCGGCGGCACGTGGTGCTGCGCGACGGCCTGCCCGTCGCCTGAGCCTGCGCTCCGGGAATCGCGGCTCGCGCCGGGGGTCGCGCCGCGGAAAAAGGCGTGAAAAGCGGCCGGAGACGTGGGATAGTTTCCAAACGAATCGAAAGGCGGATCGAGATGAGCAAAGGAATGATCCTGGGACTCGTGGTTCTGGCCGCGTTCATCGTCGTCTTGATCATGACGCGGGACAGCGTGACGGTGAACCTGTTCACCTTCAAGAAGACCGTGAACGCGTCGTACGCGCTGCTGGCGGCGGCGGGCATCGGGGTGGTGGCGGGGGCGCTGTTGCGCAAATGAAGCGCATCGAAGAACTGCTGCGGCGCGGGGTGAAGATCGCGGCGCCGGCCTCGGTGGAGATCGGCGACGAAGTGGATCCGGCCCGAATCGCGCCGGACGCGGTCATCCACGCGGGCTGCAAGGTGTTCGGCGCCGAAACGAGCATCGGGTCCGGCTGCGTGCTCGGGCGCGAGGCGCCGGCGACGGTGGACGACTGCCAGCTGGGGGCGGGCGTGCAGCTCAAGGGCGGTTCGTTCTGCGGGGCGGTTTTCCTCGACGGGGCGGCGCTGGGCAGCGGCGCGCAGGTGCGGCCGGGCACGATCCTGGAAGAAGGCGCCGAAGCGGCGCATGCCGTGGGCCTGAAGCAGACGATTTTCTTCCCCTTCGTGGTGGGCGGCAGCCTGATCAATTTCTGCGACGCGCTGATGGCCGGCGGCCGCAGCCGCAAGGAACACAGCGAAATCGGTTCCTCGTTCATCCATTTCAACTACACGCCGCACGGCGACAAGGCGACGGCCTCGCTGATCGGCGACGTGCCGCGCGGAGTCATGCTGGATCAGGCGCCGATCTTCCTGGGCGGGCAGGGGGGTATCGCCGGGCCGGTGCAGATCGAGTTCGGCACGGTGCTGGCCGCGGGCCACGTCCTGCGCAAGGACGTGCCGGAGGGCGGGCACTTGGTGGTGCCGACGATGCCGCATGCGGGCACGTTCCCGTATGAGACGGGCTACCGGTCGGTCGCGCGCGTCATGAAGAACGGCGCGGCGTACGTCGGAAATCTCGCGGCCTTGGAAACGTGGTATGGGCAGGTCCGGCGGCCGTTGATGGAAAAGACGCCCCACGGCGCGGCCTGTCTCGCCGGCGCGTTGCGGCAACTGGCGCAGGCGCGAAAGGAACGCCTGAAACGCCTCGACGAGGTTGTGGAAAAAATCGCGGCCGAAGATCGGGCGGCGCTGGACGAAGCGCTGCGCCGCGACCACGAGGCCCTGTGCGCCGGCTGGCCGGCGGCACGCGCGCGCCTGGCGGCGGCGGGCGACGTGGCGTGCGCCGAAAAGACGGCGTTCCTCGCCGCCTGGACCGCGGCGAAGGAAGAAACCTACGTGGCGCGGGTGCAGGCCTTGCCGGCGGCGGCGAAGGCGTCGGGCACCGCGTGGTTGCAAAAGATCGTGGCCTCGGCCTTGGCGCCGGCCGGAACATAAACGAAAACATGAGCAAAAAATCCCTGTTTGGAACCGATGGCGTGCGCGGCGTCGCGAACCGCGATCCGATGATGGTGGAAACGGCCGTGAATCTCGGCCGCGCGGTGGCGCACGTGCTCAAGGAACGCAAGAGCGGCCGCCGCCCGCGCGTCTTGATCGGCAAGGATACGCGCCTGAGCGGCTACATGCTCGAAAACGCGCTGGTGGCCGGCCTGTGCTCCATGGGCGCGGACGCCATCCTCGTGGGGACGCTGCCGACGCCGGGCATCGCCGTGCTGGTGCGGGACCAGAAGGCGGATGCGGGCTTCGTCATTTCGGCGTCGCACAATCCGTACCAGGACAACGGAATCAAGATCTTTTCGTGCGACGGCTTCAAGCTGCCGGACGCGGAAGAAGCCGAGATCGAAAAACTGATGTCGGATGGAACGCTGACGAGCCTGTTGCCGACGGGCGGGGGCATCGGCAAGTCGTTTCGCGTGGAAGACGCCTTGGAGCGCTACATCGCGTTTTGCAAGCGGACCTTTCCCAAGGAGCTGGATCTGAAGGGCGTGCGCATCGTGGTGGATTGCGGCAACGGGGCGACCTACAAGGCCGCGCCGGCGGTGTTCAAGGAACTGGGCGCGGCCGTGACGAGCCTGCACTGCACGCCGAACGGGCTGAACATCAACGCGAACAGCGGCTCGCAGCATACCGCCGCCTTGCGCGAGCAGGTGCTGGCCGAGCGCGCCGACGTCGGGCTGGCGTTCGACGGCGACGGCGACCGCCTGATCGCGGTGGATGAAACGGGCGCCGAACTGACCGGCGACCACGTCCTGGCGGTTTGCGCGAAGGACCTGAAGGAACGCGGCCGGCTGGCGAACAACGTCGCCGTGGGCACGGTGATGAGCAACTTCGGGCTGCACGCGGCGATGCGCAAGCTGGGCATCGAGCTGGCTTGCAGCGCGGTGGGCGACCGCTACGTGCTGGAAACGATGAAGGCCAAGGGCGGCGTGATCGGCGCGGAGCCGTCGGGCCACATGATTTTCCTGGACCAGCAGACGACGGGCGACGGCATCGTGGCCGCGCTGCAGCTGCTGGCCGTGCTGCGCCGCTCCGGCCGGGAGGCGTCGGCGCTGGCCGCGGTGCTGAAATTGGCGCCGCAGAAACTCGTCAACGTGGAGCTGGCGAGCCGCCCGCCGCTGGAAAGCCTGCCGGGCGTCCAGACGGCGATCGCCGCCGCGGAAAAGGAGCTGGGGCAGGACGGCCGCGTGCTGGTGCGCTATTCCGGCACGCAGAACCTGTGCCGCGTGATGGTCGAAGGGCCGACCGACGCCGTCGTGGCGCGCCTGTGCGACGCCATCGCCGCGGCGCTGAAGAAGGAAATCGGCTAAGCGCCTCCTCCCGAGGGGAATCGCGGCCCATCGGTTTTTCCACGCTACGTAAAAACTTTGCCCGATTTTTCCACACCGTGGAAAACTTTTTTCCACGCTACGTAAAACCGCCGGCGGGGGGATAAGCCGCGATTCCCCGCGGCGGGGGGCTCAGTAGATTTCGTCGCTCTCTTCGCGGGTGTAGAAGAGGTGCAGGTGGTTTTTCGCGCAGGCGGCGGGATCGAGCAGGATGCGTTCGGCGTCGCGGCGTTCGGTTTCGGCCGCGGCTTGGAGGGCGTCGAGCTTGGCGCGGACGCCGGAAGCCTCGACGATCTGCATGAGTTCGTCGAAGAGGAAGGGGGAGCCGTAGAGGAGCTGGCATTCGCAGAGGATCTTGCAGGCGACCATGTGTTCGAAGCGGTCGAAGGCGAGCTGCTGGCGGACCTTGGCCAGGGGCTTGAGGACGTAGTCGATTTCCTCGCGGTGGTCGGGGTGGGTCAGGAGGTAGTGTTTTTGGCGGTAGATGGCGTCGTCGAGGGCGCGGCAAGGAGCCTCGGGCAGGGTGTCGGACACGACGACGATGATATCGAGGTCGGAGCCGCGGACCATCTGGCCGGAGCTTTTTTCGGGCCGGGGCACGCGATGGGCCATCTGGTAGGTGACGTCGCCGGCGATCATGAAGACGGCCTTCTTGAGCAGCAGCGGTTCGTCGGGCAGGCCGGCCAGGGCCATGCAGACGCTTTCGCGGGCGAGGTCGATCTTTTCGCGCGAGATGTCCGCGATGCTTTTTTCCAGCGCAACGGCGCGGGCTTCGAGGGCGTCCTGCTGGCCCGCGAGGCCGACGAGGGTGTAGGTGAGGAATTCGCGGCGGATGGACGGGGAGAGGCGGGCATAGCCTGCGACGGCGGAGTCGAGGCGCATGTAGCGGCGGCCGGCGCGGCGGAGGACGATGCCGGGCGCATGGCACGCGCGCCAGAGCTCGAGGACGTCGGCGAAATCGCCGGCCGCGGCGAGTTCGGCCCCGGTGAGCGGGCCGGCGTTGGCCAAGATGTCCGCGATGGACGGCATGGGGACAGTATGGGGCCGGCGCGGCGCGCGGGGAAAGTTTTATTTGCGGGCGGATTGCGGCTTGTTCCCGGTGCGCGCGTGGGGTAAAAAAAGACAAAGAATTGCGCGGAGCAAGAAAACGGCGCATGGAATCGTGGGTCGAGGAGGAATGGGGAGGACATGGAGTCCGGATGCGCCCGCCGCGGCGGCGGGCGATGGTGGGATTGGCCTTTCCGGTCGTCGCCGGGACGGCGGCGGGCATTTGCGCGCCGGTTTCGCCGATGGTTTTCTGGAGCGCGGGGGCGCTGTTGCTGCTGCCGCTGTTCGTCTGGGTCCGCAAGGGTTGGTCGGTCGGACCGTTGATGCTGGCGGCGTTGTTCCTGGTGGCGGCGCACGCGCGCCAATCGACGGGGGTGCGCGGAGCGGACTCGCTGGCCGTCCAGATGGTCCGGCCGCTGGAATACGTGCAGTTCGTGGCGGTGGCGACGGAAGACGCGGCGCCGCGGGAAGGCGACGCCGTGTTCCGGGCGCGGGTCGAAGGGTTGAACCGCGACGGCACGTGGCGGCGAGTGGACGATTCCATCCGCGTGGTGCTGCGGTCGGGCGCGCAAGGCCGTGCGCCCCGCTACGGCGAGCGGTGGCGCCTGCGGGGCATCGTGCAACCCGCCGTGCCGCGCCGGTCGGGACTGTTCACGCTGCCGCAAAACCAGGCGGTGGTGGATCCGGACCGGGCCTTCTTTCTGGACGCCGGGCAGGGGAATCCGTTCGTGGCATGGTGCCTGGAGCGCCGCCGGGCCTGCCGCGAAATCCTGGGGCGGGGATTGGAGGATTTTCCGGAGGAACGGGGCATCCTGCAGGCCTTGCTGTTGGGCTACCGCGAGGACTTGCCGCAGGCGCTGCGGAAGGATTTCGCCGCCACCGGCACCGTGCATATCTTCGCGATATCGGGTGCGCACGTGGGCATGATGGCGTTCCTGGTCATCCAGCTGTTGCGCGCGCTGGGCGTGCCGATGGCGCGCTGGTTTTTCTTTCTGGCGCCGATGCTGGCGGTCTATGTGGTCGCCACGGGAGCGGCCACCAGCGCGATCCGCGCGTGTGCGATGGCGACGATGATGCTGGCGGCGCCCTTCCTGAAACGGCGGCCGGACGCGATTTCGGGCTTGGCGGTGGCGGCGATCGCGATCCTGCTGGCCGCGCCGGCGCAACTGGGGGACCTGGGCTTCCTGCTGTCGTTCATGGCGGTGGCCAGTTTGCTGGCCATCCAGCCGCTGTTCGATGCGGGCGCGGTGCGCCTGTTCCGGCGCGACGACTGGCAACTGCCGCAAGAGGAATTGCCCCGGGGCCGCCGGCTGCGCGAGACCGGGCTTCTGGCGACGCGCTTCGGGCTGGTATCGACGTCGGCGTGGATCGGGACGTCGCCGCTGACGGCGTTTTTCTTCAATCTGTTTTCGCCGGTGGCGCTGGGCATGAACCTGCTGGTGATTCCGGCGGCATTCTGCATCCTGCTCGCGGGGGTGCTGAGCCTGCTGAGCGCGCCGATTTCGGGCTGGGTTTCGGAAACGTTCAACGCTGCGGCCGGCGCGTTCGCCGCGCTGCTGGCGCGCTGCATCGGCTGGGCGGCCGATCTGCCGGGCGGCCATTGGTTCGTCCGTTCGCCGCCGGCGGCGGGCGTGATCGCATGGTACGCGATCCTGGCGGCGGCCACGACGATGGCCCGGCGGGTGCGGGGGGCGTGGCCGGCGGGACTCGCGCTGCTGGCGGCGCTGGCCGTGGGTTGGGGCGTCTGGGAAACGATCCGCTGCCGGATCTCGGTGCTCGACGTGGGGGAGGGGAATGCCGTGCTCGTGCAGGCGAAAACCGCGCGCATCCTGGTGGACGCGGGACCGGCCTATGGCCGGCGCGAAACGCTGCGGCTCTTGCGGGCCGAAGGGGTCAACCGGCTGGACGCCCTGATCCTGACGCATGCGGACGCGCAGCACGTCGGCGCGGCCGTCGGGCTGATGGACGCGCTGCCGGTCCGCGAGCTGTGGCTGCCCGCGACGATCTGGCCTTCGCCGCTGATGAAAGCCATCTTGCGCAAGGCGGAAGCCAAGGGCATTCCCCTGCGCCGCCTGTGCGCCGGCGATTCGGGCGATTGGCCCGGGGATTTGTTCTGGGAAACGTTCTGGCCGCCGGAAGAACTGCGCTTGTCGTGCGCGGACGACGCCGCGCTGGCGCTGCGCGTGGCGCGCGGCGGCACGTCGGTCTTGCTGGCAAGCGACGCCGGGTTTGCGCAGGAGAAAGCGATGCGGGACGCCGGAGCCACGCTCGCGGCGTCGGTGCTGGTGGTCGGCCGGCACGGGGATGCCGGCGCGACTTCTGAAACTTGGTTGGACGAAGTGCGGCCGAAAGAGGTCGTCGTCTCTTCGGGAGCGCACCTGGATGGCCGCCATCCGGACAGGGAACTGTTGGAGCGCCTGGCGGCGCGGAACGTCCGCGTCTGGCGGACCGATCGGCAGGGGACGATCCACGTGGAACTGGAAAAGGATCCGGCGCGCTGGCCGGAACGGGGCTACCGGATGGGAGCCGCGATCCGTTGAGCCGGATCAACGGACCTTGGCGTCCGGCGTGTTTTCGCGCAGGGGCTGGATTTCGTCTTCCGGGATCGGCGAACTGAACGCCATGCGGGCTTTGCCCGCCATGAGGGCGGCGAGGCGGTCGCCTTCGCCGGACAGGCGGATCTCGCGGAACATGCCGGACTGGTAGGTGCGGACGACGGTCTGGATGGGATTGCCGTTCAAGGCGGTTTCGAGGTAGCGGAGCGCCTTGCCGGTTTGTCCGAGCCGGGCGGCCAGTTGGGCCGCTTCGAGGAACAGGGGCTGGTTGGGGGATTGGGTTTTCAGGAATTTTTCCAGCAGGAGGAGCGCGTCTTCCGGCCGGCCCATTTGGGTCAGAAGCGTCGCTTGCAAGCGCAAGGCGGTGGTATCGTCGGGACGCTGGCCGAGATATTGCCCCAGATCCCGGATGGCTTGGGCCGGGTTGCGGTCGGAGATGGCGCACAGGGCGAGATTGTAGAGGGCGGGCGCGAAGCCGGGGCGAATCTGGATCGCGGCGTTGAATTGCTCGACGGCGTTTTTCATCTTCTTCTGCCGGAGATAGGCCGCGCCCAGATCGTTCCGGATCTCGGCGCTTTCGCCGTCGATGGCCATGGCCATGCGCAGGCTGGAAACCACCAGTCCGCCATCGGTTTTGCCGGAAAGCCCGCGGGCCAGGGTGAGCCAGCCGTTCCGGGACATGGGGTGGGTGGCCAGCCGTTCCAATTCCCGTTGCGTGGCCGCGGGAGGCAATTCGTATTTCCATCCGGGTGCCGCAGCGACGTCCACCGCCTGTTTCTCTTTTTGGCGTTGCGCGAGATGGCTGCGTGCGCGCTTGTTCTTTTGGCGCCAGTCGTTCTCGGCGTATTTCACGGCCATCATCAGCAAGGCGAACATCACGGCCAGGCCGATGGCGGTGGCGACGGCCAGGCGAATGGTATGGGCTCGCAGGGAGGGTTGCGGCGGGAGGGCAGGGTTTCGTCGGGGGCGGTAATGATCCCGCGGCGGAATGGGACTTGCGACGGTCGGTGCCGGTTCCCGGGAAGCCTTCTCCTGATTTGCGCCTGTTTGAACCATATTGCGGGGAATCCTAGAAAGAAGCGGGCCGTGGAGCAAGAACCGATTGCGGTGCGCGATTTTCCCTGCCAATCGCCCCGGTTTCGTGCAGAATGCGTCGCTTCATGGCCGGTTCGTGGAAAAAACAGATGGTGCTGGTGTGGGCGTCGCAATTCCTGTCGATCATGGGATTTGCCTTCGCGCTGCCGTTCGCGCCCTATTTCCTGCAGACGGAACTGGGCGTGGTGCGCCACGGGGAACTGCAGATGTGGGTGGCGCTGTTTTCGTCGTCGACCGCGCTCACGATGGCGGTGGCGGCGCCGCTGTGGGGGCTGCTGGCGGACCGGTACGGCAAGCGCATCATGCTGATCCGCGCCAACTTCGCCGGGGCGGTCGTGATGTCGCTGATGGGCGCGGCGCAGACGCCGGGAATGCTGATCGTGCTGCGGCTGCTGCAGGGCGCGCTGACGGGCACGATGACGGCGGCGCAGGCGTTTCTCGCCGGCGAGATGCCGAAAGAGCGCCGGGGGCTGGCCGTGGGGGGCCTGAGCGCGGCGGTGTTTTCGGGCAGCATGGCCGGCGTGTCCCTCGGCGGCTTCGTCGCGGACTGGCTGGGCTATCGCGCGGCGTTCGCCGTGTCGGGCGCGCTGCTGCTGGCGTCCGGGCTGCTGGTGCTGTGCTGCACCCGCGAAACCGTGGTGCCCACCGTACGAAGCCACGTGCCGGAAGGGATTCCCGAAAGCGCGCGCGTGCATTGGCGGGATCTGCCCGCCGCGCTCTACGGCGTGCTGGCGATGATCGGGGCGATCGCGTTCGTGCGCCAGTTCGACGTGGCGTTCCTGCCGCTGCTGGTGCAGGACATCCACGGTTCCCTGGACGGCGTCTCGATTTGGAGCGGGGGGTTGAACGCGTTTGGCAGCGTCGCCGGGTTGCTGGCGGGACTGGCCACGGGCTGGCTGTCCGACCGGCTCAATCCGTTGCGGCTGGTCATCGCGGCGGCGATCGCGGCGGCGGCGTTCAGCGGCGGGCAGATGTTCGTGGATTCGTTCGCGGTGCTGTTTCCGATCCGTTTCGGCACGGTGTTTTTCGCCGGGACGCTGGAGCCCGCGCTGAACGCCTGGCTGGCCAAGCGCGTGCCGGAGGCGCGCCAAGGCGTGGCGTTCGGCTTGGCCAGCACCACGCGCTCCATCGGCTGGTCGGTCGGTCCGCTGCTGGCGGGCCTCGTGGCCGCAGTGAACCTGCGCGCGGTCTTCGGCGTGGCCGCTTTGGGCTTTCTGGGGCTGGCGGCATTGTTCGGCGTGGCCTTGCGCGTCCGCGCGAAAAGGGATACAAGAATCGCATGAGCGCGACCGATCCCCATTGTCCGTTTCCCGAAACCGCCGACATCCACACGTCGTCGGACGAATACGCCACGCGGTTTTCCGGCCCGGCCGGCGAATGGATGCTGGCGGTGCAAGAGACGATCACGCGCCGCCTGATGCGGGGCTTCGAAGGTTCGGCGGTGCTGGACGTCGGCGGCGGGCACGGGCAGCTGGCGGTTCCGCTGTGCCGCGACGGGTGGGCGGTGACGGTGCTCGGCAGCGACGAATCCTGCCGCCACCGGATCCGTGCCGTCGTGGAAACCGGTGCCTGCCGGTTCGTGGTCGGCGACGTGATCCGCCTGCCGTTTCCGGACCGTTCGTTCGATCTGGTGCTGTGTTTTCGGCTGCTGACGCATTGCGAACGGTGGCCGGAACTGGTGCGCGAACTGTGCCGCGTGGCGCGGAAGGCCGTGATCGTGGACTATCCGACCGGCCAAAGCCTGAACGCGATCGCGCCGGCCTTGTTCGGGGCGAAGAAGAAGTTCGAGAAGAACACGCGCACGTGGGCGCTGTTCCGGCATCGGCAGGTGATCGACGAATTCGCGAAAAACGGATTCGGCCCGGCGGCGACGGGCAAACAGTTTTTCCTGCCGATGGTCCTGCACCGGATGCTGAAAAGCCGTGCGCTGTCGGCGCTGGCGGAAGCCGTTTGCCGCGCGCTGGGGCTCACCCGCCTGTGGGGGTCGCCCGTGATCGTGCGGTTCGAGCCGCGCGGCTGATCAGCCCGCGAGCCACGCGGTCCAGGCGTCGAAGCCCGTCCCGGTCTTGGCCGACAGTTCGAGGATCTGCGCCTTGGGGGCCGTTTGCCGGATGGCGGCCAAGGCTTTTTCGCGATCGAAGCCGACGGCGTCGGCGAGATCGATCTTGGTGATCAGCACGAGATCGGCGTTGCGGAAAATCACGGGATACTTCAGGGGCTTGTCTTCGCCTTCGGTGACGGACAGCAGCACGACGCGGCGGTTTTCGCCGAGATCGTAGGACGCGGGGCAGACGAGATTCCCGACGTTTTCGATGAACAGCGTTTTCAAGCCGTCGGCGTCCAGCTTTTCGAGCGCATGGGCGACCATATGCGCATCGAGATGGCACGTGGCGCCGGTGGTGATCTGGATGGCCTGCGCGCCGGACGCCCGCAGGCGCACGGCGTCGTTTTCGGTCTGGAGATCGCCGACGATGGCGGCGGCGCGGGGCATCTCGCGCAACGTGCGCTCGAGCAGCGTGGTTTTGCCGGACCCGGGGGAGGAGAGCAGGTTGTAGACGGTCAGGCCCTTGGCGCGGAACCAGCCGCGGTTTTGGTCGGCCAGGCGCTGGTTGAGTTCCAGCGCGGATTTCTGCACGGGGAGGGTGCGGACCGGCGGGGGATGGCCATGGTCATGGCTGGGGCCGTGGGAATGGTCGTGGGGATGGGAATGGTCGTGGGCGTGGGGATCGCCGCAGCCGCAGGTGTCACACATGGTCGGGTACCTCGATGGAAGCCAGTTCCAGTTCGTTGCCCCCGCGCAATTCGCCGTCGGCGGCGCCGCAGGAGGGGCATTCGTAGAATCCAACAGGGGTGGCGTAGTCGGCGCCGCAACGGGGGCAGTGGAGGAGCGGCGCGGTTTCTTCGATATCGAGTCGCGCGCCCTCGGCGGGCGTGCCGGGCGCGAGGGCTTCGAACGCGAAGCGCAGCGCATCGATCACGACGCCGGAAAGGGGACCCACCCGGACGCGCATGGCGCAGATCGGCGCCCCGTCAGCGGCCGCCACGGCGTGTTCCAGCAAATTCGACATGAGACTCAATTCGTGCATCGGTGAAAAAGCAACATACCCGCAAGTTCAATCGATGCCAGCGAAAAAATTTCCGGCGACCGGTTGCGATTTCCCCGAAAATGCGGTTTTTCGGCCGGTCGTTCACAGGAAAACGAGGGTCGAAAAATCGTTTATTTCCTAGGAAAAATATGAGTTTTTGCCGGGGGCAAAAAAGGGCTGTGGATAAGTTGTGTACAGGCCGGGGGACCCCCGGGGGTCTTTAAGGCGTAACTGCTTGGAGGGGAGGTGGATAAATATCGAAGAAATTTTGTCTTTTTTTCTGTTGACGCTTGGTGGGGCGAAGTGGGATAAAGTGCATTAAAAGGAAGGCCGAATGGAGCGTCGTGTCACAACTGAAATGGAGGAGTTGCTGAACGCAGGGGCGTTCGTGGGCAACTACACCCATTCGTTGGATGGCAAGAAGCGGGTCACGATTCCGGCGGATTGGCGCGAAGCGGCGGGGAATCCCACGCTGTTCGTGCTGCCGGGCGTCAATTTCAAATGTCTCTACGTGGTCACGGCCCGCGAGATGGCGCAGCGCCTCGAGAAGGTGCGGGCGGCGTCGGTCGCGAACGTGCAGGCGCAAAAATTCATGCGCGATTTCTTCTCGCGGGCGGACCGGGTGGCGCTGGATGCGCAGGGCCGCATCCGCGTGAAAGACGAGCTGCTGGATTTCGCGGGGATCATCAACCAGATGGTGCTGGTCGGCACCGGCAGCCGGTTCGAGTTATGGAGTCCGGAATCATGGAACGAGCAGAGTTCGCAACTGGATCAGTCGAAGTTCGCGGAAGCAGCCCAGTACATCGGCTTCTAAACTTCTTCGCCGCGTTTTTCCTGGGCATCGGGCCCGCCGCGCGGCAGGAGCGGGAAGAGGAGAACTGGTGGGACCGCGATCCGGCGGCGCCTGCCGAAAAGGCCGTGCCGCTGACCTTCGGCCGGCAGGCGGAACTGTTCGATTCGGCCGGCCAGGCGACGTACGCGCCGGCCGAACGCCCGGCTCCGGCGGCCGCGAAGGCGCTTCCGCAGACGGTCGTGTCGGTCCATTCGAAGTCGCGGACCACGGCCCGCGTGGTGGCCACCACCCGCGTGGTGGCGGCGACGCGCGTGGCGGCGGTGTCCAAGACCGCGGCCTCCGCCCGGAGCGAGATGGGCCGCCATCTCGTGATGAGCCAATCCATTTCTAGCGGCAGAGAGGAATTGCGCTGGTTCTCCGTTCCCCAGCGCGTCCTCCTGCCGCGTTTCCAGTTGTTTGAAGGCGCCGATGCCGTCGTCGAGGAATGCGGGAGCCTGAAGATCGGGTCCCCGTCCACGCGGTCGCAGCGGGGCCGCGTCTGGTTCGTCTGATCGTTCGGAGGTGAAACGTGCTTCACGTCCCGGTTTTGCTCGAGGAAACCGTCTCCAGGCTGGTGACGGAACCCGGCGGCTGGTACGTGGACGCGACGGCGGGCGCGGGCGGGCATGCGGCGGCGGTGTTGGCCGCGGCCGGCCTGGATGCGCGCCTGCTGGCGCTGGACCGCGACGGCGAAGCGCTGGAATTGGCGCGGGCCGCCCTGGCTCCGTTCGGGGAGCGCGCGCTTCTGGAGCGGGCGAATTTTTCGGATTTGGCCGAAGTGGCCGCGCGGCACGGTGTGCGCGGCGTGCGCGGCATCTTGCTGGATCTGGGCGTTTCGTCCATGCAGCTGGATCGGCCGGAGCGCGGCTTCAGCTTCCTGCGGGACAACCCGCTGGACATGCGGATGGATGACCGCCAGGAACTGACGGCGGCCTTGCTGCTGCAGCGGCTGCCGGAAGCGGAACTGGCCGACGTGCTGTGGCGCTACGGCGAGGAGCGGATGTCGCGGCGCATCGCCAAGGCGATCGGCGAAGCGCGGGCGCGCGGCGAAACGCCGGAGACGACCGCGGCGTTGGCCGACTTGGTGTCGCGCGCGAAAGGCGGGCGGCGCGGGCATGCGCATCCGGCGACGCAGACCTTCCAGGCGCTGCGGATCGCGGTGAACGGCGAACTGGCCGCGCTGGAAACGGTCCTGCCGGCGGCGCTGGATCTGCTGGGTCCCGGCGGCCGCCTGGCGGTGATCAGTTTCCACAGCTTGGAAGATCGGATCGTCAAGCGGTTCATGGCGGCCCACGAGGGCCGCATGGAGTCCTTGGCGAAAGGCGGCTCGCGCTGGAGCGGCCAGCTGCCCCGGGCGCGCCGCGTCGGGCGCAAGGCGGTGACCGCCACGGCGGAGGAGACGGCGAGGAACCCGCGGGCCCGTTCGGCCAAATTGCGGGTGTTGGAAAGGATGGCGTGACATGGCGAGACGGAATCGGAAGAACGGCGAAGAAGGCCATCGGGCGATGGTCTGGAGCATTGCGTTTTTCGGCGTGGCGGCGGTCCTGGCGGGCATCTACCTGGGCCTTTTCAACGCCTGCGACAACGTCGGGCGCCAGATCAAGAAGCTGGAATACGAACGGGCCGAGCAACGCAAGCGGGTGGTGAACGAAGAACGCAATTGGGCCATGGCCCGTTCGATCGTCAACATGGAACGGCTCATGCTCGAACATGGCATCGCGATGTCGTGGCCCCAGGAGCGGAACATCATCCGCCTGCAGGCGGCGGAGCCGGACGAACCGGCCCAGTACGCGTTCCACGGCGCTCCGTCGCCTCGTGATTGACCGCGGCTACATCTGGCGAACGACGCTGGTGGTCGTAGCCCTGCTGGGGGTGTGGGCGGGGCTGGCCGCGCGCCTGGGGTTCCTGCATCTGGGCGCGAACGAAGCGCTGAAAAAACAGGTGCGCAAGATGCGCACCGTGGAAGAAGAGATCCTGGTGGGGCGGGGGCGCATCCTCGACCGCAACGGCCAGCTGCTGGCGCTGGACCTGCCGGTCAAGAACGTGATCGTCGAACCGAAGGTCGTCCTGAGCAACGGCCAGGCGAAGGCGGTCAGCGCGCAATTGGCGCGGGTGCTCGACCTGCCGGAGGGCGACGTCTATGCCCGCGTGAACAAGCCGGGCGATCCCTACGAACCCGTGGCCCGCCTGGTCCGCGAGGAAACCGCCGCGAAAGTGGCGCGCCTCCAGCTGAAGGGCGTCTACTTCGAACCGCTGACGACCCGCTACTACCCGCACGACGCGCTCGGTTGCCACGTGCTGGGGTTTTCCAACATGGAAGGCTTGGGCAGCGCCGGCATCGAACAGCGCTGGAACGCCCTTCTCAAGGGGCGGCCCGGCTTTCGCCAGAGCGAACGCGACGGCGTCAAGCGGGAGATCTACACCCACCGGACGCTGGAAATCGCCCCGCAGGAAGGGGCGGACATCCAGCTGACGCTGGATCTCAACGTCCAGTATTTCGTCGAAAAGGCGCTGGATGCGGCCATGACCAACCTCCAGCCCGAAGCCGCCTGGGCCATCGTGGAGGACGTGCGGACCGGCGCGATCCTCGCCATGGCCTCGCGCCCGGGCTACGACCTCAACGCCTACAAGGATACCCGCCCGGAAACGCGCTTGAACCGCGCCATCGGCGTCAATTTCGAGCCGGGCTCGGTCTTCAAGGTCGGCGTCGTCGCCGCCGCGCTCAACGAAGGAATCATTTCCACCAACGACCTGTTCGACTGCGAAAACGGCATGTGGTTCTACGCCGGCCGGCCGCTGAAGGATTTCCATCCGTACGGCGAACTCGACGTGACGGGCATCCTGCGCAAGTCCAGCAACATCGGCGCGGCCAAGATCGCCGTGATGCTGGGCGAAGAGCGCCTGTACCGCTATCTGACGGAATACGGCTTGGGTCGGCTCACCGGCATCGAGCTGCCGGGCGAAGAAACCGGCATCCTCAGTCCGGTGGAGAAATGGGCCAAAATCGACGTCACGCGCATCGCGATGGGGCACACCGTGGCCGTCACCGCCTTGCAGATGCTGAACATCCTGTGCTGCATCGGCAACGACGGCTTCCTGATGAAAAACCACGTCGTCCGCAAGGTGGTGGACAAGAACGGCGTCGTGCTGCAGGAAAACAAGCCCGAAGCCCTGGCCCGGCCGATCACCGAGCGGACGGCCGCCCAGATGCGCCAAATGCTCATGGAAGTCACGCGGCCGGGCGGGACCGGCCGGCATGCGGCGATCGACGGATACAACGTCGCCGGCAAAACCGGCAGCGCCGAAAAGCTCGTGGCCGGCCATTACGTGAAGAACGCCAACATTTCCTCGTTCATGGGGCTGGTTCCGGCCGAGCGGCCCGAAATCGGCATCATCGTGGTGCTGGACAATCCGACGGATCCGGAAACCAAGCTGCGCACCGGCGGCATCACCGCGGCGCCCGTGTTCGCGAAAATCGCCGAGCCGGTCGCGCGCTACCTCGACATCCGCCCCGTGGATGCCGCCGAAATGGTCTATTACAACAAGATCCTGGACGGGGAACCATGAACCGGGACGGACGCGCAAATTCAGTCCGCCCGATGAAGCTGGGCCGTCTGTTGCAGGCCGTTCCCTCGGCCCGCCTGCGGGAGGGGGGCGCCACGACGGAAATCGCGGGGCTCGCCTGCGATTCGCGCGCGGTCCAGCCCGGGTTCCTGTTCTTCGCGCTGCCGGGAGAGAAAACCGACGGCGGGCTCTTCGTGGAGGAAGCCGCGCGCCGCGGGGCCGTCGCCGTCGTCCATGAAAACGGCCTGCGTCCGCCGCGCGAGCTGGCGGACGTCGTCGTGGCGGGCGCGCGCGTCGCCATGGCCGATCTGGCCGCGGAATTCTACGGGCATCCGTCGAAGAAACTCCAGGTCGTCGGCGTCACCGGCACCAACGGCAAGACCACCGCGACGTTCATGATCCGCGATATTTTGCGCGCCGCCGGCACGGATTGCGGGCTCATCGGCACGATCCACTACGAGTACGGCGGGCGGCACATCTCCGCCGCGCGCACGACGCCCGAATCGCTGGATCTGCAGCGCATGTTCTTCGAAAGCCAGCAGGCCGGTTGCCGGGCCGTGGCGATGGAAGTGTCGTCGCAGGGGCTGGCCGCCGAACGGCTGCGCGGCACGCGTTTCGCCGCCGCCGTCTTCACCAACCTGAGCGTGGATCACCTCGATTTCCACAAGACGATGGAAGCCTATTTCGACGCCAAGAAGCGCCTGTTCGACGGCTTGGCCGCGCCGGCCATCGTGAACGTCGACGACGCCTACGGCCGCCGCCTCGCGGCGGACCCCCGCCTGGCCGCGCAGCTCGTGACCTATGGTTGCGGGCCGGAGGCGATGGTGCGCGCGGAAGACGTCCGCCTTTCGGAGACCGCTTCGGCGTTCCGGGCCGTCACGCCGTGGGGGCCGGCGGACGTGGAACTGGGGTTCGCGGGCCGGTTCAACGTTTCCAACGCGCTGGCGGCCATGGCCGCCTGCGGCGCGCTCGGCGTGCCGCTGGACGCCATGGTCGCCGCCTTCGCGAAAATGCCGGTCGTGCCCGGCCGGCTCGAACGCATCGCGGATCCCCGGGGCCGCCACGTTTTCGTGGACTACGCCCATACGGAAGACGCCCTGCGCAACGTGCTGCGGACCCTGCGCGAAACCACGCCCGGCCGCCTGATCTGCCTGTTCGGCTGCGGCGGCAACCGCGACCGGGGCAAGCGCCCGCGCATGGGGAGCGTCGTCTCCGAATGGGCCGATTTTTCCGTCGTCACCAGCGACAATCCCCGCAACGAGGATCCGCTGGCCATTCTCGAAGACGTCCTGAAGGGGATGGACCGGAGCAAGCCGCATCTCGTCGAGCCCGACCGGGCGCAAGCCATCCGGGCCGCCCTGCGGGAAGCGCGCCCCGGCGACGTCGTCCTGCTGGCCGGAAAGGGTCACGAGCCCTACCAGGAAATCGCCGGCCGGATGCTGCCTTTCGACGACCGGGAAGCCGTTCGCGAAGCGCTCGCCGAAGGGGCGTAATTCCGGCCGGAAATGGATTGCGCCAGGGCGCCGAAACTTCTACAAATCCCCCTTCGATATGGACCCCGTTTCCCCAGAACTCGTTTCGGCCTGGTGCCGCGGCCGGTGGCATCCCGCCGGGCCGGCGGAACCGCTGTGCACGCTGGGCGTGGATAGCCGCCAGGCGCGGCCGGGCCATTTGTTTTTCGCGCTGAAAGGCGAGAAGGCCGATGGCCACGATTTCCTCGCGGCGGCGACCGCCGCCGGGGCGTGCGCCGTCGTGCGCGCGGATTTCCCGCCGGAACGGCTTCCCGCCGGCGGCTGCTTCCTGCGCGTGGACGACGGGCTCGCGGCGCTGGGCCGGTTCGCGGCGGAATACCGCGCGACGCTTTCGGCGCGGATCGTGGGCGTGACCGGCAGCGTGGGCAAGACCCTGACGAAGGAACTCGTGGCGGATCTGCTGGCCGCGCTGGGGAAGACGGCCCGCACGTCGGGAAATTTCAACAACGAGATCGGCCTGCCGCTGAGCGTGGCGGGGGTGGACAGCGATTGCGCGTTCGGCGTGATCGAAGCCGGCATCAGCCATCCGGGCGAGATGGCGCCGCTGCGCGACGTCCTTCGCCCGGACGTCGCGGTGGTGACGCGCATCGGTCCGGCCCACATCGAGTTTTTCGATTCGGTCCGCGCCATCGCGGAGGAAAAAGCCGTCTTGCTGGAGCGCTTGCCGGCGGATGGATTCGCGGTCCTGGACCGCGACGACGACCAGTTCGACGTGCTGCGCGCGCACGCCTCCGCGCCGGTGGCGACGTGTTCGCTGAAGAGCCGGGAGGCGGACTATGCCGGCGAACTCCAGATCGACGGCAAATTGCGGGTGATCGAGCGGGCGACGGGCGAGAGCGCCGCGCTGCCGCTGCCTCCCCCGGGCGGATTCATGGCGGAAAACGTCCTCCGCGCGGTCGCCGTGGCGCGAAAATGCGGCGCCGCCTGGAGCGCGATCGAAACGGCGCTGGGCGGTTTCCGTTCCGTCGGCATGCGCTGGGCCGTGGAAGACGTCGGTGGCTGGCGCGCGGTCAACGACGGCTACAACGCGAATCCCATCAGCATGCGCGCCGCGCTGCAGGCCTTCGCCGCCGGGCCGGCAACGGGCCGCCGGTTTCTGGCCTTGGGTCCGATGCTCGAACTCGGCGCCCGGGGACCGGCGGAGCACGAAGCGCTCGGTCGTTTCGTCGCCGCAGGCCGCTGGGCCGGCGTGGCCGTGGTATCGCGCGCGTCCGCCGGCGGCGCGCCGGATGCCGCCGCGCAAGCCATCGCGGCGGGCCTGCGCGCGGCGGGTTTTCCGGAGGAAAATGCGATTCTGGCCGCGGACCCGGCGGCGGCCGCGGCCTGGTTGCGCGCGCGGCTGCGTCCCGGCGACGCGCTGTTGCTCAAAGCCTCGCGCGGCGTGCGCATCGAAACCGTCTTGGAAGCCTTGAAGAAAGAAAACTGAGCCATGTTGTATTACCTCTCCCTCTTGTCCGACCTGTTCACGCCGCTGAACGTGTTCCGCTACGTCACGGTTCGCGCGTTCATGGGCGCGGGCACCGCCTTCTTCCTCTCGCTGCTGCTGGGGCGGTGGATGATCGGCAAGCTGCGGGCGCTGAAGATCGGGCAGGTGGTGCGGCAGGAACAGGAAGTGGAAGCCGCCCTCCAGCATCATGGCCGGAAGGCGGGCACGCCGACGATGGGGGGGCTGCTGATCCTGTTCACGACGACGCTCGCCGCGCTGCTCTGGTGCCATTCGTCGAATCCGCAGGTGTGGATCGCGCTGGCGACCATGTGGTTCATGGGCGGCATCGGGTTCGTGGACGATTGGCTGAAGCTGCGCGAGCGGAATTCCAAGGGCCTGAAAGAATGGCAGAAAATGGCGCTGCAAGGGCTGTGGGTCGTCGTCGCGTTCGCCGCGATCGAGGCGGTGCCGGGCACGCGGCCCTATGCCCGGGAACTGATGGTGCCGTTTTTCAAGGCGCCCGTCGTCGCCGACCTGACGGTTCTCGGGGCGTGGATTTTCATGTTCCTCGTGCTGGTGGGCACGACCAACGCCGTGAATTTGACGGATGGCCTGGACGGGCTGGCGGCGGGGTGCATGAATTCGGTGTCGGCGGCCTATTTGGCGCTGGCCTACGTGGCGGGCAACGCGGTTTTCGCCAATTACCTGCAGGTGCCTTCCATCGCGGGCGCGCACGAACTGGCCGTGTTCTGCGGCTGCCTGCTGGGCGCGGGGCTGGGCTTCCTGTGGTGGAACGCCTATCCGGCCAAGGTTTTCATGGGCGACACGGGCAGCTTGGCCTTGGGCGGCACGATCGCGATGGTCGCCATCCTCATCAAGCAGGAATTGACGCTCCTGATCGTGGGGCTGGTGTTTGTGGGCGAGGCGGCCAGCGTGCTGATCCAGCGCGCCGCCTGCAAGACGTATCGCTGGAAAACCGGCGAAGGGCTGCCGCCGGAACGCCGTCCGTTCCGCATGACGCCCATCCACCACCACTTCGAAATCATCTCCAAGGAACGCGCGAAGGCGGAGGGCCGTTCGCCGGATGCCGCGGAGAATTCCGTGGTGATCCGCTTCTGGATCGTGTCGATCGTCTGCGCGTTGCTGGGGCTGGCGACGCTGAAATTGCGCTGAGGCGGCGATGGGTTCGTGGCGGCAGGCGTTGGTTTGCGGGCTCGGCGCGAGCGGCACGGCGGCCGCGCGCTTCCTGCGCGCGGAGGGCGTCGACGTCTGCGCCATCGATGAGCGCGATGCGCCCGAAAGCCGCAAAGCCGCGGAGACGCTGTCCGCCTGGGGCTGCGCCGTCGCGCTGGGCGCGCAAGACCCGCCCGCGGGCGATTTCGACGTCGCCATCGTCAGCCCCGGCCTGCCGGTCGAGGGCGCGTTTCTTTCCGGCCTCCGTCGCCGCGGGATTCCGCTGGTGAGCGAAATGGAACTGGGCTGGAGCCGGTTCCGCGGCCGGACGATCGCGGTGACGGGCAGCAACGGCAAAAGCAGCGCGGTCAAGGCGCTGGCCGAATGCCTGGAAATGACGGGCAGCCGCGCGGTTCCCTGCGGCAACTACGGCCTGCCGGTCTGCGCGGCCGTCCTGGATGCGCCCGCCGCCGACTGGCTGGTGATCGAAGCGAGTTCCTTCCAGCTCGAAACGTGCGCGGAATTCCGTCCGGACGTCGCGGTGCTGATGAACGTGCTGCCGAACCACTTGGATCGGCACGGCACCTTGGAGGCCTATGCCCGCCTGAAGGCGCGGATGTTCTCGCGCCAGCGGGCCGGCGACGTCGCGCTGACGCCGCCCGAATGGCAGGAACGTTTCCGGGCGTGGTCGGGCGGCGGCGGCCGGTGGGAAACCTTCGGCGGGGCGGGGGATCTGGATTACGTTTTCTCCTCCCACTGGATCAAGGAACGGGACGGGGAAGGCATTTGCTTCGAGGGCTCCTATTTCGACAACGAGGTGCTGGGGCCCAACGCGGCCGCGCTCTACGGCGCGGCCCGGGCGGCGGGCGTGCCGGCCGCCGCGATCCAACTCGCGCTGGGCCGCTTCGAGTCCCTGCCGCACCGGGCCGAGCCCGTCGGCGAGTTCGGCGGCGTCCGCTACGTCAACGATTCCAAGGCCACGAACCTGTCGGCCCTGATCGCCTCGGTCCGCATGCAGGACCGGCCCGTCTGGCTCATCGCGGGCGGCCGCCCGAAGGAAACCGACTTTTCGGCGGCGATTCCGATCCTGAAAGAACGCGTCCGCGGCGTTTTCTTGATCGGCGAAGCGTCCGCGGCGATGGCGGCATCCTGGGGCGCGGCGGTTCCGTGCGAATCGTGCGGCACGCTGCCGCGCGCCGTCGCGGCCGCGCGTCGCGCCGCGCGTCCGGGCGACGCGGTGCTGTTGGCGCCGGCCTGCACCAGTTACGACCAGTTCCGCGCATACGGCGAACGCGGCGATGCGTTTCGCAAAATCGTCTTGGAAAAGGGTTGAATCCGCGGGGGCGGGGGGGCATAATCCGCCCGAAACGTTGGAAAACAATTTAAAGAAGAGCCAAGGAGTTTGAAGATGAGGGTATCTGTCGTTGCCGGGATGATTGTGGGGGTCCATGTGGCGGTGATTGCTTCGGTGGTGATGACCCAGGGGTGCACCAGCACGAAGAGCGGAGCGGTCTCGGCCGTTCCGGATCAGGTGGAAACCGCGCCGGTGCCCCCGATGCCGCCGTCCGCCGACGTCATGGCCGCGCCCGCGCTGCAGCCCGTGTCGTTTCCGGCGATCCAGCCCCCCGTGCAACCCGCTCCGGCGAAGACCTCCGTCGCCGCGGAAAACGTCTACGTGGTGAAGCCCGGCGATTCCCTCTCGAAAATCGCGGTGGCCCACGGCGTCAAGGCCGCGGAACTCAAGGAATTGAACCAGATCGCCGACATCAACAAGATCCGCGTCGGCCAGAAGCTGATCCTGCCCGACTATGCCCAGCCCTCCAAGTCGCAGCCCGGGGAAAAAGCAGCGGCTCCGGCCAAGGCGGCGGCGAAGGCGACCGCTTCCGGCGATGCCTACGTGGTGAAATCCGGCGACGCCCTTTCGAAGATCGCGGCGGCCCACGGCATCAAGACCAAGGATTTGATGGCGGCCAACAACATTACCGACGCGAACAAGATCCGCGCCGGCCAGAAGCTGGTGATCCCCGGCGCGAAAGCGGCGGAGAAGCCGGCGCCGGCCAAGTCCGAAGCCAAGAAGCCCGCGGAAGCTCCCGTGGCGCCCTTGCCGGCTCCCGTGCCGGAAGCGGCTCCCGCGCCGGCTCCCGAGGCGGCTCCGGCCATGGCGCCCGTTCCCGCCGTGGACGTCCCGGCCGTCAACCAAGACGCCATGCTGGACTACACGGTCCAGGAAGGCGACACGGCGGAAGGCATTGCCCGTCTGTTCGTGGTGAGCAAGGACGACATCCTGAGCGTGAACGGCATTCCCGCCGGCGCGGACGTCAAGCCGGGCCAGAAGATCAAGATTCCCCCGTCCAGCATGTAATCGACCGCCCTGCGGGGCATGGTTTGGACGCCCGGCCCGTTGAAGGCCGGGCGTTTTTTGCGAAAGGAAGCAACGGTGTCGGCGCGCGTGATCCTGATCCTGGTCGTGGGACTGCTGGTCATCTTCGGCCTCGTGATGCTGTTCAGCACCAGCGGCCCCCAAGGCGAAAAAATCGCCCACAATCCCTATTACTTCGTCCAGCGCCAGGCGGTTTGGCTGGCTTTCGGCCTGGTCGCCGCCTTCGTGGGCGCCCGCGTCGACTACCACCGCTGGATGAAACTGGCGTGGCCGCTGCTGGGTCTGGTCGTGGTGCTGCTGGTGCTCGTTTACGTGCCGCACGTCGGCCTGACCGTCAAAGGCAGCCGCCGGTGGCTGCATCTGCCGCTGGGGTTGAGCTTCCAGCCTTCGGAACTCGCGAAATTCGCCGCGATCAACGCGCTGGCCTTCTGGTTCGGGACGAAGCGGCGCGAACGCGGCGGATTCGTGGGCGGCATCGCGATCCCGGGCGCGATCCTGGGCTCGATGCTCGGTCTGATCGTGTTCGAGACGGATTTCGGCGCGACCATCCTGATCGGCGCGACGGGCGGCCTGATGATGTTCGTGGCGGGCGCGCCGTTTCTCTACCTCGTACCGGCGGGCGCGTTGGCGGCCGGCGGCCTCGCCTGGATGATCAAGCAGAACCCGGAACGCATGGCCCGCATCATGGCGTTTCTCCACCCGGAAGACTATGCCCAGGGCGAGGCGTTCCAGCTCATGAACGCCCTCTACGCCTTCGTGGCCGGCGGCATCGGCGGGGCGGGCCTGGGCCAGAGCCTGCAAAAGCGATTCTACCTGCCCGAAGCCCACACCGATTTCATCTTCGCGATCATCGGCGAGGAACTCGGCATCGCCGCGTCGATCGGCGTCGTGGGGCTGTTCGTGGTCTTCCTGCTGTGCGGCATCCGCATCAGCGGCCGCGCGGCGGACGTCGGCGGGCGGCTGATGGCCTTCGGCATCACGATCCTGATCACCCTGCAGGCCGCGATCAACATCGGCGTGGTGACGGGGCGCCTGCCCACCAAGGGCCTGCCGCTGCCGTTCATCAGCTTCGGCGGCACCAGCCTGGTGGTGACGCTGTTCATGACGGGCGTCCTGCTGAACGTCGCCCGCCAGGGCGGCGGCCGCCACCGGCTCCGCGCCTAGGCCCTCTTTTCCGGGGAATCGCGGCTCCGGCATGGTTGCGGGTTTTACGTAGCGTGGAAACGGTTTTTCCACGGTGTGGAAAAATTTCACTATCATCCCACAAGGGCAAAGCGGGGGAGTGAAAGCGTCTGATTTGCTG
>CALMNW010000090.1 GCA_937872095.1 uncultured Verrucomicrobiota bacterium
CGCTGCCCGTTGCTGTCGCGCCCGTTGCGGCTGCTGCCGCCTGCCTTTTTATGTGCCATGGTTCGACTCCTTGCCTTACGCGATGGACGCGATCTTGACCTTCAGAAGATTCTGGCGGTGCCCGACCTTCCGGTGATAGCCCTTGCGGCGCTTTTTCTTGAACGCCACGACCTTCGGCGCGCGGAACTCCGCCACCACTTCGGCCATGACCTTGACGCCGGCCACGACGGGCGAGCCGATCTTCAGGCCGGAGCCGTCGTTGAACGCCAGCACGCGACCCACTTCGATCGCCTGGCCGGCTTCGACGCCTTCCAGCAACTCGATCGACACCACGTCGTCCTTTTGAACCCGGTACTGCTTGCCGCCGGTTTCGACTACCGCATACGCTTCCATCTGCATCCTCATTTCCCAGGGGGCACGAGGCCTCCCCAATTCCACAAAACAGGTGCGCAAAATACGCGAAGCCCCTCCGGACGTCAACCTCGCGTTCCGGGAAAGTTTTTTCGCCGGACGGGTTGACGGGGGCCCGGGGGCGTGATACAACCTCCCGCATCGTCTGAGGATTTGGGGGGTTAGCTCAGTTTGGTAGAGCGCCTGAATGGCATTCAGGAGGTCGGGAGTTCGAACCTCCTACCCTCCACCAAATCCCGGACGCCCCGCCCGAAAAGGCGGTTTTTTTATGTCCGCCGCCGCACGTTCGATGCCGGAACATTCCTCGTCGAGCCCCCGAGCGGCCGGCCGGCCGACCGGATCGAGTCTTGTAAAACGACCGGGGCCCGGCATACTGACCTTCCACGCCATGAAAGTCTTGCTGGTCAACTACCGCTATTTCCTCTCCGGCGGCCCCGAGAGCT
Organism: uncultured Verrucomicrobiota bacterium; assembly: GCA_937872095.1. Taxonomy (GTDB): domain Bacteria; phylum Verrucomicrobiota; class Kiritimatiellia; order CAIQIC01; family Lenti-01; genus Lenti-01. The sequence continues at coordinate 855 of CALMNW010000090.1, forward strand.
ACCTCTTCAAGGTAGAAGAGCTGTTCCGCCGCCACGGCGACGCAACGGTCGCGTTCTCCTCGCAGGATTCCCGCAACCGCCCTTGCCCCCAGGCCGGGTTTTTCACGGGCTCGCGCGGCGGCGAAGTCTATTTCGACAAAATCCGCCTGACGCCCGGCAACGTGGTGCGGCTGTTGAAAGGCGCCTTCTACAATCCGGAGGCGGCGCGCAAGCTGGAACGGCTGATCGACGCCGAGCGGCCCGACGCGGCATACGTGCTGCAACAAATCAATCTGCTCTCGCCCAGCGTGTTCGTCGCCGCGAAACGCAAGGGTCTGCGGGTCGTGCATCGGCTGTCGGACTACAACCTGTTCTGCCCCCGGTTCGATTTCCTGCGCGACGGGGCGCCGTGCGAAAAATGCCTCGGGGGTTCCCTGTGGAACGCGGTGCGGCACCGCTGCGTGCACCGTTCCTTGCCCGCTTCGCTGATCCGGGTGCTTTCCATGTACTTCCACCGCCTGATCGGGGCGTTCGACCGGATCGACGTCTTCGTGGTCACCAATCGCTTCATGGAAGACAAGCTGGTGGAAGCCGGCGTGGCCCGCGACCGCATCCGCCGCATTCCCACCTTCACGGAATCCGCACAGATCGTGCCGCGCTACGACCACGACGGCTACGTCCTGTATCTGGGCCGCGTCAGCCCCGAAAAAGGTCCGCAACACGCCGTCGAGGCGATGAAGCACCTGCGGGATCTGAACGTTCGCCTGCGGCTCACGGGCACGCCGGCCGACGACGCGGACGGCGCGATCGCCCGGCTCATCGCGGACAACGGGCTGGCCGACAAGGTGGAATACGTCGGATTCCTCCAAGGCGAGGCGCTGGAACAGATGATTTCGGGCGCGCTGTGCGTGGTGTGCCCATCGGTGCTCTACGACAACTTGCCCAACGCCATTCTCGAAGCCTTCGCGCACGGCAAACCGGTCGTCGCCTCCAACCACGGCAGTTTTCCGGGCGCGATCGACGACGGTCGGACGGGATTTCTGTTCACGCCGAAGGACGCGGCGGATCTGGCGGCGAAACTCCGGCGGCTTTGGACGGAACCGGGCCTCGCGGAAACGCTGGGGCGCAACGCGCGGCGCCAATGCGAGCGGGAGCACGCGCCCGAAACCCATTACCGGCGGCTCGTGGCGGCGCTGACGGGCCAACCGGCGTCATAACCGCCCGGCGGCGGGATCGGGCTGCCGCCGCAGCCCGTCGCACAATCCCTTCAGGCCGGCCCAGCCGGCGGCGCGCCGCCCCGGCAACAGCAACATGCCCAGCGAACGCGGAACGCGCCAGGCGCCGATCAAGTGGGCCAGCGCCACGGCCCGCCGCCAACTGCGGAGCCGGCTGTGCTGCCGGACCACCCAGACGAAATTGCGCGTCATGAGATATTCCACCCGCGGGGAGGATTTCCGGACAGCGGGCCGGCCGTCCTTCTGCGAGGCTCCGAACATCTTGTGCCAGAGCTGCGCCCGCGGTTCGTAGCGCAAGCGGATGCCGGCCTCCCGCGCGCGCAGGCTCCAGTCGAGATCTTCGCTGTAGGCGAAATATTCCCGGTTGAACAGCCCGATGCGCCGGATCGTTTCCGCGCGGATGAGCATGCAGCAACCGGTGAGGATCTGCACGTCTTCCGGCCGGTCGTACTGGCCCACGTCGGATTCCCACAGCCCCCGCCATTCCACGGCGAACGTCCACGGCCGGCAGCGCGCCCCCGCGTAGCACAGCGGCTTGCGGGCGTCCATGAACCAGATCTTCGCGCTGGCCGCGCCGAGGGCCGGATCGGCTTCCAGCGCCGCCACGAGCGCGCCGAGGCAACCGGGCTCGACCCGCGTGTCGTTGTTGAGCACCCAGACGTAATCCATGCCCGCTGCCAGCAACGAGCGCGCCGCGCGGTCGTTGCCTTCGGCGAAACCGAAGTTTTCCCCGCCGCGCACCAGCACGATTTCCGGGAACTCCGCTTCCAGGCGGTCGGCGGAACCGTCGGTCGAGCCGTTGTCGAACACCAGGATGCGGGCGGGACGGTATTCCGACGCACGCAGGGAGGCCAGACACGTCGCGGTGTCGGCATAGCCGTTCCAGTTCAGCAGCGCGACGCCGACTTTAGGGACGGAATTCATGCCGGACTTCCCTCCGACAGCGGCAAGCCGCGATACAGGTCCAGCATCGCCGCCACGTAGGCGTCCTGCGAAAACAGCCGCCGGGCCCGTTCGCGGGCGGCCGCGCCCATCCGCGCGCGCCGTTCCGGGTCCGCCAGCAGGCGCGCCACGGCTTCCGCGAATCCCGCGGCGTCTTCGGATGCGACCAGGAAACCGGTTTCGCCGTCCACCACCATTTCGGGAATGCCGTCCACGCGCGCCGCGACCACGGGAATCCCGCGGCACATCGCCTCCATGACCACGCGCGGCAGCGGATCCCGCCGCGAAGGCAGCACCACGACGTCCGTACGGGCATACCAAGGGTCCAGGCCGGGCACCAGATCCACCGCGGCGACGACGTCAACCAATCCATGCCGCGCCATGTAATCGGTGGCGGACCGGCGCGCTTCTTCCGATTCCCAACCTCCGCCGCCCATCCAGGCTTCGAACGCGACGCCGTCGTCGCGAAGCCGACGGCACGCCTCCAGAAACACGTCGACGCCTTTGCGATGTCCCAGCCGGGCCGGCAAGCCGATCCGAGGGCGATCCGCGGCCGCGCGCGGCGGCCGCGCCGGCAGCACCGCGGCGAAATAGCGGGCCTGCATGGAGCGGCGTCGCAAAAACCGCGGATAGGCATCGGCCACCGCCGCGGCCGGAAAAACCACGCGATCCGCAAAACACCGGATCAAGAGGGCATCGAACCACGCTTCTGCTCCGCCGGTCCAGGGTTCGTGAATCGTCGCCACCACGGGCACGCGCGCGAGCCACCCCGCCAAAAGGGCGTACGGCAAGTGGGGCGCCCGGCTGTGGACGTGCAGGAGACCCGGGCGTTCCCGTAAACGCCGGGCCAACCCGCGCAGGTAAGACCACCGGGAACGGACGACCGGAACGAGGCCGCGCAGAAGCCGCGCCGGGCCGCCCGCCCGGAGCCCGCGGAAGACCAGCGGCGAACGCCAAATCGGAATTTGCGCGGCGGCCGCACGGACTTCCAGATCGCCCGCATCCGGCAAAACCAGACAGACCTCGTCGAAATGCGGTTGCAGCGCCTGCAAGTGTTCCAACGCGCAAAGGGGCGCGCCGGTCAAGTTGGCCCAGGGCGCGGCCGAGTAGAGACAGCCTGCGAAACGGAAGGCATCCGCCATATCAGCGCGCCTCCGCCGGCGATTCCGTCCCTGCATCCGGCCACGGGAACCCGGGAATGGCCGCGAAATCCACCAGCCGGATCGGCTGGGGTTCGTCGCGCCGGACGGTCTGGCCCGGCGCCTTGACCAGAAGCGGCACGTGGCGTTTGCCGGCCGGCGTTCCCGTATAGTCGCGGAAATGCGGGCCGTGGTCGGACAGCACGATCACCCACGATTCGTCCCAACGCCCCGAATCGCGAAGCGCCTGCATCCATTCGCCAAACAGTCGATCGGCATAGATCAGTTGGCCGGGATAGCCCGCCGGATCCAATCCCGCGCAACCGCTCGCTCCCCCATCCGCGGCGTACACGAATGGTTGATGAGGCGCGGGCAGATGCAACACGGCAAAATCGCCGGGCGAAAGGCATGTCCGGCAATAGCGCAGGCCTTCCGCAAGAACGGCCGCGTTCAGATTCCGGTAATAGGCGCCGTAGAGCCGGTCGAGCACCCCGATTTGTTTGGCGGCAGCCGACAGCGGATCCTTCGACGCCTCCGCGAACCGGACCCATTGGTGCAGGCAGGCGTTGGCCAGCCCGGAACCGGAATCGGGCCCCAAGGCGGCGCCATAATAGGAACCGGTGAAGACCGCATCGAAAGCCCCGGGCATCAGCGTCGCATAGGGCAGATAATAGCCGATCAGCACGCGCCGGTAGCCGGACCGGGCAAAGGCATACGGCAGCGCGCGCGCGAATTCCTCCGCCCGCCGCGCGGGCGCCGCCGGCGCCTCCAACGGCCGCCAGCGGGCTTCATGGCGTTTGAGTTCGACGACGCCGACTTCTTCTTGCAGCAGCAGTCCCGGCAACGAGCGACCGGTTTCGTCGCCGGGCGAACGCGCGCGGCGGAAAACGGTCGCGGTTTCGGCAAAGGCGGCGAGCTGCGGCAGCGCCTCCTTGACCTGGCCGTCGGGCGTGAACGCGTCTTCGTAGCCGATCATGTCGAGGATGACGACGACGACGGGCGCGCCGACGCCTGCCGCGCGCGGCCCCAGCTCGGACGGTTTGCGGCCGGCGATCGGCCAACGGGGCGCCACCAGCAAATTGGCGGCCAGAATCGGCAACAGTGGCCAGAGATGCACGGAATACCACCAGCCCGCGGACGCCCATTTTTGCATCCGGCTCCCGACATAGCCGGCCACGGCCAACAAGCCGCCCAGCGTCCAAATCAACAGATAATAGACCGGCCCGCTCAACCACGGGGCGTGCGGCAGCAAGGTCAGGCGCAACGCCGGACGGAAGTTGAACCCGGCCAGAACAACAAGAAAGAAGAACCACGGAGAAAGCCAACGGTCCGAACGCCCGCCCGTGCTCCGCGACAACCCATGCAGCGCGACGGCCGCCGCCAACGCGACGGTCGCCAGCCCCAGGATCAACGCCGCCGTGTCCCGGCCGTCGAACAGCATGAAATAGCGGTTGTAGGTCTCCAGCGCCAGCCCCAGATAGCCCCCGCCGAGCAGCACGACGGCCACGGCGCAGGCCATCAGCCTGCGGGGGAACGACCAGCTCCGGGCACATGCGGGCATCTCGGATCCAGGCGCTAGGCCGTCGCCTCCGGCCCGTTCACCCGCATGTCCCATGTTCTCCCGATGAGCAGCCACAACGGAAAAACCAATACGGGAATCGTCGAAATCGCCGTGAGCAGCGTGATCATGACCAGGAAGATGATGCAGCAGCTCAACGCCATGTAGACGCCGGAAACCAGCTGGCTCTGGGGCAGCTCGATCGATTTCCAGAAGAGGCGGACCACCACCCAGCCCATGAACAAGTAGTACGTCAGGGTTCCCACCCAGCCGAATTCGCCCATCAACACGAAAAAGTCGGCATTGACCGCTCCCGCCACCGAAGAAACCACGGTGGTTCCGCGGCGGCCGAAATATCCAAGACGGCGCGCTTCGTCGTAATACGGCAGGATGTACCGGCGCGCCAGCGGTACGCGGGACTCCCGCGCCTGGTTGGAGGCAAAACGCCCCGGCCCGGCTCCGAGCATCGGATAGCGCACCAGATGCGAGAAGTCCGCCGTCACCGCATAGAACAAGTCGCCTTTGGGCGAATCCTTGACCTCCTCCCACACCCGGCCGGCTTGGATCGAACCGAAGTTGGTGCCGATATAGATCGCCGACATCACGATGAAACCCACGCCGGCGGTCAACAGCCAGATCCGCAAACGAACCGGGAAATGGGGATGGAACAAAAAAGGCATGAACGCGATCGGGAATAGGAACAAGGCATGCTTGGTGTCGGTCAGGAAAATGAAGTTGTAGGCGATCACCATGGCGACGGCTCCGACGATCCAGCGCTGGCGGCGGCTCGCCCGCTGGCCGGCGCTAACCCACCAGCCCGCGATGCAGATCAATCCGAATACGCAGAGATATCCGACCATGTGCGCGTTGCCGCCTTCGGGGCCGAACACGCCCCCGCTGCGGTCCGGATGGAAATTCAAGAAAGGCCCCCGTTGCCACAGGCAGTTGTACAGGAACTGGATGGCCGCGTAGGCGACATACCCCCACAGCCATTTGGACAACTGCTGCTCGTTTTCGAACGTGCAGGTCAACCGGCAGTAGTACCAGATGATGTAGAATTTCAGCATCACCAGGGTAACTTGAATGGACGTAAACAACGCCGGCTTGCCGTTTACATACCAGCTCAATCCCGCGATCAGACAGAACGCCACCGGAAACAGCGTGGCTTCCTTGAGTTGCCGCCGTTGGATCCAATTCATCACGATCACCGCGATGAACGGCAAAAAGAACAATTCGTCGAGAAACGTCGGCAACGGCAACGACAACAGTCCCAGCAAGCGATTGCTGGGCATCAGCAGGAAATAGAACATCATGGCGCCCAGCAACAGCTTGGGCCGATCCAGCAACAAGGCGCCGATGACGAACGTGATGACCAGAAACGCCCAGCCCAACGGCGCGGGAATGCCGAAGATGCCCGAAACGAAAAACATCACCGTCAGTCCGACGGCATAACTGGCCACGGTCAACCAGCCGATCCAGCGATAGACCGGAAACTGATAGCCGGACCGCTTGCTCGCCGGCATTTTGGCAACGATCTGGGCAGAGGGAGTGGCTGTTTCCATATGAAACGCTCAGTATGACGTTGCCCCGCCGCCGAAAGCAACAGGATTCAAGGCGGCGCTGAACGGGGATTGTGCGGCAACGGCGGATCCAGCTCCAGTTCGTGCTGGTTCTGCGAATCGGTCAGAAAGGTGCCGGTATAGGGCGAGTAGGTCTTGATCTGGACGGTCTTGCCGTCCGGACGGAATTCCAGCAGCCGCAGACAACCTTCGCCGCCGAGGATCCCCGTTTGGTAGTTGACCGCCATCTGGTGCACGACGCCGCCCGCGTCGTTCCGGCTCGCCAGCTTTCCCTGTCCGTCGTTCGTCACGTGGCCCCCGACCACCAGCACGGAACCCGGGTGGCGCCGAACCAGTTTCTGCCAGAGTTCTTCGCCGTCGTTCGTGCCATCCGGATCCCAGTCGGTGGAATAGAAGTGGGGATTGCAGCTCTGGGCAACGCCTTTTGCCGCCCAGTCGTAGCGGGTGTCGTCGTCGTACAGATAGGCATGGGTCAGATAGATGATCCGCCGATCCGGGAACTGCTCCGCGACGGAATCGGCCCACGCCACCGCGGCGTTGCGCGGACCGAATTCCAAGGCGAGAACCAACCAGTCTACGCCGCCCGCGGAGAACAGGTGATAGCTGTTTTCCAGCCGGCCAGCGTCTTTCACGCCTCCAAACGAAGGCTCGCCGGCGAATCGACTGGGCGGGAAGTAGGCGTTTAGACCGGTCGTGCGCGATGGATAGAATCCGCCATAGTCGTGGTTGCCGGGCACAACGGCATAGGGAACCTGACCGTCCAGCAGCGCCAAGGCGTTCGACGCCTGGCTCCATTGCCCCGCGACATCGCCGTTCACGAGATCGCCGACATGGAGCACGAACCGGATGTCGTACCGATCCTTGTTCGCAAGGATCCAACGAGTCTGGTCGAAAAACAGATCGGGGTAGCTTGCGCTGTAGTATTGCGTATCGGGCAAAACGACCAACGTCCAGGATCCCGGCACGTATTTCGGCACGTGGACGGGCCGACCGGGCTGCCGGAGGCGCCAGTACGTCTGCGCGCTCGTCGACGTGGGCAAAACAACCACGTCCGTCTGAACGTTCGCCGAAACCACAGACCAGCCCGCGGAAAGATTGGTGCACCATTCCACGGCATAACGGCTCCCCGTCCGGTTGGCCACGCGCAACCCCGGGGCACCGCCCCCCTGATCCAGCCCTTCGAAATACAACCGGCTGGAATTGCCGGATTCAGGCAAAACGGCCAGTCCGGGTCGGGCCGGCCAACCTTCCCAGTTGGGCCCGCCCGGCCGCCAGACGCCGGAATTTCCCCAGTAGGCCCGTTCCCAATCGTCGGCCTCGCCATCGTCGTCTTCGTCGGCCAGGAAGTGCGCGGTCAGCCGATACGGCCGATCCATGGTGAACGCCAGCGTTGGCGACTCGGATTGCCGGTCACCGCTCCATCCCATGAAAACGAACCCGGGATCGGCCTGGGCAACCACGGTTACGGCCGTCCCTTCCGGCAACCACTCCGCGGACGGCCCGGAAACGACACCCCCGGAATCGTTCGAATAGACCAATTGGAATTCGGTTTGCCACCGCCAGTGCAATTGCGAGAAGGAGTCGAGCACGAACGACACCGCATTCCCCGTCCCCTGGGCGGGTACCGACCCCGAGCCGGTCCATCCGATCGCCGTTCGACGAACGCCGGGCCCCGACGTGTCCTCGCCGGCAACGGCCTCGATCCATTCGCCGATTTCATGGTCGCCAAGCCCGCGGCCGGGAGTCGGCGAACCGTGCGGCGAGGACACGTAGAGCGGGGCTCCCGTGCAGACGCGGATCCAATCGTATTCCAGTTTGTACATGAACCAGCTGAAAACGCCGATCCGTCCACGATCCTGGCCCGCGACGGAAATCGGCCCCCACCGCTGGACCTCGGCGGCCCCATCTGGATCGGAAACCGCCAGGACGTTCAGGACGTTCGACCGGATTTCCGCCACGAGGTCGAGCGGCACCCTGCGCATTGGATTGAAGATCGCGGGATTGTCCCGATAGACCTCCGAATAGACTCCCGCGACGTTTTTCTGCACGGAAAGACCCGAGCGGATGCCGGCTCCGGAAGAGGCCGACGCCCGCAGGGCGACGCGATAGAAATTCGCGGGATTCCGGCAGCGCAGCAGAAACCCGAAGCCGAGGATGTCGTCGGGGATGATGCGTGCCGCCACAACATAGTTGCTCCAGCCGGCGTCGCCGGCGACCAGCGTGGGACCGGTAAAATCCACGCGGCCGGCCGCATCCGCGCCCGCGCCGGAATCGCTCGTTTCCTCCAATGAGCCCCGTTGGCCCCGCTGAAGCGCCTTCACGAACCATTGCGCCCGTCCCAGCCCGCCGGTCAGGGCCGTGCCGCCGTCCGCGCGCGGCGGCAAGATGGATTCCCAAGTCCACCATCGCTCCATATTCCCCTGCAATCCACCGGGCTCGAGTTCCGGATTCTGGATGCGGAAACCCGGGGGGTCTCCGCCACTCATGGCCCATGTGAACAGTCCGACCTGCCCGTCCGCATCCGTCGGCAAGACTTTCGCGTCGACCAGCCGGCGGACGGAAGCGACACCTTCAGGATCCACCAAAACCTGCAACGTCAGACGCTTGGACGCATCCACGGAAAGAGCCACGTCGAAGGAGGCTCCCGCGGCCGGGATGAAGGATGTCGCAGAGTTGAACAGCAGCGCCGTCGCGCCGTTGGTGGTCCAATCCACCGTCCAACCTCGCCGGGGAAAGTTTGTCCGCGCCTGCCGGGCAAAAACCACGCGATAGAAATTGCTCGCGTTCCGATAACCGAACACCAGGCCGAATCCGTCGTCGTCGCCGGCCGTCAGCCGCGCCCGGAACGTGTAGGGAGCCGTCGCCACGGCCCCGTTGACGATCATCGGCGCGGGGGCAGAATGCGAATTCGTGCCGGGATCGGCGTAGATGTTGCTCCGTTCGACGAAAGCGCGCGCGCCGAGGTCGTATTCCCACCGCAACGGTCCGTCGACATACGATCCGGGCGGCTGGACGGACGTCCAACCCGGGATGCCGTCGTCGAACCGTTCGTCCAGCAGGACGACGGCGCGGACCGGCGTGGCCACCGCCAGCGTCGCCATCGCGCACGCCGCACATACTTTCACGAAACAATGGTTCCCCTTCCATATCGAAGAGGAACACAAGCAGGAATGCGCTTCCCGAGGCAGATGATTCACAAGGAACGATCCAAGTGGTTTTGATTTCGGGGGACGATAGAGGATCGCCCGACGACGGTCAATGGGTTTCGGGCAAACGGATCCAACCGCCCAACAGGTCGTCGTAGGATGCGGGCGTGAAATTCTCCGCCCCGCCGCCGTGATGCAACGTGAATTCCCCGAAATAGATCCGTGCGCCGATCAGGTACAGGTCCGTGCGCATGAACGGCACCTTGGGGGTGATCCTGCGGACGAAAGCCAGAACTTCGTCGAGATTGACGGGTTTTGAAATTGCGCGCGCGGGTTCGGTGGGATACATCAACCGGAACGGCTGATAGCGCCAATCGAGATCGTAGAGATTGCGTTTATGATCCACGAACCGGTCGAAATCCACTTGGATCAGGCGCGGTTCGCCATCGAAACAAAAGAACTTGTAATCTTTCAATTCCGTGCCGGATTCATCCACCATCAGCGGCTCGGCGATGATCCGCGGCCGGACGTTCTTGTAAGCCCATTCGCGGCCGGCCCAGTAATAGTTCCGCTTCAAGGCGGCGGCCAATTTCCGGCGGGCCGCGCGCACGTCGAACCGGCGTTTGTCCCGGCAAATGACCGTGCCGCCGGAATCGTGAGTGCATTTCAGCACGAACCGTTCGGGCAACGCGGCCCAATCGACGTCCTCCGCCCGATCCCAGACGCCCAGCAGGGGAAACAGATGTTCCTCGCCGGCCGTTTCGGCGATGAATTTCCTCACTTCGTACTTGTCCACCCAGCGGGTCTGTTCCGGCCGACGATCATGCAGCTTGAGCCATTGCAGCTTTTCGTTGAAAGTCCGCGGCGGATCAAGTTCCAGCCGCTTGCCCATCTGGATCCGGTAGCAGATGCGGACGTAGGATTCGTCCGGGATGAACTTGAAATGGCCCTTGAGGCCCAAGTAAAAGAAGATCCGCGCGGGATTCCGGAGATACTTCGCCGCTTTCGTCCAGTGCGCCATCGCCCGATCCTCTCACGCTTTCCCGCCGGCAAAGGACGCCCGCATCCATCCCCGCCCCGTGCAGGCGCCGGCCCACGCCAGATTGGGAAGCGTCGGCGCGGCACGCGGCAATCTCGCCGGCGTCCGGCCCCCGGCCGGAAGACCCGCCCATCGGCCTGCGGGCGGTCCGACCGAACAGGGAGTCGACGCGCCAGAGGAACCGGACGCTCCCGCGCCGTCATGCTGGGTCCAGAACGCGTTGCTCTGCCGTGCCATGGAGATCCATCATGCCACGCAGATGCCATATTGCCATCCTTTTCGTTCGCCGCCGGAGCGGGAGGGGGCGGAAGCGACGGACCGTCCGGATGCCGCGCCGGCGGCCCCCGACGGCAGATTGGCCTTGCCAGCGCCGCCGCGCTTTTGCCACGATTCCTCATGCGTGATGACGACATTGAATCGCCGCATTCTTGGATGTCCGAGGAAAATCTCCGTTCCCACAAGATGGTCGCGCTGATGGTCCCACCCTTCCGTTAACCCAACGAACATGTCAACGAAACGAATCACGCTGAACATGGCGGCGACCTACGCGCAGACTTTCGTCTCGCTCGTCATCGGGCTGTTGTGTTCGCGCTGGGTCTACAACGCGCTGGGAGAAACGCAGTTCGGCCTGTTCGCGGTGGTGGGCTCGCTGATCTCCTTCGTTTCCGTGCTGAACAGCACCTTGGTCGGGAGCTCGGGCCGCTTTTTCGCCTTTGCCCTGGGACGGCAAAGCTTGCCGGATGCCGAAAAGGAATTGCTGTGCAAATGGTTCAACACCGCGCTCAGCGTCCAGACCATCGTGCCCGCCATCATGATCGCCCTGGGCGGGCCGCTTGGCACCTATGCCATCCTGCATCTCCTGAACATCCCAGACCCGCTGCGCCAATCCTGCGTCTATATTTTCTATTTCTCCCTGTTCTCCGCGTTCTCCGGAATGATTCTCAGCCCCGTTCATGCCCTGTATTACGCCAAGCAATTCATTTTCGTCCGCAATCTCTTGGGCATCGCCAACACGCTGCTCCTGGCCGCCGAGGGCTGGTGGCTCCTGCATTTCAGCGGCAACCGCCTGGTCGGCCATGCGGCGGCCACGACCTTCTTGCTGCTGCTGTCCAACGTCGCCATCGCCGTCTTCGCGCGCTGGCAATTTCCCGAAGTCCGGATTCGCTTCGAATATTGGTTCGACCGGAATCGGCTCAAGCAGATGTTCTCGTTCTCCTCTTTCTTGCTGTTCGGCACGCTGGGCACGTTGTTTGGCAATTCCGGGGTGGCCGTGCTCCTGAATGCGTTTTTCGGCCCCGCCGCCAACGCGGCGATGGGCATCGGCAACCAGGTGTTCTACAAATCGTCCGTCACCGCCCAAGCCTTCAGCGATGCCATCACCCCCGAACTGACCACCCGAGTCGGGGCGGACCGATTCGACCGGGCAAAACGCCTGGCCCTGCGGTCATGCATGTACTCTACCGCCATGGCCCTGCTCATTGCCGCTCCGTTCATCGCCTATTCCGACGGGATTCTGACCTTGTGGCTGAAATCCCCGCCCCAGTATGCCGCCCAGATCGCCGTGATCATGATGATGAACCTGTTGGCGGAACAGTTGACCTCCGGCTACATGATGCTGGTTCAAGCCAGCGGCCGAATCAAGCTGTATACCACGTGCCTGGGGATCGGAAACGGCGCCCGCTGCCTCCTGGTGCTGATTCTGCTGTCGCGCGGGGTCCCGCTGCTGCCGACCCTGTGGCTGGGCTGGTTCCTGCCGTTTTTCATCCTCAACCAAATGCGCGTGTGGTTTGCCAAACGGGCGATCGGGATTTCCATCCGGGAATACGTCCGCGCGCTGCTCGTTCCCGCGGTCTTCATCGTCGGCGGTTCGTTCGCGTTTTCCTTTGGATTCAAGGCGCTGGCGGGCGATGCGATTTGGGCCATTCTGGCTTGCGCCGCCGCAAACGTCGGCGTCGTCGCGGCGCTGACGTGGACGTTCGTCGGCGCCGAAGAACGAAAGGCCCTGCTCGCCAAGGCGTTGGCCGCACGGGCCAGAGTGGCGGCCGCGCGCCGCCGCGCGGCCTCGACCGATCAATCTTGAGGATTGCCCCTTGCCTCGAAATCGGGCAAACTGCCTCGTAGTCGTTGGAAATGGCGGATCAAGCGTCCCGCCCCGAACGGCCCGGGGCCGAGGAGCGCCTGCGCTCCATCCCGTTTGCGGAGAAAACCGAACATGTCATCCGGCAAGTACTATACCGACGAGCAAAACGCCCAGATCGTCATCGCCCTTTTGAAGGCGCACGGCATTCGCAAAATCGTGGCCAGTCCCGGCGCCACCAACATCCCCATCACGGGCAGCATCCAGAACGATCCGTTTTTCGAGGTTTGGTCCGCCGCCGACGAACGTTCCGCCGCCTATATCGCCTGCGGCCTTGCGGCCGCCTCCGGAGAGGCCGTCGCCCTCAGTTGCACGGGCGCCACCGCCAGCCGCAACTATCTGCCCGGGCTCACCGAGGCGTATTACCGCAAATTGCCCATCGTGGCCGTCACGTCGGGCCCGCTTTTCGCCAACGTCGGCCATCTCGTCGCGCAAAGCATCGACCGATCTGCGTTTCCGAAAGATGCCGCGCGGACAAGCGTATTCCTGCCCACGGTCAAAGATGCCGCCGATTTCGCCAATTGCGCGCTGCTCGCCAACAAAGCCATTCTCGAAGCCTGGCGCCACGGCGGCGGACCGGTTCACCTCAATCTGGAAACCTCTTTCAAGGGCACTTTCGACACCCGCGTTTTGCCCGAGGTGCCCGTTTTGCGCAGAATCACGATCGGTTCGGCCGAGTTCCCGCCCCTCCCTCCCGCCGCCAAAGTGGCCATCTGCGTTGGCGCACACAAGACTTTTTCGGCCGGCGAAACCGCGGCGCTCGAACGGTTCGTCCAAACGCACGACGCCGCCGTGTTCTGCGACCACACCAGTTCCTACAAGGGGGCCGGCCGGGTGCTTTCCGCGCTGGCCTGCGCGCAGCGCCTTCCCTCGAAAAGCGAATATCCGGCGCTGAAGCCCGATCTGATCGTCCATATCGGCGAAGTGTCCGGCGACTATCCGACGCAGGGGTTCTTGACGAATGCGGCGCCCGTCTGGCGCGTCAGCGAGGACGGCGAAATCCGAGACAAATTCAAGCGGCTGGAATGCGTTTTCGAGATGCGGGAAGAAGATTTCTTCCGGAAATATTCAGACGGCCTTTCGGAACGCCCGGGCGAATATCCGCGATCTTGGCAAAAATACGACGCCCGCATTCGCGCCTCCATTCCGGAACTCCCGTTCTCGAATTCCTGGATCGCGCGCGCGCTTGCCCCGCGGATGCCGTCCGGGTGCGTGCTGCATTTCGGCATCCTCAACAGCCTGCGGTGCTGGAACTATTTCGACGTGGATCCGTCGATCGAAACGGCGTCGAACGTCGGCGGCTTCGGGATCGACGGTTGCGTTTCCACCTTGATCGGCGCGGCGCTCGCAAGCGCCAACCGGCTCCATTTCGGCGTGGTCGGCGACCTGGCGTTTTTCTACGACCTCAACTCGCTGGGCAACCGCCACGTCGCCGGCAACCTGCGCATTCTACTCGTCAACAACGGCGGGGGCGGCGAATTCAAGCTCCACAGCCACATCGGCGCGCAGTTCGGACAGCAAACCAACGATTTCATCGCCGCGGGCGGACATTACGGAAACAAGTCGCCGGATCTGGCGAAACATTACGCCGAGGCGCTCGGATTCCGCTATCTCTGCGCCAACGACAAACAGGACTTCCTGCGCGCCGCCGATGAATTCATCGACCCGAAAGGCGGGGGCAAGCCCATCCTCTTCGAGTGTTTCACCGACTTCGCGAACGATTCGAACGCGCTGGAAGCCCTGGAACGGCTCGACGACACCGAGGCGGCCGCGTTCGCCGCGCGGCGCCTGGCCGGCAGGGTCCTCCCCGCTCCCGTCAAGAACGTCCTCAAGACCATTCTGCACAAATGAGCATAAAACAAGGTTCTCGTACGCGGAGAAAACGGGCGCAACGGGCGTTCAGCTCGCCTCTCCCGTCCAACGCCGTTTCCGGCACCAGCCGAGATGGCGCGAAGCGCCCTTTGCCCGAACAGTAACGACCGGATTTGAGGATGAAAGCGTTGACGCGAAAAATAGTGCGTTTTGCAAAGAGCATTCCGCTGTTGTTGCGTTCCATAAAGATGGTGTATCGGCACGGCGGATACTCGACCGTTCATATCGCAAACGTCCATTGCGGCGAAATCTTGAAGGGGAAAAACGTTCTGATCACCGGCGGAAGCCGGGGGATCGGATTGAGCATAGCCAAAAAATGCATACAGGAAGGTGCGCAGACCGTGATCACGGGCAGAAGCACCGATGCATTGGAGCGCGCCAAAGGCGAGATCAACAGCCCGTTGTTAAAAACGCTTGCCTGGGACGTCAGTCAAATCCCCCAAATGGAAGCGGGCCTCGCAAAAGCCGGAAATTTGTTCGGGGGCGACATCGACGTTTTGGTCAACAACGCCGGAATTGCGAATGGCGTCGCCTTTCCCGACGTGACGGAAAATATTTGGGACGAAATGTATGCGACCAATTCGAAAGGATTGTTTTTCCTGACCCAAGCCGTCTGCGGAAAATGGATGGCGCGGAAGAACGATCGGATCAGGAAGGTCATCAACATTTCGTCGCAAGGAGGGTTTGTCGGGGCAACGTATCCGTATCGGCTGACAAAATGGGACGTGGCGGGATTGACGCAAGGACTTGGAATTCGATTGGCCCCCTACGGCATAATCGTCAACGGAATCGCGCCCGGAATCATTGCCACGGACATGCAACCCCGTTTTCTCCAACAAAATGAAAACGTTTATTGCGCTTTGAATCCGTTGAAGCGGGTGGCCTTGCCGGACGAAATCGCTTCGCTGGCGATATTCTTGATGAGCGATGCCGCGAATTTCATCGTCGGCCAAACCATCGTATGCGATGGCGGATTTTCTTTGAAATGAGAAATCCGACGCAATGAAAATCTCGCTTGTCACGTTCCATTGCGCCATCAGCCACGGAGCAACGCTCCAGACCCTGGCCCTGTGCCGTTTTCTGGAAGAGGCCGGCCAGGCGGTCGAAATCGTCGACTATCGGCCGGACGCGATCGCCCAGCCGCCCGATTGGCGCCGGACCCGTTTGCGGGGATGGCACCCCGCCCATCTGGAAAGCTGGACGCTGCGGCGGAGATTCGCCGCCTTCTGGGCACGCCATTACGCCATGTCGGCGCGATCCTACCGCACGTTCGCCGAACTCCAGGCCGATCCGCCCGAGGCCGACGTCTACGTGTGCGGCAGCGACCAAATCTGGAATCCCGCCATCACCGGCGGCGCATTCGACCCAGCCTATTTCCTGGATTTCGCGCCGGCCGGCCGGCGGCGCATCGCCTATGCGCCCAGCTTCGGTGGCCCAAATCTGCCGCCCGAACACCGGGATCCTCTGCGTCGTTTGCTCGCCGGATTCCATGCCGTGTCCTGCCGCGAACCATCCGGAGCGGCATTCCTCGCCGCCGAAACGGGTCGGACCGTCCCGGCGGTACTCGACCCCACGTTCCTGTGGAACGGCTACGAAACGATTCTGCCGGCCGATGCTCCGACGGATATCGACGACTACCTGTTCGCATATCCGCTGCAGCACGACGCGGAATTCACGCAGGCCGCCGCCGCCGGCGGCGCCGAATTGGGCGTTCCGCTGCGGACCGCGAACGGTCCCTGGAAATTCTGGACCCAGCCCGGCCGACCGGTCTATCCGGATCCGGGCCGCTGGGCGGCACTGGTCCGCCACGCCCGGGCCGTGGTGACCCATTCGTTCCATGGCGTGGCGTTTTCCATCTTGTTCCGGAAAAATTTCGTCGTCCTGCCCCTCGCCGGCGCCACGGCGGCCCGCAACGCGCGGATCGTCGAGCTGTTGGATCGCATGGGCCTGGCGGACCGACTGGTGCCGGCGGCCGATCTGCCGGCGGTGCGCCGGCAATTGAAAACTCCCATCGACTGGGATGCCGTCGGACGCCTCCAGGCGCAGCACCGGGAAAACTCGGCCCGGTTCCTGCTGGACGCCTTGCGCTGATTTCCCCTCCCCGAACCGCTACCCTCGCAATTTGTTCCGGAAACGCTGCGCGATATCCCGCACGGCCAGCGCGCGGGTTTCTCCGCGGGCGAAGGCGGTTTCGCGGCGAATTTCCTGCCACAGCAGCGAATAAAACAGATTGCCGCCGCCGTACAGCCGTTCCGGCGCGGCCAGCTTCCAGTCCACCATTCGCCGCAACCAAACCGGACAATCCGATCCGAACGCCGCCCAGAATGCCCGCATGAAACCGCGCATGAGGTCCATGCCCGCCGCACGGGTTTCCAACGGCAACTCTTCGTGGAACCGGCGGCTGCCGACGCTCCAGGAAAGCAACAGATGCGCCCAGGTCCGGCGCAGCCGGCGCATTCCGGCGCTGCGGCGATCCGCCTGTTGCCGCATTTCTTCCAGCGCTCCATAACAGCGTTCCAGTTCCGGAAAATCCACCGGCCGATGTTGCGCGGAATCCGACCGGCGCCGGGCATGGTACCATGCGGCATCGACGAAACCGATCCGCTCCGTCTGGCAGAGGGCTTGGTGGAGAAAGATTCCGTCCTCCAAATGGCCGTACGCTTCCGCAAACCGCAACGCGCCGAACGTTTTTCGCGCAAACAACTTGGTGCAGCAGCTCAAGCCCGCGCGGACCAGTCCTTTTGCCGCCGCCGCGTCCTCCTGGAGAGCGAACGTCCCGGCGAACCCGTGGATCGGCAGCACTTCTCCCCGATCGGTTCCGCCGTAGGTCAACCGGCAGCCGACCAGATCGCAATGGGCATCTTCGGCCAACGCCAGCAATCCGGCATACGTCTCCGGTGCCACCGCGTCGTCCGCATCGACGAATCCGAACCAATCCCCTTGCGCGGCCGCCAACCCGCGGTTCCGCGCCGCGGAAACCCCGCAGTTGGTTTCATTGCGCAAAATCCTCAACCGCGGATCTTGCCGGGCGGCTTCCGCCAGCACCTGGTCGGCCTCCGCATCGGGGCCATCGAGCACGAACAGGAATTCCATGTCCGCCAGCGTTTGGCCCGACAGGGAATCCGCGCAGGCGCGCAGCATGCCGGCAGGAACGCGGTATACCGGAACGACGACCGAAATCTTCATGGGGTCGGCGGGACGGCTTCGATGTGGCCCGCCCAACCCTTGGGCGCCCGCGCCGTCGGAAAGGGGGGGGCGAAGGCAGGCCAATCGGGCGGCGCGGCGCAGATCCGCCAGCGCATCTCGTCGCCCGCGTGCCGCAACAGGGGGATCTTGGCGGGATCGAATCCCAACAGGCGCGCACCAAGCCGGTCGCCGACCGCCGGATTGCGCGCGGCGAACACCGCGCCGGTTGGCAGCGGATCCGGCGACAAAGGTCCTTCGCCTTGTCCGGCCACGATCGCATCCACGATGGAGATTTCCTCGCGCTGCGGCACGTCCTGCATCCGCCCTTGTTTGTCCGCATACAGCAAAGCGCGGTTCAGATCGAGGCACGTGCGCCAGATGGTGTCGTTGCCGTGCCAGTTTCCCTCCAGTTGGGCCAGCGGATCCTTCCAGCGGTAGACGCGCAGCCAGCCATAGACGACGTACTCGCAGAACCGGTAGAATTTGGGCCAGTCGCGGTGGCGGTTCATCCCGTCCAAGGCCGTTTCCAGCGTCCAGAGCAGCCATGACCCGCGCTCGTGGCTGTCGCCGCCGCGCCCGACGCGGCGCGCGCCCTTGCGGTGGTGCGGCAGGTATTCCTTGTTGCCGTTAATGCCGATCAGGTTTTTCAGGCAGCAGGTAATGCCCGCTTTCTTGTGGGCCTTCAGCTTCGGCACGTTCACCACCAGATCGGCCTCGAGGATGTCGCGCGCGAGCAGGAAGCGGTGCCGGCCGGGCCGGTGGTGGGCCCGCATTTTGCGCGGGTCGTACACCGTTACGCGGAATTTTTTCCAATCCCTGGAAATCGGTTCCAGCAAACTGTCGGCGCCCAGATCCACGAGGACGTAGTCCGATTCGGGCCGCAGGTCTTCGGCAACCGTTTTCAACTGGTCCGTCACCGTCATGACCGTGCGGCGAAAATCCTTCACGACCAGCGGAAGGTCCCGGCCGCGAAACTCGGCGATCACCGCCCGCAAATCGCCGTGATCCAGCATCCGTTCGAAATCGCAGCCCTGCAGCGGCGCGTCGCCCAATACGACCTGCGCCGGCCGGGCCAGAAAAACGTATTCCAGGATCGCCCGCAACAGGGATGGATGGGAGATCATGCAATCCATGCCTCCCGGCCCCTCGTTGCGGTGCAGCACCCAATTGGGCTTCACCACGATTTTGCCGCCGGGCTTGACGAGCTCGCCGATCGGATTCCACGCCGACGTGCCGAACCGCGCGGCGTCGAGCCCCAAGTCGCGCAGAACGGTCCGCACCATCGCGAAAACGGGATTGGGCGTCCGCCCGACCGGCAGCGCAGGGAATTCGGGATATGTTTCCGCCGGTGGATACGGCGCGGCTGCGGTCGGCGGATATGCCGCCGGCCCTTGCAGGCGGGCCAATCCCGTTTCCGGCGCTTGGATCAAATTCCGCATGTGCTTCCTCCGCTGGACGCGCGCAACCGGGCGACGAGCTCATCCAAATTCATCTCCGGCTCTTCGCCTGCCGCGATCCGCGCATCATGATACCGCGTCGCCGCGGCCGCCGCAAACCGGTCGGCGCGGCGATTCGCGCGGGCCAGAACGACCCCTCCCCGCGTCCGACCATCGCACAGCCAGTGCGGCACGTCCACGTGGCGGCGGAACCCCACGTCTTCCTGCAATCGGGTCGTGAAACCCCGCCCCCCCACGTGGACGGCGCCCGCCGCCGCCGCGTCGGTCCGGTTGGTCAGACACAGTTTGCGCGAAAACGGCAAGGCCAGAAAACGGCGGACGCATTCCGCGGAGCTTTCGTTCTGGTCGCCGAACTTCACGAACAGCCGATCCCACCGGATCCGGGCGCACCGACGGGTCCATTTGGCCAGCGCTTCGTCCCAGCTCGCGTAATGCAGGAAATGGACCTCCACGTCGTCTCCCAGAACGCCGATCGGATATCGGGGAGATCCGCGCCCGCGCGTCAACCGGATCGCTTCGTAGCGGGATTCGGCCAGGGGGCGAGGCGGATGCGCCAATTGGCCGCGCAGATCTTCCAGCAGCCGGAGATAGCATGGGGCCATCAGGAACATGCCGACGAACGGCGACAGATAGGGGCGCCGCAGGCTTTGATAGATGGACCCGCCCCAACAATTGTTGCTGACGATGCTGAAATCGGAGCCGTCGTGCCGCGCGCGCCACAGCAGATTGGATGCGCGCTGCCCCCAGCGGGCCTGCGCCCGCAAGCGCCACAGACGTCTGGAATGATCCTTGGCGACCGTCATCTCCGGTTCCAGGCCGGCCGGTCGGCCGATTTGCGATCGAACTCTTTCATGCCGGATGTCTCGCCATTTCCGCAGAACCCTACGGGAAAACCGTCCAAATGAAAAGCCCGCTTGCGGGCCGGATCCTCCGGGCGTTCCCGCGACCGGATCACGGCTGGCGCGGATCGGTCCCCAAACGGTATTCCTCGCCGTTGGACACGCCGTCGCCGTCCGCATCGCCGACCCAGTCGTTGACCGCCGCCAAGGCGCTTGCATCCAGCG
The DNA here is from genome assembly GCA_937872095.1 of uncultured Verrucomicrobiota bacterium. GTDB lineage: Bacteria > Verrucomicrobiota > Kiritimatiellia > CAIQIC01 > Lenti-01 > Lenti-01. The sequence continues at coordinate 21,189 of CALMNW010000090.1, forward strand.
CGCGACGGAAAACGCGGACGTCGTCGATGCCGCCCCGCCAATAGGCCGTGGAGGTGTTGACATGGCCCCCGCCGATCCGCAATTCGGGCATTCGGCGAGCTTCAAAGGCGTTTGTGGCGGCGGCGACCTCGTGGCCGGCCATGAAGAGCCGGGCCGTCGTGCCGTCGTGCGCCAGCGCCACGTCCACCCAGCGACCCGCCATGGCCGGCAGCCAGTCCGTCTGGGACACCAGCGCATACGGACCGTTGGTGACGCCCAGAATCCCGATCATCCGGTTGTTCCAATCCTGATAGCGCAATGCGAAACCCGGCCAGTTGGTCCCCACCAGCAGGCCGTCCGACAACACCGTCGGAACGCCCGACGTCGCGCCGGCTTCTTGCCAGATCACCGCCGTCACCGTGAACGGGGCGCCCGTCACCGCCGCATTGCCGTTCGTCTGGACCACCTGGACCCAATCGTTCGAGCCGTCGAACCACAAGGCGCCTTGGCCACGCCCGGCCACCCAATTGCTGGCCGCCATCGCCTGGAGAACAGCCGGCCAGTTGGTCGAGACCTGGTTCGAAGCGATCGCGCCGGCGCCGCCGTCGAACGTCCACCGGGCCACCAAGTCATAGGCTTGCCCGCCATCGGAACGCGGATCGAACGCATAGGTCGCTTCCCAGCCGTCCGGCAATCCGTCGGAATCCGTATCCGGCTGCAACGGGTCGGTTCCATGAATCGCCGTTTCCGCCTGGTCGTTCAAACCGTCGCCGTCCGTGTCCGCGGCTTGCGGATCCGTGCCCCAACCCAGTTCCTGCAGATTGGTCAGGCCATCGCCATCCGGATCGCCGGCCGCGTCGTCCGTCAATGGATCGAGCCCGTGGACGTTTTCCCAGCCGTCCGGCAGGCCGTCGTGGTCCGTATCCGCATCGAGGGGGTCGGTGCCGAGGTCCACGACTTCCAGGCGATCGTCCAATCCGTCGCCGTCCGTATCCGCCTGGTACGGATCGGTGCCCCACGCGATTTCTTCGCCGTCGTCCAATCCGTCGCCGTCGGGATCGGCGAGTTGCGGATCGGTGCCGTAGCCTTGTTCCTCCAGATTGGACAATCCGTCGCCGTCCGGATCTTCCGCCGCATCGTCGGCCCATGGATCGAGCCCGTAGGCGAGCTCCCACGGATCGAGCAGCCCGTCGCCGTCCGTGTCCGGAGCGTTCGGATCGGTGCCGTAGACCTCCGTCTCCTCATAATCCGTGAGTCCGTCGCCGTCCGTGTCCGCTTTGCGAGGATGCGTGCCCAGTTCCCATTCGCGGCCGTTGTTCAACCCGTCTGAATCGGGATCCCCCAGCCAATCGTTGACGGCCGCCAGCGCGGACGCGTCGAGGGCGGAACGGAAGATGCGCACGTCGTCGATCTTGCCTCGCCAATAGCTTTCGCCCTGGTTGACGTGGCCTCCGCCGATCCACAACTCGGGCTGGCAAGCGGCATGAAAGACGCCCGTGGACGCCGCGACCAACCGGCCATCGACGAACAAGCGGGCCGTCGTGCCGTCGTGCGCCAGCGCCACGTCCGCCCAGCGCTCCGCCTTCGCCGGCAACCAATTGGTCTGGGCGAGCGTCGCATAGGGGGTGTTGCTGCCGCCGAGGATGCCGGTGAAGCGATTGTTCGAAGACTGGTAGCGCAAGGCAAAGCCCGGCCAGTACGCCCCCACGAATCTTCCGTCCGACACGGCCGTCGGAACGCCCGACGTGGCGGCGGCCTCCTGCCAGACCACGGCCGAAACGGTGAAGGGGGCGCCCGTCACCACGGCGACGGCATTCGACTGGGAAACCGCGACGAAATCGTTGATGCCGTCGAAGGCCAGGGCCGTTCCTCCGCGTCCGGTCGTCCAGTTGCTTTCCACCATGAAGCGCAACGTCCCCGTCCAATTGGTGGAAACCGAATTCGAGGCCACGCCGCCGGCGCCTTCGTCGAACGTCCAGCGGGCCATCAAGCCCCGTTCCAATCCTCCATCCGACACCGGATCGAAGCCATAGGCCACTTCCCAGCCGTCCGGCAATCCGTCGCTGTCCGAATCCGCATTCCGGGGATGGCTGTTCCAATCTTGTTCCTCCAGATTGGTCAAGCCATCGGCGTCGGGATCTTCCGCCGCGTCGTCGCTCAGCGGATCCAAGCCGTGTCGAACTTCCCAGCCGTCCAGCAGGCCGTCGTCGTCCGAATCGCCATCCCACGGATCCGTGCCGGTCACCAACACCTCGGTTTGGTCGTCCAACCCGTCGGCATCCGAATCCGAGGCGAGCGGATCCGTCCCATACGTCGCGATCTCGGCGGAATCGCTCAGTCCGTCGCCGTCCGTGTCGGCGTTCTGGGGATCCGTGCCGTGAATGAATTCCTCGGCATTCGTCAGGCCGTCGTCGTCCGGATCCTCGGCCGCATCGTTCGACAAAGGATTCAATCCTTCGGCCACTTCCCACTGATCGGAAAGCCCGTCGCCGTCCGTGTCCGCAGACCAAGGATCGGTTCCATGAACCACGATTTCCGCGTAATCGCCGAGTCCGTCGCCGTCCGAATCCACCGCCAACGGATTCGTGCCGTAGGTCACCGCCTCCGCGCGATCGTTCAATCCATCGCCGTCCGTGTCCGCCAGCGCGGGATGGGTTCCGTACGTTTCCACTTCGATCCGGTCATCCAATCCGTCGCCGTCCGTGTCGCCGCTCAGCGGATTGGCTCCGTGGGCGTATTCCTGCGCGTGGGTCAATCCATCGCCATCCAGGTCGCCCGAGGACGTTTCATCCAGATCGCCGAACCAATGGCGTTCCCACGCGTCCGGCAGGCCATCGGCGTCCTCGTCGAACAATTCGGTCGGCGTCGGCGCCGACGCCCAGGCGCCATGGTAGACGTTGGTTCCGGTCGGTCGGCCGGCCGCGTCGAAATCCAACGCATGGAATACGCCGCGCACGCGCCAATGCAACGGCATGCCCGCCGGCATGGGATCCGCCAGCATGGACCAGTCCAGATTCGTCGAAACCGTCCGGACGCTGACGCCCGTCGCCGCGAAATTGGAAAAAACGCTGAACTCCCAGTCGTAGGCCCGGGCCTGTTCCAGCGGCGCCCAACGGAAGCGCAGGATCGGATTGGTGGAAGAATCGCCCGCGACCGCATGGCCGACCAGCGGACTCCACAACCGGCCATACCGGCCTTGCAACCAGACGTCGGCGACCTCGGGAACGTAATGCACGTTCTGCCAAGCGCCGGTCCAGCCCGGCCGATTCACCAGCATGGCGGCCGAATAGGGCACGACCAGATCGGATTGGAATTCCGGCGAAACGGCATACTCCACGTCATTGGCCAGCCAATCGAGGTTGTAGGTGGCGTTCGTGACGCCGTTGGTAAATTCGGGATAGGAATACGCGTGCGCCATCACGTAGCTGCCCAATCCCGCGTTGGTCGAAGCCGCCGTCTTCAAGCCGAGCAGCTGGAGGAGGATTTCCTCTTCGGTCCGAGCCGGCGATCCGCCATAGGTATAGCCGCGGTTGTTTTCCATCACCATCCAGTCGAGATGCGGAATCTTCGCGAGCAGCTCGAGCTGGACGCCCGATTGCGGCGACCAGGCGGAGGCCGGCGAGACGAAATGGATCATCCCCCTCCAATAGGGGTTGCTCCGGTTGAGATCCTCCAACTGCCGCGCATAGCCGGCGAGCAGATTGGCGAACACCACCTGCCGCCACTCCCACCATTTGGCCCAATGGTCGGGATCGGACGTCAACACCAGCCGATTGGTCACGGAATCGTCCAGCACGACTTGATAGGCGACGGCGTTGCTCGCCTCCGAAATGCCGTAGGCCAGCGGGCTGGCCGGGAACCGGATATCGGCATATGCCGAGCCGTACTTGGAAACCGCGTATTCCCGGAACCATGCCAGACCGTTGGTGCTGGCCGTTCGGCCGTTGAGATAGCCGAACGCCAGGAAAACGGACTGGAGGGACGTTTCGTTGAAGAAGAAATAGCTGTAGTCCGAGAAGATCGACAACTCGTCGTGCCATTTGGCCAGATAGTTGCTGACGGTGCCCCGATCGGCCACGTCGAACTGCGGCACTTGGAAGGCGTCGTTGATCTTCCAAACCGAATTGGTCAGCTGAATCCGGATTTCCGATCCATTCGTCACCGCCACGAATTGCTCGGCCCAGTGCGAAATGGCCTCCGGATGCTTGTAGCACACCTTGGCGTCCAGATGGATCCAGCTGCTGAGCGCGATGTCCAGTCCCTCCTCCCGGCCGATCTCGATGGCCGTGCGAATGTTGTCTTCCAAGATGTCCCAGTTCTCCGGCGCATTGGTCCCGTACCCCATCCAGCTCATTTCCTTTTCCACGGCGTCCACCACCTGGGCATATCGCCGGATCAGGATCCGCATGTCGTTGCTGGACACGAAATCGCTCGCGGCAAGCGGCCGGGTGATGCTCTGGATCAGCGTGCGGGGCCGATCCCCCGGTTCGGGAACCTGCTTCGGCTCCAAGACAAACGGCAACGTCGGATTGGTGGAAATCATGCCGTAGGCATCGGGATGCAAATGCGTTTCCACCCAATTCACCCGGGCCGTAAACACTCCGTCTGCCCAGGAACCGAATCGAACTTGGTTGGAAGTCACGGGCGCGGTCCAGGGGGCCTGCACGAACGCCGCCTGCCAATAATCCGATCGCTGCTCCCAGGCGTAGGTGGTCAAGCGGGGGTTGTTGATGGTCCCCAGATCCGCCCGGTAGTCGAGCCCGTTGACGAACAGCCGCATTTCGCCCGAGGGCGCGTCCGTGCCGAAGCCCCGCCAACTGGCCGTGATCCGGTTGACCTCGTTGGAACGCAGATAGCCGCCGGCTACGAGATCGTGGTGGTAGATGGCATGGGGGTTTCCGGCAGCATCCAGCAGCAGAAACGTCAGCACGTCGTTCTCGACGTACAGATGGATTTCGCCGCCGGGATTCGCATCGCCGAACTTCGCCAGATATTGCGGAGGCTCGTTGGTCGTCCAGGCGTTCGGCACGAACAACAGGTCGATGGAACCTTCGACGGCCGGCGGCAGCGCTCCGGCATGGGGATCCTGGCCAGCCTGCCATTCGTCCAAATTGCTCAGGCCGTCGCCGTTGGCGTCCCCGCGGGCATCGAACAGTTCCCGCAACTGGTCGACGGTCAGCGCGGTTCCGTAGAACCGCACGTCGTCCAGCAGGCCCTGCCAAGCGGAAAGCGAACTGTTGACGTGGCCGCGCCCGATCCAGACAGCGGCGTTGGTGGCCGGCTCGTACGGATTGTTTGTTTGTTCGGCCCAGAGACCGCCGTCCAGATAGAGCCGGGTGGTGCCGGCATCCTGAACCAAAGCGACGTGCGTCCAGCGTCCGCCCCACCGTTCCTTCCACCAACCGGCCGAGACTTCTTTCGCCGCCACGGAATAGCCGCCGACCAGTCCGCTGATCTTGTTTTGCGCGGAGTCGATCCGCAGCATGAAGCCCGGCGTACGGGAATCGCCCAGCCAACGGCTGTCGGACACGATCGTGGGATAGCTGCCGGTGGAGGCTGGATCGTCCCAAACCCAGGCGCTCACGGTGAACGCGGAACCGGCCACGACCGGATTCGACACCTGGGCCACGGCGACGTAGCCGTCCGCGCCTTCGAAGCGCAGCGCCGCACCCGCCATTCCGTTGGTCCACGCCGTGGCGGCCGGATACCGAATCTCGCCTTGGTAATCCGTGCTTGCGGAATTTACCAATGAAGTTCCGGCGCCTTCGTCCATGCGCAGCCAACAGCGCAAATCCAGGCTCGTTTCCATGCCGGACAGCGGACTGAACGAATAGTCCGCCTCCCAGCCGTCGGGCAATCCGTCGCCATCGCTGTCCGCATCCAGCGGGTCCGTCCCGAGCAGCAACTCCTCATCGTCATCGAGTCCGTCGTCGTCCGAATCGACAGCCAGCGGATCCGTCCCGAGCAGATACTCCTGGTCATTGGTCAGTCCATCGCCGTCCGGATCGCCGGCCGCGCCATCGTCGCCGCTGCCGGACAGCGGGTTCAGCCCGGTAGCGGCTTCCCAGTCGTCGGGCAATCCGTCGTCGTCGCTGTCCGCATCCCAAGGGTCCGTCCCATGCGTCACGACTTCTTCGTAGTCGTTCAGGCCGTCGTCATCGCTGTCCGCGTCCCAGGGATCCGTCCCATGCGTCACGACTTCATCGTAATCGTTCAATCCGTCGCCATCCGGATCGGCATTCAGCGGATCGGTTCCATGCGCGAATTCCTGCTGGTTCGTCAAGCTGTCGCCGTCCGGATCGGCGCCGGCATCGGCCACCAGAGGATCCAAGCCATACGCCACTTCCCACGCATCTGGCAACCCGTCGCCGTCGGTATCGGCGGAATTCGGATTGGTGCCGAGATCGACGACTTCTGCGGAATCCGTCAGACCGTCGCCATCCGTGTCCGGATTGCGAGGATCCGTCTCCGCCGTCTGTTCGCCGCCATTGGCCAGTCCATCGCCGTCCGGATCACCCAGCCAATCGTTGACCAGCACCAATGCGTTCGAGTCCAGCACGGCCCGATAGATCCGCACGTCGTCGATCTTTCCCTTCCAGTACGCGTCCGCCGCATTCACGTGGCCCCCGCCGATCCGCAGCTCCGCCTGCCCCCGGGCGTCGAACGCGTTGGTTCGCGCCGCCGCCAGCCGCCCGTCCACGTACAGCCGCGCCGCCGTCCCGTCGTGCGCCAGCGCC
>CALMNW010000091.1 GCA_937872095.1 uncultured Verrucomicrobiota bacterium
CCCCCCCCCCCCCCCCCCCCCCCCCCCCCCCCCCCCCCCCCCCCCCCCCCATGATCGGATCGCATGGAACCGATGCGACCTTTCCCTATCGATCGCGGGCGATATACTTTATAACGACAACATGTGCAATTAGATGCGTAATATGAAAGTTGTGCTAAAAACACTCAATATTATGATTGTATTACGATATTATTAATATCATATTTACATCGGATCAAGCGAGTAAGCCCGATAGATGAGGAGGATCCCCGAGTGGGACGGTAGGAAATCCGGATCTGGAGGCGAGAATGGAAGAGCACACTTGCGGAATTCTTGGTTGGGGCATGGCGTTGTGCGGGCTCTTATCCTTGGTCCCCTTTCGGCTAGGGCGCGGCTGGCGGACTTGGCCTCTGTATCTGATGGGGGTGGGGTTGTTCATCTTCCTGCTGTCGGCACCGGAAACTTCCATTATGCAGGCGATCATGGTTTCGCTGATGATGTTTCTGTGGGTGAACGGAATGGCGAAACTGGGGCTGATGCAGTTGCTGCTGGCCTATTCCGGGGGGAGCCGGCGCCGGATGTCGGCATTGCCTCAAAGGCGGTTCCAACTGTTGCTGTCGCTGCCGATTCTGGCATCCTGCCTTCTGTGGTCGTCTTCGATGGGAATCCAATGGAGCACGATCGCGGACGCCTATCGGATCCGACCGAAGAATGCCGTTCAATCCGTCCAGCGAACCGTTGCCGGGAATGGAGCATTGCGTTTGCCGACGTCGAAAGGTCTTGCCGTCGGCGGATAAACCAGGCGCAAACCGCGCAATCTCGGGCGAGAATTACGTTTTTTTCTTTTTCGGGGGGAGCAGGCGGGCGCGGCGGATGGCGGCGGGGCCGTGTTTTTTCCGGATCTGATCGACGGTTTGGTCGAGCTTCTCCTTCTTGGAACGGGTTTCGACGGGCAGATCGAACAGGTCGAGCTGGCGGGCGCGATCGTGTTCGGTCAGGCCGGTGACGCCGAAGCCGATGAGGCGGATGGGCTGTTCGAGGGCGACGTCGCGGAACAAGGCCTGCGCGAGGGTTTGAAGGTCTTCCTCGATGCGCGTGGGGCGGGGAAACGGGCGTTGCCGGGTAAAGGTCTCGAAATCCTTCCAGCGGATCTTGAGACGGCCCCCGGTGGCGAGGCGCCCGTCGGCGCGCAGGCGGCGAGCGACGTCTTCGACCAATTCGAAAAGCGTCCGGTCGAGGACGGCGCGCGATCGTTCGTCGTGGAGATAGGTGTGTTCGCGGGAGATGGTTTTCTCGCGGATATCGAGTTCGATTTCGCGGGGATCCTCGCCGAAGGCCAAGGCGCGCAAATGCGCGGCGCTGTGCGGGCCGACGACGCTTTGCAGCAGGGGCAGGGGCGCATCTTGGACGTCGCCGATGGTATGGAGCGCGGCGCGGTCGAACGCCTGGCGGGTGACTTTGCCGATGCCCCACAGCCGGGTGACGGGCAGCGGCCGCAGGAAGGCGACGATGGCCTGGGGGTCGAACGGCAACACGGTCAGGCCGTCGGGTTTTTCGTATTCGGAACCGAGCTTGGCCAGGAATTTGTTGGGGGCGACGCCGACGGAACAGGTCAGGGCGAGTTCGGAGCGGATATCGGCCTTGATGCGGCGGCCGATTTCCTCGCCGGCGCCGTAGAGGCGTCGCGAGCCGGTGACGTCGAGAAAGGCCTCGTCGATGGAGAGGCCTTCGACGAAAGGGGTATAGCGGTCGAAGATGGCGAAGATCTGGGCGGAAACCATTTCGTAGCGGGGCATGTCGGGCGGCAGGAAAACGGCGTGGGGGCAGCGCTGGCCGGCTTCGCGGGAGGGCATGGCGGAATGGATGCCGAAGACGCGCGCTTCGTAGGAGGCGGTGGCGACGACGCCGCGCTGGTGGGGCGGGGCGCCGACGACGACCGGTTTGCCGCGGTATTCGGGATGGTCGCGCTGTTCGATGGAGGCATAGAACGCATCCATGTCCACGTGGAGAAATACGCGGGCGGGGGACGGGCCGGATTCGGACATGGCCGCCTCCGGGGTCACCACATGACCGGTTCGTTGGCTTCGGTCTTTTCCGGGATGGCGCGGCGCGGCAGGCTGACGCGCGGCGCAAGCGGAACGGGCATGGGGGCGGGAACGGCTTTCACCTTCGGCGCGGGCGGCGGCGGGGGAGCGGCCGCCGGCTCTTCGCTGGGCGGCGGAGCGATCGGTTCGGGAGCGGGCTGGATTTCCGGTTCCGGCTCCGGCTCTGACTCCGGAGACGGCGGCAGGAGCGCGCCGGCGAGGTCGATGACACGCCAAGGCACGCCGTCGATGGGCAGGCTGCCTTTGACGAGTTTGGCGCCCACGAGGATTTTATCCGGTCGGCCCAGCAACGCATAGGGCACGCGCAGGATCCGTTCGTCTTCTTCGCCGGGCAGGAGTTCGACGGAACGCGCCGGCTTCTTGCTGTTGAGATCCCGCACGACGGGCGTCGCGCGCGGCCCCGCCTCGATTTCGATCTTGGGCATTTCGCCGAACGGAACGTCTTCGCGGTATCCGAAAAGGCGCACGGAGAGGGTGGCCTGCGGGGAAATCGGCCGGCGGAAGCGGAAGGACAGGTTCAATGCGATTCCGTCGCCCGACAGGGTTTCCCGGATGAAATCGTTGTCGAGATCGCCGAGGGCGGCGGTTTCGACGGCGTTTTGCCCGGCGACCTCGTTCCAGATGTCGTTGTCGCGCGCGAGGGCTTCGAGCAGATCGCCGTTGGGACGGAACAGGGTGTCGTCGCGATCTTCGAGGTCGGCGGAACCGGTGCCGCCGGGGAAGGCGAGATCGGGGAGCTGGGCGAACACTTCGCTTTTCCGGATGAAAGGCTGGAAATAGGCGGAGGCGTTCAGGAATTGGGAATGATGGCGGCGGAGAACGGCGAGTTTGTTGGAGACCTGGAACGGCGCGAGAACGTATTCCAGCCAGTCGGCGCCCGATTCAAGGAAGGCGGGCGGTTCGGCGGCCCGGGTCGGCTGATAGCGGCTCGGGGCGGGCCATTGGGCGAAGTGGACGGGGTAGACGAGGATCTGGGGAGCGAGGTCGTCGATTTCCAGGTTCCAGAGCGCGACGCGGGCAAAAAGGTTCAGCGCGCGGTGGTCCACGTTGTGGTCGGCCGGATGTGGCAGCAGGACGTGCGTGGGGCGGAAGTCGCGGAGGACTTCTTCCAGATCGTCCAGGATGTCCTCGCCCGCGTAGGCGGAACCGGGGGTCAGGGCATTGTCGTAGGGGACGACGTTGGCGCGCGTGAGCGGCGAACGGTACGGCGGGACGGCGCGCCAGTGGTGGTTCCAGACGTCGAGCGTGCCGGAATCGGGATACCCGAGGAAGACGACGTCGTCGGTGGACAGCCCGAGCTGCGTGGCGGCCGCGAGGGATTCGTTTTGGCGGCGCAGGCCCGCCGAGCGGGCGGTGCCGGGCATCAGGACCGGATGGCGCCGGGTGAACAGGGAGGCGATTTCGTTGTTGTCGCCCATGGTGAAGAAACAGACTCGGACAGGCACGTCGAGGGCGAGGGCCTCCTGGATCAGGCCGCCGGCCGCGAGGGTTTCGTCGTCGGGATGCGGAGCCAGCAGCAAGAGACGCTCGTCGCCGCCGAGCAGGAACGGCTCGATTGCCGCCGCATCCGACCGGACGAGCAGGCAAGCGGCGGCGGCCAGAGCGGCGAGAAAACGGGCGGTGCGGATCATCACGCGCCCTCCGGCTTTGTCTGCATGAACGCGAAATACACCGCGCCCATCAGGAGAAGAAAGGCAATGCCGTGGTTCCAGCGCAGCTTTTCGCCGAGGACGGCGACGGCGAAAAGCGAGAACACGACGAGAGAAATGCCTTCTTGGAGAATCTTCAGCTGGGTGGCGGAGAAGGTGGCGTAGCCGATGCGGTTGGCCGGCACCTGGAAGCAATATTCGAAAAAGGCGATGCCCCAGCTGATCAAGATGACGGCCAGCAGCGGCCATTTCGATCCCCGCAGGTATTTCAGGTGCCCGTACCAGGCGAGCGTCATGAAGAAATTGGAGATGGCCAGCAGGATGACGGTTTTCATAAAGCGCCGATTCCATCCTACGGGATGCCGAATCCGCTGCAAAGCCAAAAGAAGCCGGAACGGGGGGGGTGAAAATTCCTGTTGCGTCCTGAGGGACGGTAGGATACTGTTTGCCGACTTTTGCATGGTCGTGCACAGACGACCCCATCGTCTAGAGGTCTAGGACACCAGGTTTTCATCCTGGTAACACGGGTTCGATTCCCGTTGGGGTCGCCAACCGATCCATTTGGAAGCGTAAGGAGAAACAGCCATGTCCCGCAATGCGAGAAACAACGACACGACCCGCCCCCGCAAGAGCGGTGCGGCTAAAACCCGCCGTCTGCTGGAGCATCGCCGCCGCCTGGTGGCGCTGGGCGTCGACGAGAAGAAAGTCATGCAGATGGACCACGAGCGGATCCGCCTGCTGATCGCCAAGCCGAATCAGATCAAACGCTACGTGAAGTAAGGTCGTCGGAAACTTTGAGCCGTCCGGCCCTGCAAAGGGCGCCGGACGGCTTTTTTCGTTGGGGAATGCCGCGCTTCAGATTCCCGGCGCCGCCGAAGCGCGCCGCAGCCATTCGCGGGGAGGAACGCCGAGCGCGGCGGCGAAAACCCGGTAGAATTGCGCATAGCTGCCGAAGCCGGCATCGAGGGCGTGCTGGAGCAGCCGGATTTCCGGATGCGCCTGGAAGCGGCGGAAGAAGTCCTGCAGGCGGAGTCGGTTGCGATAGGCGGGGATCGTCAAGCCGGTCTGCTGGCGGAAAAGGTCGCTCAGGTAATAGGGGGACATCTTGACGCGGCGGGCGAGCTGGGTCTGGGTCCAATTCGCGTCGGGATCGGCCAACAAGCCGAGGACGGCCTCCAGCTTGGGATGGAAAGCCGCGCAATCCGCCACGGGGGCGGCGCCGAGAAATTCGTCCCAGAGCGCAAAAAGCGCAAACTCCAAGCCGCGATTGAACGCATCGGGACGGGATAAGGCCGCCGTGGCCGCCAACAGCCCGTCGAGGCGATGGAGGGCGGCCGCCGCGAGACGCCGGCAGAAAGGGATGACCGGATCGCCGGGCGCGGGCCGGTCCCAGCGGCGGGCCTTCCGCAGGCGGGCGAGGGTGCCCGGTTTCCATTCGACGATCCAGAGCCGCATGTCGGACGACCAGTCGGAAGGAACGTGGCGCTGGCCCGGCCACAACCAGATCAAGTGTCCGGGCAGGAGGGGGTACCGGCGGTTTTCGAGCAGCACGTGTCCCGAACCGCGCAGAATCAAATTGATTTCGATCGTGTCGTGGGCGTGCCACTGGCGCAGATACCAGCGTTTGTCGGACAACGAGACGACCACGCCGTCGAAACCCGGCTTGCGGAAAAACGGAGACAGGTCTTCGTTCATGGCAAAAAACGATAACTCGATTTTTCGGGATGAAAAGAAAAATGGACGGGAAGCGGGTAGAAAAGGGGCCTATGAAAGATCGGATGGTCCTTTTCTTTCTGGCCGGGAGTGCAATCATGGCAAGTTCCGTCAATGCTTCGTTCGAGATCGGCGGCGTGCGCGTGCAGCCGCTGGGGCCGCATCTGGTGCGGATCGAGCAACGTGGTCCCGCGGGGTTCGAGGATCGCGAAACCTTCACCGTGCAAAACCGCGCGGGAGACGCGGTGGCGGCGCGGGAGACGCGAATGGACGGGAACGTCCGCATCGAAACGGCGAATTACCGCGTCGTCGTTCCGGAACGCGCCGACACCCTCGCCGGCGTCCGCGTGGAATCCGCCGCGGGCGAGACCCTGTGCGTGCTGTCCAACGCGATGCTGGCGAAACGATTTCTGCCGGAACCGTCGGCGCTGCCCGCCGTCTGGGTGCTGGGCGACGCGCCGCGCGTGGTGCCGTCGGCGCGGGGCGCGTTGCCGCCGCCGGAGGGGGAAGAGAACGCCGCCTCCGGCTGGGATTTGGGGAACGACGCCCCGGACGTCTACGTGTTTTTCCCGGCGGCGTCCGGCTATGCGCGCTTTCGCGCCGATTTCCTGCGGCTGACGGGCGGCATTCCGCTGGTGCCGCTTTATGCGCTGGGCTTGTGGTACAGCCGGTACTACGCGTACGACGAGCAGACCGCCTTGGGCGTGATCGACCGCTTTCGGCGCGCGGCCATTCCGCTGGACGTGTTCGTGGCGGACACCGATTGGCGCGTGGGCGCTTCGTGCGGCTACGCCGTCAACGAAGAACTGTTTCCGGACATGGCGCGGTTCGTGCGTCAGGCGCACGAACGGCAGGTGCGCGTGATGCTGAACGACCATCCGGAACCGAAGGGAACGAGCGCGCTCGATCCGGAAGAACTGCGCTTCCGGCAGCGCGGGTTGACTTCGCTGCTGGAAAAAGGGGTGGATCTGTGGTGGTTCGACCGGAACTGGCACACGCATCTGCAGGCGCCGGCTCCGGGGCTGGACAAGGAAGTCTGGGGCATGCGCCTGTACCGCGACGTGACGCAGGCGTTCCGGCCCGGCCAGCGGCCGCTGATCATGTCCAACGTGGACGGCATCAACAACGGGCGGTTGGATGCGCCGTCGCATCCGGCGGCGCACCGTTTCCCCGTCTGGTGGACGGGCGACACGTGCGCGGAATGGTCGTATTTGCGGATGGGCGTGTCCAACGGCGTCGCCAGCGGCATCGTTTCCCTGTTGCCGTACGTCCACGAAGATCTGGGCGGGCATCATGGGCAGCCCGATCCGGAACTCTACGTGCGGTTCATGCAATTCGGCGCGTTTGCGCCCGTGACGCGCATCCACTGCACCACGAAAGTCCACCGCTACCCGTGGGAATACGGCCAGGACGTCGAGCGGATCGTGGGCGATTTCTTCCGCTTGCGGTATCGCCTGCTCCCGATGCTGTATGCCGCCGCGTTCGCAGCGCACCGCTCGGGGACGCCCCTGCTGCGGCGGTGCGATCTGGAATGGCCGGAGCATCCCGAGGCGGCCGATTCCTCGCAGTATCTGTTGGGCGACGACTTGCTCGTGGCCCCGATCGTGGAACCGGCGCGCGACGGGGAAAACGCCTTGCGGACGGTCTGGATCCCACCCGGCGAATGGCAGGACCTGTGGACGGGCCACATGTATCGCGGCCCCGCGCTCGTCGGCGCGACGAGCGCGCTGGACCAGGTTCCGGTTTATGCGCGGGCAGGGGGAATCGTTCTGAGCGCGCCGCAGCGGCAAACTACCGGAAGCGCGACCTGGCCGGAACTGGTCGTCGATGCGTTTGCGCCGCGGGAAGACCAAACCCAAACGCGCTGGCTGTACGAAGACGACGGGATTTCCACCGCCTACGAGCGCGGCGAATGCGTTCGGACGGAATGCACGCTGCGCCAGCAGGGGGGCGCAACGGAAGTCCGCATCGCTCCCGGGCCGAAGCCGCGCAAGCTAACGCTGCGGATCCACTTGCCCACAGGGGCGCAAGCGCATGCGGATGGATGCTCCGTTCTGTGGCCGGCCGAATGCCGCGCGGCCGGGCTGTTTCTGGGACGCGGCGAGCCGCCGCCGCCGGAGGCCGGGCCGATCATGGAATGGATCGGCGAGGTGGACGCTTCGCGCGAGGCGGTTTTCCGGATCGCGTGGACGGCGGGCTGACGCCACCGCCGTCTTCGGTCGCGCGGACGCGGAAGAATCCCTTGTCCCCATCGCCGAACTGGCGGTTGGTCCAGAAGCTTTCGGCGATGGGCCATTGGGACGTCGGGGCGAAGGGAATCCAAACGCCGGGATGGAGGACGTCGCAGTATTCCACCGTGAAAACCGGCGGAACGTCGGCATTGGTCGTCCAGATGCCGGCCCAATGGATGACGTGGCTGTCGACGTGGAAGACCTCCTGGGTGACGACCTCTTCCGATTCGTTCGTATAGACCACCGTTTCGGTCCAGCCCACGGGTTCGACGTCGGTGATGCGGCCGTCTTGGCGCAGCAGGAACGCGCGGGCCTGGCCGTTGAGCAAACCGTTGCCGATGATTTCGTTGCGTTCGTTGATGCCGACGGCGTTGGTCAGGACCCAGCCCGAAGCGGGCGAGATCAGGGAATTGAGATTGGTCATGACGCCGTCGCGCCAGAGAAACGCCTGGTTGGTGCCGGACGGCATGTCGGCCCGACCCACGATCCAGGTCCGATTGTTGATGGAGCGGGCCCAGGAATTATTGGTGGGACCGCCCAACGCGCCGAGATCGCGCATCAGGAGGTTGGTGGGATCGATGTTGCTGCGGGGATTGGGCAGTTTCCAGATGCCGTTGGATGCGGTGACGAGAAAGCCGTGGCGGGGATAATAGTCGTTGGAGATGCTGGTCCAGCCGACGGCTTGGCCGATATCGTTGACGTCGTAGGAGCCGCTGCCTTCGCCCACGGAGTCTTTGGCGCCCAGGTAGCCGAGAAGATGCATTTCGCCG
>CALMNW010000092.1 GCA_937872095.1 uncultured Verrucomicrobiota bacterium
CGGAACGGCAGGACGCCGTCGAGGCTGTCGGCGTCGGCCAGAATCATGAGCAGGCGGTCGACGCCGAGGGCGATGCCGCCGGAGGGGGGCATGTCCGCCAAGGCGGCCAGGAAGGTTTCGTCGAGGGGATAGGGCTTTTCGCCGCGTTTTTCGCGCGCGGCGTTGGCGGCGGCGAACCGGACGCGCTGTTCGGCGGGGTCGGTCAGCTCGGAGTAGGCGTTGGCGAGCTCGACGCCGCCCAGATAGAGTTCCCAGCGCTCGGCGCGCAGGGGGTCGTCCGGCTTGCGGCGGGCCAGCGCGGCCAGCGGCGCGGGATAATCGATCAGGACGACGGGCCGGTCGGTCGGCAGCGCGGGCTCGACGCGGGTGACGAGGTCGAGGTCGAAGCGGTCGGGGTCGAAGGTCCGCGCGGGATCCCAGCCGGCGTGCTGGATGAACGCCTGCGAGACGGTTTGTTTTTCCCACAGCTCCTGCGCGAACGACGCGGGCTTGCCCTGCCACGTGAAATCGGTCGCGCCGCGGATTTCCCGGGCCACGAACGCCAGCAGCGCCTTGGCGTCGGCGAGGATTTCGAGATAGCCGGCGCCGGCGCGGTACCATTCCAGCATGGAAAACTCGGGATGGTGCCAGCGGCCCTGTTCGCCGGCGCGCGCGACGGGCCCGAGCTGGAAGACGTTGTCGAAGCCGGCCGCGAGCAAGCGCTTCATGTGCAGCTCGGGGGAGGTGCGGATCCAGCCCGTTCCGGCGGGCACGGCGTCGATGTTCGCTTCCGGCGCGTTGGCGGGCAGGACGACGGGGGTTTCGACTTCGAGGAAGCCGCGCTCCCGGAAGAACCGGCGGATCGCCTCGTTCAGCCGCGCCCGCAGTTCCAAAACGCGGCGCTGCGCGCGCAGGTCGTCGGAGTTGGCCGGTTGCGGGCGCATGCCGCGGGCCGGCTCAGCCCTGCTTGACGCGCTCGACGTACTTGCCCGTGCGGGTGTCGATGCGGATGGAATCGCCCTGGTTGATGAAGATCGGCACGCCGACTTCGTAGCCGGTATCGATCTTGGCGGGCTTGAGGACGTTGGTGGCGGTGTCGCCGCGGGCGCCGGGTTCGGTCTCGACGATCGCCTTGATGACGAACGCGGGGAGCGTGACGCTCATGGCGCGGTGGTTGAAAAAGAGCACTTCGCACTCGAGATCTTCGAGGAGGAAGAAACGCTGGTCGCCCAGGACGCTTTCGTGCAGCTCGACCTGTTCGTAGGTCTTGTTGTCCATGAAGACGTACTTGTCGCCCTCTTTGTAGGAGAAGGCCATGGTCTTGGACTCGATGTTGGGCTGGTCGATCTTGTCGACGGCGCGGAAGGTTTTTTCCATGGTGTTGCCGACGATCATGTTCTTGATGCGGCACTTGTACATGGCCTGGCCCTTGCCGGGTTTGACGAACTGGAATTCCGTGACCTCGTAGGGGATGCCTTCGAGTTCGATTTTCAGGCCTTTGCGCAGATCGGCGGCGGTATATGACATGGTCGTGGGTCCTCTCGATAGGGTCGAAAAAGTCGGGCTGGTTTACGCGAACGACCGGCGTTTGCCAAGCAAAAAGCGCGTGGCGCAGTTCGCGGTTGCCAAGGGGGGGGAGGGGGTGGCATACAGGACGGAAGCAATTTACAAGGAGAGCGGGCCATGCCGTTTGAAAGTGGATCGGTGAGTTTCCGGATGATGGAATTGCCGCGGGCGTTTCCGAAGAATTTCGCGGAGAAGTTCGCGGCGCACCGGGCGGGACCGCTGGACGCGGTGGGTTCGGGCGAACAGCGCGGCTGGGTGACGGGACGGCATTTGCTGGACTCGCACATCACCGAGGACTCGGCGATGCACGCCGGGTGGGTGCGGCTGGCGCTGCGGCAGGCGGAACGCAAGGTGCCAGCGGCGCTGCTGAAGGCGGAATGCCGCATGGAAGAACTCGCGACGATGGCCGCGGAAGGAAAGGCCTATCTCAAGGCGAAAGTCCGCGCCGAAATCCGCCAGTCGGTGACGGAACGCCTGCTGCCGAACATGCCGCCGCAGCTGCGGGCGATTCCGTTCGTCTATCTGCCGGGGGCGGCCCACCTCTACGTGACGGCGCTGGCCACCGCGCCGCTGGACGTGTTCAGCGCCGCGCTGGCTTCGACGTTGGGCTTTTCCGGGGCGCCCGCGACGCCGGAAACGCTGGGCGAAACGCTGAAAAAGGCGGATTTCCGGGACTTGCCGGGCACGAGTTTTTCGCCGGAGATGGAAAACGAGGCGATGGAGGCGGCGCCGGGCCGGGAATTCCTGACCTGGCTCTGGTTCAAGGCGGAAACGCAAAACGGAAAAGTGGCGCTGGCGGACGGCCGGGATTTGGGCGTGCTGGTGGAAGGACCGTTGACCTTTACCCACGAAGGCAACGGCGCGCATGCCGCAGTGCTGAAAAAGGGGGCGCCGGAAAACAGCATCGAGGCGAAGACCTGCTTGCTCAGCGGCAAGAAGCTCAAAGAGGCGAAAATCACCTTCGCGCTGGACGAGCAGAATGTGTGGTCCTTCGGCTTCGAGGCGGACCAGTTTTTGATCCGGAGCCTGAAATTGCCGCAAGGGGAAGGATCCATCGACGCCATCAGCCGGTTCCAGGAGCGGATGATCTTCCTGGAGCAATGGCGCGAGATCTTTTTGGACCTGTTCGGGGCGTTTGCCGATGCGCGGTTGAATGCGAACAAGTGGAAAAACGCCGCATCCGACATCCGGGCATGGGTTAAAGATCGACCGAGCCGCCGCTAGTTGCCAAGGGGAGGGCCACCGGAGGGGAAAACCCGACATGAAGGTTCCATGAAAATGGCGCCCACCCGGTAAATCGTTCTATTTTTTAAGCGCTTTTTCGCTTTGTTTTGATTTTGTTGGGGCGTACTTTCGGCCGATAACGGAATCGTGCACCTTACCCAGCGGAGCAAGCAAATGAAGAAGATTCTTTGGATTGGATTAGTCGGATTTCTGGCGCTCGCCGCCGGCGCGTCGGCTACGAACTACGGCGTGTTCGTCGGCCTCAATACCTACAACACCAGCTACGTCCCTTCGGACAACTGGCTGGACGGCTGCGTGCCGGATGCGATGCATGTTTATACGAATGCGACGCAGCGCGGCGATTGGACGGCGGGCAATTCGCAAATCCTGACGAACGCCTTGGGCACGCGGACGCGCATCCGCCAGGCCATTTCGAACTGCGCCGCGACGGCGGTCTCCGGCGACGTCTTCCTGTACTTCCACTCCAGCCACGGCGGCAACAACGCGTCGGACAACTACACCAACTACACCAAGAGCGTGTATCTGTGCGCCTACGACGACGACTACGCGGACACGGAACTGGCGGCGGACCTGGCGAAATTCGCGACGGGCGTCAAGGTCGTGGTGATGGTGGACGCCTGTTTTTCGGGCGGATTGTTCCAGTCTTCGCTGAAGGGGACGCGCACGCTGAAACCGGTGGTTCCGGGAACGTGGGATTTGGCCGCAAGCGTAACGAAGATCATGGAAACGGATCGCGCCGCGAAACTCGCCCGCGGCATGAAAGACGTGGACAAGCTGATTTCCGCCAGCGAAATCGGCTGGGTCACGGCGGCGGACTATTGGCAGTATTCCTGGGATGCAGAAGACGGTGACGGCGGGGAATTCACCGAAGCCGCGATCAAGGGCTGGACGAATGGTCTTTGCGACAACGTGACCTACGGAAATCAGGACGGCTACGCGACGTTCTACGAGCTGTGGAACTATGCCAAGGACATCGCCGTCGGCTATCCGGGCGAGTACGACCCCTACGACGGCACGAGCTACGAGACGGACGCCATGGCCTACAACACCAACGTCCTGAAGAGCGTGATCGCCGGCATCGCCGGCGACGGCCCCGTGGCGGACCAGCCGCCGACGATCGTCCTGAATCCCGCCGGCACGAACAAGACCGTGGCGTTCGACAACCCCCTCAGCTTCACCGTGACGGCGACGGATGCCGACGGACTGGCGGTTTCGCTGTCCGCTTCCGGGCTGCCCTCGGGCGCGACGGCGCCGTCGGCCAACGGCACGGGCACGGCCTCGACGACCTTCAACTGGACCCCCGCGGAAGCGCAGATCGGCGTCCACCAGTTCTCTTTCTCCGCCACGGACGACGACGGCACCACGACCGTGGGCGTCAAGGTCACGGTCACCGACGGCAGCACGACGGCGGACCTGCTCATTTCGGAATACATCGAGGGATTGAGCAACAATAAGGCGGTCGAAATCTTCAACGGCACGGGCGCCGACGTGGATCTGGCGGCGGGAAGCTACGCCGTGCGGATATACGCCAACGGCACGAATGTGCCCTCGGCGACCATCAACCTGAGCGGCACGCTGGCCAACGGCGACGTATTCGTCGTGGCCAACCCGAGCGCCAACGCGACTATCCTCGCGCAGACCGACTTGACGTCGGGCAGCCTGACGCACAACGGCAACGACGCCGTGACACTGGCCAAGAATGGAACCGACATCGATGTGATCGGCACGATCGGCGTCAATGTCACCAACCTGAACGATGTCACCAAGGTTCGCTTGAGTTCGGTGAGCGCGGGCAACACGACCTACACGCCGTCGGAATGGACCGACTATGCGGTGGACACCACGGATTACTTGGGCAGCCACGAGTTCGGCGGCGGCGGAACCACGACGTCGGCGCCGGCCTTCAACGCCCTCGGCGGGCAGAGCGCGACGGTGGGGCAGGCGTCGTCGTTCACGGTGAGCGCGACGGGCTATCCGACGCCGACGCTGGCGCTGCAGGGCACGACGGCGTCCGCCGGCTACAGCTTCACGGCCGGCACGGGCCTGCTGGCCTATACGCCGCCGGAAGCGGATCTCGGCGCGCAGACCTTCACTTTCACGGCCAGCAACGCCGCCGGCGTGGACACGCAGGTCGTCAGCGTGACCGTTTCCGCGAGCACGGAACTTCTCGCTCCGGTCGTCCAGGAAGCCTCCGGCATCCAGGCGACGCAGTTCAACGCCAACTGGCTGGCCGCCGCCAATGCCACGGGCTATCGGCTGGACGTCGCGACCAACAGCGCGTTTCGGCACACGATGGGCCGGCGCACCGCCACCTTGGCCGCCGGCGATTTGGTGATCGTGACGGCCGATGCGGACGCCACGGAAGGCTTCGACGCCGTGCCGCTGGTGGATCTGGACGCGGGGACGGTCATCTACTTCACCGACAACGGCTGGACCAACGGCACGTGGCGCGGCAACGAGGGCACCATCACGTATACGGCGCCCGGCGCCATCGCCGCCGGCACCGTGCTGTCCTATCGGTCGGTCAACGAAAACGGATTCGTGAAATCCGGCAGCTTCGACCTGTCCGCTTCTGGCGATACGATCCTGGCCTATCAGGGCAGCAGCAACAGCCCGAGCTTCCTGTACGGCATCGGCTGGGCCATGGCGACTCCGTGGGTCGAAAGCGGCGCCATCACCGCCAACAACTCCATGATCCCCGCCGGCCTGAGCACGAGCACCTACACCCTCGTGTCGTGCGGCAGCTCGGACAACTACCAGTACGATGCCGCCAACGGCACGTCGGGCTCGCCGGGAACGCTGCTGCAATGGGTGGCGAACGCCGGGAACTGGACCAGCGACGATGCTGCGCCGTTCGCCAAGTTCACGCCCGATTTCACCGTGGGCGTCGTCGAGCAGGTCGACGATTTCGTGCCGGGCTACGAAAACCTCGACGTGGGCAACGCCACCACCTGCGCCGTGACGGGCTTGACGGAAGGCGTGACGTATTACTATCGCGTGAAGGCCTACAACGTTTCGTCTAACAGCCCGTATTCCGAAACCACCAGCGTGGTGACGGCGGCCAGTTCCACGCCCGCGCCCGAACCGATCGCCATCGACCACGGTCCGAGCGGTGGCGCGACCATGTCGGTGCAGATCCCCTCGACGCCCGGCGTCACGTATCGGTTGGAATACACGACCGACCTGCTGGCGCAACCGCCGGTCTGGTGGACCGCGGCATCGACCGATGCCGTTGACGCGACCGTGGTTCTGGAGGACGCTGACCCCGCCGACGACCATCGGTTCTACCGCATCGTAATGCCCTAGAGGGCGTTGAGGAAGGCCGGGCCGAAAGGCCCGGCCTTTTTGTCGCCCGGAAAGAAAAACTGGAATTATAGTCGTGCAGGGTTGCACCGGTTGCTTGGGAAGCCTAATCTTAAATTAATGAGTCGAAAATGACCCATCGGAGGCACGTCATGAAGAAATTCTTGGGAATTTGTCTGGTCGGGTGGTGGGCGTGTTCCGCGATGGGTGCCGGGGCTCCGTTGATTCTGGACTGGGGAACGGTGGACACGGGCAGCGCCGCGCAGCAGCGGCAGTCGCAGGCGATCCGGACCTCGTCGCGCGCGGCGACGGTCCAGGCCTTGAGCGCGAGAGGCACGGCCCCGTGGTTGGTGCAGTTCAACGACGTGATCCGCGAAGAGTGGAAGACCGCCCTGGAAGCGGCGGGGGCCCGGCTGCTGGGCTACATGCCGGAAAACGCGTTCTTGATCGAAGCGACGCCCAAGCAGATCGCGAAGATCGGCGCGTTGCCGGACGTGGCGTACGTGGGGGAATTCCTGCCGGATTACAAGCGGGCGGCCAAGGTGCGCGCCAAGCTGGCCCGCGTGAAGGCGTTGGCCGAAGCGGACGCGGCCTCTCCCTATCGCGTGCTGCTCTTCTCCGGCGACGATTTGGCGGCAGTGGTCCAGAAGATCGAAGCCTTGACCGGCGCCGCCGTGGCGGTGGCCGAAGGGGACCAGATCCGGACGGATTTGACCGCGGCCCAGATCGAGGAAATCACCGGCTGGGGCGAAGTGAGCTGGGTCGAGCCGTACAGCCGGCCGCGGCTCTGGAACGACGTGGCCGTGCGCACGAACATGATGAACGTGTCCAACGTCTGGACCACGCTGGGACTGACGGGCGCCGGCCAGACCATCGCCGTGGCCGACACGGGTCTGGATTCCGGGAACGTCGGCACGATCCATCCGGATTTTTCGGGCCGGGTAACGGGCTACGGATGGAGCAACGGGGCCTATTCCGCGAGCTATAGCTGGGCGGATTACGACGAGCACGGCACGCACGTGTCCGGTTCGGTTCTGGGCGACGGCACGATGTCCACGGGCCGCTACAAAGGCGTCGCCTACGAAGCGAATCTGGTCTTCCAGGGAACGCAGGAAGACCTGAGCGGGTTGCCGACGGCCTTGGCCACGTTGTTCCGGCAGGCGTACACGAACGGGGCGCGGATCCATTCCGACAGCTGGGGCTACGACGACCACGGCTATTACAACACCGATTCCCGCGCGGTGGACCAATACGTCTGGAGCAACAAGAACTTCCTGATCTTGGTGGCCGCGGGCAACTCCGGGACGGATTCGAACACTGTCGACGGCGTGATCGATCCGATGTCCGTGGCCTCGCCGGCCACGGCCAAGAACTGCCTGACCGTGGGCGCTTCGGAAAACTACCGCACCACCGGCGGCTATTCGACCTACACGTGGGGCGCGGCCTGGCCCGACGATTATCCCGCTTCGCCGGTTTCGGCGGATTACCTGTCGCGGCCCATGAGCAACAACGTCCAGGGCCTGGCGGCGTTTTCGGCCCGCGGTCCCTGCAACGACGGGCGCATCAAGCCGGACGTCGTGGCGCCGGGCACGGACATCATTTCCACGCGGACGCGGAAAGTGGCTGCCACGGGCTGGGGCACGGTGAGCGGCAACACGAACTACATCTACATGGGCGGCACCTCGATGGCGACGCCGCTGACCGCCGGCGCCGCGGGCCTGTTGCGGCAGTGGGTGACGACGACCGGCGGCATCACGAATCCGAGCGCCGCGCTGATGAAGGCGCTGATGCTCAACGGCGCGCGCGACATGACGCCGGGGCAGTACCTCTCCGGCAGCAAACAGGAAATCTTCACCCGGCCCGACAAATCCCAGGGCTGGGGCCACGTGGATCTGTTCAACACCCTGCAGCCGGCGACCAACCAGTTCCTGGACCTGTACGACACCAACAGCCTGGCCACCGGCCAAACCAATACCTTCACCTATTCGGTGACGTCTGCCACCACCAACAAGTTCATCGCCACCTTGGCCTACGCCGACTACTGGGGCACCGTCGGCTCCGGCAAGCAGCTCGTGAACGACCTCGACCTGACGGTGATCAAGCCCGGCGGCACCACGAATTTCGCCAACGGCCGCACGAGCAAGGATGCGACCAACAACGTGGAACTGGTCGAATTCACCGCCGACGAGGCCGGCACCTACACGGTAATCGTTTCCGCCCGCACGGTGCCCTCGGGTTCGCCCCAGGCCTACGCCTTGGTGGTGCGCGGTCCCGAGGCCGACGAGACGCCGGCGGCGCCGACCTTCGGCGCCAACCCCGGCCCCGTCAGCACGACGACCGGCGTGGAAGTGGCCTTCGCGGTGAGCGCGAGCGGCTACCCGACGCCGGTTCTGGCGCTGCAAAGCACGACGGCGTCTTCCGGCTACAGTTTCACGCCGGCCACGGGCCAATTGACCTACACCCCGCCCGCGATCGACGGCGGCGACACCCAGACCTTCACCTTCACCGCGACCAACACCGAAGGCGCGGCGACGCAGACGGTCAGCGTGGTGGTCTACGAAGCGCCGCCGGCGGCTCCCGCCGCCATCTGGGCGAGCGCGACGAACGCGACCGATTTCATGGCCGCATGGAGTTCCGTATCCGGCGCGACCGGCTATCGCCTCGACGTGGCCACGAACAGCTTCGCCGGCGGCGGGAGCGCTTCCGAGCTGTTCATTTCCGAGTATATCGAAGCCGATTCCGGCAACGAAAAATATATCGAAATCTTCAACGGCACCGGCAGTTCGGTGAACTTGACCAACTACAGCCTGCTGCTGTTCGTGAACGGTTCGTCGTCGCCCACCACCATCGCCTTGACGGGCACGGTGGCGAACAACGACGTGTTCGTGGTCGCGAATTCTTCGGCCACCAATACCGCGGTCATCGACCTCACCTCGGGCTCGCTGACGTTCAACGGCAACGACGCGGTCGCCCTGAGCAACAAGACGGCGGGCGGCTACGCGGACGTCATCGGCCAGATCGGCTACGACCCCGGCACGGGGTGGGGCACGGACCCGACAACGACCGTCAACAGCACCTTGGTGCGGAAGAGCGGCATCTCCGCGGGCGACACCGACGGATCGGACGCCTTCGATCCGGCCACGGAATGGGACGGCTACGCGGGCATCAACGTCGAGGACGATCTGGGCTCGCACACCTTTGCCGGCGGCGGCGGCGCGCCCGTCTACGTGCCCGGCTATTCGAACCGCACGGTGGCCGGCACCAGCCAGAGCGTGACGGGCCTGACGTCCGGCGCGACCTACTATTTCCGCGCGCGCGCGGTGAGCGGCGGCGGGACCAGCCCGAATTCGCCGACGGCCACCGTCACGACGGCCGTCGCGGGCACGCCGCCGACGATGGACGCGATTCCCGCGCAGATCACCTACGTGGGCGGCGAACTCGATTACACGGTGACGGCGCAGGAGCCCGATCTCGACACGGTGACCTTCGCCTGCACGAGCGCGGTGGACGTCGGCACGTGGGACTTGGACGTCAACACGGGCGACTTCCTGTTCATGCCCACCACGAACGAAATGGGCACGAACGTCTTCAGCTTCACGGCCACCGACAAGGACGGCACGAGCGGCGCGGAGCTGATGAGCGTCAAGGTCTACTCGGCGGTCGCCACCAACGAATTCACGCAGTGGGTGGAAGACCAGCAAGAAGACCCGGCCGACACCAACTACTACGAGAGCGCCGATGCCGACGGCGACGGCGCCACGACCTACGAGGAATACCTGGCCGACACCGATCCGGCGGCTTCCAACAGCGTCTTGCGGATGGAAGGCCTGACGTCCGATCTGGGTCAGTTCTCGTTCCCGGCGAGCCCGGCGCGGTACTACCAGCTGGAATACTGCACCGACATCACCAATCAAGGCAGCGTCGTGGTGAGCAATCTGGGCTGGGGCGTGCCGGGCATGGTCGTGACCAACGTGACTCCGTCCAGCTGGTTCGGCGTCATTCGCGCCTTGCTGGCCGAACCGTAGCGCAGGAAGTTCCCCCGACGGGGTCGTCGGGGGCTCCAAAAGCGGAAATCCTCGGCTGTTTGGAGCCGGCACGACCCCGTGCCGGGCGGGTAGGGGTTGTCGAGCACAGAGGCGGTTTCCGGCTTTCCAAGCGGCGCCGGGCTTGGGACACTGGCGGCATGAAACGGATCATGCTGTCGTTGGGATTGGCGCTGTTGGGGCTGGCGGCGGGGGCCGAAGAGATGTTTCCGCGCGCGGGCTGGCGGGAAGCGCCGAATCCGCTGGCGTCGGAATTCGCGGAGAAGGGCGGGATGCTGGTGGCCTATCTGGGGCCCTATCCCAAGAGCTTCAACTACTACCTCGACCAGAACGTGATGTCGGCCGAGCTTTTCGGCCAGTTCTACGAGCCGCTGATGTCGCTGCATCCCCTCACGCTGGAACTGGAGCCGATGTTGGCCGACCGCTGCGTCGTCGGCGACGACCGCCGGACCTTCACCTTCCACATGAATCCGCTCGCGAAGTGGAGCGACGGCCAGCCCGTGACCGCCGAAGACGTGCGCTGGACGTTCGCCGCGATCATGGATCCAAAGAACATGACCGGCCCGCACAAGATCGGTCTCGAGCGGTTCGAGCCGCCGGAGGTGGTCGATGAAGCCACCATCCGGTTCGTCGCCAAGGAAGAGCATTGGGAAAATCTGCTCACGCTGGTGGGGCTCCAGGTGCTGCCGAAGCACGCCTTCGAGGGCAAGGACTTCAACCTCCAGAACTTCGAATTTCCCGTGGTGTCCGGGCCGTACCGCCTCGGCGCGATGAAGGAAGGTCTCGAGGTGTCCCTCGAGCGCCGGCCCGACTGGTGGGCCGGCGACCTGCCGCGCTTCCGGAAGATCGCCAACTTCGACGTGCTGCGGTTCCGGTTTTTCGAGGAGCGCGACAACGCGTTCGAGGCGTTCAAGAAAGGCGAAATCGATCTCTTCCCCGTCTACACGGCCCACGTGTGGGCCAACCAGACCTCCGGCGAGAAGTTCGACCGCAACTGGATCGTGAAGCAGGAAATCGCGAACCAGAACCCCGTCGGCTTCCAGGGCATCGCGCTGAACCTGCGCCGCCCGCCGCTGGACGACCGGCGCGTGCGCCTGGCCCTCGCGCATCTCTACCACCGCGAGAAAATGAACGAAACGCTGATGTACAACGCCTATTTCCTGCATCGCTCCTACTACGAAGACCTCTACGACGCGGCCCATCCCTGCGCGAACGAACTCATCGCCTTCGACAAGGACCAGGCCCGCGCCCTGCTGGCCGAAGCCGGCTGGGCCGCCGACCCCGCCACCGGCCTCCTCGCGAAGGACGGCCAGCCCCTGCGCCTGCGCTACCTTTCCCGCGGCGCCACCGACGACAAATTCACCGCCATCTTCCAGGAAGACCTCAAGGACGTCGGCATCGAGCTGGTCGTGGACAAGAAGGACTGGGCCGCCTGGGCGAAGGACATGGACGGCTACAACTTCGACATGACCTGGGCCGCGTGGAGCGCCGGGCTCTTCAAGAACCCCGAAAGCATGTGGGCCTCGAAGGAGGCGGACCGCCCCTCGGGACAGAATATCACCGGCTACAAGAACCCCGAAGTCGACGCGCTCATCGACGCGCAGCGCACGGAATTCGACGTGCGGAAACGCCACGACGTCGTGCGGCAGATCGACGCGATCCTGACGAAGGACGTCCCGTACGTCCTGCTCTGGAACAAACTCGGTACGCGCCTGCTGTGGTGGAACAAGTTCGGCCTGCCCGATGCCCCCCTCGGCAAGCACGGCGACGAACGCTCCGCGCACGCCTATTGGTGGGCCGATCCCGACGCGGCGGCCGACCTCGCCCACGCCATGAAGACCGGTCGCGCCTTGCCGGCGCGTCCCGCCCGCGCCGTCTACGCCGATCCCGCCCCCTGAACTTTCCGTCCTTATTGCCGCCAGCCGGGAAAGCCGGTTTCCCGTATGTTGCGCAGGCGCCGAATAAAATGCATATGGTCTCGCCTGAGGCGTTGACGGGGGAGACGGGGATTCCTACACTTTGGAGGTCGGGAGACATGATTTGAGAATCCAAATGGCGAGGAGAGAACCATGAGCACGACGGTAGGCGATTTGTTGCGGATCAAAGGCGCGAAGGTGGAAACCATCACGGCGGCGGAACCGCTCTTGGAGGCGATCCGGCGCATGAGCCAAAAACACATCGGCTGCCTCGCCGTGGTGACCAAGGCCGGCAAGCTGTCGGGCATTCTTTCCGAACGCGACGTCCTCTGGAAGGTGATCTCCGCCGGAAAGTCGCCGAAAACCCATCAGGTCAAGGACGCCATGACGCCGCTGAAGCAGATGGACACGGTGACGCCCCGCCAGACGGTGGAGGAATGCATGGGATTGATTTCGGGACGCCGGCATCGCCATTTGCCCGTGCTGGAAGACGGCAAGCTGGTGGGGATGATTTCCATCGGCGATGTGGTGAAGTTCATGCTCGACGCCCAGCAGTCGACGATCGACAGCCTGGAAAAATACATCACGGGAACGTTCTAGGCGGCCGCCGCCGGACGGGAACGCCATGCCTCCAAGCGCGGAAAAGACGATCCAGGCGATTGTCACCCGCTATGGCGGCGACGCGACGCGGCTGATGGACGTCCTCATCGACGTCCAGGACGAACTGGGGTTTCTCTCGCACGAAACGGCGGAGCGGATCGCCAAGGCGCTGGGCATTCCGCACGTCGACGTGGAACAGACGACTTCGTTTTACCATTTCTTCGCGCGCGAACCGCGCGGCCAATTCGCCGTTTATCTCAACGACAGCGTCGTGGCGGATTTCTGCGGTCGCGCGGACGTCGCCCAGGCGTTCGAGGAAGCGGCCGGTTGCCGGTTCGGGGAGGTATCCGCCGACGGCGTCGTGGGCCTGTTCCACACGGCGTGCATCGGCATGAGCGACCAGGAGCCGGCCGCGCTGGTCAACGGGCAGGTGTTTCCGAAACTGACGCCGGCGAAGGCGCGCGAACTGGTCGCGGGCATGCGCGCCGGCCAATCGGTCGAGGAACTCAAAGGGGACAAATTCGGCGACGGGCAGAACGCGCATCCGCTGGTGCGGGCGCTGGTCAAGAACCATGTCCGGCGGCGGGGCGTCATGGTCTTCGACGACTACCGGCCGGGCGAGGCGCTGGCCAAGGTGGTCGAAATGAGTTCGGCCGAAGTCATCGCCGCGGTCAAGGCGGCCAGCGTGCGCGGGCGCGGCGGGGCCGGCTTCCCGACGGGCATGAAGTGGGACTTCGCGCGCCGGGCGCCGGGCGACGTGAAGTACATCTTCTGCAACGCCGACGAAGGCGAGCCGGGCACGTTCAAGGACCGCGTCATCCTGACGGAAATGCCCCAGCTGGTGTTCGAGGGCATGGCGATCGCGGCCTACGCCGTCGGCGCGCGCTACGGCATCCTCTACGTGAGGAACGAATACCGCTATTTGCGGGCCTATCTCGAGCACGTGCTGGCGGAGATGCGCGAGCAGAACTGGCTGGGCGCCTTGATCGCCGGCAAGGCGGGATTCCATTTCGACGTCAGCATCCAGTTCGGCGCGGGGGCCTACGTGTGCGGCGAAGAGTCGGCGCTGATCGAATCCGCCGAGGGCAAGCGCGGCGAACCGCGCGACCGTCCGCCGTTCCCGGTGGAAAAGGGCTATTTGCAGAAACCGACGGTGGTCAACAACGTCGAGACGCTGTGTTCGGTGGTCAAGGTGATGCTGCACGGCCCGGCGTGGTACAACCAGCTCGGCACCGACAAGTCGAAAGGCACGAAGGTGCTGTGCGTGTCCGGGGATTGCGACCGGCCGGGCATCTACGAGGTGGAGTGGGGGTTTTCGGTCAACGACATCCTGGAGTTGGCCGGGGCGCGCGACGTGCAGGCGGTGCAGGTCGGCGGCCCGTCGGGTTCGTGCATCGGCCCGGAGGAATTCGGCCGGGTGCTGGCCTACGAGGATCTGGCGACGGGCGGTTCGTTCATCGTCATCGGGGCGCAGCGGGACCTGTTGAAAGACGTGGTGCTGAATTTCGCGCGGTTTTTCCGGGAGGAATCGTGCGGGTCGTGCGTGCCGTGCCGCGCGCTGACGGGGATGGCGCAGGTCGTGCTCGAGCGGATCGCGGCGGGCCGGGGGACGGAGAGCGACGTGGCCCGCCTGCAGGCGTGGCCGGAGATCATGCGCTACAACCGGTGCGGGCTCGGGCAGACGGCGCTGAATCCGATCGCGACGACGATCCGGAATTTCCGGCCGCTCTACGACGCGCGGCTGGCGCAGGGCGATCCGCGTTTCGAACCGTCGTTCGATCTGGCGGCGGCGACGAAGGCCTACGACGCGGCGGTCGGGAAAGGATAGGGGGGAACGGCATGGCCAGCTTCGTACGATTCATGCTCGACGGGAAGACCTGCCTCGCGGAAGAAGGCGCGCAGCTGGTGGCGGCGGCGAAGGAGTGCGGGGTTTACATCCCGACGCTCTGCAACTATCCGGGCATTCCGCCCAAGGGGTCGTGCCGCATCTGCACGGTGATGGTCAACGGCCATCCCCAGACCGCCTGCACGACGAAAGTCGTCGAAGACATGGAAGTGCAGACCCGCACGCCGGAACTGGAAGCGTTCCGCAAATCGGTCGTCGAGATCCTGTTCGCGGAAGGCAACCACCTGTGTCCGTCGTGCGAGCGCAGCGGCAACTGCGAACTGCAGGCGTTGGCCTACCGCTACCGCGTGACGGTGTCGAGCTTTCCCTATCTGTTTCCCAAACGCGACGTGGAGGCGTGGCACCCGAAGCTCGTCAAGGACCACAACCGCTGCATCCAGTGCAAGCGCTGCATCCGCGGCATCCACAACGCGCAAGGCCAGGCGATCTTCGCCTT
The DNA here is from genome assembly GCA_937872095.1 of uncultured Verrucomicrobiota bacterium. Classification (GTDB taxonomy): domain Bacteria; phylum Verrucomicrobiota; class Kiritimatiellia; order CAIQIC01; family Lenti-01; genus Lenti-01. The sequence goes on from CALMNW010000092.1 coordinate 14,995, forward strand.
CGGCAAGCGCGGCGACAAGGTCGTCATCAACATCGACCGCGAAACCTCGAAGGACGTCGACGACGAACTCGCGCAGCGGGCGATGGACATCTGCCCCGTCGGCGCGATCCTGCGCAAGGGCAAGGGCTACGACGTGCCCATCGGCCGGCGCAAATACGACCGGGACCCCATCGGAAGCGACGTGCAGGCATGAGCGCCAAAGCCAAACCCGCCAAGAAAATCGTCGCGACGACCTCGCTGGCCGGTTGTTTCGGCTGCCACATGTCGCTGCTGGACATCGACGAGCGGATCCTCGACCTGATCGAGCTGGTGGAATTCAACAAATCGCCGTTCGACGACATCAAGACCTTCACCAAGGAGTGCGACGTCGGGCTGGTCGAGGGCGGGTGCTGCAACGACGAGAACGTCCACGTGCTGGCGGAATTCCGCAAGCACTGCAAGGTTCTGGTGGCGGTGGGCGAATGCGCGCTGATGGGCGGGCTGCCCGCCCTGCGCAACGTCATCCCGCTGAAGGAATGCCTCGACGAGGCCTATCTGAACGGGCCGACGACGGCCGACGGGAATCCGGGGAAGATCATTCCGCACGATCCCGACCTTCCGAAGATCCTGGACCGGGTCTATCCGTGCCATGAGGTGGTGAAGATCGACTACTTCCTGCCCGGCTGCCCGCCGAGCGCGGACCTGATCTGGGACGCGCTGGTCGCGCTGGTGTCCGGCCAGGACCTGGACCCGCAATACCGCAGCTTCAAATTCGATTGAGAGAACCATGACCCGCAAAATCGTCATCGATCCCGTCACGCGAGTCGAGGGACACGGCAAAGTCACGATCCAGCTCGACGACGCGGGGAACGTGGCGCAGAGCCGGCTGCACATCGTGGAATTCCGGGGGTTCGAGCGGTTCGTGCAGGGGCGTCCCTACTGGGAGGCGCCGGTGCTGGTGCAGCGCCTGTGCGGCATTTGCCCGGTCAGCCACCATTTGGCCGGGGCGAAGGCGATGGACGTCGTCGTCGGCGCGGGCACGGGCGACGGGTTGACGCCGACGGCGGAGAAGATCCGGCGGTTGATGCACTACGGGCAGATTTTCCAGTCGCACTCGCTGCATTTCTTCCACCTGGCCTCGCCGGACCTGCTGTTTGGCTACGACTCGCCGCCGGAGACGCGCAACGTGATCGGCGTGGCGCTGGCGAACCGCGAACTGGCGACGCAGGCGGTCTTGATGCGCAAGTACGGACAGGAGGTCATCGCGGCGACCGCCGGCAAGAAAATCCACGGCACCGGCGCCGTGCCCGGCGGCGTGAACAAGAGCTTGTCCGCCGCAGAGCGCGACAAATTGCTCAAGGGCGACGGCGGGCCGCTCAACGCCGACCACATGGTTGAATGGTCGCAGGGCGCGCTGGACTTCTTCAAGGACTACTACCGGAAGAACAAGGAGTTCATCGACGGTTTTTCGAAGTTCCCCTCGAACCACCTGAGCCTCGTGCGGAAAGACGGCGCGCTCGACCTCTACCACGGCGTGCTGCGGGCCGTGGATGCGGCCGGCCGGCGGATTCTGGACGACGTGGATCCCCAGGATTATCTCCGGCACTTCCGCGAGGAAGTGAAGTCGTGGAGCTACATGAAGTTTCCGTACCTGAAGGAATTGGGTCCGGAGCGGGGGTGGTATCGCGTCGGGCCGCTCGCGCGGCTGAACGTCGTCGATTTCATCCCGACCCCGCTGGCGCAAGCGGAATTCGTGGCGTTCAAGGCCGCCACGGGCGGGAACCCCAACGACATGTGCATGCATACGCACTGGGCGCGGCTGATCGAGACGCTGCATGCCGCCGAGATGATCCGCGAGTTGCTGGGCGATCCGGACGTCTTGGGTTCCGACCTCGTCGTGAAAGGGAAGCGGCGGTCCGAAGGCGTCGGCATCATCGAAGCCCCGCGCGGCACGTTGATCCACCACTTCCGGGTCGGCGAGGACGATTTGATCCAGATGGCGAACCTGATCGTTTCCACCACGCACAACAACGAGCCGATGAACCGCGCGGTGGCCGGCGTCGCCCGCACGATGCTGGCGGGGGCTAAGGAGATCACCGAGGGCATGCTCAACGCGATCGAAGTGGCGATCCGGGCCTACGATCCGTGCCTGAGCTGCGCCACGCACGCCTACGGCCAAATGCCGCTGGAGGTTTCGCTTGTCGATGCCCGAGGACAGCTTCTTGCCCGGCGAAGAAAATAGCGCGCGGCCCTTCCTGATCTACGGCTACGGAAATCCGGGCCGGCAGGACGACGGGCTCGGTATCGCACTCGTCGAACGGCTCGAAGCCTGGGCCCAAGCGGAGAAAATGTCCGGGCTCGCTTTCGACTCCAACTACCAGTTGAACGCCGAAGATGCGCTGGCCGTGGCGGAAAGCCGCGCCGTCGTGTTCGTCGATGCCGCGCAGGAGGGCGAAGGGCCGTTTGCGTTCCGGCCCTTGGTTCCCCAGGACAAAATCGCCTTTTCCACGCACGCGATGTCGCCGGAAAGCGTGCTGGCGCTGGCGGCCGAACTCTACGATGCCCATCCTCCGGCATGGCTGTTGGCCATTCGGGGGGAATCCTGGGAACCCAACGAGGCCCCCACCGCCGCGGCGCAGGCCCATATGGCCGTCGCGCGGGAATTCCTGCAGATGTGGCTCCGAAACCGACGTTGACGCCTGGACCGCGCCGGCGCTAAAGTGCCATCCCGGGTGATGCATTGTGCGGATCCCGTTGGAGGTGTGGCATGAGCACGACGGTCGGCGATCTGTTGCGGATCAAGGGGAGCAAGGTGGAAACCATCGCGGCGGGCGATCCGCTGCTCGAGGCCATCCGCCGCATGAGCGGCAAGCACATCGGTTGTCTCGCGGTGGCCACCAAGGGCGGCAAGCTGTCGGGCATCGTGTCCGAACGCGACGTGCTCTGGAAGATCGTCGCCGCCGGCAAGTCGCCCAAAACCCAGACGGTCAAGGACGCGATGACGCCCCTGAAGCAGATGAAGACAGTGTCTCCGTCCGAATCGGTGGAGGAATGCATGGCGCTGATGACGGGACGGCGGCACCGCCACCTGCCCGTGCTGGACGACGGCAAGCTCGTGGGGCTGATTTCCATCGGCGACGTGGTGAAGTTCATGCTGGATGCCCAGCAGGCGACGATCCAGAGCCTGGAAAAATACATCACGGGGACGTTCTAGGCGCCGCGGCCGGGAAAACGATTGGAGCGACGAGCGATGACGAAAACCTGCACGTGCGCCTGCGCGGAAGCCGCGCCGGACGAAAAGGAACTGATGGGGCGGCTGGAGGAAGTTCTGGCCGAGCAGAAGGACAAGCCGGGCGGGCTGATTCCGGCCTTGCAGACGGCGCAGGCCATCTTCGGCTATCTGCCGGAAGCGGTGTTGCGGCGCGTGGCGCAAGCCTTCGACAAGTCGTACAGCGAGGTGGCGGGGGTGGTTTCGTTCTACTCGTTCTTCTCGACGGTGCCGCGCGGAAAATACCTGGTGCGGGTGTGCCTGGGGACGGCGTGCTACGTGCGCGGCGGCAACGAGGTGCTGCGGGCGATGAAGGACAAGCTGGGGATCGACGTGGGCGGGACGACGCCGGACCGGCAGTTCTCGCTGGAGGTGGGCCGCTGCTTCGGGGCGTGCGGCATGGCGCCGGTGCTGATGGTCAACGACGACCTGCACCAGCGCGTGAAGCCGGCGAAGATCGGCGAGCTGCTGGACCAATACCGCGCGCCGAATCCGGAGGCCCGGCCATGACCAAGCATTTGAAAAAGATCGAATCGGGCGGGGCGTTGGCGGTTTGGCGGAACCAGATCCGGCAAGCGGAAACGGCCGCGCGGGAAGTGCGGATTTGCATGGGCGGCAGTTGCCTGGCCTCGGGCGCGCCGGAAATCGCGGAGGCGTTCCGGAAGGAATTGGCGGCGGCGGGGCTGGCGGAGCAGGTGCCGGTCCGCGCGGCGGGCTGCATGGGCCCGTGCGTGCGCGGGCCCGTGCTGCGTCTCGGCGACGGTACGTTCTACCAGGGCGTAAAGCCGGAAGACGCCGCGGAAATCGTCCGCGAGCATCTCGTCGGCGGGCGCGTCGTGGACCGGCTGATCGACCACGACGA
>CALMNW010000093.1 GCA_937872095.1 uncultured Verrucomicrobiota bacterium
GAAGTTGTAATTCCGGTTCAGATGCCGGATACCCACAGCAGGACGGAAAGACCCTATGAACCTTTACTGTATTCTGGCACTGGCGACTGGCTTTGCATGCGTAGCATAGCCGGGAGTCTCGGAGGCCGCCCTTTCGGGGGCGGCGGAGACGTCAGTGAAATACCGGTCTTGTGAAGACGGTCGTCTAACCCAACCCCGTGAAGCCGGGGCCGGGACAATGCCAGAGGGTCAGTTTGACTGGGGCGGTTTCCTCCCAAATCGTAACGGAGGAGTTCGAAGGTCACCTCGGCACGGTCGGCAACCGTGCTATCGAGCGCAAAGGCAGAAGGTGGCTTAACTGCGAGGCGTACATGCCGAGCAGATGCGAAAGCAGGACTTAGTGATCCGGCGGTTGCTCGTGGTAGCGCCGTCGCTCAACGGATAAAAGGTACTCTGGGGATAACAGGCTGATGATTGCCGAGAGTCCACATCGACGCAATCGTTTGGCACCTCGATGTCGACTCATCACATCCTGGGGCTGGAGAAGGTCCCAAGGGTTTGGCTGTTCGCCAATTAAAGTGGTACGCGAGCTGGGTTCAAAACGTCGTGAGACAGTTTGGTCCTTATCCACTGTGGGCGTAGGAAATTTGAGGAGAACATTCCTTAGTACGAGAGGACCGGGAATGACGCACCTCTGGTGTTTCGGTTGTCGCGCCAGCGGCATGGCCGAGTAGCTATGTGCGGAATGAATAAGCTCTGAATGCATCTAAGAGCCAAGTCGACTCCAAGATTGGATTTCCCTTCCAGGTTCGCCTGGACTGTAGGCAGGTTGAAGACTACGACCTCGATAGGGCGGGTGTGTAAGCGCTGCGAAGCGTTCAGCTAACCGCTACTAATCAGCCGTGAGGCTTGGCCATTTATTTGTTCGCGGCTCCGCCCCGTTTCGGCGGGGCGGAGCCTGCGACATCTTTCATGGTTATGGATTCGATTCCATGTATCCTATGCAATCCTTTTTTCCTGGTGACCATGGCGCGAGGGTCATACCTGTTCCCATTCCGAACACAGAAGTCAAGACTCGCAGCGGCGATGGTACTGCCTCACTTGGGGGCGGGAGAGTAGCACGTTGCCAGGATTTTTTTCCGAGCCGATCCGTTTTGCGGATCGGCTCTTTTTTTGTTTTGACGCCGGGTTTGTCGCTGGCAACCCGGCCCGGCCTGTGCCATGATCGCTGCCGATGAGCGGGGAAGCGAGAATCGGCGGTTGGCGGCGAGGCGGGTGGGCGGCCTGGCTGGCGGTCGCGGCGGTCGCGCTGCTGATCTTTTCGGCCATTCCACTGGCACGGTCGGTGCAGGGGTTCCTGGATGGCCGGTTTCGGCTGAACGTTTATCTGGGGGCCGCGATTGGTTTCGGTCTGGTCGGCTTGGCGTTCGCGCTGCGTCGGCTGATTCGCGCTTCCGGCGCGAGCGTGTGGCCGCGCCTGGGCTGGCTGGCCGGCGCCGTTGTGGGAACCGCTTGGTTGCTGCTGGACCAATTGCAGTCGTCGGTCGAAGCTTTTCATTTCATCGAATATGCCGCGCTGGGGGTGCTCTTTTTCCGGGCTTGGCGGCACCATGTCCAGGATCCGCTCGTATATCCGCTCGCGCTGGCGGGCGTTGCGCTGGTTGCGTGGACGGACGAATTTCTGCAGTGGCTGACGCCGGGGCGATTCTGGGATTTCCGCGACATCCGGCTGAACGTGCTGGCCGGCGCCGTGGGATTACTGTTCGTGGCGGGATGCCTTGCGCCGGGCACGATCCGTTTGCCGATCGCCCGGAAATCGGTTCGGAGGCTGTGCGTCGCGACAGGAGCATTGTTGCTGGCGCTGGGTTTTGCGCTGGCCGCCACGCCCGCGCGCGTGGATTTCGCGGCGGCGCAGGTTCCTGGCTTGGCGTTTTTGCGCAACAACGAAAGCCGCTTGGCGGAATTCGGTCGTCGCCACGTCGATCCGGACATCGGGACGTTCCGGTCGCGGCTGGATCTCGGCGCACTGCAACGGAACGACCGCGAACGCGGGGCCGAGATCGGCGCCGCGTTCGGCGCGGACGCATTGCCGGATCCCCGGGAATATCGGCGGAACCACGTGATCTCCGCCGATCCGTTCCGGTTCGAATTCTATCGGCATTTGCTTCAGCGGGATCATTACGCGGCGGTGGCCGGCAAATACCGGACGACCGACCCGGAACGTTTCCGGCACCACTGCACCGTGGCTGCGCGGGAAAATCAGATCCTGGAAAAATATTTTTCGCATGCGCTGGCGGCGGCAGGACGGGAATGGGACGCCGCGCGCGCCGAACGGTGCGCCGCCGGCGTCGATTGGAACGTTCCCTATACCAGCGAGGTGCAAAACCATCTGATCGTATCGGCGTCGGAAGCGGTCTGGCAGGCATTGATGCTGGCGCTGTTTCTGTTCACGGGGTGGTGCTATGCGCGTTGGGGCCGGGAGCCGCAAGCGGACATAGCGGATTGACCGGCCGACGGGGCCGGTTCAAGATGATGCCGGAAACGGGCGCAAGATTGGTCCGGGAGGAAGCGAAAATGAAACGGATGGAATGGCGAGTTGGGATGCTGGTGTTGATGCTGGCCGGTTGGGCGGCGGCGCAGACGAACGGCACGGCCGGCCAGGCGTTGGCCGCAGTCAAGGCGCAGGCGGACGTCCGCTGGTGGGCGCAGGTGAATCGCGCCGCGCTCTATGCCGACAACGGCGCCGAATCCGAGTGGTTCCACGTGGACAACGACAGCATGCCGTCGCGTTTCGGCGTGGCCGGCGACTATAAGCCGGAAATCTGGAACGGGTGGACCATCGGCGGGCAGATCGAACTGGGCTTCAAGTCCGACAATTCGACCGAAGTCGTTTTCGGCGGGCCCGATCCGGAATTCAAGGTGGACGGGCGTAAAATCGAGGCGTACGCGAAGAACAAGCGGTTCGGCGCGCTTTCGGTGGGACAAGGCGACATGGCCTCGAACGGCACGGCCGAAGAGGATCTGAGCGGAACCTACGTGGCGGCCTACAGCCAGGTGCGGTTCGCCGCCGCCAGTTTGGCCTTCGCGCCGCGCGCGACGAAGCCGCAGCCGGTCGCGGAGGAACCGGCCGGAACGAACGTCCCGCCCCGGCCGGCGCCGAGGGTCAAGGACGTCTTCAACAACTTCGACGGCTTGAGCCGCGACGACCGGATTCGCTACGACGCGCCTGCCTGGCGGGGGCTCGCCGTCTCCGCCTCCGTCGCCGGAGAAGAAAACTTCGATCTCGCCTTGCGCCATTGTGCGGAGATCGGCCGGAACAAATTGGCCTCGGCGGTGGCGGTTGCCCGCAAGGGCGCCGGCGTCGATCAGTACAGCGGATCCTGTTCGTTGTTGTTGGGTTGCGGATTGAATTTCACCGCCGCCGTCGGCGGCCAGGACATGGACGGCGAATGCTCCCCGTTCTCGGTCTACGGCAAAATCGGCTATAAGCTCGACTGGTTCTCCGTCGGCACGACGGCGTTCGCCGTGGATTATTCGCGCAACGAGGAGATCTCGCAAGCCGGCGACGTGGCGGAATCCTATGCCGTCGTTTTGAACCAACGTCTCGACCCGCTCAATGCGGAACTCTACTGCACCGCCCGCAACTACGTCCTCGATCGCGAGAACGCGGATTACGACGATCTGTTCGTTTTCATGAGCGGCGTCAAAGTCTCGTTCTGACGGGCCGCGCTGGCGGCGGCGGGGCGGGGGTGGACGAAAAAAAGCGGCGGGCCGGAGGCCCGCCGCTTGCGGCGATGCGCGGATTACGCGCCGAGCTGCCAGCGGACGAAACGACGGATGACGAATTCGTCGCCGACGGCCTTGCCGGCTTCGGCGAGGACCGCGGAAATGGTCTTGTCCTGGTCTTTCACGAACGCCTGTTCGACGAGGCAGATCTGTCCGTAGAACTTCTCGAGTTTGCCGGCCACGATCTTGTCGATGATGTTGGCGGGCTTGCCTTCGACCTGCTTGGCGTAGATTTCCTTCTCGGCCTGGACGGTATCGGCCGGAACCTGATCGCGCGTGATGCAGGCGGGATTGACGGCCGTGATGTGCAGGGTGAGATCCGCCAGCAGCGTCTTGACGGCGGGGTTCTGGACGGAGGCGGCGTTTTGGCAGCCGACTTCGACCAGCACGCCCAGCTTGCCGCCGAGATGCACGTAGCCGGCGATGGCGCCGACGCCTTGCACCTGGTAGGTCAGGTTGCGGCGGGCGAGGATGTTTTCGCCGATCTCGGCGATCTTGGCATCGACCTTGGCTTTGGCGGCCTCGGCGATGGCGTTGTCGGCGACGCCCTTGGCGTCCTGGAGCAGTTCGGCGACGAACGCCTTGAAGTTGTCGTTTTTGGAAACGAAGTCGGTTTCGCAATTGACTTCGATCATGCGGCCGGACTGGGCGTCGGCCGAGATGTCGGCGGCGATGATGCCCTGCTTGGCGGTGCGGGAGGCCTTCTTGGCGGCGATGGCCATGCCGGATTCGCGCAGGATTTTGATGGCGGCGGTCTTGTCGCCGTTGGCTTCGACGAGCGCTTTTTTGCACTCCATCATGCCGACGCCGGTTTCTTCGCGCAGTTCTTTGACCAGGGATGCAGAAATGTCTGCCATGGGATGTCCTTCTTTCTTTTCGAGAGTTGAGCGGGGCCGGGCCGGGCGCGCGGCGCGCCCCGCCGGCGGGCCC
>CALMNW010000094.1 GCA_937872095.1 uncultured Verrucomicrobiota bacterium
CACCTAGCCGTCACACGCTTTCGGACATTCCCAAAAACTTTGCCCGATTTTTCCACGCTACGTAAAAACTTTGGCCGATTTTTCCACGCTACGTAAAAACTTTGGCCGATTTTTCCACGGCGTGGAAAACTCCGCCCACGGCTTTTTCCCATGCACATAGTTAATTAACTATGTGCATGGGAAAAAGCCGTGTTTCTCCGAAACCCGGCGATACCTGTCGGCCCTTCAGATGGCACACAAAAGCCGGTAATATAATTATATCTGCCTGTATGTAATGATGTTATGCCACAGATCATACTCCGGCATGAGCCGCTTCCCAACCAAGAGCCATCTGATCATAGTTAATTAACTATATGCAAGCGATGAGCCGCGATTTATGAAGCGCGGGGCGCGGGGTCAGCAGGTGGTCCAGGCAGCAGCCTTGCGGGCGAGCGCGCCGCGGACGCCGAGGCTTTCGAGGCTCCGGACGCGGCCCCCGCCCTTCCGCGCGTTCAGGATGCGCCGGACGGCCACCGGGCCCAGACCCGGCACGCGCAGCAGTTCCGCTTTGTCGGCGCGGTTCACGTCGACGGGAAAGCGCTCGGGATGGCGCCGGGCCCAGTACTCCTTGGGATCGACGTCGAGCGGCAGGTTGCCGGTCGCGTCGAAGCCGATTTCGTCGGCGTCGAAACCATATTTGCGCAGAAGGAAATCGGTCTGGTAGAGGCGGTGTTCGCGGGCGAGCAGGTCGGCGTTGGTGGCGGCGCTGGTCTCGCCGGGCAAGGTCGGATCGCCCAGCCCGCGCTGGTAGGCGCTGAAATAGATCCCATGCATGCCCAGGCGGCCGTAGAGGCCGCCCATGTAGCGCACGACTTCGCGGTCCGTTTCGTCGGACGCGCCGACGACGAACTGGGTGCTGGTCTTGACGCGTTCGTAGCGGGCGCCCTTCGCCGTCAGCGCGGCGATGCGCTTGAGGGGGGCGATGACGGACTGGAGATAGTCCTTGCGGGCGGTGAGCTTGGCGAAGTGCTCCGCGCCCGCGGTCTCGATGTTCAGCGAGACGCCCGAGGCGAGCGATACGGCGCGGTCGATGGCGGCGTCCGACGCGCCGGGGATGATCTTGAGGTGCAGGATGCCGCGGAAGCGCTCGCGAAGGCGCAGGATTTCCGCCGTGGCGAGCATGCGGGCCATGGCGGCATCGGGGTTGCCGCACACGCCGCTGGTCAGGAAGAGGCCGACCACCTGCCCCGATTTCCAGTATGGCAGGAAGGCGCGCACGATTTCCTCGGGCGAGAGCGTGCAGCGCGGCGTGGCGTCGTGGCCCGCGCGCAAGGGGCAGTATTTGCAGTCGTTGGCGCAGGCATTGGACACCAGCGTCTTGAATAGCAGGCTGCGGCCGCCGTTCTGGAGCGTCACCGGGTAGAGCCAGCGGTCGTCCAGGCCCCGCTTGCGGCTGTCGCCCGTGCCGCACGAGGTGGCGCACGAGAGATCGTATTGCGCGTCGGCCGAGAGGATGCTCAGCTTTTCGCGCAGATCGGGAGCGGTGCGGATGAGGGGCATATTTTGAGGATAACTGAACCGGCGTTCCGTTTCAAGGGAAAGACCGGCAGAAATGGAGCCAGTCCGGACTTCGTTTCCGGACCCTACTTATTTTTCGCCGGCGATTGACATCTTTGGACATGCAGTCTAGATTTTACGAACAGAGTCGAGTTGGGAGGAAATCCGATGCAAATGACGGTCAAAGATGCGGCGCAAGCCCTGAACGTGGCGGAAAAAACGGTGTACCGCTGGATCCAATCCGGGGGGCTGCCGGCCTACCGGGTGGCGGGCCAATACCGCATCAATCGCGCCATGCTGTTCGACTGGGCGACGTCCAAGCGGATCAATTTCTCGGCGATGGACCCCGCCAAAGACCCGGAAAACATCCCCCTGCCCACCTTGGCGACGGCCCTGCAGGACGGCGGCATCCACTACCGCGTGGGCGGCGCGACCAAGCCGGAGATCCTGAAGGCGCTGGTGGGTTTGCTCAAGCTGCCCGACACGGTGAACCGCGATTTCCTCCTCCAGGCGCTCTTGGCCCGCGAGCAGCTTCAATCCACGGGCGTGGGCGACGGCATCGCCCTGCCGCACGTGCGCAACCCGGCGGTGCTGGAAATCGCCGTGCCGATGGTCTGCCTGTGCTTCCTCGAAGCGCCGATCGAATTCGAAGCGCTGGACGGCAAGCCCGTCCAGGTGCTCTTCGCCCCGCTCTCCCCCAACGTGCGCGTGCACCTGCACCTGCTCTCGCGCATTTCCTTCGCCCTGCGCAACCCGAAGTTCAAGGCGCTGCTGGCCAACCAAGGCCGGCGCGACGAAATTCTCGACGCCGCGCGGACGCTGGATCCCGAACCATAGCGACGCGAAACGCGCATAAAAAAGACTCCGCCGAAGCGGAGTCTTTTTTTATGGATGGGATGACCGCTACGGCAGCACGTAGCCGATGCGGTAGAAGGAGAACGAATCCACGGCGTTGGTATGCGTCAGTTCAATCGAATTGCCGTCGCCGATCCGGGCCGTTCCATCCACCAGCTGCCAGTTCTGCGTCGGGATCAGCATCGGCGTGGCATAGATGGCGTAGGTGGCGCCGGGAATGCTGTCGGCGACGCTGACCGTCATCCCGCGGCTGCCGGACACCAGGTCCATGCCGTGAATGACCGGCACTTCGTTGCTGCCCGACGACCGGATGACGTGCACGACGGCCGTGCTGTACTGCTCGTCCCCGCCGCTGGTCGTGCGGGTGATCCGCAGGTTGTCGAAGAAGAAGTCGCGCATCGAGTTGTTGGTGTCGCTGGTGCCGTTGTTGTAGGACCAGGCGCGGAACTGCTCGATGTCGCCGGCAAACGTTCCGACGTACTGGCGAAGCGTTCCGCCGACGGGCTGGAGGTCGACGGCGTACGCCCCGGGCGCGGTGACCGTGAAACCGACGTCCAGACCCGCATCGGTCCAGCCGATGTCGGTGGAGCCCAGCGAGGTGTTGTAGGTCATGTCGCCGCCGTTGAAATACACTTCCCAGAGGGTGGCCCCTTCGCCGTCCCGCAGGGCGACGCCGATCGAACCGCCGGCCTCCCAGATCCAGCCGTTCTTCATGAAGGCATGGAACGTGTCGCCGGCGGCCAGCGGCGAAGAGAACGTGCGGACGGCTTCCGACAGGTTCGTGCCCTCGTGCGACCAGAGGCCCCAGCCGTCGGCATCGATGAACTGGCCGGCGCTGGCGTCGCTGAACAGCGCCCAGACGCCGAAACCGGTGCCTTCGTTGCTGCCGTTGGTCCAGGAAGCATAGGCCGCGGCGGAATCCACGGCCGAGGTGGTGGTCACGGAAGAGCCGCTGCCCGCAATCTGACCGGAGAGCGTGATGACGTTGTCCCCCACCGTCAGAGAGGCCGGAAGCGCCCAGTGGGGGCTGTGGGCCATTTGGCCGCTGCCGCCGCTGAGCGCGTTGCTCCACGCCAGGTTGCCGGTCAAGTTGGTTCCGGCGGTACCTTGCAGGTTGAATTCGGTCACGGCATAAGCCACCGTGACCGTGCCGACCGCGGGATTGGTGATGACGATTCCATCCGACACGGGCGCCGCCGGGACGACGGCGAAGGTCCAGTCCTGGCCCCCGTTGTTGTCCCAGGTCGTGCCGTCGTTGAAGCACATGACGATGCTGGTGGCGGCCACCGGGATGGTGTAGGTGAAGCTCCAGTAGGCGCCGGTCGCGGACATGGCGTCGCCGGGCGTCGTGGTCCAGTTGGAACCGTTGTAGCCGTGATGGACGTTGACCGCGCCCACTCCGGCCAGGATGCGGGAACTGGGATTGTACAGCACCTCGACGCTTTCCCCGGCGGCCGGGGTCGCCGGGATCAAGGCGACGCCGTTGACGAAGTCCGGGGCCTCGCAGTCGCGGATGGCGACCACCCAGTTGCTGCCGCCGTTGTTCTCCCAGAGATCCGCGCCGTCCGTGAAACAGAGTTCCAGCCGCGGGGCGTTGTCCGGAACGTCGTTGGTCGCGAACGCGATTTCGAACACGTTGCTGCTGCTGCGCGTCATGGCGGCCGTGGCCCAGTCGTCGCTGTTCGTGGAGAAGTGATAGAAGGCATAGACGGTTGCCGACGTGGCGATGTCCGAACTCTTGGCCAGAAAGGTCACGGCGATCGGAGCGCAGTCGCTCGGTTCGCGCGGATCGAAGGAGGCGGAAGGCGGCGTATCGTCGGATACGGAGCAGATCGAGTAGTTGGCGCCGCCGTTGTTGTTGGTCGCGGAGACTTCGGCATCGCTGGCGACGACGTAGTATTCCACGCATTGGCCCTGATCGAAGGATCCCAGATTCAGGTGCCAGGCGCCCTCGCCGTTCGCTTCCATGGCCGTCGCCGTCCAGGCGCCGCTGTCCACGGAAACGTGGACCTGGATCAGCGTCGGCGGGCCGTTGGCGGTCAGGGCGTCGATCCAGAGATCCTCGCCGGGGTTCAGGGTCAGGTTGTCGGCGTGGTCGGGGCCCGGATAGCTGCTGACCGAGGAAATGCCCAGTTCGGGATCCGGCGCGGGGCCGACGTCGCCGACGGCGACGTGGATGATTTCGCTCTTGGAGACGTTGCCCAGGGAATCCATGGCCTCGATGTAGTAATCGATCAGCACGTCGTCCTGGCCGGTGATCGCGGCGGAAAACATCTGGGCGCGGGCGGTGGGATCGGGGCAAACGGACACCTTGGAGGCCGGATCCCACGAGCCGGTCATGGCGACGGCATTCCAGGCGTTGACTTCGTCGCCGCCGGCGTAGGTTTCGTTCTGGATGGAGGCGATGGGGTTGTAGCCATCCTTGTCGGTGCGCCACTTCAGGGTCACGCTGCCCAGGCCGCTGACGTCGTCCACGTAGCTCCACACGGTGAAGTCGGAGGGATCGGGATCGTTTTCATCCCACATGTAGGAGCCCGGGTTGTAGTAATTCCGCTGGGGCGGGAAAATGCTGGGACCCTTGTTGTCGCTGCCCGGATGGCGATCGATGACCTTCTGGGCCTGTTCGATGGCCAGGTTGCAGGCCCGGGTCACGTAGCCGTCCCAAGCCTCGCCGCTGTAATCCCAATACCAGTAGCAGCTCGTTTCGCCGTTCAGGTAGAAATGCCAGGCCTTGGCGGTATCGCTGCCGATGCCCCATTCCACGTCGTTCATGGAATAAGTGTTTTCGAGGGTGTCGGCCAGAATCACGCGGTTCTGCGCGGCGACCAGCACCGACCACGACCAGCGGTCCGGGTTCGTGCCGCTTTGGTAGTCCGAAGACAGCCATTTTTCGTAGTACGGCGTGCCGCCGTCGATGCCGATCCAGGAGCCGGGCTCGACGTGGATCACGTCGGACGCCGCCGGGGGATACAGGCTCAGGTAGTCCTGAACGGAGGTGTATTCAAAGTCGCCGTTGCCCTGAACCATGTCCAGGAACAGGTTTTGCTGTCCGTTCCAGGCGTCGGAGTTCTTCATGCCGTAGTTGTCGCCGTCGCTGTGCAGGAGAAGCAGCATGGGCTTGCTGGCGTTGTTGTTCGCGGAAATTTCGCCGCCCCAGACGTTTTCGGGCTTGAAGGCCCCATAGCCGCCGCGGCCGTTTTCGTTGCCCTCGTAGCGCCCGCCGGGAACCGCGATGATCTTCTGGATGGATCCGGTTTCCGGATCCACGTGCTGCACGTAGTGCGGCTGGTAGGACCAGGGCGCCAGGACCTTCGTCGGCGCCCAGACGTTCGGGAGCTGCACCCATTCGCTGCCGAGGGAATCCGCGCTGCCGTTGACCATGTCCGCCGCGTTGGGCTTGCAGGAACTGGCCGAACTCCAGGGGAAGTCGGACACCGTGCGGAACAGATGGCCGTTGTCGACGATCACCCATTCCAGTCCCTCCTCCACCAAGGCCGGGATGATGGTTTCGTCGAACGCGCATTCCGGCGGCCAGAAACCCTTGGAATACTCGGAGGTGCCCCAATGATCCATGTACTGTTCCTTGTGCAGACGGATCTGCATGATCATGGATTCCTTGCAGGTCAGGGGCATCAGGCTGTGGTGATAGGAAATGCCCACCATGTCCAGGCGCGGGTTGCCCAGAGACGTCTTTTTGTCGTTGCGCGCCGACTTGTAGTTCGCGGTGGTATAGCCGAGGGCATCCGCGTTTTCCGCCAAGGAACCCGAAAAGCTGCATTGGGACCCCGCGTGAGCCATGCCCCGGTCATGCGCATAACTCACGGCGGCGGGCGGCCAGTACTGGTAGGCGCTCTGGCGGTCGCCGTCGAACACGCTGCCCACGATGCTATAGGGCATGCGGCCGTTGCTATCCGCCACCACGGCGTTTTCGTACGGATAGTAGATCGGCTGGTGCATGTGCCACAGGTGCGTGACGTGGATCGGCACCGCCTGCGCCGCCGCCGCGCCGATGAAGATTCCGCCCGCCGCCCAGATCGCCGCCCGATTCATGTTCATGACCTACCTCTGCCCTGCCGAATGTGTTCGCTCAACCCGCTTCGTTCAATCTACGCCCGGCCTCCGCACCGTTCAAGCGTTTCGTCTGCCGTTCGTTATGAAGGCCGGGCGTTTCGGCCCGGCCTTCGTCGTTCGTTCTATTTCGCCACCCGCGCGTAACTCGCCGTGAACTGGTCGCCGTCCTCCCATTCGAGAGGAGAATCGCCGCTGAGTCCATACGTGTTCAGGGTAGCCGCGTCGTTGGGAATGGTATCCACCGACGAAGAGGACCCGACATTGATGAACACGCCGACGCCGTTCGCTTCGAGCGTGGCCTTGTCGATTCCCAGCGCCGTGAACGGAATGGACATTTCGTAGAAACTGTCGCGACTGGTGTCGTGGCCCGACGAGATGTATTCCGTAAGCGACATGTTCGTGTTGGCCAAGTAGCTGTCGATGTCGCTGTACGGGCCGTAGAGCGTGGCCGAAGCGCAGCCCGCCGCCCGCGCGATCGCGATGCCCCGGTCCGCCGTCGCGAAATAGTCGACGCCCAGATCCGGATCGCCCGTAAAGACGCCGGCCACCGAGTGCGCGATGTAGGACGTATAGAGGTCGGAACGCATGCCGATCTGGTAATCCGGAAGATCCGCACCGGTCATCCGGTCGATCTTCGCCCACATGTTGCTCGGAGCGCCCGCGCCGGGAATCGTGTCGATGGAGACAAATTGGAGTATGCCCGAGTTCTCCCGGATCGGGGTGCTCGCCGCGCCACCGGCGTTCACGGGATCCAGCTTGTCGGTCACGTCGGCGAACTGCCAGGCCAGATAGAGCTTGGTGTCGTCCCAGCACGCCCACATGTGCGTGAAGTCCGCCGGCGGCTGGTGCATCTGCCAGTTGTCGCCCAGGCTGCGGGGGTCGTCGTTGACCATGTCGATCGCGATCAACATGTTCGTGGTCCACTCGCCGCCGGTATTGGCGCCGTCGATCGTGATGCCGGCGGAGCGGTACAGGCCCTTGGTCGGATTCGTCGAGTACGGCGTGAACTTGCCGTTGCCGTTGGTGCTGCCGCCGCCGTTCACCGCGATGACGTAGTTGGCGCCGCCGTTGTTGTTCCAGGTGTTGCTGCCTGCGCTGTCGTTGGCCACCAGCGCATATTGGATCGTCGTGCCGGCCGCGAAATCGCCCAGATTCACCGACCACAGGTCGTTGCTGGCGTTCGGCGCGCCCTTCGTCAGCGCCGAACTGCTCCAGCTGGAGCCGCCGTTTGAGCTGTACACGATGCCCGCGCTCGATGCCGCGTCGATGGGCGCGGTCTCGAACGAAATCGTCAGGTCCTCGCCCGCATCCCAAGCGCCCGCGGCCGGATCGGTGCCGACGTTGCCGGTCCAGGCGACCGGCACGCCGGCTTCGGTCTTGGTGAAGACAAAGGTCTTGTTGGTGGTGACCCCGTGAAGAGTCTCGCCGTACATCGTCAGAGTCCGGGTCTGGCCGTTGGTCATGCCCTCGCCGAGAACGATGACCTGGCCGTTCGTGTAGCTGAGCGGCGACGCCCCGAGGGAATATGTCGAAGCCGTGACGTTGTAGCCGCTCACGCTCAGGGTCACGTTGAGGGTTTCCACGCTGAAGTTCCCGCCGGCCGGCGTGGCACCGACGTTCACGCTGTCGGCGGGCTCGTCGATGCCGGGAACGGCCACGCGCATGCGCAGCATGACGTGCGAAGCGCCGATGGCCGGCAAGGCCAGCGCGTTGCTTGCCGTCGTGGTGGTCTGGAAATCCCGCCAGACCCAGCCGTTGCCGGCCGCATTCATGTTGGTGGCGGCCTGCAAGACGTAGGTGCAGTTTTTCGACTGGCCGTCGCCGCGATAGAACCGCACCCACCCGCCGCCGAAGCTCTCCATTTGGAGGTCGTCCGCGGCAAGCGGATCCAGGCCGGCAAAGTATTCCTGCCGGTCGCTCCGGCCGTCGCCGTCGAAGTCGCTGTTGGCGGTGAACGCGTAGTCGGGATGGGTGGCATGCGCATCCGCTTCGAACTGGGCCACCCAGTCCTCCGGAACGCCGAAGGTGCCGTTCGTGTCCGTGGCCGGCGACACCCGCAGGCCCGTCAGGGACACGTAGCTGACCGCGAAGTTGCCGTATTCGTCCGGCGGCTCGTTGGTGTTCGGGCAGATGCAGCTTTCGCCCAGGTACTTGCCGGACAGGTAGCTGTTGTTTCCGTTGTTCGTGTTGATGCTGATCATCAGCCCGGACAGATAGACGTCGCCCAGGTCGGCCGCGTCGGTCACGCCGAAGAACGACAGCGGGATGGCCGCCTTCCACGACGAAGCCTGCTGGCTGTTGTAGCCATAGGCGCCGAACTGGATGATTTTCGCGCCGTCCACGCCGGAGAAGGTCTGCGGGCTGCTTTCCGTGCCGTAGGGCATCGCGAACACGCCCTGGCCGAAGTCCGGACCTTCGGAATGGTAGAGGCCGAAGTTCGTGTGGTTGGCGTCGCCGTAGACGTCGCCCAGCAGGATCGCGCAATGCGCGGCCGGTCCGAAGCCGACGTTGTGCAGCCGGTCCAGACCGTCCGGATCGCTGTTCACGTACCAGACGTTGTCCGCGCCGCGGTTCGTGCCGGCGCTGACGAAGACCGCGTAGCCGTTGTTGTCCACGTCCGTCGGCAGCGCCACGCCGGTGGCGCCCAGATACAGATAGGTGTCGTCGACGTTCGCATAGATGCTGCCGAAATCGCCGAAGCCGTTGGTGCCTTGCGTGATCGCCGCGCCGCCGCTCGTGACCAAATCGAAGACCTCGGCCGCCATGTCGGGCGTGCCGATTGCCATCGTCACTTCGGCCTGCTCCTGGGCGACGTTGACCGTGTAGTAGCTGCCGCCGTTGTTGTCCACCACCGTTTCGGCGGTCGGCACGTTGCTGGCGACGACGTAGTACTTGAGCACCGTCCCCGCCTCCGGCTGGCCCAGGTCGGCGTTGAACCAGATGCCCCGGCTGTCTTCCCAGTTCGTGTTCGCCGCCATGGCGAACGGCGTCCAGCTTACGCCGCCGTCATCCGAGAGGAACGTCGTCGCGACGACGTCGTCCGCGTTCGTCGCGGCCGTCACCAGGGTGTTGACGTAGAGGTCCTCCGAGGCCTTGGCCACGGTCGGATAGTTGTAGGTGCCCGCCAGGCCGATGCTGGCGGCGGACGCGATGGCCACGCGATAGTTGGCTCCGCCATTGCTGTCCCAGAGCTCGTTGGTTCCGCCGGTGACGCGGACGACGTACTGCAGGTTCGTGGACCCGGCGAACGGTCCGAGCGCCGCGTTGTACCAGTGGCCGCCCGTGCTTTCCCAGTTCGTGTTGACGGCCATGGCCGTCTCGTTCCAATCCGCCCCGTTGGACGACCAGATCACGTCCACGGCCGTGACGATGCCCGTCGGGCCCGCTTCGGTGTTGACGTAGATGACGTTGGTCGTGGTGGCCTCGCCGCTCGCGGGCCAGGCGTAGGTGCCGCTGCACCAGAGGTTGTCGTCCGGATCCGCCGAGGCGTTCACGTAGACTTTGGTCGCCTTGCCGCTGAGCGTCTCGCCGGGCAGGTTGCCGCTGCCGTCGGTCGTCTTGACGTTGTTGACGTTTTCCACGTCGTAGAAGGCCGTGTTGGGCAGGCCGACGTTGGCCGCATCGGTGGTGATGCCGTTGTCGGACGTGTTGATGAAAACCACGGCGGTCTGTTCGCCGTAGGTCTTCTTGAACACGTACTGGCCCTGGCCGCCGGAGTAGCACAACTGGCTGAAGGCGCCGCGGCGCAGGCTGACGTAGTCTTCGCGCACCTGGTTCAGCCAGGCGATGTGCTGATACAGCGGCGCGCTCGTCGCGGTCAACTTGTTGCCGCTGGCCGCGCCGGGCTGGAAGCCCTTGTCGAACATGCACTCGCGCTGCCAGTCGCCGTCGTCCGGGTTGTCGGCGGTCTTGTTGCTGCCGTTGTAGTGGCCGCCCTGGTTGAAGGCGTGCTCGGTGCCGTAGTAGAGGCAGGGCACCGGCATGGCCAAGTACAGGAACGACATCGCCGGCTTCAGCTTCCACTCCGCGTTGCCGACGTCCGTGCCGCTGATCTGCAGGGAAATGCGGTTCAGGTCGTGGTTGTCGATGAACGCCACCAGCCGGTTCGCGCCCACGCCGTACTGGCTCACTTCGTTCATCGTCTGGCCGAGATAGCCCGTCCAGTTGCCGTCGCCGAACACGCCCTTGATCGTCTGGCTGATCGGGAAGAACAGCGCGGAGTTGAAGCCGTAGCCGTCGGAGCAGAACGACGCCAGTTCCGAACTGCTGTACGTGAACAGCTCGCCGAACATGATGAAGTCGCTCTTGCCGCGATAGGCCGCGTGGTCGCGGATGGACTGCGCCCAGTTCCGGATCCAGGTATAGTCCACGTGCTTGATGGCATCCACGCGGAAGCCGTCGCAATCCGTCGCGTCGATCAGGTTCTTGAAGGCCTTCGCGAGGATGGCCTGCACGGCGGCGTTGGCGCCGCTGTCGCCGTTGTCGGTGTTCAGGTCGTCGGTGCCCTTGAACTGGCCCTTCTTGTTCTCCGGATCGCAATTCCAGCACTGAATCGTGCCGTTGTTATGGAAATAGGCCAGGTTGTCGAACGGCGCGGGATGCTTGTTGGATTCGTTCCACCACTGGAGGGTGCCGCCGCCGGAGTTGTAGTAGTTGTCGGCGTCGCCGCTCAAGCCGTTCTTGTCGCACATGTGGTTGGGCGCCACGTCGAGGATGACGTAGATGTCGGCGGCGTGCAGCGCGTCGATCAGCTGCTTCAGTTCCGCGAAGGTGCCCATCGCGGGATCGCACTTGAAGAAATTTTCCGGGTGGTACTGGTGGTACGGCGTGTAGCGGGTGTCCTTGCCCTGGTCGTTCATCTGCACGCCCGAGATCCAGACGGCCTTCACGCCCATGCCGGTCAGGTAGGAAATGTTGTTGCGCAGCCCGTTCCAATCGCCGCCGTGGTGGAAATTGCGGTTGTACGGATAGGACTGGCTGTCGCACTTCCAGGAGGGTTTGTAGCTCGCCAGCTGGTCCGTGCCCGAATCCGCGAAGCGGTCGGTGAAGAGCTGGTAGATGTTGACGTCGCGCCAGTCCGCGGGACTCGGCGTGTAGCTGAAGCCCGCTTCGTTCTCGCGCGTTTTCAGGCCGTAGGTGGCGTCGTTGACGCCCCAGTCGCTGATCCCGTCTTCCTCCGCCCGGCTGGGCTGGGGCAAAAGAAAAAGCGCCATCAAGGCGCCTGCTAAACACGTGCTCCGCATCATGGACATGGACTTCATTGCGATCTCCTCGAGGGTCACTGCGCAGGCCCGGCACCCGCACGCTGATTAAAACGATACACCTGAATGTTAAAATTGCGCAAGCGTTTTTTTAAAACGTTTTTCCTGGGCGGGTTCTCCCCCTCATCGGTTTGCCATTTTCCATCCTCTTCGGTATCCTCCCCCGCATGACCAAGCCCCTCCTCTTCCGCGACTTCCCCCGACCCGACTACCACGGCAACAACATCGTCAATCTGACGGCCTCCATCATCCGCGGGCGCGGTGGCCGTTCTCCCCACCGCCCGCTGGCCGGCCTGCCCCCCGCCGCGCTTCGCCCCTACAAGAAGGTCGTCCTGCTGCTCCTCGACGGCCTCGGCTCGAAGCAGTTGCATCGTTTCATCCTCTCCGGAAAGGGCCGGAAATTCCTCGCGCTCCACCCTTGGCAGAAGATCACCACCGCCTGCCCCGCCACCACTGCGGCCGTCGTCACCACTCTGGCCACCGGCGCCTCGCCCACCGAGCATGCCATCCTCGGTTGGCATCTGCACCTCTCCGATCTGGGCCTCGACGGCACCATCCTGCCTTTCGTCACCCGCACCGACACGCCCATCGCCACCCCCGACTTCGACCTGAAGAAGTATCTCGCCCTCCCGGCCCCCATCGCCACGATCCCCGGCCGCCGCGTGCTCATCTCGCAGGGCACCATCCCCACCAGCCGCACCTCTCTGGCCCAGCCGTGGTGGACCGAACGGCATTCGTTCGAGAACCTCGACGGACTGCTCCGCCAGCTTCGCGCCTTCGCCCGCTCCCCCGGCCGCGCCTATGCCTACGCCTATTGGCCCCACTACGATTCCCACTGCCACGTGCACGGCCCCGAAGGCCGCGTCCCGGCCCTCCATCTCGCCGAAATCGACGCCTTCCTCGCCCGCGCCCAAAAGGCGCTCGCCGACACCGGCACGCTCCTGCTCGTCACCGCCGACCACGGCCACATGCAGACGCATACCCGGATCGACCTTTCGGAAATCTCCGGGTTCTACGACACCTTGGCCTCGCTGCCCTCCGGCGATTCTCGCATGGCGCAGTGCTTCGTCCGACCCGCGCGCGTGAAGGAGTTCCTGCGCCTGACCCGCGCCGCGCCGCTGCTGGGCGCCTGCGCCTGCGTTTCCCACGCCGAAGTCCTGCGCTCCGGCATCCTCGGCCCCGGCCGGCCCCACCCCGCGCTGAAGAACCGCCTCGGCGACTACATGCTCTTCGCGGCCCCCGGCCACGCCTTCCTCTATCCCGCCGCCCTGTCGTCCCGCAAGCACGCCAAATACGGCAACCACGGCGGCCTCTCCCCCGACGAACTCGACGTGCCGCTGTTCGTCGTGACGCCGTAGGGCGCGGAACCAAGGTCCAGCGGTTGGAAATCCGCATTCTTTTGCCGATCACTTGAAGATTGGATATTGAACATTGGATATTGAATATTGACTCCCCTCCTTTCTTCGTGTATCTACGCAAAGAAACATCGCTCAACCCTCATCCAGGAGACGCCATGAACGTGCCCGACTATTCCAACTACTTCAATCTCCACCCCGACAAGGACGGCCGCTTCGGCAAGTACGGCGGCGCCTACATCCCGCCCCCGCTCGAAAAGATCATGGCCGAAATCCGCGACGCCTACGACACCATCTCCCGCTCCGCGAAATTCATCGCCGAGCTCCGTTCCATCCGCAAGCACTACCAGGGCCGCCCCACGCCGGTCTACCATTGCGAACGCCTTTCCAAGAAGCTGGGTTCCGCCCAGATCTACATGAAGCGCGAGGACCTCAACCACACCGGCGCCCACAAGCTCAACCACTGCATGGGCGAAGGCCTCCTCGCCGTCTACCTCGGCAAGAAGAAGCTCATCGCCGAGACCGGCGCCGGCCAGCACGGCGTCGCCCTCGCCACCGCCGCCGCCTACTTCGGCCTCGAGTGCGACATCCACATGGGCGAAGTCGACATCGCCAAGCAGGCCCCCAACGTCGCCCGCATGAAGCTCCTCGGCGCCAACGTCATCCCCGTCTCCTTCGGCCTCAAGACCCTCAAGGAAGCCGTCGATTCCTGCTTCGGCGCCTACATGGCCGATCCCGTCACCCAGCTCTACTGCATCGGCTCCGTCGTCGGCCCCCACCCCTTCCCGATGATGGTCCGCGATTTCCAGCGCGTCGTCGGCATCGAAGCCCGCGAGCAGTTCTACGACATGACCGGCGACATCCCCGACGTCGTCACCGCCTGCGTCGGCGGCGGCTCCAACGCCATGGGCCTGTTCTCCGGCTTCCTCGCCGACCCCTGCGAGATCCACGGCGTCGAACCCCTCGGCAAGGGCACCAAGGTCGGCGAACACGCCGCCACGATGACCTACGGCAAGGAAGGCGTCATGCACGGCTTCAACTCCTACATGCTGCAGAACGAGAAGGGCGAGCCCGATCCCGTCTACTCCATCGCCTCCGGCCTGGACTATCCTTCCGTCGGCCCCGAGCATTCCTTCCTCAAGGACACCGGCCGCGTGCAGTACTTCACCGCCACCGACCGCGAAGCCGTCGAAGCCTTCTTCATGCTTTCGCGCGTCGAAGGCCTCATCCCGGCCCTCGAGAGCTGCCACGCCGTCGCCCACGCCATCCGGCTCAGCCGCAACGAGCCCAAGCACTGCCGCAGCATCCTGGTCAACCTCTCCGGCCGCGGCGACAAGGACATGGACTACGTCATCGAGCACTACGGCTTCGGCAAGGACTTCAAGATCTAGCCGCACCTCCCGCGCCGCGAACGGGACCGGTCAACCGACCGGTCCCTTTTCATGTCCGGATGGAGACCCGACGCCCTCGTCGGGCGGCTGTTCCACTCCCGGCACGAGGGCGTGCCGGCTCCACCCGATCACGTCCCCCCCTTCGCGTTTAATCGCGGTTCAGCGGTTTTCCACGGTGTGGAAAAAAGTTTTCCACAGCGTGGAAAAAACGGGCCGGATTTTTCCACACCGTGGAAAAATTCCCAAAAGTTTTTACGTGCTACGTAAAACTCGCCCAAACTTTTTACGTAGCGTGGAAAAACCCTACGGCCGGCTCACGCGCAGGCGCAGGAAGCGGTTGGAATCCAGCGCGACGGGGTCCGTCACCGTGCATTCCACCGGATTGCCCGTCCCGGATTCCTCCACGTTCGTCGCCCCCAGCCACGACCCGCCCACGTTGGTCGCCACCCCCCGCCACGCCGCCTCGTCCGCCATGCGGTCCGCGCTTTCCACGACGTAGCGCACGTCCGTCGCGTTGGGATTGCGATTGAATGTCAGCATCGGTCCCGCACCCCCCGGCAGGCCTCCCACCAGCATCATGTCGTCCGAGATCCGCGGGCTACCGCCCGTCGCGTATTTCAGGAGGTTGGGCACGCCGTCGCCGGCCGCGCAGTCCAAGTCGCCGGTCAACCCGTTCGTGATGGCATTGAACCACGTGCCGGCGCCCGCCAATTGCGCCTCGTAGACCCCCATGTCCACCGCGCCATAGACGATGCGTTGGTTGCCGTCCAGATCCTCGTCCCACGCCACGGCGCTGTTGTCCCCCGCATCGATACAGGGCGAGGTCGCCTGCAGCCGATAGTTCCCCGCCCCCGCGAATTGCGGATCGGCATCGATGTTTCCGGTTCCGCCCGGGTGCGGCGCGGTGCAGCTATATTGGAAAGCGCCGCCGAGATAATTCGAACCCGAATTCGACACCGGCACGCCGTTGCCGTACACGATGCAGTTGACGAGCGTGCCCTCGGCAGACCCGCCGCCGCCGGTGCCGTCGTCGAGGAGACCGGACCCCGCCCAATTCCCGACGAGCGTGCAGTTGTGGGCCGTGCCCCCGTACGTACCGCCGCCGATGAGCGCCTGATTGTCAACGACGACGCAATTGTTCAGCGTGCTTTCAAAGGCGCCGCCGCCGCCGCTCAGATCCGCCCTATTCCCGGAAACGACGCAGAGGTTCGCCGTGCAGGAGTTCAGGCCGCCGCCGCTGCCGCCCAGCGCCACGGAATTGCCTGAAATCTCGCACGCCCACAGCGTGGAGCCATGGGCGCCTCCACCCCACGAGGCCGAGTTGCCCCTCAGCGTACAGTTGCGCAAAATGCCGCCATATGCTCCGCCGCCGTACGAACTCGCCGTATTGCCGCTCAAAACGCAGTTGGACACCACGCCGGAATTTTCGCACCAAACTCCGCTGCCGCTCCTTCCCCGCTCGTGTTCCGAAAATTCGTCGTTCCAAGTGGCTCCGTTCGTCAGCGTGAATCCGGCCAGCATCGCGTTGGTCCCCACGTAGGCGCACCGCGTGGCGACCCCGCCGCGCAGGATCGTCGCTGCTGGACCGTTGACGCTGCTCACCGCGATGGGCCGGTCGATCGCGACCCGATTGGTCATGCCTCCGTACATCGCTCGCCCGCCGGCCGCGTAGACGCCGTTGCTGACCCACGCCACGTCGCCGCCCCCCGCCGAGTCCACCGCCGCCTGGATCGTCTGCTTGGCCGTCGCCCAACTCATGCCATCCGCCGCGTCGCTGCCGTTCGTGGCCACGTACCGGACCTGCGAGGCAATCTCGAACGCCCCCATGTCCACACGCCCAAAGGGACTGCCCAGCGCGATCCGCGGATTTCCATCGAGATCCGCGCCGTCCAGAACCGCGCCGTTGTCGCCCGCGTTGATGCAGGGCGAAGTCGCCAGCAGTCGGTAATTTCCAGCCCCGGCGTCCACGAATCGCGGATCGGCGGTGACGTTGCCCGTGCCGCCGGGGTCGGGCGTCGTGCAGCTGTAGCTGAACGCGGCGTTCGTGTGGTTCGGCACGTTCGTGGGCAGGTTGCCGTACACAATGGAGTTGACCATGATGCCGCCGGAAACGCCGCCGGCATTGTTGCCCCGGTTGCTCACCACCGTGCAGTTGACCAAGTCGCTGTCGTTCGCCCCGCCGCCGCCCATGAATCCACAGACGTTGCCGATCAACGCGCAATCGGCCAACGTGCAACCAGACGCTCCGCCTCCCGACATGTCGACGAAGTTGTCGCGAATCACGCACCGGGTTAAGGTAGCCCCCCGCGCACCACCGCCTTCTTCCTCCGCATCGTTGCCGGACAGCGTGCAGTCGATCAAGATGCCGCCGTTTGCCCCACCGCCATAGAACGCCACGTTCCCCGTCAAAATGCAATTGCTGACGACTCCGGAAACCTCGCTCCAAATTCCGCCGCCCCTATTGTCGTCATACAAACGGGTATGGCCGTTGGTCAACATGAAGCCGTTCAGCGCCGCGTTGGTGCCGAGGTAGACGCATCGCACCGCATCATCTCCCAACCACCCCCCCTCTCCTTGGATGATCGTCGCCGCCGGCCCGTTGACGCTTTGCACGGTGATGGCCTTGTCGATCGCCACCCGGTTGGTCAAAGACGAATCGGCAACCGGCCGGCCGCCCGCGGCATACGTGCCGTCTCCGACCCACACCGTATCGCCGGCGGTTGCCGCGTCCACGCCGGCTTGGATGGTGAGTTTTGCGGTCGCCCAGTTCGTGCCCGCCGCCGCGTCGTTGCCGTTGGTCGCAACGAACCATTCCGCCGCCCGCGTTGCGCCGGCGCCCAGCGCCAGCACCAGGATCCCCAGAAGTCCGATGCGTGTTTTCATGACGGTGCCCACTCCGGATCGGATTCAACGCCCGTTCCGCCGGTTTGGCAAGCCAATACGGCAAATCTTGGGTGCTCGCAATCCCTTGACAAGACCGCGATTCCGCGCGGTCCGGAAAATCTCCTACGGCCGGCTCACGCGCAGGCGCAGGAAGCGGTTGGAATCCAGCGCGACGGGGTCCGTCACCGTGCATTCCACCGGATTGCCCGTCCCGGATTCCTCCACGTTCGTCGCCCCCAGCCACGACCCGCCCACGTTGGTCGCCACCCCCCGCCACGCCGCGTCGTCCGCCATGCGGTCCGCGCTTTCCACGAACCAGGCCAGATCCGCGGCATCGGGATTGCGGTTGAAGATCAGGCTCGGGAAGGCCCCGACGCCGATTTGCAGATCCGCCAAACCGTCCGGCACCATGGGCTCGGGACAGCCCGCCGCGTAGCGCAACAGGTTGGGCACGCCGTCGCCCGCCGCGCAATCCGTCGCGTTCGTCAGCCCGTTCGTGATGCCCGCGGCCCAAGCATAATATCCGTTTGACGATTGGCCTTCATGGGACTGCATCACCGTGTAGCTGCAAACCGACCCGCCGCCGGTCACCGCGATCGTTCCGGCTCGCAACGCGGCCCCTTCGTTGGCGGCAACGTCGAAGACCACCGTTCCGTTCGTCGTGCCGGACGCTCCGGCCGTGATCGTCAGCCACGGCACGTTGGTCGTCGCCGTCCACGGCACGTGCGCCCGCACCTCGAAGCTCAATCCGCTGGCCGCCTCGTGAGACAAATTCGCGCTCGTCGGCGAGATTTCCAACTCCGGCTGATATTCGAATGCGCCCATATCCACCGTGCCGTGCACGATGCGTGGGCTACCGTCCAGGTCCGTCGTTCCGATCACGTCGGCATTCTCCCCCGCATCGATGCAGGGCGATTCCGCCTCCAGCCGGTAGTCTCCCGTC
Organism: uncultured Verrucomicrobiota bacterium; assembly: GCA_937872095.1. Lineage (GTDB taxonomy): Bacteria > Verrucomicrobiota > Kiritimatiellia > CAIQIC01 > Lenti-01 > Lenti-01. The sequence goes on from CALMNW010000094.1 coordinate 18,296, forward strand.
CCCGCGTCCACGAACTGCGGCACGTTCGTCCGGTTTCCATTGTCCGTTGAAATGAACGGCGAGCAGGAATAGCGGACGTCGCCGCCCGAAATCTCGTCCCAACTCCAGCCCAGCCAATATCCATTATCCCATGTATTGAAACAGTAATTGCCGTAGACGATGGAATTTCGCGCCGCGCTGCCATAGCATCCCCCCCCCGTCAGCGCACCGGATGCCGGAGCGTAGTCCACGCAGGCCACGTTGCCGACGAGCGTGCAGTTGACGATCGTCCCGCCGCTGGCGCCGCCTCCGGCGGTAACGTCCTCGGAAAGCCAAGCGAATTGGGCTCTTGCCACGTTGCTTACGACCAGACAATCGACCAGCTCGGAATCATAGGCCCCGCCGCCTTGGGCCTTGGGACGGTGGTCTTGGTCGCCATAGGCTCTGGCCAGATTGTTTGAAAGGATGCACCGCCGCAAGGTTCCGCCATACGTTCCGCCGCCATACGCCATTTCCAGATCCCCCGATTTGCGCCCGGTGGCCGTATTGTTTTGGATCAAGCAGTCCTCCAACGCTCCGGAAAAGATATAGGCGCCCCCGCCCCAATCCGCCGTCCCGCCCGTCAGCGTGAAACCCGACACGACCGCCAGCGCATTGGACAGGGTCACGCAGCGCGACGCGACCCCTTGGATCGTCGTGAGGTCCGCTCCGTTCGCGGATTGGACCCGCAATTCCTTGGCAATGCTGATTCCCCCGACATACGTTCCGTTGCCGACCCAGATCGCATTGCCGTTCGCGGCTTCGTCTACCGCCGCCTGGATCGTTTGCTTGGCGGTTGCCCAGCTCGCGCCGTCCGCGGCATCGTTTCCATTCGTCGCCACGTACCAGTCCAAATGCTCGTGCGCCGCCTGCGCCACGGCATACGTCCAGATCACCCCGCCGTCCGTCACCGAGATCGTTCCCGTCCGCCCATAATAGGTTTCATTGGCAGCCACGTCGAAGGTCACCGTTCCGTTCGTGCTGCCCGATGCGCCGGACGTGATCGTCAGCCACGGCACGTTCGTCGCCGCCGTCCAAGCCACTTCCGCCGTCACCGCGAACGTCAATCCGCTCGCGGCAGCCGGGGACACGTTCGTGCCCAGCGGCGAAATCATCAGCGCCTGCCGTTCATAGGCCCCCAAATCCACGCATCCGTGCACGATGCGGGGATTGCCCTCCAAGTCCGTTGCCGCGGCCAGCCAGTCCAGGTTGGTGCCGACGTCGAGGCAGGGTGAACCGGCTTGCAGATGGTAGGTGGAATCGACGAATCCGGGATCGTTCGTGTACGAATGGTCGAACGTGTCTCCATCCGTATATACGCCAGGCAAAAATGAAAGATACGCGGGGTTGCTCCAAACGATGGTATTGATGAACGTGCAGGCAAGCCCGCCACCGCCTTCACTGGCTGCCACGTAGGCGTAGGCGTAGGTCCAATTCCCCACGACGGTGCAGTTTTCCAGCGTGCAGAAGAACGCGCCGCCGCCGCCGGCATATGCATCCGAGGTTCTGCTCCCACCGCTGATGTGGAGGAAATTGCCGGTAATCAGGCAATTCCGCGCCCGGCCGCCGTAAATGCCGCCTCCCCTGCCGCTCCCCCCCTCCGACGTCTCGATGTAGATGCCGTTGTTGGACACGATGCAGCTTTCGATCAGGCTTCCGGCGGGCATGTGCACGCCCGCCCCCCATTCGTTGCGGCCGCCCGTGATCGTGAATCCGGACACCACGGCGTTGGAATCGGTAATCGTGACGCAACGCCCTTCTCCGGTGCCGAGAATGGTGGTGACGTGCGGGCCCTCGGTGCTGGCGAGGCGGATGCCCTTCGAGATCGTCAGGCTTTCCTGATACGTGCCCGGAGCGACGCTGATCGTCATGCCTTCCGATGCAATGGCCATGGCAGAAGCAAAGTTGGTTGCCGCCGTGCCCCAGGACAGAAAAGGCGGAACCGGATTGGTTGAAGCCGCAGAAACGCAGATGGTCTGATTGCTCTCGATTCGAATGATCTGGACTTGCGACGTCGCCACCTGGCCGAGCACGTTGAATCCCAATGCAAACAAGACATTGGTACCGACGTCCAGCGTGACCGAGGGCGCCATCCAGTTGGAGCCAGTGGGCATTTCGCACCAGGTAGTTGCCGCGTTTTGCAAATTGCTGACGCAAACCATGGTTATGTGGTCGTTGTTTGCGCCCGTCAGGGAAATGCTGTTCGAGGCATACGGAAGACAGACCGGCGGTTGCGGCGCAATGGTCAAGGCGGGCAGGCCATACCCTCCCCGCACCACGAATGCGGAATCGGAAACCGGTGTCCCGAACATATTGGTTCCCAACACCGTGAACGAATTGGTTCCCGGTGCCAGGGCGCAAAGCGGGGAAAACCATTCGCAATCCGGATATATAGGAGCAGGAAAGGAGGTGCATCCGCCCGTCACCTGATTGGTAATCCACAGGGTTCCGACGACATGCGGATTGACCGTCCCGCCCAGAACCACGTTGGAGGCGGAATAACAGAGCACCGGCAGCGACGAGGTAATCACAAGGCCGGGCGCGTCCAGGCCGGCCCGCGTGAGGACGAGAACGGTCGAGTTCGTGCCAACGGAATCGGCTTCGGCGTTGGTGGCAGACTTGAACGTGAGAGTGGACTGGAATTCGGTGAATGGCAGGCTGTTGCTCCAGACGGTTCCTGGCAGGTCTTGCTGAATGCTGCTGGCCACGAAAGATCCTTGTCCATCGGACAGCGCAGCCAATGTACCCGCGCTCTTCAAGCCTTCGATGGTAATGACTCCATTCGTGGTCCGGTATATTCCAGTTTCACCGCCACCCACGATGGCCGGCGTCGCAATCGAAGGCGGCGGCAGGGAAGGAATTCGGCTTTGTTCATAGCAGCCCATATCGATCCGCCCGTTCCGGATGCGCGGGCCGCCGTCCAGATCGAGCGAGCCGGCCAGCCAGGCCGAATTCGTCCCGGCATCGACGCAGGCGGAGTCGTCCTGCAAATGGAAGCCGTCCGTGAAGCCGGGGTTGTTCGTGATATTGCCCTCGCCGGCTACGGTGGAGTCCACGCAGGAATAGGTGGTTGTTCCTCCGCTGCAGCCATTGGAATAGACGATGGAATTTTCGACCGTGCAGTCGTAGGTGCCTTCGCCCGGATTGGCGGCGGCGTGGTAGAGAACCGAATTGCCGATTACGGTGCAATTGAGAACCAGCGACGCGTTGGCCCCGCCCCCATGGGTTATGTAGCTGAGATCGCTGAATACGGTGTTGTAGGCAATCAGGCAATTCCGGTTGGTGCTTTCCGTGGAACCGCCACCGGCCGTTGCCGCCATGTTGCTGACAATCACGCAGTCGTCGAGCTGGCACCCCATTGCGCCACCGCCATAATAATACTCGGCCACGTTGAATTGGATGGCGCAGTTGCTGGCGGATCCGCCATATATTCCGGCCCCGCGGCAAAAAACGGCACTGTTGCTGAAGATCTGGCTGTTCCGCACGTCTGCGCAATAGACTCCGGCCCCATGGTGGGATAAAATATGTTCCATTCTGTTTTGGGCAATCAAACAATTCCAGATTCTTCCATGCGCAACACCTCCGCCATCCACAATGCACGAATTCCGAAGGATATGGCAATTGGTAACGAGAGCATCGCCATCGCAATAGATGCCGCCGCCGCTCGTTGCGGCCCAGCATCTGGTGACGGTGAACCCATCCAGCATGGCGTTGGTCGTCAAGTAGACGCCGCGAACCAGATTGCTGCCGTCAATAATGGTAACCTGGGGCCCGTTGACGCTGCGGAGCATGACGGCACGGCCAACGGTGACGCGGTTGGTCCCTCCCGCGGCGACTGCACCCTGGCCCGTGGCATAAACGCCATTACTGACCCACACCGTATCGCTGTCGGATGCCGCGTCCACGCCGGCCTGGATGGTCAGCTTGGCGGTCGCCCAATTCGTGCCTTCCGCCGCGTCGTTGCCGTTGGTCGCGACGAACCATTCCGCCGCTTGCACCGAACCGGCGCCCAACGCCATCGCCAGGATTCCCATCAGTCCAATGCGTGTTTTCATGACGGTGCCCGCTCCTATTGGAAGTCAACGCCTGTTGCGCCGGTTTGGCAAGTCGAATCGGCAAATGTTGGGTTTCAGACGTCTTCAGCAGGGCTGTCCGTCCAACGGGTTACGTCGCGCGGAAATCGCTCAAGGCGCGGCGGGTTCGCGCACCCAGATCAGGACGCGGGTGGAACCGTAGGTCTTGTCGCGGGCCAAACGCCACCCCGGCAATTCCGGCAAGGGGTCGCGGCCTTCGGTCTCGAAAACGAACACGCCGCCGGGCTTGACCCAGCCGTTGTCCGCCAGCAAATCGGCGAGCTTCGCCTGCCAGCCGTTCGCCTTCGCTTCGGCGTAGGGCGGATCGGCCAGCGCCAGATCGAACCCCGCCCCCGCGCAGGGAAAGCCCAGCAGCTTGAACACGTCCGACGCCAACGCGCGGCCCGCCTCGGGCGGCACGCCCAGCGTTTTCGTATTGTCGCGCAAGGCGCGCAACGCGTTCTTGCCGCTCTCGACCCAATCGACCCAGGCCGCGCCGCGGCTCCACGCTTCCAGCCCCATCGCGCCCGTGCCCGCGAACAGATCCAGGACGCGCGCGCCCGGCACCAGCGCCGCCAGCGAGGAAAAAATCGCCGCGCGCACCTTGTCCTGCGTGGGCCGCGTGCCGTCGGCCGGGACCTTCAGGATCCGCCCGCTATGCTCCCCGCCCGTGAGCCTCACGTCGCGATCTCCCGCGCCCACCGGCAAACCGAAAGCGCCAATTCCGCCTCGCACCCGTGGAAGCCGTGGTCCGCGCCGGGAATCAGCCAGTCGTCGAACTCGCGCGATTTCGTTTTCTTCCGCAGGATCGCCAGCATCTCCGCTGGGGGAATCGCCGCGAATTCCTCTTCCTCGCCGAAGACGGCGAGCACGGGGCATTTCACCCGCCGAAACTGCGTGAGCGGGCCCGCATAGCGGAACACGTTGGCTTCGGCGCGTTTCGGGTCGGCCACGCTCAGGAAGCGCGCGGCCGTGAATCGTTCGTACAGGCCCGCCACCTGCGCATCGCCTTTCCCCTGCGCGACTTTCTTCCGGGCCCAAGCCACTTTCTGTTCGAAGCGCTTGCCGAGGTCGCGCTGCGTCGCCGCGTAATCGTCCGCCGGCGCCAGCAGAACAAGTCCCGCCACGGCGGAATGGCGCCGCTGCGCCTGCCAGTAGACGATCTTCTGGCAGCCGGTGCTGTGGCCGACGAAGATCAGCTTGCGATGGCCTCGGCGCCGCGCGAATTCCGCCGCCGCATCCAGATCGGCCAGACAAACGCGGAATTTCTCGTTTTCGGTGCCGCGCTCCGCGCCGCGATTGTTGAACGACAGGATGCCCATTCCCAGCGCCGGAGCGGCCTCGAGAAACGCCTTCTTCAACGCCGAGCGGTAGAAGTTGCTTCCCATTCCGTGAACAAACGCGAGCAGCGGCGCGTTCTTCTTCGGCGCGGGGCGGTAGAAGCCGTCCAGCATCCGCGGTTTGCGGCCGCCGGCCGCTGGAAACGCCACCAGCGCGCCGCCAACCGCCCATTCCTCCTTGGCCTGTCGATTCCCTTGCATGTCTCGAACGGAGTTTATACGATGCCAACGGAGTCAAAGCCATGAAAAACACGATGTTCGTCTTCCTGCTGGCCCTCGCCGCCCTGCTGTCCGCCGGCTGCGGCAAGAAAGCCGCCCCGCCGCCCGCGCAGGCGCCCGCGCCCAGCGCGGAAATGGCTGAAACCGACGATTCGGCCTACGACGAAGCGCCCAATCTGGACGAAGAAGGCTCGCGCGAATGGTGAAACGCCTTCTCGCCTTGTTGGCGCTCGGCTGGGCGGGCATCGCTCTGGCCGCGCCTCCCCCGCCGATGCAGGACGTCGGGGCGGAAACGGTCGACCGTTCGAAGCTCTCCCAGGCGGACGCCGCCTGGCTGGACCATCCGAATTACCGCTGGAAGCACCTGCAAACCGAACATTTCGTCCTGCACCACGACCAGAAAATGTTCGCGGCCAAGGTCGCGCGCATGGGCGAGCAGTTCTATGCCGCCATTTCCGCCGACCTGCCGAATCTCCGGGACCGCGTGGCGCCCGCCCGTTCGCATATTTTCATCTTCCGCGATCCGCGCGACTGGAAAACCGTCGTGGCGAGCACACCGGGCATGGAACCGTGGGCCGCCTCGTTCGTAAGCGGCAACGTCATGTACCTGCAGGAAGTCGGCACGGCCGCTTCCGACAAGATGGATATGCTGGCGCACGAAATGACGCATCTGGTCTTCAACCGGTTTCTGCCGGTCCGTTTGCCGCTGTGGCTCAACGAAGGGCTGGCCGAATACTACGGCGAATTCGCCTATCGCGCCGCGAAGGGCATGGGGCAAAGCAAAGGCAACGCCTTCCGGCCTTTGCGGACGTGGACGCCGCTGTCCGAGCTGCTGAAGGCCACGGCCTATCCCGCCGAACCGGCCGAGGTTTCTTTCTTCTACGCCACGAGCAAGTATCTGGTGGGCTATCTCCTGCTCCGGCAGCCGCGGGAGAAGTGGGACGCCTTTTTCGCCCGCCTGCTGGCCGGCGACCCCGCCGGGCCCGCCCTGCTGGAAACGTACGGGTGGGCCGACCTCGCCGCGGCCGAAAAAGCCTTCGCCGCGTTCGTCCGGTAGCCGGCCGCGGCCGGTCTTGCATCGCGCCGCCGGCTGGAGTACATTCCCCGGTCCCATGAAAAAAGTAAAACTGTCCCAACTGTCCGCCGTCGAACGCCGTTTGGTCCAAAAGGCCATCGCCGTGCGCAAGAAGGCCTATGCTCCGTTTTCCCATTACAAGTGCGGCGCCGCCCTGCTGGACGTGAAAAACAAGATCCATGTGGGCTGCAACATCGAGACGATCGATTTCACCCTGACCACCCATGCGGAGATGGACGCCATCAACGACATGATCAAGACCGGCGTGTTCAAGCTGAAAACGCTGGCGGTCGCCCTGCAGGCCGCCAACGGCTTCGCCCTGCCCTGCGGCCTTTGCCGCCAGAAAATCCGGGAATTCGCCGTCGGCGCGGACGCCAAGATCCTCGCGATCAATCTCGACCCCCAAGGCAAGATCCGGCACGTCAGCGTGACGACCATCGGGCACATCTACCCGCTGTCGTTCACGCCGGACTGCCTCGTCTGAGCCGTGGCGCCGGCATTCCCCATTCCGGCGTTCCTGTTCGATCTCGACGGCGTCGTGGTCGATTCCAACGGTTTGCACGTCGATTCGTGGAAAGAAGTCGCGCGGCGCCACGGGTTCGACTGCCCGGATCCGGAGCACATCGGCAAGTGCGGTCTGCGCACGAACGCGGTCATCCGCGACCTGCTGCGCTGGCCGGTTTCCGAGGAGGAAGCCGACCGCATCGGATTCGAGAAGGAAGAACTCTACCGCGAATGGATCCGGCAAGACGGCATCCGCGCCATCGCGGGAGTCCAGGCATTCCTCGTCGAGACTCGCCGGCTGGGCATTCCCTGCGCCGTGGGTTCTTCCGCCCCGCGCGGAAACGTCGATCTGTGCTTGCGCGCGCTGGATTTGGAGGATGTTTTCGCGGCCACGGTTTCCGGCGCGGACGTCGCGCGGGGCAAGCCCGCGCCGGACATTTTCCTGAAAGCGGCGGAAGGTCTCGGCGTCGCGCCGGCGCACTGCCTGGTGTTCGAGGATGCGCCCGCCGGCATCGCCGCCGCCCATGCGGCCGGCATGCGGGCATTCGCGCTGGCGACCAGCCATGCGCGGGATGAATTGGGGGATGCCGATTTCCTCGTCCCGGATTTCACCGGGCTGGCCCCCCGCTCCGTGCAAGACCGCTGGACGCCGCTAGGTGCCTGAACCGGCGTTGCGCAGCCGAAGCAGCAATTCCCTCGTCTGCGCCTTCTGCCGATCATCCAGCTTGTCCGGCTCCGTCGCCACGGCCTTGGCGATCTTGAGTGCGCGGGCGCGATCGCCCAAGCCTTCGTAAGCCCGGGCCAGATCCAGCAGGCGGTCGACGTTCCGGCCTTGCTGCCGGAGCGATTCCCGCAGATCCCGCCGAGCCTCTTCGTAACGCCCCAACTTCAAGAAGATCGCGCCCCGTTCTCCCAGCAGTTCCGCATCTCCGGGCGTTTTCCGCAAAGCTGCGTCCAGCCGCTCCAGCGTCTTTTGCTCGTCGCCGGCCGGATCCGAAGCGGCCGCAGACGGCGGGCCGTCCAACCGGGACAGCAATTCGTCCAAGAGCTTCTTCTGCTTGTCGTCCAGTTTGTCCTTCTGCGCTTCCAAGGCCCGGACGATCGTCTGGGCGCGGGTGCGGTCGCCGAGGCCTTCGTAGGTTTGCGCCAGCAGCAGCAGCAGGGTATTGTTCCGGCCTTGTTTCCGGAGAGATTCCTGCAAATCCTGCAGGGCTTCCTCAAAGCGGCCCAACTTCACGAGAACTCCGCCGCGGGTGCTGAGCATCTGCGCATGGCCGGGTTGCCGCACGAGCGCTTCGTCGATCAACCTCAGGGCATCCTGCATGTTGCCGTCCCGTTCCGTGATGACGTGCGCGAGGTTGTTCAGCAGCGTGGCGTCGCGCTGCCGCTGAAGTCCTTTCCGGAAGGCCGCTTCGGCTTCCGCCAGCTTGCCCCTGCGGTAGTATTCGACTCCGGCGTTCTGGTATTGCAGGAAGTGGTCGGGGTTGCGGTCGAGCAGCGCCTTCAGTCCGGCTTCCAGCAGCGGCTTGTTGCCGCGCATCTGCGCCAACAGCACCATCATTTCCCATGTTTGCGTATTGCGGGGATCCATCTGGACGGCTCGGTCCAGTTCGTCCTGGGCAGCGGCCCATTGCTGGCGCGCCATGTGGACGGCGGCCAGCGTCAGATGGACGCCCAAGGGCGCGCCGCCTTGGTCCTTGAGCATCTTCAGCGCCTCGGCGTTGACGGGATCGTTGTCGTCGGCCAGCAGGAGAAGCGCCATCCACACGCGCATGTCGCTGGGATTCAGGCGGCACAGCCGTTTGAGGGATTCCACGGCGGCCTCCTTGTCGCCCCGGACGAAGACGATCATGGCCCGGTCGAACTGCGTTTTGTCTTCCGCCAATCCCATCGCCAAGGCTTCCGCGATGTAGGCCTCGGCGGCATCCGGATCGTTGCGGCGCAGCGACAGGCGACAGAGGGCCATCAGGGCATCGGTGTCGCGCCCGTCCTTCATCAAGAGGCTGCGGTAGTAGCCGTCGTCGCGATACGGCGCCCCCCACAGGAGATAGGCTTGATCCAGAATCTGTTCGCGGCTGTCGTTGCTCGCCTCGTCTTCATCGGAAATGGCGGGCTTGCGCCGGGCCGCCTCTTCTTGCGCCGGAACGCCCGAAAGGGCCCAGACGTAGCCGCGCTTGACCCATTCGCGGGCGTTCCAGACGTAGCCGAAACGGACGATCAGCACCCACCGCTCCCCGCCCAGTTCGTCTTGCCGGTCCGTCCAGTCCTGCTCCCACTCCGCGGCATCCGGCAAATCGAACGTCCGACCCATTTCCACCAGGTTCATCAAAACGCTCAGGTTGTCCGGATAGATGCGCCGGGCGCTGCGCAAGGTTTCGATCGCCCCCTCCGAATCGCCCCGTTCGATCTGGATGACCGCCAGATTGTTGGCCACCTTGGAAGCCATCAGCCGCAAAAGGTCCTGATAGGTGCGCAAGATGTTTTTCTCCGGCACCGGCCGAAGGGCCATGTTCTCCATCCAAATCCAAAACGACTTCTGCGACTGGGCCAAAGCCGGCAAGTCGATCCGGTCTGGGGCGGATTCCATGCGATAGAAGAATCCGTCCGGCTCCAGATAGCCGAATTCGCGGAAGACGTCGGGCAAGTCGATGATGCCGACGCGGCTCGGTCCCTCGTCGGACATGAGCAGATTTTCCAAAAAACCGCTGAAGTCGCCTTTGTTGAGCGACAGATTCAAAGATTCATCCGCAAACCCTTTCGCCACCCGCTGGAGATACGAAATCGACGGGGTGCGCGGCGCGCTGATGAGGCTGACCGGCACTTTCCGTTCCAAAACGGCCAAGCCGATGGAATCGTCGAGCAAGCCGGTGGAAAACAGTATGTCCCGCCCTTTCAGCCGATTCAGGACTTCCGAAACCGCCGTGTCCACGATCCGGCTATACCGCCCGTCGACCGTGCGCCAATTGAAAAAACCGCCCCCCCAGATGCCCAATACGAGCAGCACGGAGAACAAGCTGGCCGCACGGCGGACCGTCCACTTGACGAGCGTCGTGTCCATCATGATTTGGAATTCGCCCAGGATCCAGAATTCGCCGGCGATATATCCCATGCAGATGGCCAGCATCAGATAGGGCGTGACCGCCAGATAACCCATGCCCAGCAGGCTCCAGGGCGCGAAAGATGCGTTGTAGAGAATGGCCATCAGGCCTCCCGCGAAAATCAGCCGCACGCCGATCTGCCCCCATTCGTAGAACCACGGCGACCGGCTGGACATGGTGAACAACGTCAGCCACGGCACCACCGAAACGGCGATGATGGCCAAAAACCCCGGACTGAACCGGAGCTGGGTGACCAGCTGGATTTGCGCGGCCAACAGTTGCCGGACGGATTCCAGCGGGGCGACGTACGATCCGGCCAGCGCGTTTTGCTTATAGAAGACGTAGGCATCGAGCAGATAGAAGAGCAGCCCCAGCGCCAATCCGCTCCAGAGCGCGGCGTGCGTCCGTCCGATCCGCAGGGCCCGCCAGCGAAACATTTCGCGCACCACCACGAATGCCGCCAAGGGTGCGAAAACGAGGAACGTCGGGAATTCCGAGGAGCCGAAGCCGAAAAACAACCCGAGCAAGAACAAATGGCGCAGCTTTCCGAAGTGCTGGTATTGGGAAACAAACCAGGCGAAAGCCAGCAGCAGCAGCAGATGGAAGCTGTCGGGCAGCGAGCGGGTGGACGCCACCCAGAACGGAATGCTGCACGCCAGAAAGGAAGCGGCGGCAATTCCGGAAATCCGACGGGCCTGGGCTTCGCGGATGAACGACTTGCGACCCGGTTCATTCCGGATCAGATAACCGACGCGCATCATCAGCCGCGCCAGCAGGCTGACGCACGCCGCGCCGCACATGGCGCTGAACAAGCCCGACCAGCCCGCCACGGTTCCGGCGGAAAAGCGCGCGAATCCCTTCAGCAATAAACCCCAGATGGGATCCAAGGGCGTCGGCACGGCGTTCGGATCCAAATGGGCCAGGAGCAACAGCGTCGGGGGGCCGGGAAACGCCGTCCAGCTCATCGAAGCCAGATAGAGGGACAACGAGGCGATAAACAGAAAAGCCGCGACCTGGCGGGCGGTCGGAAACGAACGGGACAAGGGATCTTTTCCGAGCGGCACGCGCGGATCCCGGCCCTCGCCCGGGCTATGCTTGATTTCCAAGGGGAAGAAGGAAAATTCCTTGCTCCCTTGGTTGGCCGGACCGGCCTCGGTCGGATGGGCGCTCATGGCATTGTCCGCATGGTGGCGATCGATTTGTCCGGCGAGTATCGGGTTCCGGGGGCGACCCGAACCGGCCTAGCGCATCCTCTTGATCAATTCCTGCAGCTGGAGTTGCTGTTCCTTCGGCAATTCGCTCTGGCGGCCCGAGAGGGTGTCCGCCAATTCCAAAGCGGCGGCGTTTTGGCCGCGGGCCGCATAGAGCTGCGCGGAAAGCAACAACACCTGCGCGTTGTCGGGAACCTCCGTCAGCACCTGCTGCAGATCGCGTTCGGCTTCGTCATAGCGGCCTTCCCGCAGGTTGAGCTCGCCGCGCGTGGAAAGGAAAATGACGTTGCCGGGCTGCTGCGACAGCGCTTCTTCAATCAAGCTGCGCGCCTCGCCCATCGCGCCGGCCTTGTTGATCATCAGGAGATAGGCCAAATCGTTCAGCGCCGTCGGATCCCGGCGGACGTTCAGCGCCGTGCGATAGGACGATTCGGCCAGCGAATATTGGCCGCGGGCATATTGGAAGGACCCCAGCATGAGATTGCCCGTGAAATTTTCCGGATCCAGCGTCAGCAGGATGCGCACGTGGTCTTCGGCCAGTTCCCGCTTGCGTTCGCTGAAATCGACCGAAACCAGCAGTTCCCAAGCGCGGATCTGGCGCGGATTCATGCGCGTCACCTGATCGAGTTCGCCGCGGGCTTCGGCCCACTGGCGCCGCTTCAGATACAGCTCCGCCAGCATCAAGCGGATGTCGGGGGCGCTCCCGCTCAGGTCGGTCAAGGCTTTCAGGGCCTTTTCGTAGGTTTCGGGATCGCTGCCGTCGCTGGTCAGCATGGCGAGCAACGACCAGGCCTGGACGTTCCCCTTGTCTTTTTTCACGAGGGTTTTCAGCTGGGCGAACGCGGCGGCGGCATGGCCCTTCAAGTATTCCAACACGGCCTGTTCGAAACCCAGCGTCTCCGGCGGCAAGCCGGCGGCGATGGCGGCGTCGAACAGCCGCTCCGCTTCCGCATAGTCTTCCGCGGCCATCGACACGTTGGCCAGCATGCGCAGGGATTTCAGGTCGCGGGGATTGTCTTTCAGCGCCGCGCGGTAAAATTCCGCGCTCCGCTGCAGATCGCCGCCATGCAGATACGCGCGGCCCAGGAACGCCTTGACCTCGGCGTTCACCGCCTTGCCGCCGGAAGCCCGGCGCAGTTCGGCCTCGGCGATGCGGGGTTTTCCGGATACCGCCCACATCATGCCCTGCCGCACGAGAAATCCCGTGTTGTAGACGTAGCCGTACAGCCCCGACAACGCCCACATCACGCGGCTATCGACGTGCCGGGATTTGAAATCCTCCCAGGCCGCCTGATACTCGCTTTCCTCGGGAAGTTGTTCTTCGTGGGCGATGGTCAGCAGGTTCAACAACGCGCTGATGTTGTCCGGATCCAGCCGGCGGGCCTGCTTGAAGGTTTCCTGCGCCCCCGCCTTGTCTCCCCGCTCCACCTGCATGAAGCCGATGTTGTTGGCCACCTTGGAAGCCAGCCGAAGAAAAAAGCGGTGATAGGCATAGGCTGGATTCCGCCCGTCCGGCGGCTGCGCGGCGAACGCCTCCAGGCGAGTCCAGAACGGCTCTTGCCCGGCTACCAAGGAAGACAGGTCGATGCGGTCTTCCGCCGGCTCGGCGCGGAACAGCAGATGGTCCGGAACCAGAAAGCCGAATTCGCGCAACGGGTCGGCCAAATCCAGAGCGGCCGTCCGCGCCAATCCCGCGTCGGTGCCGAGCAAATCCTGCAGAAAGGCGGTGAAGCCCACCTGCAGCAACGATTGCTGCCGCGGATCGGAAAAGAAGAACGCCAGATATTGGCGATAGGACGCCGAAGTCGTCAGGGGCAAGGTCACGACCTGCAGTCGCTGGCCGCGCCGGTTGGCCAGCAACCGAATGGAATCGTCCAACGCGCCGTTGGAAAGCAAAACGTCGCGCCCCCGGAGATCGTCCAGCACCTGTCCCGCCACGGCCTCGACCCGTTCGCCTGAACGCCCATTGGCCGCCGGCAGGTTCAAGACGCCCGCCACCACGGCCGCCACCGGGACCAGCAGCCCCACCGCGCCCATCAGGCTGCGCAACGGCTGACCGATCCCCGCGCGCCGATGTTCGCGACGCTGGCCCATCACCCAGAATTCGCCGGTCACCGCTCCCGCGGAAATGGCCAAGATCAAATACGGAGTCACCATCAAATTGCTCATGCCGAAGAAATGCCAAGGAGACAGCGGCAGATCGAACAGCGCCGCCATGGCCGCGGTCAGCACCACGAGACGCAGGAAAACCTGCCAAGCCGAGAAGCGCCAAGCCGGTTTCTTGACCCGCAGCAAATACATCACGCCCCACGGCACCACCGTCAGCGCCATGATCAGCAGAAAGCCCGCCGTATGGGGCGCATTGACGATCAAATGCCATTGGTCACGCCAGATATACCAGACCACGGCCCACATCGATCTGAAACCGCGCAGCTGCACCGCGGGATCGCGCCACAGCAACCACCCGTTCAGAACGTACAGCAACAAACCCGGCAGGAGACAGAGGGCGGTGTTGACCAGCACCCGCGCGCTGAACTCCGCGCGTTGCAGCATGGCCCGCGTCACCAACACCATCGCCAGCGGCGCGAACACCCAGAACGTCGCGAATTCGGTCACGCCGACGCCATACAGCAACCCCAGCAGATAGAGCCGACTGGTCTTGCCGGTCCGCTGATACTCCGAAAACAGCCCGGCCGTGCCCACCAGCATCAGCAAGTGGAACGTTCCCGGCAACGAACGGGTAGACAGAACCCAGAACGGGATGCTCGCCATCATGAACAGCCCCGCCGCCAGGCCGGCCAGCAGGCGGGCCTGTTCTTCGCGGCGCGTTTCGTCCGGATCGTGTTCGTCGTGGATCGAATAACGCACGCGCATCATCAGTCCCGCGATCAAACCAACGCAAAGCGCCCCGCACATCGCGCTGAACGCACCGGCCCAGAACGCCGCAGGTCCTCCCGGCAGCCCTGCCAGCAACCGCACCAGATATCCCCAGAGCGAATCAAGCAACGTGGGATTGGAATCCAGCCCCAGATGCCAGGCCAAATTCTTGGCCGGAAGTCCCGGGAACGCGCCCCGGCACAACGTGCTCCCATAGAGCCCCAAGGCCGCCAGCGCCAGAACCAGCGGGATCAGCCAGCGGGATCGTGCCGGCGGGAGAATGGTGTCGCGTTCGTTCATGCCTGGAACCTCCAAAATATTGAAAGGTGAAGCTTACCGATGGAATCGCCGGAAATCACGCCCAAAATCAACCGTTTCTCGAACGGAAATTCGCGATTCGGCCGCACAGCAGCTGCAGGGTTTCGCGCGCGTTGCGGCTTTGCGCCCCGCCGGCGCGGCAGACCCAGAACAAATCGTTTCCGCAAACCGCCATGGACGGATCGCAACGGATTCCGGCCGCCCCTTCGCCGCCGGTGACCACCTTCGTCGAAAACTGCCAGTCCGCCAGGTTTTCCGACGACCACAGGCCGATCCGATGCAGCCCCTCCTCTTGCGCCGCCTTCCGGCCCAGCGGCAGGCCGGGAGCGCCCCGGCTGCCCATCGACCAATGCGACCGGCTCGGTTCATCGTAGAACAAATCGAATTTCTCATGACCGCCCGGCCACGGCAACCAAACCCACGGCTTCCCGTCCGGATCCGGTTGCGGAACCAACGACAGGTCCTCCGTCGCCAGGCGCATCGCCGCCGCCCAATGTTGGCGGCCGCTGCCCGTCGCGCCCACCACGTGCAGCGCGCCGGCGCCGTGCCAGGGATGGGTCGGGTCAACGATCTTCACCAGCACCGGATCGCGCCAAGCCAAAGACGCCCCGCTCTGCGGAACGCCGAATCCGGCGCCGGCCACGGCGGGAATCAGCTGCGACAGCGGCGGCGAAACGGGGCCCTGCGTCCAGGCCTTGCGATTCATCAGGCTGGCGCCTTTCGGCGCGCGGAACACCGTCAGACCCATGCCGCCGCCCGCCGGGATCAGACCCGGAACGTACCAGAAATCGCCATCGGCCAGCACGGAGGTCGGCGCCAGCCAAAGATCGAGATCTCCGGTCAGTTCCATCGGCGCGGACCAGCTGCCGCCGCCGTCGGGCGAACGCATCAGGCACAATCCGCCCGCCGCCTCGCCCAGCAGATAGACGTCGCCGCCGTCGCGGAACAGGCTCGCGCGGCGGAACGGAAAGGTCGCCGCAAGCTGCCAGGTGGCCCCGCCGTCGCCCGAGGACATGACGCGCCCCTGCATCCAGCGGTTGCGCTTGGCGTCGTGCCCCTTCTTGCCGTTCAGTCCCTTCACGTCGGGACCGGTCTGGTCGAACGCCGCCAACAGCTTGCCGTTGGGCAACGCGATCAGGCTCGGCGCGCCCACGGAGATCCGCTTGCCTTCCGGCACCGCATACACGACGGTTTCCGGCCCAACGTTGGTTTCATGCGTGTCGGTCATCTGTTTACGCTTCCATTTCCCGGCGCAGCCAATAGGCCCCGGCATACACCTTCGGGTCCACGAGAAATCCCTTGGCCTGCATTTGCTCCAACCAATCCGGCAGGCGCGAAACCGGGACCACGTGGGTCCGGATCCGCTCGCTCCCCTCCCCGCCGCCCGCTGCCCTGCGCACCATCCCGCGCGCCCGGTAGAACGTCACGATCTCGTCCGAAATGCCCGGACTCGGCGGTCCCGTCAGAATCGCCTGCAGCGTCGCGGCTTCGAATCCGGTCTCTTCGAACAGTTCCCGCCGGGCGGCCGTTTCCAGCGCTTCGGTTTCGCTGCCGGGAACGTCGCCGGCCAAGCCCGCCGGCCATTCCACGACCTGCGCGCCGACCGGTTCGCGCCATTGCGTCACCAGCACCAGGCAACGACGGTTCGTCGTGCCCACGATCACGACGATGCCGGAAATCTTCGGCCGTTGGACGTATTCCCACCCGTTGGAAACCACCAGGCGCAGATGGGCGCCTTCCGCCAGCGCGCGTTGCTCGGATGAAGGCCGGGATGCCATGCGCGCCACGATACACCGACGCGGACCGCCGACGGAAGCCGAAAACGCGACAACGGCGCAAAATCAGCCGTTGCGAAAGACGTCCTCGCGGAAGAAACGGACCAATTCGCGATGCCGGGCCCGCGCCCGCACCTGGTAAGGCAACAGGCGGGAGGCCGGCCATTGCAGGATCTGCATTTCGAAATCCAGCGCCGGCACGTGGACGGCGTCCAGGACCCATGCGAAGGCCAAGCCGAACAAGATGCCGCACGGCAGGAAACCCGTGCCTTTCGGCACCGGCCGGAAATACCGCAGGGGCGCGCCCGGCCGGGGCATCATCTGCGCCAAGCGCAGATAGCTCCGCAGGCTCGCATCCGGCAGGTAGCATTCGCGTTCGGCCGGCGGCCGCAATTCGATCTCGTAGGCGCGATAGCCCGTCCCCGGCAATCCTTCCGCCCACCTTTTCCGCGCGATGTAGCGGCCCAGCAGGGTCTCCCCCAGCGCCACGGCGAAGTTGGATTTAAGCGAACCGCGGTTCTGGAGCGTCTGTTCGTGCAACATGATCCGGCGCGTGTCCGGATCGTAGTAGCCCAGCACGTTGTCCCATTCCCGGCTGCGCCGCCACTGCGCATCCGGCACGATCCGCACGCCGTCGAAATAGGCCAGATGTTCCGGCCGGACGTCCGGATTCTCCCACAGGAAATCCGCCAGCATCCGGCGCAGAGGAGCCGAGGCGATCGCCTTCCCCGCCAGCGCGGCGTCGATCGCCTCCATGCGCGCGCAGGCCGAAGGTGCCCGCGGCGCGACCACCCGGGCAAACCGCGTCGTTCCGGATTTCCGGGGGCGGCGGCGGGACCCCGAAAACCGTTCGTACACCGTGCGGATCGCCGCCGCGAAGCGCGCCGGATCGTGGTGGATCATCGAATCGCGCTGCCAGCGGTCGCCGGAGAACAGGCTCGCCTCCACCGGCATCACCCCCAGCGCCCGCACCCGGGCCCGGTCGAGATGGATCGGGTGTTTGTCCTCCAGCGCGTAATTGCGGATGATGCTGCCCGGCACCGTGTCGAGGCTCGTCGCCAGCGCCACGTCGAACAGCCCCGCGCTGCCGCCCGCGACGTTCCGCCCGTAGGCTTCGATGAGTTCCGACACCCAGAAGCCGCGGCTTTCCTCGCGGAACGACATGTCGGTTTCGCCTTCCTGGATCCAGAGGTTCGCCCCGAGGATCTTGACGGCGCGACGGTTCGCCCGAATGGCCTCGACCACGCCCGGCGTCAACAACACCGGCAGCATGCTGCTGTAGAGGCTGCCGGGCGCATAGACGATCAGATCGGCTTCCCGCAACCGCCGGATCAAGGCGGGCGCGGCCTGCGGATCGGCGGCGAACGAAATCCGCACGCGCCTCACCGCGCAGCCGCGGCGGGCCCGCGCGGCGCGCGACTGGCCCGTCGCCACCACGCCGTTCGCATATTCGTAGATGAGCGACCCCGGCGCGGCCGTCGCCGCGCACACCCGGCCCGCCGGCACGCAGATCGCGTCCGCCACCGCGGCCAAGCCGCGCTCGAGTTCGGTCCGGGTCGGTGTCCGGCCCGGGCGAACGCCCCGAAAGATCGCCGCCGTCAGCAACAGATTGCCCAGGCAATGGCCCGGCACGCGCAAGCGCGCTTCCAGCCAGGGCGGCAACGACGCCGTCCACGCGGCCAGCGCCCGCCGCAGCGCCGGCGAACACGCCAGCCGCAGCGCCGGCTCCAGCACGCGCACGGGATCGCGCAATTCCGCGCGGCTCGGTGCCCGCCCGCCGAAGCGATGCAGGAAAACCTGCTGGACGATTTTCAAGGCCGGAACGCCGGGGCCGTAGCGCCGGAACAGCGCCTCGCGGTCGACCGCCGACAGCATCACCTTGCGGGTGTCGCCGATGCCGATCATGGGCAGGCGGCGGACCAGTTCGCCGGTCGAGCCGCCGTCGTCCGTCGTGCAAACCCCCACGTGGACCCGTTCGAATTCCCGCAGCAACCCCTCGGTCGGGCGGTCCGCCCAAGCCGGCAGCGACGAATTGCCGCCGAGCACGGTGGACAGTCCCGTGCCCCCGCCGAGCACGACGACCTTGGCTTGCGCGGGAACCCGGCCCGCCGCGCGCGGATCTTCCGCCAGCCGGCCCAGGACGTCCTCCACCCCGCGTTCGAGGGAGCTTCTCGCCCCCGTCCACGCTGCCCGGCTGGATTGGCCCATCCGCAAACCCTCGCCTACGACACCCAGAAGACGTCGTTCATGAACTGCTCGAGGAAGCCCGTGTTGTATTCCCCGCGGAGGAACCGCGCGTCGGCCAGCAGCGCCTGCGCCACCGGAACCGTCGTCGCCGGCCCCACCATCTTGAACTCCGCCAGCGCCCGCGACATGCGCGTCAGCGCTTCGTTGCGCGTCTTGCCCCGCGCGATGATCTTGCCGATCATGCTGTCGTAGAACGGCGGGATGACGTAGCCGGAATAGACGTGCGAATCCACGCGGATGCCCGGGCCGCCCGGGAAATGCACCGCCTGCACCGGCCCCGGCGAGGGCGTGAAGTTCTTGTACGGGTTTTCCGCGTTCACGCGCACTTCGATGGCGTGGCCGCGCGGGGCGAATTCGTCGTCGGAGAACTTCATGACTTCGCCCGCGGCCGCCCGGATCTGGAGCTGCACCAGATCGGCCCCCGTCACCTCTTCGGTGATGGGATGTTCCACCTGGATGCGGGTGTTCATTTCCATGAAGTAGAATTCCTGGGCGTCCTCGTTCCAGAGGAACTCGATGGTCGCCACGTTGCGCAGCTTGCAGGCCTGCGCGGCCTTCACCGCCGCTTTCAGGAGCTTCTTGCGCCGGTCCGGCGTCAGCGCCGGGCTGGGCGTTTCCTCCAGCAGCTTCTGGTGGCGCCGCTGGATCGAGCAGTCGCGCTCGCCGAGCTGGTAGACGTGGCCGTGGTTGTCCGCCAGCAGCTGCACCTCGATGTGCCGCGCCCGCTCCACCAGCTTCTCGATGTAGACGTCCGCGTTGCCGAAGGCCCGCTCCGCCTCGGAGCTCGCCGTCATGAATCCCTGCGCCAGGCTCACGTCGTTGCGCGCGATGCGCATGCCCTTGCCGCCGCCGCCCGCCACCGCCTTGATCAGCACCGGATAGCCCAGCTTCTTGGCGATGGCCAGCGCCTCTTCCTGCGTCTTGACCACGCCGTCGCTGCCGGGCGTCACCGGCACGCCGGCCTTGCGCATCATCTCCCGCGCCTTGTTCTTGTCGCCCATGTTCCGGATGTTGTCCTGCGACGGGCCGATGAACGTGATGCCGCACTCTTCGCAGATGTCCGCGAAATGCGCGTTTTCCGACAGGAAGCCGAAGCCCGGATGGATCGCGTCCACGTCCGTCACTTCGGCCGCGCTGATGATGTTGGCGATCTTCAGGTAGCTTTCCGACGACGGCGCCTTGCCGATGCACACCGCTTCGTCCGCCAGCTGCACGTGCAGGCACGATTCGTCCGGCTGCGAATACACGGCCACCGTCCGGATGCCCATCTCCCGGCACGCCCGGATCACGCGGACGGCGATTTCGCCCCGGTTCGCGATCAGGATACGCTTGAACATGGCGGCCTCAGCCCTTTTCGATCAGGAACATCGGCTGGCCGAACTGGACCGCCGTCGCGTTCTCGACCAGGATCTTCTTGATCGTTCCGCTCGTCTCGGCCTTGATCTCGTTCATCACCTTCATGGCTTCGATGATGCAGACCACGGTGTCCTTGTTCACCCGGCTGCCCACCGCCACGAACGGATCCGCGTCCGGCGAGCTGGCCCGGTAGAAGGTTCCCACCAGCGGCGAAGGAATCGGCGTCAGGCCGTCGTCGGCCGCCGGGGCCGGGGCCGCGGCAGGCGCGGCGGCGGGCGCGGGAGCGGCCGCCGGAGCCATGGCCGGCGCCATCATCGGC
>CALMNW010000095.1 GCA_937872095.1 uncultured Verrucomicrobiota bacterium
ACGGCTTCTTCGGCCAGCGGCGCGGGTTCTTCGGCGGGCGCGGCTTCGGCGGCGAATTCCGCGAACGGATCGGCAGCAACTTCCGGAGCGGCTTCGTCCGCAACGGCGGGCGCGGCGGCTTCGGCCACCTGTTCCGTCGCGTCCCCCACGTCGCCCAACAGGGCGTCCAGATCCAGATCGTCTTCCTGGGCGAATGCCATGCCGCCGAACAAGAAAGACACCGCCATCGCCGCGACCATGCACCATTTCATCTGGGACTCCTCCTTGGAACTGAAACGAGGACGAAGGTTTTTCCTCGTCCGCACCAACATCTGTTTTACGTTATCCATTTGCAAATCACCACACCGGAGCGGGCGCCGAAGCGGGCGCCGGAGAAGGACCCGAAGCGGATGCCGGAGCGCTGGTCTGGCCCAGCATCGCCGACCGTTCTTCGGGACTCCACAGGGGAACCGTCACGTTTTCGCCGGTTTTCATGTTTTGAATTACTACGTTTTCGCGGCGAATGTCAACGACCTTGTATTCCGCTCCGCGCAGCGCAAACACGTCGTTGAGGCGCTGGACGGGCAGGCGTTGCTTGTCGATCAGCGAGACGAACAGAATGGCCAGTTCCTGCTCGGTGACCGGGCGGCCCTTGACGAGCACGACGGGGCGCTTGTCGGACTGGCGGACCATGGAAAGGGTTTCCCCGCCCTGCCCGTTCGGGTTGTATTGAGCCACCTTGTAGCCCAGCACGACGTCGCCGATCTTGGTGAAATAGGTGCGTTCCAGCGTCTGCAGGTTCAATTGGAACCGGACGGTGCCGTCGCCGAACGTGGACGTGCTCACGAACCGCAGGTAGAAGGGCACGGCCCGGATGCCGGCCACGCGCAGCTTGACGATGGGATCGGGGAAGCTTTCCGGATCCTTGGGATCGGTCTTGGCACCGATTTCCTCGATGTTGGTGAAGCCGTCGTTGTCCAGATCGCCGGCGCCGTCGGCGGGATCCTGCGGATTGAGCCCCAACGCCAGTTCGATCTTGTCGGGAATGCCGTCGTCGTCGGTGTCCAGCGTATCGATGTCCACGATGGCCGGCTGGACGGCCAGGCAGAAGGGACATTCGGTCGCTTCATAGGGAATGGGCTTCCCGCACTTCACGCAGGCCACGCGCCGTTCGCTGACGGTGGTGCGAACGGCCACGGAGAGCGCGTTGGTGGCTTCCGCGCGGGCCGCCGCCAAAAC
>CALMNW010000096.1 GCA_937872095.1 uncultured Verrucomicrobiota bacterium
GACCTTGTCGGGGAAGGCGTGGATCTCGTTGCCGTCGGCCTTGAAGCGGCGGAGGATGTCGTGGAGGGAACAGGCGACGAAGAAATACTGCTGCTTGAAGCGGAGGCTGCGGCCTTGCTCGATGTTGTCGTTGGGGTAGAGGACCTTGGTGATGTTCTCCGTGAGCGTCTTGGCCTGGTAGGCCTTCATGTATTCGCCGTTGTTGAAGAAGGTGAGGTTGAATTCCTCGGTGGACTTGGCTTCCCACAGGCGCAGGTTGTTGACGGTGGCGTTGCCGTAGCCGGGGATGGGGTAGTCGTAGGGGATGCCCAGGACGGTGTCGTAGTCGACCCAGCGGGCGCGGAGGCGCCCGTTCTGCTCTTCCATGTCGACGCGGCCGCCGAAATGGACTTCGAACTGGGATTCGGGCCGCTCGATTTCCCACGGATTGCCGAAGCGGAGCCAGTGGTCGGGCTCTTCGACCTGGTAGCCGTTCTTGATCTCCTGGCGGAAAATGCCGTAGTCGTAGCGGACGCCGTAGCCGTAGCCGGGCAGCTGGAGGGTGGCCAGCGAGTCGAGGAAACAGGCGGCGAGGCGGCCGAGGCCGCCGTTGCCGAGGCCGGCGTCGCGTTCGATGTCGCGCAGGAAGTCCCAGGAGAGGCCGAGGTCGGCCATGGCCTGCGTGACGACGTCGTCGAGCTGGAGATTGATGACGTTGTTGCCCATGGCGCGGCCGATGAGGTACTCCATGGAGAGGTAGTAGGCGCGCTTGGCGCCGGTCTTGTGGTAGGTGACGCTGGTGCGGATCCAGCCGTCGACGAGCCGGTCGCGGATGGCCAGGGCGAGCGCGTAGTAGCGGTCGTGGTCGGTGGCCGAAAACTCGTCCTTGGCGAGGGAATACTTGAGGTGGTTCAAGTAGCTGCACTTGATGGCTTCGACGGAATTGGATTTGTCCCGGTTGCAGGGGAGTTCCGCGGCGGCGGGAGTCGTTTTGCTGGCGCTCATGGTCGTTTGCTCCTGGTTGAAATGGATTTTTCGGCGCTCCCCAAAGGGGAGTAAACCGTTTCGGGCATGCTAGGGAGTCGCCCCGGCCGGGTCAAGGAAACAAGGCGAAAAGAGCGGGGATCGGGGCGGGGGGGCTCAGGAATAGAATTCCCGGATTCGTCCGCAGATTTCGTCGATTTGGGCGATTTCCAGGTCGTAGTACATCGGCAGGCGGAGCAGGCCGTCGGCAAACCGATCCGCGTTGGGCAATTCCGGCCCGTCGTACAACGGGGCGTAGTACGGGCTTTTGTGCAGGGACAAATAATGGAAGACGGCCAGGATGCCGTGCTTTTTCAAATGCGCGATCAGGGCGGAGCGCTCCTCCAGCGAAGCGCAGACGAGATAGAACATGTGGGCGTTGTTGGAGGCGTACGCCGGCAGGTCGTGCAATTGGAACCGCCCTTGGCGGGCCAGATCGCCCAGCCGTTCGGCGTAGGCGTTCCAGAGGGCTTTTCGCCGCGCCTGGATGGCCTCCAGATGTTCGAGCTGGGCAAAGAGGAAGGCGGCGATGATTTCCGAGGGCAAAAAGGACGAGCCGACGTCCACCCAGCCGTACTTGTTCACTTCGCCCCGGAAGAATTCGGCGCGGTTCGTGCCTTTTTCCCAGAGGATCTCGGCGCGCCGCAGGAAGCGATCGTCGTTGACGATGAGTGCGCCGCCTTCGCCGGTGATGATGTTCTTGGTTTCGTGGAACGAGAAGCAACCGAAATGGCCGATGCCGCCCAGCGGCCGCCCGCGATAGGTGGCGTCGATGGCTTGCGCCGCGTCTTCCGCGACCAGCAGGCCGTGCTTTTCCGCCAAGGCCATGGCGCGGTCCATGTCGCAGGCCACGCCCGCGTAGTGGACGACCACCAGCATCTTCGTGCGCGGCGTGATCCGGGCTTCGAGCCGGTCCAGATCTAGGTTGGGATGGTCGGCGCGGCTGTCGGCGAACACGATCTTGGCGCCTTGGCGCACGAACGCCAGCGCGGTGGACACGAAGGTGAACGAGGGCACGATCACTTCGTCGCCGGGACCGATGCCCGCCAGCATGGCGGCCATTTCCAAGGCGTCCGTGCAGCTGGTGGTCAGCAGGACCTTGCGGAAACCGTAGCGTTCTTCCAGCAGGCGCTGGCATTTCTGGGTGAACGCTCCGTTGCCGGAAATCTTGCCCGATTCCACCGCTTGGCGGATGTAGTCGAGCTCGTTGCCGGTCAGGAAGGGCTTGTTGAAGGGAATGGATGTTTTCATGGAGGGATTCCCGGGCCGGATGCTTGCCCCGCCCGAAGGGGCAGCCAGGCGTGGAAAATGGATTCGGCATGGATGCGGCGGAAGCCGCACGATTCGTAGAACAGGCAGGCTTCCCGGTTTTCGATCTGGGTGGCCACCCGGAGTTCGCCGGCGGCGCGTTCGGCGCAGAACCGCTCGGCCGCGGCCAAGAGCCGCCGGCCGACGCCCTGCCGGCGACGTTCCGGCGCCACCGCGAACAGGCCGATGCGGACGGCCGCGCCCGGTTCCAGCGTCACCAGGCCTTGCGGTTGCGCGGGATCGCCCGCGACGTAGACGCATTTGCCGTCCTTTCCGGCGAGGGATCCCGCGAGCCATTCGCGGTAGAGGCGTTCGAACTCGTTTTGGCGGAAGCCGTCGTCCAGGCGGAACCGGCTGTGCGCCCCGCTCTGGAAGGCCAGGCGTTCCAGCGCCGGGTGGGGAACGCGGCACGGCGCGATTTCCGGATCGGGGGCGCCGCCCGCGTCGGCGGCGATGGCCTTCGCGTAATCCACTTTTCCGCCCATGTCCCGGAATCCGGCGCGCCGGAGTTCGTCGCGGAGATCGGGCCCGATGGCCGGCAGGAACAGCGTCAGCAAGCGGATGCCGGTTCGTTCCGCTTGGTCCCGCGCCTGGCGCGCGTCGGCCAGCAGCGTGGCCGGGTCGGCCAGTTCCGCGGCGGCCACCGGATAGCCGAAAAACGCGGAATCCCATTCCTTTTTCGTTAGCGCGATCATGTCGCTCCGGCGGCCGGCGCATCGGAACGGAACCAGTTCCGAACGGCGCGCGCGGCGATCTTGGTCCATTCGACGGGGAAGCGCGGATCGAGGGGGCGTTGCCGCCAGCCCCGAACGGCGAAGTAGGCGGCGCGGCCCGGGAAGCCGGCGTGGCTGTGGTGCTCGGCGTTGGCGAGGCAGGCCCGGGCGATCGCCGCGCGCAATTCGCCGCGGGTCACCAAGCCTTTCCACAGTTCGCTTCGGGCCAAGGCGTCCAGGGCCGGCACGTCTTCGGGTGTCCATTTCCAGCGGCCCCGGCTCATGCCTTGCGGACCCCGGCGATAGGACGCCAGCGGTTCGGGAATGAAGCCGAACCCCGCGGGCGATTTCCGCAGGATGGAAAAGAAGTACAGGAAATCGCTGTTGGCCGCGCGCAGGTCCGCGGCGTTGCCGGCTTCCAGCCAGGTGCGGCCGCGGACCATGATCGTGCTGATGGTGATGAAGCAGTGTTCCAGCAGTTCGCGGGCGCAGGGGCCGGTTGGCGGAATCCGGCCGTCGTGGCGGATTTCGCTCCGCCGGCCGTCGCCGTCGACGACCCAGGCATAGGTGTGGCTGAGGAGCAGTTCGGGCTGGGCCTCCATGAACGCGACCTGCTTTTCGAGCTTGGTCGGCTCCCACAGGTCGTCCTGGTCGATCAGGGCGGAATAGCGCCCGCGAGCCAAGGCCAGGCCTTGCGAGCGCGCCACCTCGCAAATGCCGGAATTGGTTTCCCGCCGGATGAAACGAATCCGGTCGCCGTAGGAGCGCAGGATCGCCGCCGAATCGTCCGTGGACGCGTCGTCCACGGCGATGAATTCGAAGTCCTGAAACGTCTGTGCCAGCACGGCGTCGATGGCGGCGCGGAGGGTGCGGGCGCCGTTGTAGACCGGCATGACCACGCTGACCATAGGGGCGCGTTCCGCAGCGGGGCTTGCGGTTTCGCGGGATCCGGCCTGTGCGGGCGCATCCATGGGGCGAGAAGTACCAAAGCGACCGGCGGAAAACAAGGCGGCCTTGCGCCGGGGCCGGAAAACCGGCGCTTGAATCCGGCGGAAGCTGGCGCGATACTCGCGCTCCATGATGCTTCCCCACGTCATCTTTCCGGATGGGCTGGCCTGCGCCTACTCGGGGCTCCGTCCGCTGGCCCGGGATCTGGACATGGTCCCGATCTATTGCCGGACGGCCTATGTCGCGGTGATGCGGCGAAGCTGGACGCTCGGCAACGCGCTGAAGCAATGGGGCATCCGCCGCTACGGCTCGACCTGGAACGCGCTGGTGCCGGGGTGGGACGAAGCGCGGATTTTGCGGGGGCTGCCGCGCGCCGCGGAACCCTATTCCGCGCATTTCATTTTCGGGGAATTCGTGGCGCCGCGGCGGGTAGCTCCCTACCATCGCAAGGGGGCGCGGGTGATCGTCAGCGTGCATTGCAGCGCGCGGCGATGGGATTCGGTGTGGCTCCGGCCGGACGGCTATGCGCACGCGGACGAAGTGGTGCTGACCTCGGAGAGCCAGCGGCCCTTCGTGGCGCGCGCGGTGCCGCCCGAACGCATCCGCACGATCCTGCACGGCGTGGCCGCGGACTACTTTTCCCCGCCGGCCGCCCGGGCGCCGCGCGACGGCAAGTTCCGGATGTTCATGCTGGGCGACACCGAACGCGACCACGCCTTCGCCGCGCGGGTCGCGGCGAAACTGCCGGCGGACAAGTTCGAATGGCGGATCCGGACGGTCTCGCCCGACAATGCGGCCTATGCCGGCATCCCCTGCGTGAATCTTTTGCCGCGGCTGACGGACGAAGAGATGCGGGAGGAATACCGGCAGGCGGACGTGCTGGCGATGCCCATGCTCGACAGCGCGGCGAACAACGTGATCCTCGAAAGCATGGCCTGCGGCACGCCGGTGCTGACGAACCGCGTCGGCGGCGTGCCGGAATACGTGGCGCCGGAATGCAACGTCGTGCTGCCCGACGCGCGCGACGTCGACGAATGGGTCGAGAAGCTGCTGGAATTGGAACGGAACCGCGGCGCGGTCGAACGGATGCGCCCGGCGACGCGGGCCTGGGCGGAAAAATTCGACTGGAAACTCATCGCGGAGGAATACCGCGCGATGTATCGCGACGTGCAGGCGCGAGGCTAGGGGCGGATGGAACGCCTGAGCTATTTCCTGCGGCGTCTCTTGCTGATGGTGCCGACCTTCCTCGGGATCACGTTCGTCTGTTTCGCGCTGTGCCAGGTCGTGCCGGGCGGCCCGGTGGAACAGGCGCTGGCGAAAATGCGCGGAATGGGCGCCGCGGATGCGGGCCGGAACGTCCACGCGGGCGCGGCGATCTCCCCGGAACAGCGCCAAGCGCTGGAAGCCCATTTCGGCTTCGACCAGCCCCTGCCGCAGCGCTATTGGACCTGGCTGGTCCGGGACCGGATGGGTCTCGCCGCGCGGTCGTACAAATATCCCAACAAGACGGTGGGGCGGCTGATCGCCGACCGGTTCAAGATTTCGCTGGTCTTCGGCCTTTCGGGGTTCGTGCTGACCTACCTCGTCTGCATTCCGCTGGGGATCGCGAAAGCCCTGCGGCATGGCAGCGCGTTCGACGCGGCCAGCAGCGCGCTGGTGTTCGCGGGCTACGCGATCCCGGCGTTCGCGTTCGGCATGCTGCTGAAAATGCTGTTCGCCGGCACGGGCGAAGGGTTCTGGGACGTCCTGCCGGCGGCGGGCGTGACGTCCGTGGGCTACGACCTGCTGTCGCCGGTCGGCAAGATCAGGGATCTGGCCGCGCATTTCGTGCTGCCGGTGTCGTGCTACGTGATCGGGAATTTCGCGGTGCTGACGCTGCTGATGAAGAATTCGCTGCTGGAGCAGATCGGGCAGGACTACGTGCGCACGGTCCTGGCGAAGGGCGGCAGCCTGCGGCGCGCGGTCTGGTTCCACGCCTTCCGCAACGCGCTGATTCCGATCGCCACGGGCTTCGGCGGCGTGCTGGGCCTGCTGTTCGCCGGTTCCGTGCTGATCGAGAAGGTGTTCGAGATTCCGGGCATGGGCCGGCTGAGCCTCGACGCCATCGTCAGCCGCGACTACATGACGTTCATGGGCATCCTGGCCGCGACCTCGGTGCTGGGGCTGCTGGGCCGCCTGCTGTCCGACGCCTGCTATCTGTGGATCGATCCGAGAATCGAGTTTTAGACAGGATTTACAGGATTCACAGGATGAGAACCGAATCGGGAATCCATGCGCGAAGGAGTCTGTTCTTTGATCACTTGGCCTTTCATCCTGTAAATCCTGTAAATCCTGTCTAAATGGCCCTGAGACTTTTCAAAATCCACTGGCATCCGGTGACGCGGCAGCGCTGGGCGCGGTTCCGGGGGATGCGGCGCGGCTGGTGGGCGTTCTGGTTGCTGGTCGGCGCCTACGGGGTCAGCCTGTTTTCGGAAGGAATCGCCAACGACAAGCCCCTGTGGGTGCGGTTCGAGGGGCGGAGCTACTTTCCGATCCTGAAGTTCTATCCGGAAGACGCGTTCGCGGGCAACGGCCGGCTGACGCGGCCGGACTACCGGGCGCTGGCGGCCGGCGCGGCGTTCGCGCCGGGCCGCGGCAACCGGATGGTCTGGCCGCCGATTCCCTACGGGCCGCTCGAAAGCCTGAAACCGGCCGACATCGCCTTGCCCGACGAGGTGACGGTCACGGCCGCGCCGGAACCGCGCGTCGCCTCGGCGGACGTGGATGCGCAGGGGCGCGTCGTGCGCGCGGCGGGGGATTTGGACGTTTTCGGTTTGGCGGCGGGCGAGACGCCGGCGTGGCGTTGGCCGGAATCGATCCAAGCGGGATTGGCTGCGCGGTTCGCCGACCGCGCGGCGGACGCGGTGGATGCGAAGGCGCAGGCGTCGGACGGCCGCGAGGCGTGGGTATCGCTTTCGCCTTACGAACCGCGCGGAACGGTCCCGGCGCGCGTGCGGCTGACGTTTCGCGAAGAATTGGCGGCCGGCGCGACGAAAATCGCGATCGTCGCCGCAACGAATCCCGTTTATCCAGAAGGCTTTCCGTCGCCGGGCACGCCCGGCTGGACCTTCGCGACGACCCGGGAGCAGGTGCGGTTCCCGTTCCGGCCGGTGCGGGGGCATCCGCTGGGCATCGATTCGTCGGGCCGCGACGTGGCGGCGCGGATGCTCTACGCGTTCCGGACCTCGATGTCTTTCGGGATGTTGCTGGTGCTGGCGACGATGGCGCTGGGAACGGCGGCGGGGGCGCTGCAGGGCTACTACGGCGGCAAGGTGGACCTGCTCGGCCAGCGGTTCATCGAGGTCTGGGAATCGCTGCCGTTCATCTACGTCCTGATCTTGCTGGGCTCGGTCTACGGCCAGAGTTTCGGCCTGTTGCTGGCGATCTACGCGATCTTCAACTGGATCGGCATTTCCTACTACATGCGCGCGGAATTCCTGCGCCTGCGGAAGCTGCCCTTCGTGGAAGCGGCGCGGGTCATCGGCTTGCCGGCGCGGAAAATCATTTTCCGCCACATGCTGCCGAACGCGCTGGTGCCGCTGGTGACGTTTTTCCCGTTCTCGCTGGTGGGGGCGATCGGGACGATGGCGGCGCTGGACTATCTGGGGTTCGGTCTGCCGCCGCCGACACCGAGCTGGGGCGAACTGCTGGCCCAGGCGCAGGAATTTCCGCAGGCCTGGTGGCTGGTGCTGGTTCCGTCGCTGGCGCTGTTTTTCACGATGCTGGCCGGCGTGTTCGTCGGGGAGGGCCTGCGCGCCGCCTTCGATCCGCGACGGTTCGGACGCATGGAATAAACGGCAAGACGTTTGCGTGCGGGGAATCGCGGCTCGTCGTTTCCCGCGCCGAACTCAATAGGTGAAGAGCTGGTCCGCGTGGCCGGCGGCGTTTCGGTATTTTCCGACTTCTTCCATCCGGCCGAACAGGAGCACGTCGGCCTTGTTCCGGTTCAGGGCGGCCACGATCTGGCCGAGATCGCGGCCGCGCTGCAAGCCTTCCACCCACTGCTTCAGGATTTCGGGGGCCAGGACGGTGGTATGGCAGACGTAGGTCGTGGCGATGAAATCGACCTGCGGGAAATGCCGTTTCCAGACGTCGCGGAAATACCGGTCGGTTCGGCACCCGAAGTAGCCGAACACCTTGCAGTTCACCGCCAGATCCGCCAACGTGCCGTCGTCCATCGGGATGGGTTTTTCCAGGTCTTGGGGATCGAAACGGATTCCCTGGCCGAGATTGGCGTGTCCGAAATAGAACGTCGCGGTGTCGTTGGCCAGCGAACGGAGCAGGTCTTCCCGCGACCGAAGGCGCCGGACGGCGATCCCGCGGCCGGGGCCCGCGGGATAGTCGCCGGCGAGGCGGTCCAGGCGCTCGGCGACGGCGCGATCCGCGTCGAAAATGCCGATGGTGACCCAGCCGCGCGCGAACAGGTCCCCGTAAGTCCAGTTTTCGGAAAAACGGACGTCGTCGGGCGTCGCCTCCAAGGGGCCGTCGATCCCGATGGGGTCGTCGTCGAAAATCCAGGCACCGAGCCGGGAATGGTCGGCGGCGAGATACAAATCGACGTTGTCCCGGCTCGGTTCCAACCCCCACGACGCCAGCGCTTGGCGGGCCGAGCGCCGGGCGACGGCGCGTTCCATCCCGGCTTCGATCGGGCCCCGGAACAGCAAGGCGGCCAGGGCCACCCCCGGCAGGAAACCAAATAGAAGGAATCGCCGCATGCAGGTCCGATGATAGGAGAAGGGGGCGGGAGGCGTCAACGAAGGAGGAAGACCGTTGCCGGGGGGGCGGACGGAAGGGAAACAACCCGGCGGTTTGGGGCCATTCTGCCCCAGATTTCGTTCGACTTCGATGAAGGCGAAGCGTAGGTTGATATCGGTGAGGCGCATGCCTTTCCAACAACCGCGCGAAGGAACGACGACCATGAAGAGACAGAACGGCTCCGGACGGGGTTTCACGCTGATCGAACTGTTGGTGGTGATCGCCATCATCGGGCTGCTGTCGGCGATCATCGTGCCTTCGATCAACGGAGCGATGAAGTCGGCGAAGCGGGCACGGGCCTTGAAACAAATGACGGAGCTGGACGGGGCCATCAAGCGGTTCTTCACGGAATACGGCCGGATGCCGATGCCCCAGAACAAGACCTACGCGGACTACATCGACAAAGACGACTTGGCCTGCACCCCGGAAGAGGCCACGCAGATCGTCCAGATCCTGATCAACTTCGACGATTGGCCCGTGAAGCAGAACACGCGCCAGATCGTGTTCTTGGAGCTCGATCCAGCCTCGTTCAAGAACCCCATCGACGGCAAGCCCTGCAAGACGGAGGCCGAGATGAAAACGGCGCTGCTGGCCAACGGCTATCAAGACCCGTGGGGAAACCCCTACGGCATCCTGCTGGACGAAACGTTGGACGACAAGATCATCGTGTCGCCGTACGGCACCCCGGAAAACCCCGTGCGGGCGAAAGTCGGCATCTATTCGTGGGGCGAGACCGGCGATACCGGCGCGCTCTCCCCGCCGTACAAGACGTGGTAGCGGGAAAGAATTCAGAAGCCAGAAGCCAGGATTCAGAATGAAAGAAAAAACCAGATCGGATCGGAGCGGATTCACCCTGATCGAGCTGCTGGTGGTGATCGCGATCATCGGGACGCTGGCGGCGATTCTCGTGCCGCTGGCGGGCAACGCGAAAAAGACGGCGGAAAAGCGTCGCGCCATGGTGGAAATGAACAGCATCAAGGTGGCCGTGCTGCAGTTCTACGCCGAACACCGCTACATGCCGTGGGGCGATCCGACCAACACGACCGCGCGGGTCGGCGCCGACGTCTGGACGGAGAACGAAGCCGACCGGGCCAACGTGATGAAGTGGCTGACGGGAGACAACCCCAAAAAGAAGGCCTATCTGCAGATCCCGGAGAAGTCCCGGCAGGGCAGCAACCCCTTGGTCTTCACGGATCCCTGGAAACAGGACTATCGGATCGGCATGGACCGGAACATGGACGGATCGGTGCTGCCCAACGATCCGGACCACCTGTTCGGCGGCCCCAACGCGGTGAAGGAAAAGGTGCTGGTGTATTCGCTGGGCGTTCCGGGCAAAAACGAGCCGCTGAGGACGTTCGATTTGCCCTAGGCGCCGGCATGCGGAAGGAACGGACGATGAAAAAAGGATTTACGCTGGTCGAACTGCTGGTGGTGATCGCGATCCTGGGCATCCTGATGGCGATGATGGTGCCGGCGGCGGGGATCATCCTGAACCGGGCGAGCAAGGCGCGGGCCCGGGCGGACGCCAACGTGGTGGTGTCGGTGATGATGAAGTACCGGGCCGAATACAACCGCTGGCCGGGATTCGCCACCAACAACGACGCCCAGCACCTGACGGACAGCGTCTGGGTGAATGCGATGTGCCCCGAGCCGGGCACCCCCATGCTGCCCTCCAACCCGAAGCGCATCGTGTTCTTCGAGCCCGGGGCCGGTGCGCTCGCCACCAACCTGCCCCACGTCGGGTCCTTCGTGGATTCGTGGGGCACTCCGTTCGAGTACCAGGTGGATCTCGACGGCAACGGCGAAATGGGCCATCCGGCCGATGCCGGCCAAACGTTCCAGGCGCAGGTGATTTCCTGGTCCGCCGGGCCGGACGGCGACCACAAGACGTGGGACGACAACGTACCGAGCTGGGAGTAGGTTCGCCTGGGGCGAACGACGTAGAATGAAGAAGGCAGAATGAAGAATCGGTGGTCGGCCATGAACGGAGCAACAACCAAGATGCGGCGCGGGTTTACCCTGATCGAACTGTTGGTGGTGGTGGCGATCATCGGGGTGCTGTTCGCCGTGGCCCTGCCGGTGTTCGAGAACGCCGGCCGGAAGGACACCGAAAAGGCGGCGTTCAACCTGATGACGACGCTGCGCCTGGCGCGCCAGCACGCGATCAGCAAGCGCCAATGGGTTCTCGTGGTCTTTCCGAACCTGGATGGCGGGTCGTACACGGAAACGGACGGCGACAACCTCGACAAATGCCTGCGCGGCTACGCGGCTCTGGCGATCACAAACAACATGGACCGTCTGGAACGGCCCGACCAGAACCCCGACAACATGCAGTACGCCTTCATCTCGGACTGGAAAATCCTGCCCGAAGGCCTGTATTTCGACGACAACGAGGATCTCAAGGGGAACTATCTGTTCACGCGGGGATCGGACGAGTTCGAATACCCCACGAACCCGGCCAAACCGAACGATCCGACGGCCCGGCGCCCGATGGGCGTCGTGATGTTCCGGCCGAACGGCCGCGCCTACATGTTCGCCGGCGACACCACCACCGGCAAGTATTGGCAAGACACGGACTATTCGAAAATCTACGTGACCTCGGCGAAATACTACGAGCAGTCGGGCGGGACCCTGTCGGAGCCCCAGATGCTGCCGGGCGGAACGAACACGGCCGTGCAGATCCGGAACAAGACCGGCCAGATCCACATCTACGACGGGGGCATCGAGTAATTTGAGGAGAAGCGGACCCATGGAACCTTTTGCGAAAAACGAGCGGAACGCGCGGGCCGGCTATTCGCTGGTGGAGGTGACGCTGGCGCTGCTGGTGGTGGCCATCGGCCTGACCGCCACTTTTGCCCTGTTCCCCGAGGGGCTGCGGGCGACGCGCGCGGCCGTGGACGACACGGAAACCGCCCTGTTTGCGGAATACGTGTTCACCACGCTGGATCTGACGGCCGGGAAGTACGGCGGCAATTTCGGCGCGAGCCCGGGCTGGGACATCGCCAACACGGACGATTTCATTTCGCTGATGCTGTCGGCAGATCCGGTCGACGAACCCAAATTCCAGATGAAGGACGGAGGCGGGGTGGAGACGTTCTACTGGATCCCGGACTACTACGGGCTGGATCCGGCGAACTTCCCCGGCACGGACTACAACGCCGCGGATTTCAAGGCGGCGCATTTCTGGACGTCGGCGTTCACCTACGAGCTGACGGTGCGGGTCAGCACGTGGAAAGGCTTCGGCAGCGGCGTGACGACCTACGCGCTGCTCAAGGTGTGGCCGGGGGAATTCACGGGCAACGACGAGCCCAAGGGCGATCCGCGGATATTTTACCGCGAGATTCTGCCCATCCGGTGAGGCAACGATGAAAAATACGATTCAATATCCAATGTCCAATGGCCAATATCCAATGACCAAGGGGCGCAGCCCAGCAGCCGCCCGACGAGGGCGTCGGGTCTCCATGAAATCCGCCTTCACCTTGATCGAGGTGCTGGCGTCGATGGCGGTGCTGGTGATCCTGGTGCTGGCGCTGACGCGGATGTTCATGGAGGCGACCAGCATCACCAAGCGGGGCAGTTCGTCGCTGATGCGCAACAGCACCGCCGAAACGGCGATGGAAACCCTGCTGCAGGATGCGGAAGGCATGGTGGTGAACGACCGGCTGGCCTGCTACGTGCAGGCCAACGCGACCGACCCCAACGGATTCGGCTTCGACGACGTGTGGTTCATCAGCACCTCGGGCGACCAGGACGACGACATTCCCTACGAATATTTCCACTATTTCGTGGCCACCAACGTCTGGACCAACGCGCTGGGCGCGCCCTATCTGCGGTTCGACCTGATGAAGGAACGCATGATTTTCGCGGTGGGGGATGCCGGCAATTCGTACGGAACGGACCTCCAATTCTATGCCTTGGCCACGAACACCGTCAAATGGTGGCAGAAGGGCTCCAATTTCCCCTCCACGGTCTGGGACCGCCAGGTGCTGGCCGACAACGTGGTGCGGTTCGACATCTACTGCACGGGCTGGGACGGGACGGGCTGGATGGGCGGGTTCTCCGGCGTGCACGAATTCGACAGCACCCGGGGGCCGAACGGCAAATCGCCCACCAACGTGCCGCCGGCGGCGTTCGACATCTATCTGCAGGTGTCGAGCCCCGACACGGCGATGGAAAGCGGCATGGCCTTGGCGGCGGGCCTGCCGGCGAACGATCCCGTCGTGGTCAAGGCGCGGGAAATGATGGTGCGGGAGTCGTCGTCGGTGTTCGGACGGGCGGTGCCGCTCGTCGGCGCGGCGCGCTACAACACCGTGGCGGTTTACGGCACGAACAACACGGCGTATTATGAAGACTAGGGCGGACGGAGCGGAGCGGGACATGAGACCGATGAGCGGGAATTCAGGGCGGGGATCGGCGGAAGGCCCGGGCGCCGACCGGGCGGATCGGAGATCTCAATATCCAATGTCCAACGACCAATATGCAATGACCAATGGAATCGACCGCCGCCGGGGGGTGGCGCTGATCATCGTGCTGGGGTTCCTGAGCATCATGATCGTGATGGCGGTGGCGTTCCTGACGCAGGCGCGGGTGGAGCGGCAGGTGGCGGACTCGACGCTGGAAGCCATGCGCGGCCGGCAGCTTCTCCGGACCGCGGTGTATGCCGCCATGAACGACTACAGCGTGGAATTGGCCAATTCCGGCCTGGTCATGCCGCCGACGAACAGCGACTACGACGTGTTCGTTTCGGTGCCCCCCGCGGCGAACTTCGGCCTGGCCGGGCGCAAGATCGGCCAGGACAACGTCGATCTGCTGGTGGGCGAGGTGGAAAGCTGGATCCCGCAGCGCTACTACACGAACGCGCCGTACTACGCGCGGGACACCGTGACCAACGAGGCGCAATGGATCCTCGTGCGGGAAGATCCCACCACGGCCCAGCCCAGCCGCATCCTCGGCCGCTACGCCTACGTCTGTTTCGACCAGAGCGGCGGCATCGACGCCAACCTGATCGCCCGGGATCCCAATGTCGCCGGGTCCGACGGGCGCACGGCTTCGAACCGCGTCCGCCGGAGCGCGCGGCAGGTGCCGATGAACCTGCTGCCGGAAACGGTGGACGCCTCCCAGTTCAAGAGCTATCGGGCGGGCTGGAAGGGCTTCGACAGCCTGTATGCCTTGATCAAGCTGACGGACGGTTATCCGAACGACGGCAATCTCAATTCCTGCGTCCGCTGGCAGCCGGAGCGGAAAGAGTGCGTGCCTGGGCCGGGGTTGGCTTCCAATCTGGTGAGCGATCTGGTGCCGTTCAGCCTGTCGGTGTACCGCGGCGGGCGTTTCGATTCCGGCACCAGCACGTGGACGCCCCCCGTCCTGTGCGGCGGCGCGCCGTGGGACAACGTCCTCAATCCGATCACCGGCCAATTCGCGGGCAATTGGAAGGAGTGGATCGAAGACGCCATCAACGACTACACCAACAAGAACAGCAAGATTCCCGCCGGGGTCGATTATCCCTCGCCGAAGAACGTGCCGATGTTCAACGAAATCAACGCGACTTGCCGATTGTTTGAAATCCCGACAGTCGATCCGCAATGGAGCACCTATGAGTTGGAAGTTCGTCTGACATTCGAGTTCTGGTATCCGTTCCCGTCAGACGACAACAAGAATCCAGGCAATTTCCAAATGCCTGCGCCGACCGTTGGCGGCAATCCGTTGGCTACCGGGCCTGACCAAGTCTGGCTTAAAACGACATTGCAGGTCCCTGCTTTTCCCGCTGGATTTCCGGTAGGACTGTTGGCGGGGGTTTCGCCCGGCGCATTGTCCGTGGAGGCGGATTACAATAAAGGCAAGCCATACACGCCGGCCGGATCATCCAATTTCGCATATAGACTTCCGGTCAACCCGATGCCGGCGGCGGGATATCCCGGCGCCCCGGCTCCCAATCTTTTGCCTTCAACGGTAAGCATTCCGGGCCTTCAGCTTAAAGTGGAGAATATTACCATTTCCCATCCCATCTATTTAACAGGTGCCGGCGGGAACGCGGACATGATTTCCGAAGGGCTGCTTCTTTCCCCCACTCCCATGATGCTGGTGCCCGGCGCCGCCGCGCCCGTGCCGCGCGTCCTGGAAGTGACGGATCCGCGACTGAACCATTTGCCCGGCCAATGGGTGCTGCAGCCGAGCCCCAGCCTGAATGCCCAGAACAAATGGGATGCCGCCATGGAAGCGAAATTCCTGGCCGAGGGCACGAACATGTACTGCCGCAACGGCCCCATGGTGACGCCGGCCGAACTGGGCTTCATTTCCACCGGCAAGGCGTGGGAGACCATCGACATCTGCACGCCGGCCGCCGCGGGCAAAAGTTTCAACAATCTGGGCGTGCTGGACCGCTTGGTGGCGGACACGAATCTCTACGCGAGTTGGGTCAGCAACAAGGTTTTCTA
Source organism: uncultured Verrucomicrobiota bacterium (assembly GCA_937872095.1). GTDB lineage: Bacteria > Verrucomicrobiota > Kiritimatiellia > CAIQIC01 > Lenti-01 > Lenti-01. The sequence continues at coordinate 15,200 of CALMNW010000096.1, forward strand.
TACGAACGGGACGATCAATCTCAATACGCGCAGCTCGAACGTCTTGGCGGCTTGCTTCGTCGACCTGACCCGGCACGAGGTGCCGGGCGTGGCCGTGGATGGTCCCGATGGAATTTCGGCGAATCCGATCGAACCGGAGGTTGCCTTTGAGCTCGCGAAAAGCATTTTGGCCGCGAATACGACGGGAAAGCTCGGGCAAGGGGCGTTCGAGACCGGCACCGACTGGGTCCGGTGCGACGCCATGCAGCAGGGCGGGAGTCTGGCGGCGATGGGGCTGAACAACAACCAGCGGGAAGCGCTGGTGCGCAACACCTGGGGGCTGTTCAGCCCGGACAACAGCCTGTTCACGGTGGTGGCGGTGGCCCAGGCCATCAAGGAAGCCCCGGCCTCGGTCGATCCCGTCGGCGTCTTCAACGAGAACTTCGACATGATCACGGGCGAGCGGCGGGCCGTGGTGCTGGTCTGGCGCGATCCCTTCAAGAACGGCGGCAACCTGCACCACGAAATGTTCCCGCGGATGTTCCGGTACCTGAACGATTAGACTGAAACCCGCCGAGGATGGAACCCCGGCCGACAACGGGATCGGATGTAGGCCGCCCCTGCGCGGGCGGCGGGATCGGAAACGCGCCGGAGGCGCAACCCCGGCCGACAACGTCGCAAAGAATCTTGATCGAATTGCCTTTGTAGGCCACCCTTGCGCAGGTGGCGAATTCTCCAAAAGACGAACAGCCCAAGCCGCATCGTTTGCGGCGGCTTGAAACCGTTTGGAGCTCACGCGGATGGCCTCTTTTCTTCGTGACGATTTGCACGGCGGGTCGGCGGCGTTGGCTGAACCGTCCGGAAATCCACGGGGCATTTCTGGATTTTTGCGCGCGGACTCCGGCGCGCATTTCCGTATGGATCGGAAAGTACGTGCTGATGCCGGACCACGTCCATGTTTTCGTTTCGGCGGAGGGTTCGCAAGGCTTGTCCCGGTGGGTCGGGGCGCTGAAGCGTCATCTGGTCGCGGTTCGGCGGGGGCTCGTTGTCCCCGCCCACAACGATGCGGTCGATGTAGGCCGCCCCTATGCGGGCGGCGGGATTGGAAACGCGCCGGGGATGCAACCCCGACCTACATCGGGCAACCGGATTTCGCCGGGGGTACAACCCCGGCCTACATCGGGAATGGATTTTGTAGGCCGCCCCTGCGCGGGCGGCGACATTTTATCCGGTCGGGCTTGGCCGGCGGGATTCTTCGACCATCTTCTGCGCAGCGGCGAGAGTTATGGCGCAAAGTGGGAATACGTCCGCATGAATCCCGTTAGGGCTGGATTGGTTGGTCGGCCAGAAGAATGGCCCTATGCCGGGGAAATCGAATCGTTGCGGTGGTGACGGGATGCGCCCCGCCAGGCGGGGTAAACAGATGGTGTAGGCTGTCCCTGCGCGGGCGGCGGGATTGGAAACGCGCCGGGGATGTAACCCCGGCCTACATCGGGGATGGATTTTGTAGGCCGCCCTTGCATGGGCGGCGCATGAGAATCACGGCGCGAGCGGGACGAGGCGGTAGATGGCGTGCGCGCCGTTGGTGTCGCGGCGCACGTTGAACATGCTCTGGCTTTGGCTGTTCAGGGCGTGCGTGAAGTTGGTGCTGAGCCAGGTGCCCCACGAGGAATTGGTGCGGATGCCGACGACGTTGGTCTGGTCGTCGTAGACGTAATAATAGTGGGTCTTGAGATTGGTGGTGAACTGGACCTCGTAGTTGACGATGGGGTCGTAGAAGTCGTTGCCTTCGGTCTGGATGACGAGGTTGGTGGCTTGGACCACGAAGTTGGAGATGGCGATCACGTCGGCGATGGGGACGTAGTAGGTGAACGGCTGGGCCGCGGCATCGGCGAAGTTCGTGTAGATGGTGCTGGTATTGGAACCCGCGCCGCCCAGGAAGACGGGGTCGAAGCCGACTTCGTTGGCATAGGCGCCGATCACGTATTCGATGGTCTGGTGGCGCTCGTAGGTGCGGGCGGGGATCTGGGCGTAGACGCAGGTGTGGCCGTTGGTGTCGGTGGAGCCGCCGCGCTTGATCATGCCGAGCTGGGTCCAGGTGCCGGCGCCTGCGGAGCGGTGGTAGAGCGTGCCCGTGGGATTCGCATAGGCGGTATTGGTGTAGCCGTAGTAGATGCCGATGGTGTCCCAATGGGCGGCGCCGAGCGGATCGAGCATGTAGAAGGGCACCGCCAGATTGGTGTTGGCCGGGACGACCTGCACCGGCTGATGGTGCCAGGCGTAGACGTAGTAGTTGGTGGGGGGCGGCGGCTCTTCGAGCGTTTGGCCGTCGTTCTCGTCGCCGATGGTCAAATCTCCCTGGCCCCAATCGAAATCGTCGTAGGCGGATCCGGTGCCCACCCGGCCGATGCTGTTGGTTCCGCTGGGGAATTGGATCTGGGGAATGCGGTCGGCCCCGCTGGCGTAGCCGACGTAGGAGAGGGCATAGACCACATTGCCGTATTGATTCAGCAGGCGGATGACGCCGACGCCATCAAAAAAGTGGTCTTTGTACTCGCTACTCAAATAGCTGATATTGGAGGGCACCAAGGTGGTGAACGCCTGGTCGATGGGCTGGTTGCTGGCGAGTTCCGAATCGCCGACGACGTAGAAGCCGAAACCGTTGGTCTGGTTGGCGAAGATCGTGTTGGTGGGGATGGTATACGTCGCGTAGACCGGCTGGCCGCCGTTGGCCGCGATGTCGGCGTCGGCGCCGAACGCGAGCTGGATGCGCCACCCGCTGACGTCGGAACCCGCCAAGCCGCAGATTTCGACGAACTCGTGGTTTTCGCCAATAATAATGGACTCCCATGTATTTGTATCCCAAATCACAGGCTCATCTGAACCGTAGGACGAGTAGAAAAGTTCGTTGATCCAGACGGTGCCCTGCGGAATGGAGGAAACGTAGTTGGTGGTTGTGGGGGTGGTGTAGACGTTGGTGGCATAGCCGGTCGAATTGGTGTCGGCGCCGATGCCGGCGTACTGGACTTTGACGTAGTAGCGGATCATCGTGCCGGCCGATTGCCCGGGAACGTCGGAGATGGAAGCGTAGGACCCGTAGGAGATGGGGGGCATGGCGACGGGAACCGTCGCGCCGAAGGCGATGCGGTAGTAGCCCGTGACGGAGAGGATGGTGGCGCCGTAGCGGGTCACGACGTCCGCGGTGATCGTCATGTTCTCGTCGATGACGGGGTTGGCCGGATCGAGGCCGGGGGCGACGAGCACCTGCGGCCGGGGCTGGGGCTCGCCGATGCGGACGTCGTCGATCAGCACGCGGACGGCGCCGGCGCTGTGGTAGAGGCGGACGTAGCGGTTGGTTTCGTCCTGGAGGAAATAGGTGAACTGCTCGTAGTTGGTCGAAGCGGGGGAAACGCTGGCCAGCGTGGTCCAGGTCGCGGCGTTCGACGAGATCTGGACCTGGATGGTGAACGCGGCGTCGGAAGCCGACCACTTGCGGGTCCGGAAGCTGATGGTACCCAGGCCGGTGGCCAGTTCGGGACTGAGGACGTAGTTGCCGACGGTGGTGCCCAGGCGGCAGACTTGGCCTTCATAGGCGTTTTGGCTGTCTACGATGGCGTTGTCGATGGTCCACCCCTGGAAGCTGTCGTTGGTATACGTGCCGCGCGCGGGCCACCCGTCGAAGTTCTGGTCGCGGTAGAGTTCCGGCAGCCGGATTTCGATGCTGTCGACGAGCACGTCGACGGAGCTCTGGGCGGGATCGAACGTGATGCGGGCTTGCGCGTTGGGATCGACCACGTAGAGCCAGGCGGAATAGGTCGTGCCGGTGGTGACGGTGAAGGAGGCCTGGGTCGTCCAGTTGGAACCGTCCAGCGTGGTCTGGAGCTGCAGGTAGCCCGTGCCGGTTTCGGCGGTCTTGGCCCAGAACCGGACCTCGCCGAGACCGCCTTCGAAGGCCGGCGAAATCACGGCGCCGTTCGTCGGGCTGATCAAGGCGGCGCGGGTGCCGAGGACGCCGGTGGTGGGAGCGATCGCGCCGTTCTGGATGCTCCAGCCGTAGCGGGAATAGTTGCCGGGGATCAGGTAGGACGGATCGGTCCAAGCCGTGAAGTCTTCCGTGCGCCGGGTCGTCGAAAGCTCGCTGACGACGACTTCGTCGATGCGGAAGCGGTTGGTGCCGCCGTCGGTCTGGCGGATGCGGAGATAGAGCGCGTCGGCCTGGTTGATGGCGACGACGTAGTAGGCGAAGTTGCTGGCGGCGATGCCGGCCAGCGTCGTGTTGGTGGTCCAGGGGCCGGCGTCGGTGGGGCCGGTTTCGATGGACATGGTGACGGGCGGATTCATGGATTCGGTGCGGTACCAGAAGCTGAGGTCGCCGATGCCGCCGGCGAGTTCGCCGCTCATCAGGACGGCGTTGGTGTTCATCACCAGGCTGTAGCCGGCGGGCGTGTAGGGCTCGTTGGGGTCGATGTAGGAAATGTCGTGGGTGCCCAGATCGTCGAAGGTGTCCTGATCCGAAATGATCCATTCGTCCACCAGGGGGAAGGCGGAGGTCACGGCGTTGACCGTGCCGGTGAAGACGGTGGATTTGCGCGTCAAGGTGTGGTCCTTGGCGTTCCGGCTCCAGATGGACCCGGAGGCGTTCGCATCGACTTGCCCGACGCGGTCCTTCACCGTGCCGCCCGCGCCGCCCTTGACCAGCACGACCACGTCGTCGCCGTTGAAGGTCAGGTAGCGGTTCGTCAGCAGGTTGGGCAGTCCGCCGATGGCGAGATCGGGCGCGTAGGCGGGGGGCGAGTCGGGCCGGCCGACCACGAGGGTGGCGCCGGCCGCGACGTTGCCCGAAAGGGCCATCGTGACGGATGCCGTCGCGGAGCCGTTGTCGTATTGCTGGAGAACGTAGTTCTGGGCCGCGAGATCGAGGTTGGAAAGGGTCCCGTTGTAGATTTCGATGGCCTTGTTGTTGCCGGTGCCTTCGACGTATTGGGAAATGAAGACGTCCGCCGGGGGGCGTCCGGGCGGCACGTTCCAGACGGTCTTGCCGCTGGTGATGGACCAGTCCGGGGCGAATTCCCTGAAGGCGGACAAAGAGCCCCAGGTGTCGAAATTCTGCGTGCGGCCGGCGACGGCGCGCATTTCGACGTCGTCCACGTGCATGGTGCCGTTGGATCCGGCGCCGGAACAGAGGAACACCACGTGGGCTTTCGTGGCGTTGGCCGGCGGGGCGCCTTCCGCCGAATATTTCACCCAGTTGGTGGTGAGCGATTCGATGTTGGCGACGGCTTCGTTGCCCAGAAGCCCGTTGGTCGAATCCATCCACTCGATCTTGATCTGCATGGTGCTCGCCGTCCAATCGGGCGTGGCCTTGAGCCAGGCGGAAGCCTGATAGGTTTTGTCCGAAGCGATCAGCACGTCTTGGGCGAAGGAGGCGTAATCGGTCCATTCGGGATAGAGTTTGCTGTGGATGGCGCCGCACCAGTTGCCGGAATGGGGGGCATAGCCGTCGGCCACGCGCTTGGGCCAGGCTTGCCAACTGCCCCAGTCCACCGCATAGCCGCCGCCGGGATCCGTGGTTTGCTCGAATCCGGAATTCTTCAGCAGGTTGAATCCGGAGGCGTCCGTATAGACTTGGCGGAACGTGTAGGCGCCGGTGAGATGGTTGAAGGTGATCCGGTAGCGGCCCGGCGCGATGCCGGTCACGCTCGCGAAGTTGGTCAGCGCGGCGGCCATCGTCCCGGACGCGGGCAGCGCGGAAGCCGGGGCGCCGTTGGTCATGGCCCAGCGGCCCGCGCCGTTGTTCGCCGAAAACCGCAGCGTGGCGGTGCCGCCCGACGCGATCATGTTCGTGGTGACGTGGTGGTCCGACTCCCACAGGGCGGTGTCGCCCAGCCGCGTCATGTTCGCCGGCGGAACGTTGGTGCCGATGAAGTTGCCCTGCACCGCCATGGACGTGACCGTGAATTCCTGCGTGACGGTTTGGAGGACGGAAAAAGTGGCGTTGCTGACGTCCAACTCGAAATAGAAAGTGCCGGGCGGGAAGCCGGACAGGGTATAGGAGGATTTTCCGCAGGCGCTGACGTCCGCGGCGGGCACCGAAACCGTGACGCCTTCGGCCGCGCCCCATTGGTCGTCGGCATCGCCGTTGGGCCGGAACTGGAAGGTCGTGGCGTCTTCCAGCGCAAGGGAAAGGCTCCACAAATTGGTGTTGCCGGGGTGGTTCGTCAGCATGCTGTTGGCGTTGGGGGTCCAGCTGTTGAAATCGCCGACGATGTCCACGTTGGTGACGGCGGGTATCGGCAGGGGGGCGGCGCCCGCCCATTCCATCTGGAATTCCAGCGTGGAATCGTTGAACGTGATGCGGTAGAGGCCGTTGGAAAGACCCGCATACGCGAGATTGCCGCCGCCCGGATTGGGCGCGGTGGCGGTCGCCGGCACGCGGGCGATGGAAGCCCCGCCGCCCCAGTTGACGGTCCACGATCCGTTGGCCGCAAACTTGAATTGGCCGCTCGCGGAAGTCAACGTCTGGGTGCAGACCCAGACGTTGCCGGCCCCGCCGACGAGAACCATGCTGGGCGTGGTGCTCCAGTCGTTGTGGGTTCCCGGCACGGCCATCGAGGAATAGGGGGAGGCATGGACGGACAACGCCAGCCCCAACGCCGCCGCTCCGATGATTCCGGCTTTCCTGCTCATGACCACCTCTAAGTTTTCGGGTTGGAGTCCTACTCCGGCCCACTGGAACCATACCGCTTTCACGGAATCCTGACAAGAGGGCGTAATCAACTATATAGCAGGAAAAAGGGCGGGGAAGGACGATTCGCCCCTCGGGCGCCGTCGGGCTGCACATTTCAACTGGCCGGATGCAACGGGAAACGGTAGACTGCAAATGGTGAGGACTGCACCGGGAGCGAAAACCATGAACAAGGCAATCATTTGGGGACTGATGATCCTGCTGGCGGCGGGAACGGCGGCGCTGGGACAGGCCACCTTGCCGGCCAGCTACGCCGGACCGTGGAACACGTTGCCGTCGGGGTGGACGAATTACAGCACCGGAACATATTCCACGGATTACGACGGCGGCGGCGAAGGGTCGGCCAAATTCGACGGCTCGGGGGATTGGATCAAGGTCAATTTCAGCGGCGCGCCCAGCACCGTGACCTACTACATCCAAGGAAACAGCTTGTCGGGCGACTACTTCTACAAAGTGCAGGAATCCGTCGATGGGTCGAACTGGACGGACGTGGTCACCTACTACACAAACAATCCCATCCAGAACAGTTCGGCGGTGAAGAGGACGAACAACCTGACATCCACCTCGCGTTACGTGCAATTCTTGTATGTCACCAAGGTCTACGGCAACGTGGGACTGGACGGCGTCACGATCGCCGGTCCCGGCGCGCCCTCCGTGTCGTTCGATCCGAACGGCACGACGAACGCCCCGGTGAGCAACCTCTTCACGATGGCGGTGTCGATTTTGCCTTCGGGCGCCGGCCTGCAGAGTTGGAACATGGCGCCGGCTTATGCGGGGCCGGCCAGCCTCTCGGGCGGCGTCTTTTCCTTCACGCCGGCCGCGGGGGACAACGGCAAAACCTTCACGGTGTCGGTCGTCGCGACGAATTCGATCGGCACGTCGACCGGCACGGCGACGATCGCGGTGACGCCCTACGTGGCGCCGGTGCCCATCGTCGCGTTCAGTCCGGCGGAACCGTACAACATCATGGCAACCTATACCCAGAAACTGGGCATCGGGATCGCGCCGGCCGGCAGCGGCCTCCAGAGCTGGACCCTGCTGCCGAGCAACTATGCCGGTTCGGCCACGGTGGTCGGCACCAATTTCACGTTCACGACGGCGGCGGCCGACGGCCCCGCCACCTACGTGTTCACCGTCGTCGCCACCAACGTCTTCGGGGCCACGACCGGGACGGCCGAAATCGCCGTGTCGACCTACGTGTCGCCGCCGCCGCCGAGCGCCTATATCTGCACCTTCGAGGATACCAACAAAACGTCGTACGCCTCCTTGGACATCGTTCTCAGCAACAAGACCTGGAACTTGACCGGCATCCTGATCGGAACCAGCTCGTCCGATCTCAAGATCGGAGCGAATGCCGCCCGCCTGAAATACGACACCAGCGACGGCGACGAAACGATGACGGTTCTGAGCCCCGTGATGTCCAACGGCGTTTCCACGATTTCGCTGTGGTACGGCCCCTACGGAACGCACGGCACCAACGCGCCGACGCTCGCGGTCGAAATCAGCGAGACCCTGGATACCGGCTGGGTCGAAGTGGGCGAAGTCGTGGTCGGCGCGGTGACGGTGCTGACCTACCAGTCGATCGACGTCTACGTGTCCACGCCGATCTACGTGCGCATCCGCGGCAAGAGCGGACTCAACGACAAGAGCGCGAACTTCGACAACATCACGATCGTGCCCTACGCGGCCCCGTCGCAGACGCCCTACGACGAGTTCCTGCTGAAATACAACGTGACGCCGGGCGATCCCGGAACGGGGCCGGACGACGATCTGGACGGCGACGGGGTCACCAACACGAACGAATTTCTCGTCGACAGCAATCCCTACCAAGCTCCTTGAGCGGGGCGATCAGGGGGGCGGCGGCAGTCGATCCCGGTTGAGGTCGAGAAAGACGTCGCGCCAGGGGTAGAACCGCAGCAGGGCATCGTCGCGGCAACCCAGCGTGCAGCGCGCGGCGAACAGCGCCTCGACGGTGGCCAGCCCGGTCTCGGGGTCTGCGTGGATCTTGGACCGGCGGGGGTAGGCGGTGAGCCAGCCGGGCGGAATCGAACGGGCTTCGACGGGCTCGACGGCTTTGCGCATGCTTGCGGCGTGCCGCCAACTGGCGTCGAGCAGCAGCAGCGGCCGGCCCGCATCGGCGGGGGTGAGCGGCGGCGCATCGGGCGCCAGCAGGAGATGGCGCGACAAATCGGGCTTTTGCCGCAGCGGGTACGGCAGGAAATCCAGCCCGGGCGCGCCGCGCAGCGGGCGCACGGTGCACTTGGCGGGATCTTCCCCGCGCCGGACGACGATGAGGATCGACGGAACCATGGACATCAATATCCGACATCCAACGTCCAATATTCAATGTTCAATTATCCTCCGGGGTGTGGTTCAATGCTGGCCATGGCAAGAGTGAAACTGGATTTGGACGGCGTGGATTTCGTCTTCCGCACGGAATTGGATGTGCGGATCACGGACATCAACTATGGCCGCCACGTGGGCAACGACGCGCTGCTGGGCCTCCTGCACGAGGCGCGCCTGCGGTTCCTGGCGCATTACGGGTTTTCCGAGGAGGATATCGGCGGCGTCGGGATGCTGATGGGCGACGCCGTGGTGCAGTTCAAGGCCGTGGCGTTCCGCGGCGACCGGCTGGCCGTCGAAATGGGCTTGAACGACGTGGAACGGCGGACGTTCGATTTGGCGTATCGCGTGATCCGGCAAGGCGACGGCGCGGTCGTGGCGCTCGCGAAGACCGGCATGGTGGCGTTCGATTACGCGAAGAACCGGCTGGCCGACCTGCCGGCGGTCTTCTTGGAGAAGACGGGAGCGAAAAAGGCATGAAATTCGCGCTGGTCCAGATGAATTCCACCGTGGGGGCGGTGCGGGAAAACGCGGCGAAAATCGCGCGCTTCGCGCACGAGGCCGCCGCCGCCGGCGCGGACGTCGCCGTCTTTCCCGAATTGGCCCTGTGCGGATATCCGCCGGACGACCTCGTGCTGCGGCCGCGCTTCATGGACGCGGTCGAGGCGGAGGCCGAACGGCTCGCCGCCGCGTTGCCGAATGACCTCCTGGCGCTCGTGGGCGCGCCGCTGCGCGAGGGCGGCAAGCTCCGCAACGCGGCGCTGCTGTTCCACGGCGGAAAACGCGTCGCGACGGCGCAGAAAATGCTCCTGCCGAACTACGGCGTGTTCGACGAGCGGCGCATCTTCGCGCCGGGCGCCGCGCCGACGGTCTTCGAATTCCGGGGCGCGCGCCTGGCGGTGCACGTCTGCGAGGATTCCTGGTGGCCCGAGGGCGAATCCTTCCGCGGCCTGAAGGGGACCTGCGACGTGCTGGTCAATTTGTCGGCCTCCCCGTACTGCCGCGGCCGCGAAAACGACCGCGAGGAAATGGCGCGGAAGGCGACCGCCGCGCTGGGCGTCCCGATGCTCTACACGAACATCGTCGGCGGCCAGGACGAATTGGTGTTCGACGGCGGCGGCATGGCCGTGGCCGCCGACGGGAAGGTCGCGACCCGCTCGGAGCTGTTCCGCGAAGGCCTGCTGACGGTCGACGTGGCGCCGGCGGGCGGGACGTGGGCGCCCGCGCCGGGCCGCCTCGCGGCGATGCCGGACGCGGTCGAGGAGGTTTACGAGGCGCTCCAGATCGGCCTGCGGGACTACGTCGACAAGAACGGCTTTCCCGGCGTGATCGTGGCGCTCTCGGGCGGCATCGATTCCGCGCTGGTGGCGACGATCGCCGTTGATGCGCTGGGCAAGGACCGCGTGTTCGGCGTGACGCTGCCGTCCGTCATCACGTCCAAGGAAACTTTCTCCGACGCGCTGGAATTGGCGAAGCGGCTGGGCATTCCCTGCCCGCAGATCCCGATCGCGCCGGCGGTGGACGCGCTGTCCGGGATGCTCGGGCCGGCCTGCGCGGCGGTGGACTGGGCGAAACCGCTGCCGGGCACGCTCATGGAGGAAAACCTGCAGGCGCGCATCCGCGGCGTGATCGTCATGGCGCTCTCGAACCGCTTCGGCCACATGGTGGTCACCACGGGCAACAAGAGCGAGATGGCCACGGGCTACGCGACGCTCTACGGCGACATGTGCGGCGGCTTCGCGCTGATCAAGGACGTGCCCAAGATGCTGGTGTTCGAGCTGGCCCGCTGGCGCAACCGGCGCGGCGAGGTCATTCCGCCCTCGACGATTTCGCGCCCGCCCTCGGCCGAACTGAAGCCGGGCCAGCGCGATTCGGACTCCCTGCCACCCTACGACGTGCTCGATCCGATCCTCGAGCGCTACGTCGAGCAGCAGGCGGGCCTGCCCGACATCCTCGCCGAAGGCTTCGACGAAGCCACGACGCGGCGCGTGGCGCGGATGGTGGACCGCAGCGAGTACAAGCGGCGTCAGGGCGCTCCCGGCGTGAAGATCACGCCCAAGGCGTTCGGCCGCGACCGCCGCATGCCCATCACCAACGGCTTCCGCGAATAGCGCCCCCCGCGCGCGGCAAATCGCAGTTTGTTCCGGCCGCCCCGGTTTTTCCACGCCACGTAAAAACTTTGGGCGAGTTTTACGTAGCACGTAAAAACTTTGCGGGATTTTTCCACGCTGTGGAAAAAAGTTTTCCACGGTGTGGAAAACCCGGCGCCGGAATTGGGCGCTTGCCAAGCGGGCGGGATTTTGGCGAGGTAGGCGGCCATGGAACGGAAAACGGAACGGATCGAGACGGCGTCGGCGGCGGAAACGCAGGCGCTGGCGGCGCGGCTGGCGGCAACCATGCCGGACGGCACGGTGCTGTGCCTGCACGGCGATCTGGGCGCCGGCAAGACGTGTTTCGTGCAGGGGCTGGCGAAGGCGCTGGGCGTGCGGCGGCCGGTGGGCAGCCCGACGTTCACGCTGATCAACGAATACAGGGGGCAGCGGGCGCTGGCGCACATCGATCTCTACCGCGTGCGGGGGGCGGGGGATGCGTTCGGGCTGGGACTGGAGGATTATCTGTTCCGTTTCGGCGGGGTCGTGGCGATCGAATGGGCGGAGCGCGTGGCCGAACTGCTGCCGGAAAACTGCTGGCACGTGCGGCTGGAACCGGGCGCGGACGAGGAATCGCGGCGGGTGACCGTGGAGCGTCCGGCGGCGGGCTGAGTCCGATATGAGCGCCAGCCGCGATTCTGCCCGATCCGGATTCCGCGCGGAGTGGGGGATCGCCGCGCTGCTGTTCGCGCTCACGCTGGCGTTGTTCTGGCCGGCGCAGGGGTTCGACTACGTCAATCTGGACGACAACGTCTTCGTCGCGGACAATCCCATGGTGGCCGGCGGGCTGCGGTGGGAGGGGGTGCGGCAGGCGTTCACGACGGTGCACGAGCAGTGGTGGCTGCCGCTGCTGTGGATTTCGTACATGGTGGACGTCGCGCTGTTCGGCGCGGGTCCCCACGGGCACCATCTCGTGAACGTCCTCCTGCATGCGGCGAACGCGGCGCTGTTGTTCTGGGCGCTGTTCCGGATGACCGGCTCCCGCTGGCGGAGCGCGTTCGTCGCGGCGCTGTTCGCGTGGCATCCGTTGCAGGTGGAACCGGTGGCATGGATCACGGCGCGCAAGGACGTGCTCAGCGGCCTGTTTTTCATGCTCGGCCTGCTGGCCTATCGGCGGCACGCGCGGCAGCCGTCGGCGGGACGGTTGGCGGCGGTTTTCGCGCTGATGCTGGCCGGACTGATGGCGAAAGCCGTTTTGATCGCCGTGCCGTTCATCCTGTTGCTGCTGGACTATTGGCCGCTGCGGCGGGCGCAGGCCTTGTGGGGCGGCGCGGCCTGGGCGGAATGGAAGCCGTTGCTGCGGGAGAAAATCCCCCTGTTCGGCCTGGCGGCGGTTTTCGTGGCCGTGAATTTGTGCACGCACGCGTCGGGCCGTGGGGACGGGAGTCCCCTGGGACCGCTGGATCGGCTGGGCTTGGTGGCGCCGAACGTCTTCGCGTATCTGAACAAGATCGCGGTGCCGGTGCGCCTGAGCATTTTCTATCCGGAGCGCGACGCGGTGTCGTGGCCGCTATCCCTCGCGGCGGCGGCGGCGCTGGCGGCGGCGACGGCCGTGGGCTTCCGCGAACGGAAAAAGCGCCCGCATATGCTGGTGGGCTGGCTGTGGTTCCTGCTGGCGCTGGCGCCGGTCGTGCGCGGGGTCCGCATGGGGTTGGCGCAATCCGCGGACCGGTGGACCTATCTGCCCTTGATCGGCCTGGGCATCGCGCTGGCCTGGACCGGCGCGGAATGGGCCCGGGGGCGCGCGCGGCGGTGGGTGCCGGCGGCGGGGGCGTTGATCCTGGCGGCGTGCGTCGCGCGGACGCATGCCCAGCTTCCCTGGTGGCGGAACGATCTGGCGATGTTCCGGCGCGCCGTCGTTTTGGCGCCGAACCATCCGCTCATGCACAGCCACTATGGAAAGGCGCTGCACGCGGCGGGACGATACCAGGAAGCCGAACCGGAGCTGCGCGAAGCCTTGCGGTTGCATCCCGATTACGGCGAATACTGGTCGGCTTTGGGCATGACTCTTCTCAAGCTGGGCCGCGCGGAGGAGGCCCTCGCCGCGTACGATCGGGCCATCGAAGTGCAACCCGACGGCGCCCGGTTCTACAACAACCGCGGCAACGCGCTGGTCCAATTGGGACGGGCAGACGAAGCGGAAGCCGCGTTCGCCGAAGCGGTGCGCCGGATGCCGAACGGCGCGCAGGCGCACTACAATCTCGGGAACCTGCTGGCCCATTCGGGCCGCGTGCCGGAGGCGCTGCCGCACTACGAAGCGGCGGTGCGCAGCCGGCCGGATCTGGCGCAACTTTGGTTCAACCTCGGCGTCGCCTATGCGCAAGTGGATCGCCCGGCGGAAGCCGTCGCCTGCGTGGAACGCGCCTTGCGGATCGATCCGGCTTTGCCGAACGGGGAAAAAACGCTGGCGCGGTTGCGTTTGCTGGGCCGGATCGGAGCCGGGTTCTAGGCCCAGGGATTCTTCCGGGCGGCGAGGCGGGCGGCCCAGTCGAGGGCGGCGCGGGTGCTGGCCGGATCGGCGCGGCCCTTGCCGGCGATGTCGAACGCGGTGCCGTGGTCGGGGGAGGTCCGGATGATCGGCAGGCCGAGGGTGAGGTTCACGCCGGATTCGAACGAGAGCATCTTCATGGGGCCGAGGCCCTGGTCGTGGTACATGGCGACGACGGCGTCGTATTTCCCGGCGAGATGCTGGTGGAAAATGGCGTCGGCGGGGATGGGGCCCGCCACGTTCCAGCCGCGTTTTCGGCAGCGGGCGAGGGCGGGGGCGATGACTTTCTTTTCTTCGTCGCCCAACGCCCCGCCGTCGCCGGCGTGGGGGTTGAGGCCGCACACGCCGATGCGCGCGCGCCGGAAGCCCATCCAAGGCAGGGCGCGGGCGAGCATCTCGACGGCTTCGACGACGGCGTCGGCCGTTAGGGCGTCGGCGACCTTGCGCAGGGGAAGATGGCGGGTGGCGAGGACGACGCGGATGCGGTCGCCGAACAACATCATGGCGTAGCGGCGGGTGCCGGTCAGCCGGGCGAGGAGTTCGGTGTGGCCGGGCTCGCGGATGCCGGCAAGGGCAAAGGCTTCCTTGCTGATGGGCGCGGTGACGATGGCGTCGAGGCGGCCGTTTTGCGCGGCGGCGGCGGCGGAGAGGACGTAGGCGTAGGCGGCGCGGGCGGCGTCGGCGCGGACTTGGCCGGGGCGGGCGGCCGGCGGCGGGGCCATGTCGGGATCCCAGGTGGCGCGCCGGGGCAGCGGGGGTTCGAGGTCGGGAATCTCGGGGGGCAGCTTGCGGCCGATCAGCCGGGCGGCGCGTTCCCAGACGGACCGATGTCCGATGAGGACGAGGCGGCGGTTCGCGGGCTGGGGCCCGAGCGCGGCGCGGAGGGCGACTTCGGGGCCGATGCCGTTGGGATCGCCGGCGGTGATTCCGATGGCGAGGGGTTTCATCGGGGCCTCAATCGAAGAGATCGACGTCGAAAAGCCGGACGTAGTATTTGGCGCGCAGGGAGTCGATCCAGGCCCGGTTGAGGCGGTCGAATTCGTCGCCGCGGAGTTTCTTTTCGAGATCGGCGGCGACTTCCTCGAGCGTCCGCATGCCGGCGGGCCGGCGCTCGACGAGCTGGACGAGATACAGGGAACCGCCGATTTCGACGGGCGCGGAGATGCCGCCGGGTGCGAGATCGGTCAAGGCGGCGCGGAGGGTCTCGTGGAGACTGGCGACGTCGAGGAATTCGCCGTCGTCCTGGAGGATGGCGTTCTTGGACGCATCGGCGTCGAAGGCGACGTCGCCGGCGAGGAGCCGCTGGCGGAGCCGTTCGGCGGTTTTGCGGACCTTGTCCAGATGTTCCGGATCGTCGACGGCGAAGGCGAGGGTGCGCAGGCGGACGCGTTCGGGGGTCGCATAGTCGGAAAGCTTCCGGGCGTCGTAGGCCGCCTGGAGATCGAGGGGCGTGATGAGGATTTTGGCGGCGACTTCCTTTTGGCGCATGATCTGGACCACGAGCTGGTCCTTCATCTGCTTGTGCCATTCGGTATAGGTGAGGCGCTGCTCGGCGAGGGCCTTGAGGAAGGCGGTCCGGTCATCCTGGAACTGGTCGTGGATGACGGAATTGACGTGGTCTTCGACGGCGCGGTCGGGGAGCGTTCCGCCCTGCGTCTCGAAGTCCAGCAGAACGAGTTCGGATTCGACGAGCTTGTCGCGGACCTCGCCGAATTTTTCGGCGAGCTTTTCTTCGAGTTCCCGGCCGGCGTATTGGGCGGACAGGCGTTCGTGGGCGGCAGGCATGGCGGAAAGCACGTCGCCGACGGTGACTACCTTGCCGTTGACGACGGCGGCATAGCTGTCGAGCAGGATGCCGGCGGCCGGCAGGCTCTGGGCGGCGGCGGCGGTCCCGACCAGCGCGGCGAGGAGAAAAACGAATCGATTCATGGGCGGCATGATAGGACAACGGAGCGCGCGGATGCAAGGATGCGGATTGAAAAGCGGCGAGGGATGCCGTAGGGTCGCGGGCGATGAGGAAAAGCCAAGTCATGCGGACGGCGCTGGCGTGCCTGCTGGGTTGCGCCGGGGGTGCGCCGGGTCGGGACGTCCCCGTCTATCGGGAATACACGGTGCCCATCTCTTTCGCCACCGAGTCGGAAGAACAAACGGTGGCCGATGCCGCCGCACCGGATCTCGCCGCGCTCCAGACGTTCCGGGACGTCCAGACCCGGGAGGCGTTGATGGGAAAAGAGGCGTTGCTGCAACTAGGCCTCGTCGGAGGGAGTTCCGCGTTCAACGGGTCGGCGCCGGTGCCGGGAAAGTTGTCGCCGCCGGCGGTCGGAGCCGACGGGCGCCGAGGAAAGAAAAACAATTCCGGCGACAATTGGCTGGTCAAGAGCTTGTCGCTTCCGGCTTTGGGGCAAACGACGAGCAATGCGGCCACCTCGGTCATGACGGCGGAGCAGAACGGATCCGGCTGGGGGTGGCTGGTCGACGAAGTGGCAAACGCCTCCGACGGAGGCGCCGCCAAACAGGAAGAGTGGCGCCCGGAGACCGCTGAATCCAATCCGTTCTTGCGCGATCGGACCGATTTGTCCTCGCAAGCGGACCGTGCGGATGCCTTGCCGGCCGACGCGCTGGCCGGTGAGAACTCCGCCGCGGCTTGGCATGCGCCGGCCCGTGCCGATTTCCCCGGCCGGGAGACCGCAGGTTCCGATCCTTCGGCCGACTTCGCTGCGCCGATCAGTTATCGCACTTCTGCCGACGTCGCGGGCGGCATGAGCCAGACCCGGGAATTGATCGCCGAATTTTCGGAAAATGCGCGACCCGACTTCGCCTCGCTGCGGGAATCCCTGGTCAGCGTTTCGGCGGGAGGCGCCAAGAACGAGGACCCCCTTCCGGCCGACCGCATGGGATTGGATCGGTCGTCCAGTTTCCAGGGATTGTTGTCCGCCGGCGGGGGGAGTGGGTTTTCCTCCTCCGCCGCGTCCATGCGGTCTGGAACCGAACCTTCGTGGCGGGGCGAATGGAGCGCCTCCCGCGTCGAATCGAGCGTTTTACCCGCGCCGGCATCGCCGTTGCAAGCCCCCAAATCGCGGCCGGTTCCGGCGTCGGTCGGATCCACCCGGCCGAACCTGTCCAGCGGGGGCTATAAGCCGGCTTGGTATTGAGCCGCCGCCGGCCGATCTTTCCTGCGAATTCCCCAAAAACAGCCGTTTTTGGGCGTCTTTGGCTTGACGAAGGCCGTTTTTCCGAACAAACTCTTGAATGTGGAAACCGATGCACCCCGCTTGGGGCGCAGGGGGTTCCGCCAAAGGAATGACAGCATGAAGCAAGCAATCTGGGGTTTGGTGATGGCTGCGGGGAAAGCCGAACAAATCTCTTCCGAAATCGAGACGGCGTTTCTGTATCTGAACGATCGGCCCGTGCTGGCGTACTCGCTGGCGGCGTTCAACCAATGTCCGGACGTCGAAGGGATCGTGGTGGTGGTGAGCCGCGAACGCGCGGAGAGCGTGTTGGGCATGGTGCAGTTGTTCGGCTTCTCGAAGGTCAAGAAAATCGTGGTCGGCGGCGCGAAGCGCTCCGCCTCGATGGCGGCGGGACTCGAACACGTGGACGAAGACGTCGAATGGGTCTGCGTGCACGACGCCTCGTGGCCGATGGTGAAGCCGGATCTGATTGCGGAGACGGCGAAGTGCGCCCGGCGCCACGGGTCGGGCGTCGCCGCGATGGAAATTCCGGATGCGGTGGTCTCCGCGAAGAAAGGCGCGATCGCCGAACGGCTGGACGTGGACGGCCGCCTGTGGAGCGTGCTTTCGCCGCAGACGTGGCCCCGCGCGGCGCTGGCGAAGGCGTATCCGAAGGCCGCCAAGAACCGCAAGAACTACGCGGACGACCTGGAAGCCATGCTCGCCGCGAAAATCGAGCCGCGCCTCGTGCCGACCGACCGGATCACCCTGCGCATCCGTTCGGCGGACGATCTCGCCCCCGTGCTGGCGCTGATGAAATAGCCGCGCCGCGCGGAACGTTTCCGCCGAAAAAAACGCGGAATAGTATTGCATTTCCGAGCCGTTTGGAGCATAACCGCGAATCAGATTGGGAATCTGAACGGAAAAACCCATCTCGAAAAGAAACAGAAGAACAAGGAGTACTGGTTATGGCGAAGGCGATGACGAAGAGTCAGATTGTGGCCGCGATTGCGGAAAAGACCGAAATCAGCAAGAAGCAGGCTGGCATTGCGTTGGAAGCCCTTTCGGCTCTGGCGTACAAGAACGCGAAGAACGGCTTCACCGTTCCCGGCTTGGGCAAGCTCGTCTTGGTGAACCGCAAAGCGCGCATGGGCCGCAATCCCGCGACCGGCGAAGTGATCCAGATCAAGGCCAAGAAGGTCGTGAAGTTCCGCGTGGCCAAGGCCGCGAAGGACGCGATCCTCAAGTAACTCATCCGTTCGGATGACCGAAAACCGCGGCAGCGATGCCGCGGTTTTTTTTGTCGTCCGCCCCCGCGTCCGCTCAAAAACGTTTTCCGCGGCGCGGAAACCTGTCATGGTTCGCACGCGATGAAACTGCTGGCATTGGAATTTTCGACGGCGACGGCGAGCCTGGCTCTGCTGGACGCCGGCGCGGTCGCGGCGGCGGCGGCGGTGGATGCGGCGCATCGCCGCAGCCAGGGGCTGTTCGACGCGGCGGCGGAATTGCTGGCGCGCGCGGGGTGGACGTTCGCGGACGTCGATGCGTTCGCGGCGGGGCGCGGGCCGGGATCGTACACGGGGCTGCGGGTGAGCGTGACGGCGGCGCGCGGTTGGGCGCTGCCGGGAAACAAGCCCGTCTGGACGGTTTCGAGCGGCGCGGCGCTCGCCGCGGAACTTTTCGCGGAGCGGCCGGAACTCGCGCAGGTCGTCGCGTGGGGCGACGCGCGGCGCGGGACGATCTGGGCCGGGCGGTTCGCGCGCGATCCGCAGTCGCTCGTGCGCCAAACGGGGGAATGGAAGCTGCTGCCGGCGGACGCGCGCGGGCGGGAATGGCCGGATGCGCATTGGGCGGAAGACGGCCGCGCGCCGCAGGCCGCATGGGTGGGAAAACTTTTCTTTGCCGGCGGCGCCAGCGAAGAACGGCAGCCGATCTATCTGCATCCGGCCGTCGTCGCCGCGCCGCGCTTCGACGCCGCCGGCAAGCCGTTGTCGCCGGCCTGAACGGACCGCGCGCCGCGCGGCGCCGTCAGTCGGCCGGATCGAGAACGGCGGGGAACAGGCCGCGCACGGAGTTGAGCAGGAAGACGCGCGCGGCGCCGCGAAGTTCCTCCAAAGCGATGCGCCGTTCGCGCAGGACGCCGCGGGCGAGCAGTTCCGCGCGGGCGACGCCGGGCAGCAGACCGCATTCCACGGGCGGCGTGTACAGCGCGCCGTCGATTTCGACGGCGAGATTGGCGATCGTGGATTCGGTGGCCTCGCCGGCTTCGTTCCAGAGCATCGCGTCGTCGTGGCCGGGAAAATCCGACCGGACTTCTTCGTAGACGCGGCGGTGCGTGGTCTTGTGGTAGAGAAAAACATCGGCGCGGTCGATCGGGCGGCGGGCCAGGGCGACGCGGAAGAACGGGTCGGATCCCAGCGGCGCAAGGGGGCGGGCTGCGAGCGCGGGCGCGCCGTCCGCGGCCAGCCGCAGGCGCAGGCGCTGCGGCGCGGCGGGAAACGCGCGCACCTGGGCTTCGATTTCCGCGCGGATGCGGGCGAGGTCGCACGGAAAGTCGAAGTAGTCCGCCGAATCCCGCAGGCGGGCGAGATGCAGTTCGAGCAGGCGAATGCCGTCGGCGGGCGTCCACAACATGGTTTCGAGCAGGTCGAACGGCGGCCGCGGCGGCGCGGCGAGGATGCGCGCCTTGGCGCGGCACTCGGCCTGTTCGGCGGCGCCAGCGGAATCCCACACGATGCCGCCGCCGACGCCGTACTCGGCGCGGCCGGCGCGGACGTCGGCGAGCAGCGTGCGGATGGCGACGTTGAATTGCGCGCGGCGGCCGGGCGCGAGAAACCCGATGGCGCCGGTGTAGGCCTGCCGCGGGGAGGTTTCGAGGCCGGCGATGATCTCCATGGTGCGCGCCTTGGGCGCGCCGACGATGGAGGCGGGCGGAAACAGCGCGGCGAAGATCTCGGCGACGGATGCGTCGGTTTCGGCGGCGACGGCGGAAACGAGCTGCCAGACGGTGGGGTATTTTTCGGGCGCGCACAGGCGCAGGACCTGGACGGAGCCGGGCCGGGCGACGCGGCCGAGGTCGTTCCGCGCCATGTCGACGATCATGAGGTTTTCGGCGCGTTCTTTGGCGGACGCGCACAGGGCGGCGAGTCGGGCGCGGTCTTCGGCCGCGGAACGCCCGCGCGCCGCGGTGCCCTTCATGGGCCGCGTTTCGAGTCGCGCGCCGTCGAGGCGGAAAAACAGCTCCGGCGAGGCGCTGCACAACCGCCAGGGGCCGGCGGCGACGTAGGCGCCGAAGGGCGCGCGCTGGGCGTGGACCAGCGCGAGGAAAGCCTGCCAAGGATCGGTCGCGAAGGCGTCGCGCCGGAGCCGGTAGGAATAATTGACCTGATAGGTGTCGCCGGCGCGGATGCGGCGCTTGATTTCGGCAAAGGCGCGGTCGTAGGCGGCGGGCGCGACGTCGGGTTGCCAATCGCCGGGCAAGGCGTCGGCGGGCGGCGGCAGCTCGATCGGCTCGGGATCGGCATAGAGGCCGAACCAGAGCAAGGGCAGCGGCCCGGCGGGACGAACGGCGAGGGCGGAATCGAACGCCGGCGCGGCTTCGTAGGCCACCCAGCCGGCGGCATGCAGGCTGCGGTCCGCGACGGCCCGCTCGACCTCGCGCAGGCGGGGCAGGACGTCCTCGATCCGGCCGGCGGACACGGTCGCGACGGGATTCCGGAAACGCAGCCAGCGCCCGGCGGCCTCGTCGCGCAAGACGACGAGACCGGCGGCGGAAGTTGCGTCGGGATCGGCCATGGCGGGCATTAAGCGGCAGGCGGCGGCGGGTTGCAATCCCGAAGGTGGCTCGCCGGCCCGGGATTCTCGGTTCTTGAAGTGGCGGGCGATTCGGGATAAAGTGCGGGTTCTTTAAGAAAGACCTGAAGATGCAACGGACCATGCTGAAATCGAAAATCCACCGCGCGACGGTGACGGGGCTCGAACTCGATTACGAGGGGAGCATCGCCATCGATCCCCTCCTGCTGGAAGCGGCGGACATCCTTCCCGGCGAACAGGTTCAGATTTTGGACCTGCAGAACGGCGCGCGGTTCATCACCTACGCGATCCTCGGGAAGCGCGGTTCGGGCCAGATGATGCTGAACGGGCCGGCGGCGCGCCTGGCCTACAAGGGAGATACGATCATCGTGATCGCCTATGCCTCCATGGACGACGCGGAAGCGAAGAAGTTCAAGGCGACGGTCGTGAAGGTGGATGCGAAGAACCGGATCGTCAAGGTTTTGAAGAAATAGGGAGCGTCCATGGGCTTGCTGATCCGCGGCGGAGAAGTGGTGACGGCGCAAGGCCGTTGCGTCGCGGACGTCTGGTGCGAGGGGGAAACGATTTCGAAGGTGGAGCCGGGAATCGCGCCGCCGCCGGGAGCGACGGTGGTCGAGGCGGCGGGCAAGCTGGTCTTTCCGGGGTTCATCGATCCGCACGTGCACGCCTATCTGCCGCTGGTGAACGTGACGGCCAAGTCGGACTTCGCGAACTGCACGCGGGCGGCGCTGCTGGGCGGGACGACCTGCATCATGGATTTCGCGGGGGCGGGCCGGGAAAAGGATTTCGACGAAGCTTGGGCGACGTGGGAAGCGCAGATCGCGGGCAAGGCCTCGTGCGACGTCGGCCTGCATTTGATGGTGCGGCGGTTCGACGCCGAGCTGCAGAAGCAGCTGGAACGCCTGGTCGCGCGGGGGCTGAAGTCGCTGAAGATCTATTTGGCCTACAAGCCGGCGCTGGCGATCGGCGACGAGGATCTGTTCCGCGTGCTGCGATTCGCGGCCGCGCACGATCTGGTCGTGATGGCGCACTGCGAGAACGCGGATCTGATCCCGGCCTTGCAGAAGAAACTGCTGGCGGAAGGCAAGACGGGACCCGAGTGGCATGAACCGAGCCGCCCGCCGATGGTGGAGGCGGAGGGCGTCTGCAAGTTCCTGACGTTCGCGGCGGCCGCGGGCGCCAAGGCCTACGTCGTGCATCTGAGCTGCGCAGAGGCGCTCACCATGGCCGACCGCTTCCGCGGCAAGCTGAAACACCTCTTCATCGAAACGATGATCCAGTACCTGACGCTCGACAAGTCGTACGCGGAGCGGCCGGACTTCGAGGGCGCGAAGTGGATCCTGTCGCCCCCGCTGCGGGAAAAAACCGACCAGGCCGCGCTGTGGCAGGCGCTCGCGGACGGCCGCATCGACACGCTGGGCACGGACCACTGTCCGTTCGACTTCAACGGGCAGAAAACGTTGGGCCGCGGCGATTTCTCGAAAATTCCCAACGGCCTCGCCGGCGTGGAGGAGCGCATCGCGCTGGCCTACACGGCGGGCGTGGTCGGCGGCAAGATTTCGCTCGAGCGCTTCGTGGAGGTGGCGGCGGCGAATCCCGCGAAGATCTTCGGTCTGTGGGGCCGCAAGGGATCGATCGCGCCGGGGTTCGATGCGGACCTCGTGGTGTGGGACCCCGCCGCGAAACGGACGATTTCGCAAAAGACCCAGAGCCTGGACGTGGACTACAATCCGTACGAAGGGTTCGAAACGGTCGGCGCGCCGGAAGTCGTGACGGTGCGCGGCGAGATCATGGTGCGCGCCGGGCAGTTCGTCGGCACGCCGGGGAAGGGACGGTTGCTGGCATGAGAAGCCGTTTTTCCATGGCGTGGAAAAACCGCCGGGAATTTTTCCACAGTGTGGAAAAAATCGGTCCGTTTTTTCCACGGTGTGGAAAAAAGTTTTCCACGGTGTGGAAAACGTCGGCGGTCCTGCTGGCGGCGATTTCCGGTGCCTGGGCGAACGACGCTCCGGCGCCGCGGGTGGCGGAGGCGGACTGGGGGCCGCTGGCGTCCTGGACGACGGATTGCGACGGCAACGACCGCTTCCGCGCGGCGGGGCCGTTCTGGGAGAAGGCCGAAAGCCCAGACGGCAAAAAACTGCTGGCCTTTCCGCGCCCGCTGTTTGCGCGCGCGGTGGATCCGGCGGCGGACCGGGATTCGTGGGATTGCTGCTGGCCGATCGCGTCGGGCAAGACGTTCGGCAAGGAAAAATCGTGGCGGGTGCTGATTTCCTGGTTCCTCGACGAGGACCGGACGGATCCGGAATCGCCATACCGGTTTTGGCTGCTGCCGATCTGGTACCACGGGCGCGACGCCGACGGAACGGGCTACGCGGCGTTGTGGCCGCTGGGCGGCGAAATCCGGAATTTCCTGTGGAAGGACCGCATCCGGTTCGCGCTGTGGCCGCTGTGGGCGCAAAGCCAGGTGAACGACGTGCGGACCACGGACGTGCTGTGGCCCATCTATTCGCGCACGACGTCCCCGGACGGGCACCGGGAACAGTTCCGCGTGTTTCCGCTCTACGCCTGGACGAAGAACGAGCGGCAGTTCGAGAAGCAGGCGGTGCTGTGGCCGATCTGGAACCACGCGCGCTACGTGCATCCGCAGGCGCAGGGAACGGCGTGGGTGCTGTTTCCGCTGTGCGGCCGGGTCCACCTGAACAGCCAGAAGGGGTGGATGCTGGCGCCGCCGCTGTTCCAGTTCATCCGCGGCGAAAAGTTTTCGCGTTACTTCTGCCCGTGGCCCTTCATCCAGATCGAGACGGGCGTGCGCGAGAAGTTCTACCTGTGGCCGTTGTACGGCCAGAAGAAGGACGGGCCGCTGCAAAGTCGCTTCTGGCTCTGGCCGCTGCTGAGCCGCGAGGAGAACGAATGGGGCGCCCGGAAGCAGACGCGCTGGATGCTGGCGCCCCTGTTCACCAGCGTGACGCAGTCGGAGAACCCGCTGCCGGCGAAGCGCCAGCCGGCGGAACAGGCGGACGCCGCGCCGGCGCCGGCGCCGCGCGTGGTCGCGAACCGCACGAAGCTGTGGCCTCTGTATTCGCGCCAGTATGATTTGGACGAGAAAACCTACCGCCTGCGGCTGCTGGATCTGTGGCCGACGGGGCATCCGCCCGCGGTGGAACGCAGCTGGGCGCCGCTGTGGACGCTGCTGGACGTCCGCGTCCGGGGCGAAGACCGCGACGTCGATGCGCTGTGGGGAATCTATCGCGACGAGCGGCGGGACGACGGCGCGCGCGCGTTTTCGCTGTTCCCGCTGTGGCGGCACGAACGGGCGGAGGAAGACTCGGCCCGCCGCTGGTCGGTGCTGAAAGGCTTGCTGGCCTACGACCGAACGGCTACAAATCGTCAGGTGCGCTTCCTGTGGCTGGGCCGGGTGCGGCTGGCGCCGCCGGCCGGGAAGGGCGCCGAACCGAAATGATCACGAGAGAGCCCCAGATTTTCGATCCGCCCCCGAACGTTTTCGCGTCGGCGGGGCGCGGCATCATCCTGGCCTGCCAAGGCACGGGACAGGCGCTGCTGATGCTGCTGGGCGCGGCGGCGCAGACGCCGCACCTGTTTTCGCGGAAGAACCGCGACGACGTGATGCGGCAGCTCTACCTGGTGGGCATCAAGAGCCTGGGGGTGGTCAGCGTGGTGGCGTTGTTCACTGGCATGATCCTCGCGCTCCAGGTCGGCCTCGAACTGCGCCGCTACGGGCAGGAGAACAACATCGGCACGCTGGTGTGCGTGTCGATGCTGCGCGAGATGGGGCCGTTCATGACGGGGCTGGTCATCGCGGCGAGCGTGGGTTCGGCCATCGCCGCGCAGATGGGCACGATGACGGTGGCCGAGGAGATCGCCGCGCTGGACGTGATGAGCATCAGCCCGCTGCGCTACCTGATGATGCCGCGGCTGGTGGCGCTGGCGGTCATGATGCCGCTGCTGACGGTCTACACGAACCTGCTGGGGATTTTCGGCGGGGCCATCGTGGGCGCGACGCAGCTGGGGATTTCGCTGGAGGCCTACTTCGACAACGCGTTCCGCTACGCGGAGAACAAGGATCTCTACGTGGGGCTGTTCAAGGCGTTCCTGTTCGGACTGATCATCGTGACGGTGGCGTGCTACCAAGGCTTCACCGCCACGGAAGGGGCCGTGGGCGTGGGCCGCGCCACGCGGCGCACGGTGATCGTTTCGTTCCTGCTGATCCTCGTGGTGGGCTACTTCGTGACGAGGATGTTCTACCAATGATCCGCTTCGAGAACGTCACGAAGCGGTTCGGCGCCAAGACGGTGCTGGACGACGTCAGCTACGAGATCGAAAAGGGCGAGACCTTCGTGATCGTGGGCCGCTCGGGCGCGGGCAAGAGCGTGAGCCTGCGGCACATGATCCGCCTGCTGACGCCGGACGCCGGGCGGATCTGGGTAGACGGCGAATGCATCAGCGAGGCCGGCGGGGCGGAGCTCGAACGGATCCTGGGGCGGTTCGGCGTGCTGTTCCAGAGCGCGGCGCTGCTGCAGTGGCTGAACGTGGAAGACAACGTCTGCCTGCCTCTGCGCCAGAAGACGAACCTGCCCGAAGACGAGATCCGCGCCCGCGCGGCGGAGAAGCTGGCGCTGGTGGGGCTCGAAGGCGCCGAGCAGAAGATGCCGGCCGACATTTCGGGCGGCATGCGCAAGCGCGTGGGGCTGGCGCGGGCCATCGTGACCCGGCCGGAGATCATCCTGTACGACGAGCCCACCTCCGGGCTCGATCCGGTGATCTCCCGGCAGATCGACCTGCTGATCGACGATTTGCGGCGGCATCTGGGCGTGACGAGCGTGGTCGTGACCCACGATCTCTACAGCGCGCTCCACATCGGCACGCGCGTGGCGATGCTCCACGAAGGGAAGTTCGTGGTCTGCGCCCCGCCCGAGGAATTCATTGCATCGCGACACCCCGTCGTGAGAGACTTCCTGCAAGCTCAGGGCATCGCCGGCCTGCAGGACGTCCGGAAGGCGTTTGGAAAATGAAATTCAAGAAACAGATTTTCGTCGAAAGCATGGTGGGTCTCTTCAGCTTCGCCGTCATCGCGGCCCTGTTCATGCTGACGGTGGTGCTGAGCCAGGATTCGCTGTTCCGCAAGGAGCGGCCGATGGAAATCCTGTTCGACAACGCCATGGGCCTGCGCGTGGGCGACGCGGTCAGCGCGCGCGGCGTCGTCGTCGGCAAGGTCAAGCAGATCAGCCTGAAACGGGACGGGGTGCACGTGCTGGCCCTGCTCAAGACCCCCGTGCATCTCCGGGACGACTATCGGATCGAAGTGATGCCGACCTCCGTGCTGGGCGGCCGCTACCTGAACGTCCACGAAGGGACCTACGAAGCCGAACCGATGAATCCCGCGCCGAAGCTGCTGCAAGGCAGCCCGTCGACCGACCTGATCTCCGCCGCCACCAAGACGGTGGAGGATATCCGTCAGGCGCTCAACGACGGCATTCTCGAGGATTTCAAGGTGACCATGGCCCAGGTGCGCAAGATCGCCACGAAGCTCGGCGAGGGCGAGGGCACCCTCGGCAAGCTGATCAACGACGACGCGGTCTACGGCGACGTCCAGCAGATCGCGGCGAACCTGCGCACCGTCAGCGACCAGCTGGCCAAGGGCGAGGGCACGCTGGGCAAGCTGATGAACGACGACCGGCTCTACGACGATGCGCAGGCCGTCGCCGCGAACCTCAAGGACGTCAGCGACCGGCTGAACAAGGGCGAAGGTACGCTGGGCCGCCTGCTGGCCGGAGACGACCAGGTGTACGAAGATTTGGCCGCCATCCTCGCGTCGTTCCGCAAGATGTCGGCATCCATCGAGAAGGGCGAGGGCACGATCGGCAAGCTGGTGGCGGACGAGTCGCTCTACCTCGAGTTCCAGGCGCTGCTCCGCGAAGGCCGGGCGGCGGTGGACGACTTCCGCGAGACGACGCCCGTCACCACGTTCACCAGCATTTTCTTCGGGGCATTTTAACGGATCGCGCAGGACCGGAGGCACGGCATGACGAACAGCGGACGGAACGGAATGGCGGCGGCGTTGATCGCCGCGCTGATCGGGGCGACGATGCCGGCGGCGCCGGCGCGCGCGGAGTCGGGCGACGACTCGACGGGCGCGGCGATCACCGTGGGCCTGATGGTCACGGTGGTCGTGGTCTATGGCTTGGTGGCGCTGCGCTCCGACGTGGACCGCTATACGGAAGCCGACGTGGACAAGGCTATCGCCCAGGCGGCGAAGAAGGCCGAAGAATCGCCCGTCGTGCTGCAGGCCGTCACCGCGCCCATCGGGCTGGGGTCGTCCGCCGGGGGGGGCGGGACCGAAGTCGCCGGCGCGTCCATCGGCTGGCGGATGAGCTTCTAGCCTTCGCGGAAGGCGTCGGCGGTTTCATGCGATCCGGAAAAGCAACGTGAGCGCAGCCACGCCGGATCCGGATGGAAGCGCGGGGCTCTGCCGCCGCATCGAACAAGCGCTGGAAGCGGCCTTCGCGACATGTCCGCCGACGGAAACGGTCCGGGCCGCGCGCTATGCGACGCTGGGCGGGGGCCATCGCTGGCGCGGCCGAATGGCCGTGGCGGCCGGATCGATTTTCCGCGCGGATGCGGAAGAAGCCGTCTTGCCGCTGGCCGCGGCGCTGGAAATGCTGCAAGCCGCCTCGCTGACGCTCGACGACCTGCCCTCGATGGACGATGCCGCGACGCGCCGGGGTCGGGCGTGCGTGCATTTGGTCTTTCCGGATTGGACGGTGGATTTGCTGCCGGCGTTTCTGGTGAATCTGGCCTACCACGTCGTTGCCGCCCATGCGGGGGTGCCCGAAGGATGCCGGATTCGCACGCTGGTTCTGCTGGGGGAATTGGGCACGAGCTTGGCGCACGGCCAAGAGCTGGACTTGACGCTCGTCCGGGCGTCCGAATCCGAATTGCTGGAATGCCACGCGCGGAAAAGCGGATCCCTGTTCGCGGCGGCGCTGGCCGGGGGCGCGCTGCTTTGCGGCGCGGCGGACGCCGATGCCGCCGCGCTGCGCGAAACGGGACGGAAACTGGGCCAGGCCTACCAGATCCTCGACGATCTCGCCGACGGTCCGGAGCCGGACCGCGCCGGTGCGGATGCCGGCAAGGTCACGGCGGTTTCGTTGTTCGGTCCCGCCGCGGCGCGTGCCCGCGCGGAAGCGCTCTTGGCGGAAGCGCTGGGAATCTTGGATCGCTTCGGCCCGTCCGCCGGGCGTCTGCGCGAACTGCTGGGCCAGGCTTTGGCCTGAACGTCAGCCGCGTCCGGCGCGAGCGAGGGTCTCGCCCCACGCACGCGCGCGATCGGTTTCGCCGGATTTGAGCGGACCGGTCATCCCCATGACCCGGAAGCGCTTGCCGCGCGCCAGCGGCGCATAGCCGGCTTTTTTCAGGCCTTGGAGAATGGCGCCCGTTGCGCCGCCGGGCGAAAACCACATGCGCGTCTCGAACGCCGCACTGCGGCCGCGGCCTGCGGGAACGGTTTCCAGCCAGGCGCGGAGCGCCGGATGCGACAGGTCGGGCGGCGCGGCGAACGAAGCGGCTTTTTTCCTGATCGTTTCGCGGATGTCGTCGGTCGGCAGGCGGAACGCGAAGAGCGGCGCCCCCGCCACGATCAGATCCGCGCCGGCGAGGACGTCCGGCGCGGCTTGGGCCGTGGACAAGACTTGGGCGTCGGGACCGATGCCGGCGGCGATGGCGCGGGCGATGGCGGCCGTGTTGCCCCACAGCGATTCGTATACCACGATGGCCTTCATAAGGATCTCTCCGTTGGTTTGGCTGGAATCCATCTTACGGCGCGGCGTTGCGCGGAACAAGGTTTTCCGGTGCGCGGACTGCCGTGGGAAAAAGGTCGCCGAAACCGGCTTCCGGAGACGGGAAAGATGGTGCTCGGGGGGGGACTCGAACCCCCACGGGTTGCCCCACATGCCCCTCAAACATGCGTGTCTGCCATTCCACCACCCGAGCACCGGGAGAGGGATGACCTCGTGGTCAATTGGGCGCAGAAGATACGCATTCGTCCTCGCGGCCGCAAGCGTTTTCGACGCGGGCGGCGGCTTTTAATTTTCGGCGTCCGCCGGTTCGCCGGCGTCCTGCGCCTGGCGGTCGACGGGGGAGCGGATGCCGGCGGCGGCCTGGATGAGCACTTCGGTCTGGAGGGCTTCCTGCCCGGGCATGGTCAAGGTCAGGCGCAACGAGGCCGGCAGCGTCGGTTTATCTTGGGTTTGGGGCGGCGGCCATTCGGCGCAAGGGGTTCCGTTGGTCACGGCCTCGATGGCGAGGGTGAAACGGCCTTCGAAAAGGAGGTTGGTGACGGGGGCGTTGGTATAGGGGCCGGAACAAGGCGCGGAAATGCGCCGGATTTCGTAGCGGTCGCGCCGGGTCGGCGCCGCTTCGTAGGTGACCTGTTCGACGTCGTAACCGAGCGGGCCGGGAACCGGGACGTAAAAAGAGAGAACGACCTGGGGCTTGCCGATTTCCGTGGAGGCGGCAAGCCGCAGCGGGGCGAGATCTTCCACGGGCGGGGCAAAGGCGCAGGAGATTTCCCGGGCCAGCGTTCGCAGGGCCGCGCGCGCGGCGAAAGGACCGCTCAGGCGGGCTGCCTGGCTTCCGCTGGCGGAAAGCAAACCATGAACCAAAACGCCGAGGATGGCGGCGACCATCGCGCCCAGCGCCAACGCCAGAAGCAGTTCAACGAACGTGAACCCCGAGAGGCGGGTGCTGGGGGAGGCCCGGCTCATGGCAGCCGCCGGTCGCGCGGATCAGGCGGCCTTCGCCAGCATGAGGAAATAGAAAACCAAGGCCAGCAAGGCGACGGCGCCGATGACGATGAGCGCGAAATACCAAATGCCCCGCCGCTCTTTGGGCGGCGCCCCGAAAGGCGAAATGCTCGCGAAATCCTGCGGGGCGGACATGGCTCCCGTGGCGACTTCCGCGTTGGCGTCGGTGTAGCGGGCGCCGGAACTGGCCAATTCAGGGGCGTCGAACAGGAATTCGATGGACCCCATCTGGATCAGATCCTTGTGGTGCAGAGCGGATTCCTTCACGTCGCGGGAGTTGACGCGCGTGCCGTTCGTGGACTCCAGATCCTGCAGGACGCAGGAGTCGCCGCTGCGCAAAATGCGGCAGTGGTGGCTGGAAATCGTCGGATGGTCCAGCAGGATCATGTTGTCCGCTTTTCGGCCGATGGTGATCTCGCCCTGCTCGATGGGATATTCCCGTCCCTTGAAATCGCCGGACATGCCGCTGAGTTTGGCCATGAAATCGTCTCCGTGCTAGGTGATAAACCGCTAATCAGGGTTTCCATCTTGCCTCCGGACGGGGGGGAAAAGCAATCCCAAATATGCCGGCTTTTCCGTCGATTTTCAGTTGACGGCGGGAGGCCGGTAAAGCATTATTCAAACACGGTTATAAAAGGTCCACGACGGGCCGGGAGCATAAATCGGTTTTGCCGCCCTGGGGCAAGGAGAGCAACAGATGAAGAAGATCCTCGTGTTTTTGCTGGTCGGATTGATGATGGCCGCCACGGCCGGTGCCGCCCAGAAAAAGGAGAAATCCACCGCCCAAAAAGCGCAGGCTTCCGGGCCCGTCACGCATACCCAGTTGGCCGATCTGCTGGTCAAGGCGCTGGGGTTGGTCCGCTACCTCCCGAACGCTCCGACGCCGCAGCAGACGTTCGACGTGCTGATGCAAAACGGCATCAGCCCCGAAGCCGGCTGGCTGATGGGCGCGGTGGTGACGAAGGCGGATCTGGCCCGCGTCCTCATGCAGGCGATGCACAAGGAAGACCAGGTGGAGAATCCGAACGATCCGCAATCCTGGATCGACGCCCTGAAGGCCGCCGGCATCTCGCTGGACCGCCTGAGCGAAACCATCCAGTCCGTCGAGACGCTGCCGGACGGCATGGGTCAGGACATGCCGCTGCAGTCCACCGACCCGCTGGTCTACAACGTGTATTTAACGCCGGGCGACAGGGATCAATATTCGGTTCCCTTTGCCATGGTGACCCGGATTTTCAGCGAAATGGAATCGATCAGCGGCGAATTCCGCCCGATTTCCCCGACCCCCTATTGAGTAACCAGCAACGGACAAGCGCGCCAACACACAAGGAATTACCGATATGAAACAGATTCGACTTCTCATCGTTGCAGCCTGCCTGCTTGCGTTGGCGGCTCCGGCTTTCGCGGAATCGCCGATCCACATGAACAACCGCCTCCGCATCGGTTACGACGACAACGTCTATCAGGCCGGCGACGCCGAGGCCAGCGATGGATCGACCGTGACGCATGAAAAGACCGACAGCACCCGCATCATCGAGGAAATCGAAATGCTGGTGAACCTGAACCTGCAGCGGACCTATCTGGGCCTGCGGTATCGCCCGTCGTTCATCTGGTATTCCAACCGCGACAACGACGATACGGATTTCCTGCAGGACCTGGACCTGAACTTCGTCCAGAAATTCACGCCCACCTTGGTGCTGTCGATCAGCGAAACCTTGCGCGCCAGCCAGCTGCCCGAGCTGCAGGACGAGAATTTCGTCGTGCGCGCGGATGACGACAACTACTACAATTCGGCGCTGGCGACCCTGTCCTACAACGTGACGCCGGAAACGCGCATCGACCTGTCGGGCCGCTACATCCTGCTGAAATACACCGACAACGCCCACGAAAACGACAACTACTACAGCGCGGTCGGCGGCTTGACGCTGCGCCAGCAACTGGCCAGCCGCACGACCCTCATGGGCGACCTGCGCTACCAGACGGTAGTGTACAACGAGGCGGATGCGGAACACAACCGCGACGCGAACTCCGTGTTCGCCGGCCTCGGTGCGGAGCAGACCTTCAATCCCAAGCTGCTGGGCAGCCTGCGCGCGGGCATGGAACAGCGCATGTACGACAACGACGCGATCGACGACAACACGCAGCCGTACTTCGAGCTTTCGTCGACCTTCCTGCCGACGCCCGCCACCCGCATCACGGCCGCGGCCGCCTATTCGATCTATGAATCGGACGTGGCTTTCTACCTGAGCCAGAACCGGACTTATCTGAGCCTGAGCTTTGCGCACGATTTCACCACGAAGCTGAGCTTCTACGCCAGCGGCGCCTACGCCCTCAACCAGTACGAAGCGGATTATGCGCTGGACGACGGCGATCCGACGACGCCGACTCCGACGGACGCCGACGAAAATTCTTTCCTCGTGAGCGCGCGCCTGACCTACCGCATCAACCGCATCAATTGGGTGGAAGTCGGCTATCAGTTCATCAAGCTGGACAGCGACCTGGTGGGCCGCGAGAGCTACGACCGCAATCGATTCGACGTCGGCTGGAAGATCCAGCTCTTCTAGTCCGTCAGGACGGGCAAGGCGACCGGCAACGGCCGCCTTTCTCCTGATCCCAAACGGAAGACAGACCCGGCGGGGCGGCAAGCCCCGCTAGGCATTTCAGGACAAGACTCCATGGCAGAAGAATCCCAGACCACCGCTCTCCACTTCCTCGACTATTGGCGCGTCATCCGCGATCGCAAGGAGGTCATTCTGGCGGTCGCGCTGCTGACCATCGTGACCGGCACCGCCTATACGCTGATGATGCCGAAGAAGTACACCGCGACCACCCAGCTCGAGGTGCGCGAAGACGCGATGGACGTGGATCCCTTCTTCGAGCGCCAGGTCACGCGCCTCGGCTACAACCCCTTCTTCCTGATGACGCAGGAGAAGATCATGAGGTCCCGGCCCGTGCTGACCGAGGTGATCCGGAACCTGAATCTCCAGAAAGTCTGGGGAATCGAGCTCAACGAGGACAAGTCGCCCGTGACGCCGGAACTGGCGCTGCAAATCCTCTCGCGCAGCATCCGCGTGGAACAGGATCGCGATACGACCCTGATGAACATCAGCGCCACCAGCGAGGACCCGAAGCTCGCCGCCGAAATCGCCAACGAAATCGCCAACGTCTACCGGGATCGCCGTCTGTTCGCCAAGCGCCGCGAGATCCAGCACGCGATCGACGCGATGGGCAACGAAGTGCGCAAGCAGCAGGAGCGCGTCGAAGAAGCCGAAGCCGAGCTGGAGCGGATCCGGCAGGAACGCGGCATTGCCCTCATCGGCCGCGGCCAAATGGGCATTCGCGTGGAGGCCACGCGGCTGAACATGCTGGAAGGCGAACGGAGCGCGGCCCGCGTCGAAATGCTGGTGCGCAAAGCCCGCATGGATCAGCTCGAGGGGCTGGAAGGCGATCGGCTGATGGATGCGGCCGCCTACATCGTGCAGGACCCCACCTTGATGGGCATCCGCCAGCAACTGATCGACAGCCAGGTGAGCCTGCAGCTGATGATCAAAAACGGCGTGATCGGAGAAAACCATCCGGACGTCCTGCGCTTGAAGGGGGCCGTCGAGGAATTGCAGCGGCAGCTCGCTTCAGCGCTCGAGGGTCTCAAGGCGGGCGTCCGGGCCGACTACGAAGTGGCTCGCCAGAAATACGAGGCTTTGGACGAGGAACTCGCCAAGATCAAGACGTCGGACATCGCTTCGGAAGGAGAGAACTATCTTCCGTTCGACCGGGCCGAACGGAACGTGGACGTCCAGCGCGACATCCTGACGGCGCTCCGCGCCCGCATCACGCAGACCGGCATCGAAGTCGAAGTGCCCCGCACGACGGTGGAGATCGTCGAAGAAGCCGAGGCGCCGGACCGTCCGACGAGTCCCCTGGTGGTGCTGAACATCTTTCTGAGCGTGGTGCTGGGTCTGCTGGCGGGAACCGGCTTGGCCTTCTTCGTGGAATATCTGGACGTGTCGATCAAGACGGTGGACGAGGTCGAGAAGTATCTGGGCCTGCCGGTGCTGGCGGTCATTCCGCAGCAGTCGCGTCCCCTCACGGAAGCCGGTCAGTCGAGCGGCCAGGGCGAGGCCTATCGCGCTTTGCGAACGAGCTTGGCACTGCTTGCCCGCGAGGGCAAGCAGAAGATCTTCACCGTCATCAGCGGCGGCGTCGGCGAAGGCAAGTCCACCACGCTGTTCAATCTGGCCTACGTGTGCGCGGAGCAGGGCAGCAAGGTGCTGATCGTCGACTCCGACCTGCGCCGTCCCGTGCAGCACAAGATGGTGGGGCTGGCCAACCGGACCGGCATGGTCAACGTGCTGACCGACGAGCTGAAAATCGAAGACGTGGTCCAGGAAACCGGCGTGCCGAACCTGTGGATGATGACCAGCGGCCGCCTGCGGCGCGGGTCCCTCGGCATCATGAACAACGCTCGCCTGCGCGCCATGCTGGATGCCCTCAAGGGGAAATACGACTACGTTCTGCTGGATTCCCCCCCGATTCTGGGCGTGACGGACGCGGCCATTTTGGCGAGCGAGGCCGACGGCGTGCTCTTGGTGGTGCAATACCGCAAGTATCCCAAGATCATTTCCCTGCGCGCCAAGCGCATGATCGAAAATGCCGGCGGACACCTGATGGGCGCCGTCCTGAACAACATCAACATCATGCGCGACGACTATTATTATTACTACCACTATACGACCAAGAAGTATTATGGTAGTACGAAGCACGAAAAAGAAGACGATGCGACGGAAGCTTGACGTGAATTTCACCCGCAGAACATTGGGAATCCTGGCCGCCGGAACGCTGGCGGGGTTGTGGCTCGGCCTGGCGGCCGGGTGCTC
The DNA here is from genome assembly GCA_937872095.1 of uncultured Verrucomicrobiota bacterium. GTDB lineage: Bacteria > Verrucomicrobiota > Kiritimatiellia > CAIQIC01 > Lenti-01 > Lenti-01. Next base: position 49,581 of record CALMNW010000096.1, read on the forward strand.
GACGCCGTCGTCTTCCCAGAAGGTCTACGACCGTTATGCGGAGCTGGTGGCGTCGAGAAACCAGCCGGCGAAAACCGCCACGAGCGCGGCGGCGCCGACGGCTTCCGCCCCGCGGGCCGTTTCTAAAACGGCCGCTCCGACGGATCGGCTTCCACCCAAACCCGCGGCGGCAGCGGCTTCCACGGCCCCGGCCAAATCTTCGTCGGCGCCGGCGGTTCGCGTCCCGTCCGCGCCCGCTCCGGCGGCGCCCGTCCAAGTGGTTGCGCCCAAGCCGGCGGAAAAGGCTGCGCCCGCTCCCGTCGCCCGGCCCGCTGCCGTACCGACTTCCGCGCCGGCGCGGATGGAACCCGCCGCGCCGGAGATGTCCCTGCCGGAAAGCGTTTCTTCGGCGGAAGGCGGCTATCTGCTCAAGGTGGGCGATGGAGTTCAGGTCTTTTTGCGCGGCATTCCTTCGCCCGACCTCATCGAGGACATCATCGACGAAGGCGGGAGGATCACGTTGCCGCTGATCAATGAAGTGCAGGCGGCGGGCTTGGCGGCTTCCGAACTGGAGCGGAATATCCGCCAGATCTATCTGGATCAGGATATCTACCGCAACATCACCGTGAACGTGGTGGTGCCCACGCGCTCCTATTTCATTTTGGGCGAAGTCCGGTCGGCGGGCCGCTTCCAGATCCTGTCGGCCACCCGGGTTTCCCAAGCCATCGCGGCCGCAGGCGGCTACACTGAATTCGCCAGCGGAAAGGTGCAGATCAAACGCCGGGGCAAAATCGTCAAGGTCATCAAGAACGCGCGCAAGCTGGAGCGGTCGCCGGAAGATGACATCTTGCTGGAGCCGGATGACGTCATCGAAGTGCTCCGGAGCTGGTTCTGACGGAAACGGTGGTCCGCATGCGCCGCGTGGACGAGTGGGGGGCAGAACACCCTTCGGCTCGCAGGCGGGTCTACGATGGAATTGCGCTCTTTCTGCTGATGTGGCCCGCGACGGGGGGGATGTGGTTGCTGGGATCCACCCGCACGTGGGGTTATGCGCCGGGGTTGGCGATTTCGCTGTTCGGTTCCTTGTTGGTGCTGATCCGTCCGCTGGTTTTTCCCGACACGCCGCGTAGCGCGCCCCCCCCCGGATTCTGGATTTTCGCGGCTTTGTCGATCTACGTGGTGCTCGGCGTTTTCGGGGCATCGGTTCCCTATGCGGCGCGCTGGGAAGCCTTGCGCTGGGTTTGTCTGCTGGCGGCCGCTTGGGCCTGGACCCAGATGGCCGGCGGCACCGCTCGCCGCTGGAAGTGGCTGCTGTTCATCCTGTTTCTATCGGTTGCGTTCGAAAGCCTGTATGCGCTGATCCAGAAGGTGAATGGCTCCACCTTGGTGCTGTGGGCACCGCGTCCCGAACAATACGGAACCCGCGCCAGCGGCACTTATCTGTGTCCCAACCATTTCGGCAACGTTCTCTCGATGCTGTTTCCGCTGGCGCTCCTGCTGGTTTTTTCGGCGGAAATCGGATTTCCATTGCGCCTGATGGCGTTCTATTTCCTGGCCGTGTCGGCTCCCGTGCTGGTCTGGACCCAGAGCCGGAGCGCGTGGGGCGGCTTGCTGGTCGGATTGTGCGCGACCGGGCTTCTGCTGGCGTTGCGGCGGGGACGGGCCTGGTTCTTCGCGGCGCTGGTGGCGTTGCCGCTGCTGGCGGCGGCGGCGGGCTGGACGGCATGGAAGACCATGCCGATGGTGAATGTCCGCATCCAGGAAGTGCTGGACAAGCGAGCAGGCGCCGCCGGCATCCGGATCCCCATGTGGAAGGACATGCCGCCGATGATCCGCGATCGGCCGCTGACGGGTTTCGGCGGCGGTTCGTTCGTCTGGCGATATCCGCCGTACCAGCGCCACGTCGATCAGCATCTGACGTGGGATTTCCTGCACAATGAATATCTCCAGATGCAGGTGGAATACGGCGCCGTCGGTCTTGGACTGTTGCTGATCGGACTGCTGTGGGGCGGGATCGGTGTCGTGCTGGCCGTCGGTCGGGCTCGTTCGCGCGTCGCGGCCCTGTTGCTGGCCGGTGCGGCCGGCGGGGCGGCGTCGAGCCTCGTCCATGCGCTTTTCGATTTCAATTTCCACATTTTTCCCAATCCGCACGTGTTGGTCTGGATCGGGGGCGTCGCTTGGGGCGTCGCGCAGATGCGGAAACGGGAGTTCGAACCCGTTTCGGGTTCTCGTCGCTGGTTCCGCTGGGCGGGGGCCGGATTGAGCGCCTTGGTTTGCGGGGCATGCGCCTGGCTCGCGATTTCCGGCGGCGTCTCGTATGTCTGGAACCTGAAGGGCGAACTCGCTCGCGAGCGGCTGGACTGGGACGTGGCCGCCGCGGATTTCGAAAAGGCCATCCGCTGGGATGCAGGCCATGCCCGGCCGCATTTGGGGCTGGGCCAGTTGACGTCCGCGCAGGCCACGTGGTATCGCGATCCGGATCCGGCGGCGGAACGCGAGGGCAAGGCGCGTCTGGCGGCCGAAGCGAAAATCCATCTGCTGCGGGCTCGGGAACTGAATCCCTTCGACATGGCCGTGGCGTTTTCGCTGTCTCGCGTCTACAACGCGCTGGGCGATCCGGAAGCCGCGCTGGAAGAATGCCGCCGCGCGGCGGCGTTCCAGCACAAGCACGTGTTCTATCGCGAGCAGGTGGGCCTCCAGCTGCGCCGGATGGGCCGCGACCGCGAAGCGCTGGACGTTTTCAAGCAGAACGTGGCCGACGGCGTCGCCGGCGACGTCAGCTTCCTGAATGTCCGGATCCTGGAGCGCAAGTTCGCGAAAGAAGCGGCGCAGAAATCCGCGCCGCCGGCCGCGCCCTGACCGCTACGCGTTCCAGCGCGGACACGCGCGCAGGAACGGACACGTCTTGCAGGGCGCCTCGTCGTCGGCGCAATCGAAATTCGCTCCGTCGCCCGCGTCGTTGCTTTCCGGGTTTTCGAGGGGAAACAGCATTTCGTCGGCGGAATCGCGGACGAATTCGCGCAGGGTTTCCAGATCGTCGGCGGAATAGGCGAACGCCTCGCGCCGGTCGAGGATGGGGTTGTAGGCGACGGCTTCGATTTCTCCGGGCGCGGCCGTCCACCGGTCGAGCGCCAGCAAGGCATAGACGCCCAGCTGCGTGCGGTGTTCCGCCAGGGGCGCCACGCCGGTTTTCCAGTCGTAGATGATCACCTGGCCGCCGCGGCGGATCACCAAGTCGGGCACGGCGTACACCTTCAGGCCGTCGAGCAGGAAGTGGGCGCGGCGCTCCACCGCCAGAAAGCCGTCGTCCGGCACTTCTTGGATCGCCTGCCAGACGTCGCCCGCGAGAAATTGGCGGATGGCGACGGCGACGCGGTCCACGGTGGCCTTCCATTCCTCGGCGGAAATCTCGAGCTGGTACTCGTGTTCGAAAAGCCCGGGCACGTGGACGGGATCGGCCCGGTAGGCGCCGGCGCGCGAATCGCGGAATTCGCGCCGCATCAGGTCGATCTGGCGGGGTTCCGCGCTTGCCGCGATTTCGCCGGAAGGATCGCGCCGGGCGTTTTTCAGGAGGAATTCGATGGCCTGGTGGGCGTGGTGGCCCGCCCATTGCTGGCGGGTGGAGAGGCGCTTCAGGCGATACAGCTCCCGGACGCGCGCCGGCGCGTTCTCGTCCCAGCCCCCCCAGGAGGCGTAATAGGCGAAGTAGTAGCGCTTGAGGCAGGCCTGGAAACTTTCGTGCCGCGAGTGCGACCAGGAAAATTCGTTGGCCAAGGCGCTCATGGGGCGGCGGGCTTTCGCAGGCGGCTTTCGATGTCGCGCCGCCAGAGCTGGGCGAGGCCGCCCGTGGCGGTCTCGCGATAGGCGGCCTGCAAATCGCGCCCGGTGCGGTTCATCACTTCGACCACGTCGTCGAAGCTCACGAGGTGGCGCCCGTCGGTCAGCAGCGTGAACGCGGCGCACTCGATGGCGCGGAGGGCGGCGTTCATGTTCCGTTCGATGCAGGGAATCTGCACGTAACCTTCGATGGGGTCGCACGTCAGCCCGAGATTGTGCTCCATGGCCATTTCGGCGGCGTATTCGATCTGGTTGAGCGAGGCCCCGTTGAGCTGGGCCGCGGCCGCCGCCGCCATCGAGCAGGCCGAGCCGATCTCGGCTTGGCAGCCGGCTTCCGCGCCCGAGACCGTGGCGTTGGCGCGGATGGAGGCGCCGAACAACCCGGCCGTGGCGAGGGCTTCGAGGATCTTGCGCCGGGGCATCCGCCGGACGGTCTTGAAGAAGTAGAGCACGGCCGGCAGCACGCCGGCGGCGCCGCAGGACGGCGCCGTGACCACCTGCATGCCCGCGGCGTTTTCTTCGGCCACGGCCAGCGCGAAGGCCGACACCAGGCCCAGGTCGCGCGGCATGCCTTTGAGGCCGCGCGCGCGGTGCCACGTGGTGCCCGCGCGCCGCGCCAGCTCCAGCGTGCCCGGCAAGATGATCTGCTTGCTGCCGAGGCCGCGCTTGACCGTTTCGTCCATCGCGTCCCAGACGTCGCCGAGGCGCGGCCACAAATCGGTCTCGACGATTTCCGCCAGCTGCCAGAAGGCGAGATCGTTGGCTCGGCAATAGTTCATCGCTTCGTCGATGCCCGCGACGGGATAGGTCGCCGTCGGGACGAAGGCGACGGGCGTGCCGTCGGCTTCGGTCAGATTGCCGCCGCCGATGCTGCAGACGGTCCATTCCTTCAGCGAATGGCCGTCGGCGTCGAACGCCTCGAGCTTCATCGTGTTGGGATGGGGCAGGTTCGGGGCTTTCGCGTCGAAAACGACGTCCACCCGGATCGGCTGCAGCGTGCGCACCAGCGTGCGGTCCGTCCAGTGTCCGCGCCCCGTCGCCGCGAGGCTGCCGTACAGCGTCGCGCAGATGCGCGCCGGCGCGGCGGGAAGCGATTGCGCGAAGAGGCGCGCGGCCCGCTGGGGGCCCATGCTGTGCGTGCTGGACGGGCCCGCCCCGACGGCATAGACCTCGAAAATGGATTGCAGGTTTGCGCTCATGGGGTAGCCGGGGGCGGGCGGGGAAACGCGCGGCGGAAGGCGTCGAGAAAGACCGCCAGCGAAAGCCAGATCAGCGCGCCGTTGCGGACCAGGTTCCAGCCGTCGGACACCGCCGCGTCGGCGCGCGTGGAGAAGCAGCCGCACGACGCTTCGATGCCGCGCAGCAGATTGAGGGAAATGGCGATGGTGAAGACCCCCAGCATGCCCGCGATGATCAGCGCCCCGGCCGCGCGCAGGCGCGCCGGCGCCGCCAGCACCGCCAGCCCCGAGGTCAGCTCGATCCACGGCAGGACGATCGCGACGAGATTGACGAATTCGCCGGGCAGGATGCGGTAGCGGTTCACGGCCAGCGCGAACAGCTCGGGATCGCGGATCTTGGCGATGCAGGCGCCGAGGAAAATCGCGGCGACGGCGATCCGCGCCAGCCAGAGGAAGGGCGTGCGGACGCGGCTCATGGCTCGCTCCCCGCGTGCACGGCGCCGCCGTATTCCGTCCACTCGGCGTATCCACCGGGATAGAGCGTCAGATCCTGGAAGCCGTACTCGCGCAATTTCTCGGCCAGTTCGAGGGCGTCGGCGCAGTCGGATCCGCCGCAATAGGTCAGAATGGGCGTTTCCGGCGTCAGCACGCTCGCCAAGGCGCCGAGGCGCCGGTCGACTTCGCCCACGGGCAGGTTGCGGGCGCCCGGCAGATGTCCGGCCTCGTACTGCTCCGGTACGCGCGCGTCGAAAACCATCGTGGCCGGATCTTCCGTCCGTTCGCGCGCGCCCGCCAGGAAGACGACCGGAATTCCGGCCCGGAACGCTTTCGTTTCGACGTGGTGTTGCCAGTCGCCCACCCACGGCAACCGCGTGGCTGCGGGGCGCAGGAAATTGACGGCGGTGCCCAGGCCGGCCGCCACGGCCAGCAGGGCCGCGCAAGCTCCGGCCATCCGGAGCGTATCGCCGCGCCGGACGGTGGCCGCGCCGGGGATCATGGGGCCGGCGCCGGTTCGGGAGCCGGTTCCGCCGCCTTTACGACGTAGGCGGCGACGGGAATCGACAGCTCGGGCTGGTCGGCCACGTCGGTCTTGATGAAAACCGAACCGTTGACGTTGCCTTCCGGCAGCGCCGGGTCGATCGCCAAGTTGAAGCGCCGGGTCGAGCCGTCCTCGCCGGGCTGCAGATCCAGGGCCGTCAAGAGGAGCCCCGGGTGGTCCGTGCGGGCGCTGACGATCTGGATGGGCCCGCGCGCGGAAATGACTTCAAACGTGCGGTCGCGCACGCCGTTCGCCTCGATCCGCCCGAAGAACAGGGCGCCCGGCTGCGCCCGCAGCGCCTGAATGGCCGTGCCCTTCAGTTGCAGCATCAGGTTCGGCTGGTCGGGATCGTTGCTCGTGACGGTGATCGTTTTCTGCTGGAGGCCGTTGCGGCCCCGCAGATCGAGGCGGGCGCGGATGGAGGCTTCGCCGCCCGGGGGGATCACGGTTTGCGAGGGCTTGACTGCCGTGCAGCCGCACGAGGCCCGCACGTTGAGGATTTCCAGCGAAAGGGTGCCCGCGTTGCGGATGGGATAGTCGTGTTCGACGAACTCCGTGTTGTTCCGTTCGCCGAAGTCGTACATCGGCTCGTCGCAGACGATCTGGGGCTTCAACGGCGCCGCTTCGGGCGCGGTCGCTTCCTGGGCCTGGAGCGAGAAAGGCAACAGGCCCGCGAAAAGAATCGAGGAGAATAGTTTTGCGTTCATGAAAAACCATCCTACCGCAACGGGCGCGGGGGTTCAAGCCGCAGAACGCGGGGTCACAGGTCGATCCGGAGGCCGTCGTAGGCGGGTGCCATCCCCGCGGGCAGCAGCCGTTCGGCCTGCGCGTGCGCGACTTCGTGGCACAGGTGGATGACCAGCGAACGTTGGGCGCCGATTTCGCGCAGCGCCGCGATGGCTTCGTCGAAGTTCATGTGCGTGGGATGCGGGCGAATCCGCAGGGCGTCGATCGCCACCAGATCGACGCCGCGGCACAGATCCATCGTCTCCGGCGGCAACGACTTGCAATCGGGAATCGCCGCGAAGGCGCGGCCGCCGTGCTCGATCTTCCAGCCGATCATGTCGGCGCGGCCGTGCTCCGCCGGCAGCGGCGTCAGCCGCAGGCCGCGGAACTCGAACGGGCCCTCCGCCACGCGCAGGGAAATGCGCGCCAGCGAGGTGCCCGGAATCGGGGGCTGGTCGAGATAGTCGAAAATGCGCCGCAGGGTTTTCGCCGTGCCGGCCGACGCCCAGACCGGCATGGGCTCCGCCATGCGGTTGGTATAGGCCCGCAGATCGTCGAAGCCGAAGACGTGGTCCGCGTGCGCGTGCGTCATCAGCGCGGCGTCGATGCGGGCGATGCCGTGCGCGAGGCATTGGCTGCGCAGGTCCGGCGGCGTGTCGATCAGCAGCGAGACGTCGCCGGCTTCCACCCGGATCGCCGTGCGGAAGCGCTTGTCCCGCGGGTCGGCCGACCGGCACGTCGCGCAGTCGCAGCCCGGCATGGGGACGCCGTACGAGGTTCCGGTTCCGAGAAAAGTCACGCGCATGGCCGGACTTTCGCATTTTTCCACGCCGTGGAAAATATTTTTCCACAGTGTGGAAAAATCGGCCAAAGTTTTTACGTGCTACGTAAAACCGGGGCAGGGCGGCTCAGAGCTCGGTGAAGAGATCCGCGGCGGGCAGGCGCGATTTGGGCAGGGCGGCGTTCCAGTCGCCGGTCCCGCGGTATCCGAGCGCGACGAGGGCGACGGAGCGCAGACCGCGGGCGGCCAAACCGAGTTCGGCGTCGAGGAGTTCGGCGTCGAATCCTTCCATGGGGCAGGCGTCGAGGCCGAGGGCGGCGGCGCCGAACAGGAGGCCGCCGAGGGCGAGGTAGACCTGTTTTTCCATCCACTGCGGGACGTCGCGGAGGACGGTCCGGTGCAAATCGACGTAGGCGGCGCGGGCTTGGCGCTGCTTGTCCTGGTCCTCGGGCGCGGGGAAACGGCCGTCCGCCTGTTCCCGGGCGAGAATCGCGGCGAGATGGGCGTCTTCCGCGTCGGCGCGGACGCAGCAGACGACGACGTGCGAGGCGGCGCGGATTTTCGGCGCGTTGTAGGCGTAGCGGCCGACGGCGGCCTGGGCGAGGCGCGCCTTGCCCGCGGCGGAGGCGGCGACGACGAAATGCCACGGCTGGGAATTGATGGAGGACGGGCTGAAGCGCAGCAAAACGCGAAGTTGGTCGAAAAGGGGCTCCGGGATGGTCCGGGCCGGATCGAAGGCTTTGGCCGTGCGGCGGGTCGTGGCGAGGGCGGCGATGTCCATGGGCGTTCTCCTGCTGCGGAGAAACCTAGCGGAGGGGGGCGGGCGAAGCAAGCCCGGCCGGGTCGCTCACTCTTCGTTGGCGTCGAGCCACTGTTCGGCTTCTTCCCGCGAATGGAAGATGCCCAGTTTCCGGCTCGCGTTCGGCGCGCATTCCCGGAAGGATTCGTACATCCGCCCCATCCCGAAATGGACGTCCTGCGTCGCGACGATGGCCAGCTTGGCCGGTTTCTCGGTATCCGTCGCCGCGGCCACGCCGGCCAATTTCATCAGGGTGGCGGGATGGATGTCCTGGAGCCGTTCGACCGCGGTTCCGTCGAAGATTTCGTCGTAGCCTTCGTAGCGCCCGGCCTTTTCCTGGTAGGTGAACAGGTCCCGGTCCTCGAGGGTGCCCGTGGCCGTTCCGACGACGCGCCGCCTTTCGTGATCGACATGGATGATGACCGGCATGCTTTTGCTTTTTACGACAGCGGCGGGAAAAACTCAAATTAGGATCTGGCTAATTTGGGCGCGGGAAAATAATCGCGCAGGCGCGGGGGGGCGGGCAGGGCGCGCAACGCCCGGATGATTTCGTGGTCGGCCTTGGAGAAGGGAAACTCGTCGAAGCGGTTGCGCGTGGTCCAGGCGTGGCCGGCGCATTCGAGGTGGCGGGGCCGCCCGGAACGGATGCGGGCGAAATGGGCGTGGAGTTCGATGGTGAAATGGCTGTAGGCATGGTGGACGGTGACGAGATGCGCGCCGACCTCGATGTCGAGGCCCATCTCTTCTTTCAGCTCGCGGGCGATGCATGCGGGCATGGTTTCGCCCTCCGCGATCTTGCCGCCGGGGAATTCCCACAGGCCGGCCAGCATCCCCTTTTCGGGGTTGCGCTGGGCGATCAGGATCTGGTTGCGGGCGTTGAGGATGACGGCGGCGCCGACGACTTTGTGGGGCACTTTCATTTTCTTCTTCTTTTTCGGGAACGCTGCGGGGGTTTTGGATTTCGCGGCGCGGCAGACGCCGCGCAGGGGGCAAGCGGGACAGCGGGGCGCGCGCGGGGTGCAAACCAGCGCCCCGAGCTCCATCCAGGCCTCGTTGGCTTTCGCCGGCTCGTCGCGCGGCAGCAAATCGTCGGCGAGGCGTTGGAGTTTCTTTTTCGTGGCGGGCAAGCCGATGTCGTCGGGCAGGGCCAGCAGGCGGGCGAAGACGCGAATGACGTTGCCGTCGAGAACGGCGAGGGGCAGGCCGAAGGCGAACGAAGCGATGGCGGCCACAGTGTAGGGCCCGAGGCCGGGGAGTTCGGCGAGGGCGGCGGGATCGGCGGGGAGTTTGCCGCCGTGGTCGCGCACGAGGATTTGCGCCGCTTTGTGGATTTGGCGGGCGCGGGAGTAGTAACCGAGATTCTCCCAGAGCTTGAGGACGTCCTGCAGCGGGGCGGCGGCGAGGGCGGCGGGATCGGGAAACCGGGCCAGGAAACGGCGGAAGTAGGGGATGACGGTGTCCACGCGGGTCTGCTGGAGCATGATTTCCGAGATCCAGACGGCATACGGCCGGCGCGGTGCCGTCCGCCAAGGCAGGTCGCGCGCGTTGGCCGCGAACCACGGCAGCAGTTTCCGCCGGACGGCGGCGCGCAACGGCTGGATCGGGACGGCACACATGGGAGGCATGATAGGAGCGGCGGGCGGCGGAAGAAAGACGGAATTTTGGCTTGGGGAAGATGTTGTACGGAAAGGAAGGGGTGGCCTATACTGCCGGCAAGATGAATTTTCTGGGTCAGATCGGCGCCGGCGTGCGGGGACGGCTGGGCCGGGCCGCGCGGACGACGGCGGTGGTCTGGGCGGTGGCGACGCAAGCCGTGCGGCCCGCCATCTGGACCGCGCCCATGCGCAACGTGCTGGCGCGGCAAGTGCTCTTTACGGGACTGGAGGCGACGGGGTTCGTCGCGATGATCGCGCTGATCGTGGGGACGTTGGTGGTGGTGCAGGCGCAGTTTTGGTTGATGCGCCTGGGCCAGGCCGCGCTGATCGGACCGATCCTGACGGCCGTCGTGTTGCGGGAACTGGGGCCGTTGCTGACGAATTTCGTGGTGATCGCCCGCAGCGGCACGGCGATCTCGACGGAATTGGCCAGCATGAAGGTCCACGGCGAAGTGCGCGCGCTGGATGCGCAGGGCATCGATCCGTTCATCTATCTGGTGATTCCGCGCGTGCTGGGCGTGGCGGCGTCGACGTTCTGCCTCACGATCATCTTCCTGGCGGTGACGTTCATCGGCGGCTTCCTGTGCCTGTGGGTCATCGAACTGGGCGACATCGACATGGGATTGTTTTTCGGCAACGTCATCGGGGCGATCGGTCCGCGCGACGTGTTCAGCCTGCTGGCGAAGTCGATTCTGCCGGGCATGCTGACCGGGGCGATCTGCTGCGACGAAGGACTGGCCGTGGGCGCGGCGGCCACGGAAGTGCCGATCGCGGCGACGCGCGGCGTGATGCGGTCGGTGGCGGCGCTGTTCGTGACGTCGCTGCTGATTTCGCTGATGGCGTATCTATAGGACAACGGAATGGACGAACGAGAATCCAGCGAATTGATCCGGGTGGAAGCGGTGCGGGGGGCGACGCCGGGCGCGGCGTGGAGTTTTGCGGTGCCGCGCGGCGGCGCCTTGTGGATTCCGATCGGGCGCGATTCGGAGCTGGCGTGGCTGGATTGGCTGACGGGCATCGAACCGCCGCCGGCGGGACGGGTGTTCTGGAAGGGCGTGGAATGGCGGGACCGGGGCGCCGACGCCGCGTCGGCCGAACGGGGCCGGATGGGCTGCGTTTTCGCGGCGGGCGGCCTGCTGGCGAATCTGGACATGGACGAAAACGCGTGGCTGCCGTCGCGCATGCACCGCCGGGAAGGGGCGGCGGAAGCCATCGAACGGTGGGCGCGGCATTTCGGGGTGTGGCCGCTGCCGGCGGAGCGCGCGCCGCTGGTGCGCGAACGGGACCGGCAGAAAATCCTGTGGATGCGGGCGTTTTCGGGGAACCCGGACGCGCTGGTGCTGGAACGCCCGCTGCGCGACGCGGCGCCGGAAGACCGCGCCCTGTTTTTGGAAGCGGTGCGGCAGGTGCGCGCGGCCGGCGGCGCGGCGGTGTGGCTGGACGATTCGATGGATGCGGAAACGCGGGCGGCGCTGGAGCCGCTGGCGATCGCGTCGCCGGAAACGGCGTGAGGAGCGAGGCATGGCGAAGAAATTCAAATTCCGATACGTGAACGAGATCGTGGGCGGTTTCGTGCTGCTGGTGTTTTTGCTGCTGCTGGCGGGCGTGATCGTGGCCGGCCATGCGCAGCATTGGTTCGAGGCAAAGTACGTCATCGGCCTGAAGTTTCCGGCGGAAGGTTCGATGGAACTGCAAAAAGGCGCGCAGGTCATGCTGAAGGGGGCGCAGGTCGGCAGCGTGCTGGACATCCAGGTGGGCGACGACGACCAGATCACGGGCAGCATCCGGGTCCGGGGGCCGTTCATGCGGTTCGTGCGGACAGATACGGTCGCGTGGGTGAAGAAAAAGCTGGTGGTGACCGGCGACGCCTTCATCGAACTGGGCCCCGACAAGGATCCCGTCACGGGCGAGGATCTGCCCGTCGCGGGCGCTGAATTGCCGCGGACCGGCGGAGAGATCTCCTGCAAACAAGACACGGAAATCATCCAGGTCCTGATGGATTCGCTGGAAGCCATCCGCAAGGAAGCGATCAACACCTTGTCGCTCGTGAACGGCGCCATCGCGGAATACATGGCCCTGGGCGGCACCCTGAACGATCCGGACGGCAGCCTGCAGCAGTTGCTGGCGAACCTCAACGGCCTGCTGGAAGACATCCGCAAGGGACCGGGAATCCCCGCGAAGATCCTGAACGATCCGGCGATGGCCAAAGACGTGGAAAACATCGTCGCGGAAGTGCAGAAAATCTTGGCGAAGCTGAACGCGATGGCGGCGGATCTGCAGGCGACGGTGGCAAAACTCCCGGCGATGGCCGATACCGTGGGCGGCGAGGTGGACAACTTGCCGGCGGTCGTCGGCGACGCGCAGGCGCTGATGCGCGAGTCGACCGCGCTGCTGGACGGCCTGCAAAAGCATTGGCTGCTGCGGAAATACATGGGATCGGACGATGCCGTCCGCTCCGAGGAGGTTTTGGTGCCATGAGGACAGAGGTCAGAGGTCAGAGAGCAGAGGTCAGGATGCGAAGTCCAAGATTCGCGCGCTGGATGGCGCTGTTCGCGGTGTTGCTGGCGGCGGGGTGCGCGTCGCCGCCCGCGCCGCAATTCACGGACGCGGATTGGGTGTCGGCTTCCACGACGGGGCGGAACGCCTACGAGCGCGGGGATTACCGGCGCGCAGCGGTGGCCTATGATCGGGCGGAGCAGCGGGCGCGGGCGCTGGACGACGCGGAGGCCTTGGCGCTCTCCGCCGTGAACCGCGCGACATGCCTGCTGGCGGCCGGCCAGGCCGCGGATGCCCGGAAGGGCCTCGCCGAAGCGTTGGCGGACGAGCGGATTTCGCCGGCGCGCCGCGCGGAACTGCTCGTGGCGGCGGCGCGCGTGGAAGCGGCGCTCGGAAAATCCGACGAAGCGGTCGCTCGGGCGACGGAGGCGCTCGAACGGGCGCCGTCGCCCGCGTTGCGCGCGCAGGCGCTGTTGGCGAAGAGCGGCGCGGAGTTGGCCAAAGAGGATCCGGCGGCCGCGACGAAGACGCTGGCGGGCATGTCCACGAAGGAGTGGCAACGGTTGCCGGCCTCGCTCCAGGCGGAACAAACAGACCTGCGCGCGCGGATCGCCGTTGCGGAGAAGCAGCCCGCCGCCGCCATGACCCTGCAGGACGAAGCTGCCCAACTGTGGAAACAGGCGGGGCGCCTGCCGGAAATGGCTCGCGCCTTGGCCGAAGCCGGCCGGCAAGCGCAGGCGGCCGGCGATCTCGCCGGGGCGGCCGACCGGTTCTACCGCGCCGCGCGCAGCCTGGGAGCGCAGGGGCTCCAACCGGAGGCCTTGCATGTTCTGGAAGAAGGGGTATCTTGCGCGGAACAGATTGACGACGAAGCGGTTGCGATGAAAATGGCCGGCCTTTTGGTAACTTTCCGCGACGAACAGCGACTTGGGAAATAGCGAAAGCGGGAGAAGGATCATGAAGAAATGGATGTTGGCGTGTTGCGTGGCGTTGCTGGCCACCGGCGCGTGGGCGGCGAAAGAGATGAGCGTGCAGGTGCGCGACGGGCAGTTGCGCAACCGCGCGTCGTTCCTGGGCGCGGTGGTCGGCACGGTGGCCTACGGCGATCGCGTGACCGTGAACCAGACCCAGGCGGGCTGGTGCGAGGTGTCGGTCGCCGGCAAAACCGGCTGGATCCACGAGTCGGCGCTGACGCCGAAACGCGTCGTCATGAGCTCGGGTTCGGAAGACGCGCGCGTCCAGTCGGTCGGCAGCGAGGAAGTCGCGCTGGCCGGCAAGGGCTTCAGCAAGGAAGTCGAAGCCGAATACAAGAAGCAGAACAAGAACCTCGACTACGCCTGGGTGGATTGGATGGGCCAGCAGAAGATTTCGAACGCCCGCCTGGTCGAATTCCTGAAGCAGGGCGATTTGGCCCAATGAAGGAGCGCGACGTGAAAACGATTTCGACGATTCTTGCGCTGGGTCTCGCGGCGGCGGCGCTGATGGTGGCGACGACGGGCTGCGAAATGGTCAACCAGGCGACGTCCCTCGCGGCCGACGTGGCGGCCGCCGGCGGCGTCATCACGCCGGAGCAGGCCGAAAGCACCAAGCGCGTGGGCACCGCCGTGACGAAAACCTTCCAGGACATCACGCCGGAACAGGAATACTACGTCGGCCGCACGGTGGCGGCGACGGTGCTGACGCAGTACAAGCCCCTGGCAAACGCGGATCTGAACGCCTACCTCAACGAAATGGGCCAGGCGCTGGCGCAGTTCTCGGAGCGGCCGGAGACGTTCGGCGGCTACCACTTCCTGGCGCTGGACTCGGACGACATCAACGCTTTCGCGGCGCCGGGCGGGCTGATTCTGGCGACGCGCGGCCTCATGAAGTGCTGCCAGAACGAAGACGAACTGGCCGCGGTGCTGGCCCACGAGATCGGGCACGTCGAGAAACAGCACGGCTTGCGCGCCATCAAGACGGGCCGCCTCAATTCCGCGCTGACGATCCTGGCGGTCGAGGCCGGCAAGAACCTCGCCGGCGAACAGCTGGCCGAAGTGACCAAGGCTTTCGACGAATCCATCAACGACATCACCACCACGCTGATGAACAGCGGCTATTCGCGGAAGCTGGAATACGAGGCGGACGCGGCGGCCGTCGCGATCCTGAAGCGGGCGGGCTACCAGCCCGGCGCGCTGGCGGCGATGCTGGAGAACATGGCGAAGAACTGGGATTCGTCGCGCAAGGATTTCGCGGCGACGCATCCGGCGCCCGCCGACCGCCTCGCGCAGCTGGCGAAGATCGGCGTCGCGCCGACGGCGACCACCGCGCCGGCCCGCCAGAAGCGGTTCGCCGCCGCCACGCAGAAACTGTAAAAGGCCGCGGCGGATGAACAAAAAAACGGCGTTCGGGCTGTTGGCCGGCGTGTTGGCGGCGGCCGCCGTGGGCGCGCTCGCCCGCACGGGCTGGATCGAGCGCTGGGACAATCCGCTGGCCGATTGGCGCGCGCGCCTGCTGGCGAAGCCCTCGGCCGCCACGGAGCAGGTGAAGCTAATCCTGCTGGACCAGGAAAGCCTGGACTGGGCCAGCCGGAACATGGGCTGGTCGTGGCCTTGGCCGCGCGAAGCCTACGGGCCGCTGCTGGACTACCTGAAGCGGAACGGCGCCCGCAGCGCGTCGTTCGACGTGCTTTACACGGAGCCGTCGGCCTACGGGGTGGCGGACGACGAGGCGTTCGGCGCCGCCGTCGCGAGCTTCGGCCGCTTCGCCGGCGCGGTCTTCCTGGGCGGGCAGACGGAACAGACGGCCGGCTGGCCGGACTTCGCGAAAGCCAATCCCATCGAAATCCAAGGTCTGGAAGCTTGGCTGGAAGCGCACCCCGCCGCGGCGAACGACGTCGTTTCGCCGGGCGCGTCGTTTCCGGTGCCGGAAGTGGCGGGCGCGGCGGCGTGGCTCGGTAACGTGAGCGCCGTGGCCGACGGCGACGGCATCTATCGCCGCGCCTTGCCGTTCCGCATCTACGACGGGCACGTGCTGCCGACGCTGGGCTGCGCGGCCTGGTTTGCGGGCATGGACGCGGTTTCCGTGAAGGCGACGCTCGAACCGCGCGCCTGGGTCGTCGCCGGCCGGCGGATCCCGCTGGACGGCGCCGGCCGGATGATCCTGAAGTTCCGGGGTCCCACGCGGACGCACCAGGCCTTTGGCGCGGCGGCGGTGATCCAGTCGGAGCTGCGGCTGCAGGAAGGCGGCGAGCCGCCGATTCCGGACGGCAGCGTATTCAAGGACACCCACGTCTTGTTCGGATTCAGCGCGCCGGGACTGAAAGATCTGCGTCCCTCGCCGATGGGTGCGGGCTATCCGGGCGTGGAAATCCACGCGACGATGCTGGACAACCTGCTGGCGGGCGATTTTCTGCGCGACGTGCCGGTGCCCGCCGAGTGGCTCTGGGTGCTGCTGTTGGCGCTGGCGGCGGGCGGCATCGCCGCTTCCGCGCGCAACGGCTGGCAAAGCGCGGCGGCGGCCCTCGTGCTGCTTCCGCTGCCGATTTTGGCGGGGTTGGCGGCGTGGGCGGCGGGCTACGTCCTGCCGGCGGCCGGCGCCATGGTCGGCGTCGGCTTCGCGCTGCTGGGCGGGGCCGTGGTCAATTTCGTGCTGGAAGGCCGCCAGAAGATGTTCATCAAGGGCGCGTTCAAGCACTACCTGAGCGCCGACGTCATCGAACAGATCATGCGCGATCCCGGCAGCCTGAAGCTCGGCGGCGAACGCCGCGAGCTGACGATTTTCTTCTCCGACCTCCAGGGGTTCTCGACGATTTCCGAGAAGCTGGGGCCGGAAGACCTGACGAAGCTCTTGAACGACTACCTCTCCGACATGACGGACATCATCCTCGAAGAGGGCGGCACGCTGGACAAGTACGAGGGCGACGCGATCATCGCGTTCTGGAACGCGCCGCTGCACCAGCCCGACCACGCCGTCCGCGCGGTGCGCGCCTCGGTGCGCTGCCAGCGGAAGCTGGCGGAGCGCCGCGCGGAGTTCGCGCAGCGCACGGGCGCGACGCTGAAGATGCGCATCGGCCTGAACACGGGCGCGGTCGTGGTCGGCAACATGGGCTCGAGCAACCGGTTCGACTACACGGTGCTGGGCGACGCGGCGAACCTGGCCTCGCGGCTCGAAGGCGCGAACAAGGCGCTGGGCACCTACATGATGGTGGCGGAATCCACGTGGTCGCAGACGAACGGGGCGTTCCCCGGACGCGAACTCGGGAAGCTGACGGTGGTGGGGCGGAAGACGCCGGTGCGGGTATACGAAGCGACGGGCCTGGAAGGCGAGCCGGCACAAGCCGCGGAGAAAGCGTTCGAAGCCGCGCTGGCGCAGGCCCGGGCCGGGCGCTGGACCGACGCGGCGGCCGCGTTCGAAGCGCTGGGCGACGAAGCGGCGGCGAAGACCTACGCGGCGAAATGCCGCGCCTTGGCGGCCGCCGGCCCGGCCGCGGCCTGGGACGGCATCTGGAACCTGACGGAAAAGTGAGGAGGACGCCATGAAGGTTTTCCTGGGCGGAACGCGCGGAAGTTTTCCGGTGTCGGGCGCGGAACGCAGCCGCTACGGCGGCGACACGTTTTCCCTGCTGGTCGAAAGCGCCGGCGGCGATCAGGTGCTGATCGATGCCGGCAGCGGCGCGGGCCGCCTGAAAGGACGCCTGAAACCCGGCGGGACCCTCTTCTTCACGCATACCCATCTGGACCATTTGATCGGCTTGCCGCTGTTGCAGGACGTCTGGCCGAAGCGGCTGGTATCGCCGCGCGGCGGCCTCGCCGAAATCCTGCGGCGGACGTTTTCGCCGCCGGTCTGGCCCGTGAAGCTGCCGCCGGCGGAATATCCGGTGCCGGATGAACCGCAGGAAATCGGCGAGCTGAAGATTTCCTGGCAGGCGGTGGCGCATCCCGACGGCTGCGTCGCCTACCGCGTGGACGAGCCGGCGACGGGCGCGGGCGTGGTGGTGGCGACCGACGTCGAGTGGGCGGCGATGACGCCGCGCGCGCAGGATGCGTTCGCGCTGTTTGCGCACGGCGCGGGCCTGCTGGTGTTCGATGCGCATTTCCGCCTGGACGAATACGCCGCCCACAAAGGGTGGGGGCACAGCACGTGGGCGGACGCCGCGGAAGCCGCCCGCCGGTGCGGCGCGCGGAAGCTCTGGCTAGTGCACCACGCGCCGGAACGCACCGACGCCCAGATCGACGCCATGGCCGAAGAAGCGGCGGCGGCGTTCAAGGGCGCTCTTTTTCCGAACGTCGACAACATGACGGAGACCCTGAATGAATAGCGCGATTTGGTACCGGTTCGCGGAAGCGGCGGCGTTGATCTTGGCGGCGCTGGCGGCGCTGGGCTTGGCGGTGGGACCGCGCCGGGCGCTGGCGCGCCGCGCGCAGGCCGCGCGCGGGCTTGCGGCGAAATGGCTGTGGGCGTCGCTGGAAAGCCTGCCGTTCCCGCTGTTGGCGCTGGGCCTGGGCGCGCTGGCGCTGCGGCTGCCGGCGCTGGCCGGCGCGGCATGGGCGGAACGGTTCCCGTCCGCCCACGTCGGGGCCTGGAGCCTGTTCTGGCTGCTGCTGCTGGCCTACGGCCTCGGCGAGGCGACGTTCCGGCAGGTCCTCGCCTGGAACGGCCAGGCGTTGCCCGCCTTGCTGCGCGGCGTGCTGCGGGCGATCGCGACGGCGCTGGCGGCGTTCTGCGCCCTGCGCTTCGAGCTGGGCTGGAACGTCGCGCCGTTGCTGGCTTCCACCGCGCTGGTCACGGCGGTGGTCGGCTTCGCGCTGCAGGGGGTGCTCGGCAACTTGCTGGCCGGGATGTCGCTGAACCTGACCGGTTCGCTGGCGCCCGGCGACTGGGTCGCCATCGACGATCTCGAAGGCCGCGTGACGGAAATGAACTGGCGGGAAACCTGGCTGACGACGCGCGACCAGATCCCGGTCCGCATTCCCAACGCCAAGGTGGCCGAAGCGCGCATCCGCCACCTGAGCCGGCCGGCGGAGCCGCGCCGCTGCGCGGTGCAGGTGGACGCCAGCTACGACGCGCCGCCCGATCTCGTGCTCGGCGCGCTGCAAGCCGCCGCGGCCGCGGTGCCGGCGGTGCGCCGCACGCCGGAACCGCAGGCGCTGCTCGTGGATTTCAAGAGCTACGGCATCGGCTACGAACTGCGCATCTGGCTGGACGATTATCCGTTCCGCGAGCCGGTGCAGGCCGAAGTGCGCCGGCACGTGTGGTACCAGTTCCGCCGGCGCGGCATCGACATCCCGTATCCGGTGACGGACCAGGTGCTCAACGACTTCATGTCGCGCGCGGTGCCGCCGGCGGCGCCGGCGGACGCC
>CALMNW010000097.1 GCA_937872095.1 uncultured Verrucomicrobiota bacterium
CCCCCGCTTTGCCCTTGTGGGATGATAGTGGATTTTTTCCACACCGTGGAAAAAATGTTTCCACGCTATGGAAAACTCGCGGGCCCCGCCGGCGGCGGAACAGGCCGCGATTCCCCTACATCGGGAAATCGGCGCCGTAGGGCAGCGGCACGTTGTGCCGGATGGACAGGTCGCGGATTTCCTGGACGGTTTCCGCGCGGCCGCTGGCCAGGTGGTCGTTGATGAGCTTGTAGATCTTCTGGGCCACCCATTCGCGGCGCAGGCCTTCGCCGCCGGCCTCGGCATCGGCCAGATCGAGCGCGAAAACCATGTCCCGCCGTTGCGGGCCGGATTCGCCGACGATCTGCAGGACGGCCGTCTTCTGGCCGGCGGGACAGCGCCCGAAGAGGCGCAGGGGCCGGTCGAGGAAGAGGTGCGTGAGGGTGCCGGGATAGACTTCGGCGGCGGAATCGCCGGAAAAGCGGTAGTCGAGGTTCGCCAGCACGGGGCGGGACAATTCGCGCGCGGCGCGCGCGACGGCCAGGGGAATCTGCTCGCGCAAGGGCATGATCCACGAACCGCCGCGGTTGTTGTGGCCCAGCAGGTCGAGCAGGAAGGTGTTGACCCGGTCGCCCGCCCCGATCGTGAAGACGGACACTTCGCCGGCATTCAGCTTGCTGAAGCGCGCGATGATGTCGGAACTGTCGATCGTGCCCATCGTGGGACGGCCGTCGGTCATCAGCACGGCGATCATCGGGCGCTGGGGCGCGCGCGGGATCTTGAGCACCTGCTGCAGGGGCGAAAAGAGATCGGTCTGGCCGCGCGCGCGCATGTCGTCGGTGAAATCGACGGCGTCGGCCAGCGAATCGGCGGTGACGGGCTGCCAGTTGGGGAAGCACAGCGTCGGCGAGTCGCTGTAGCGCATCAGGTTGACGCGGTCGGCCGTCGTCAGGGTACGCAGGTAGTCCACGATGCCGTCCTTGAAGAAGTCCAGCTTGGTGCGCGTGATGCTTTCGGAGCAGTCCTGCACGAGCAGGACGTCCTTCGGCAGCACCGGCAGCGCCTCGACGCCGGCGCGGGAAATGGCCAGCTCGAAGTAAAGCGCGTCTTCGTCGGCGGCTTGGTAGGTGGAGACCTCCACGGCCAGCAGCTGCTCGATGGGCTGGACGTCGGTGACGTCGGCGGCTTTTTCGTCGAGCATCTGACCCTGTTCGCGGAGGCGGTCGGCGGCGGACAGTTCGCCTTGGCTGGCGGCGTCGATCATGGCGGCGGCCGGCGGGGCGGCGTGGGATAACACGGACAGCGACTGCAGCGAGACGTCCCCCCGCCCCTCCGCGGCGGCGGCCGCTGCGGCGATGGCGTCGGCGGTCGCGGGCAGCGTGATGTCGGGTGCGCCGGAAATGCGCTCCAGGACGGGTTCGACGCGGCGCGGCAGCGCCGCCAGCTCGTCGGCGGCGACCTGTTGCTCGATTTCGAGGATGTCCTGGCGGAAATCCATGCCGGCGAGATCGGCGGCCGCTTCCGGCACGGGCGCGGCGGCCTCGGCCGGGGGCGGCGGCACGAATTCCATGGCCTCGGCGCCGGCGCGCAGGTCTTCCAGCAGGCTTTTCTGCAGGGGCTCCACGGCGGCGAAGGCTTCCGGATTTTCCGGGCGGAACGATTCCGGCTGCACGTAGCTGGGGAGGTCGGGCAAGGCCCGGACCTCCCGCATCACCATCGGGCGCGGTTTCGCCTTCGCGGACCAGTCCAGCGGCCGTCCCATCGGCAGCGAGGGGAATTCGGCCAGCAGGAGCCCGTGCAGCGCCAGCGACAGGGCCAGCGCCGCGGCGAACAGCGCGGCGCGCACCCAGGGCTGGCGCGCTTCGCGCCCCATCGGGACGTGGATGCCGATCGAGGTCATGGACCCATTATCCCTGCAAGGTCATCAGGAATTCAAGGTTCGTCTTCGTCTTTTTCAGGCGGCCGATCAGCAGTTCCATCGCCTCGACCGGCGGCACGCCGTTGAGGGCCTTGCGGAGGACCCAGACGCGGCTGAGCTCGTCCGGGTGCATCAGCAGCTCTTCCTTGCGGGTACCGGACTTCTCGATGTTGATGGCGGGGAAGATGCGCTTGTCCACGAGGAAGCGGTCCAGGCAGATTTCCATGTTGCCGGTGCCCTTGAATTCCTCGAAGATCACTTCGTCCATGCGGCTGCCGGTGTCCACCAGCGCGGTGGCGATGATGGTCAGGCTGCCGCCGTGCTCGATGTTGCGGGCCGCGCCGAAGAAGCGCTTGGGCTTGTGCAGCGCGTTGGCGTCCACGCCGCCCGAGAGGATCTTGCCGCTGTGCGGCTGCAGGGTGTTGTAGGCCCGCGCGAGGCGCGTGATCGAGTCGAGCAGGATCACGACGTGCTTGCCGGCCTCGACCTGGCGCTTGGCCATTTCGATGACGATCTCGGCGATCTGCACGTGGCGCTCCGGGGGCTCGTCGAAGGTGGAGGCGATGACCTCGGCCTTCGTGTTGCGCTCCATGTCGGTCACTTCCTCGGGACGTTCGTCGATCAGCAGGATGATCAGCTTCACTTCCGGATTGTTCTCGGAAATGCTGTTGGCCATCATCTGCATCAGGACGGTCTTGCCGGTGCGCGGCGGGGCCACGATGAGGCCGCGCTGGCCCTTGCCGATGGGCGTCAGGATGTCCATGACGCGCATGTTGACGTTGTTGGCGCTCTTGGTTTCGAGGACGAGGCGCTTGTCGGGGAACAGCGGCGTCAGGTTTTCAAAGGGGATGATGCCGCGCTGGCCCTCGGGCGGGCCGTCGTTGATGCTGTTGACCTTCTGCAGGGCGAAGAAGCGTTCCTTGTCCTTCGGGGAGCGGATTTCGCCGTCCACGATGTCGCCGGTGCGCAGGGCGAAGCGGCGGACCTGCGAGGGCGAGACGTAGATGTCGTCGGGGCACGGCAGGTAGTTGTTGTTGGTCGAGCGCAGGAAACCGAAGTTGTCCGGCAGGATCTCGAGGATGCCGCGGACGAACATGGTGCCGTTGCAGCGGGCGTTGGCCTTGAGGATTTCGAAGATCAGCTCGTGCTTCTTGAGCGCGCCGAGATCGACGAGCTGGTAGCTGTCGGCCAGCTCCTTGAGCTGGGGCACGGAAAGGAGCTGGAGCTCGTTGAGCTTGAGGACGCGGGCCATTTTGGCGCGTTCGGCGGCGGCGGCTTCGGCGGCGGCGCGCTGCGCGGCGATCTGGGCGTCGCGGGCGGCCTGTTCTTCGGGCGTCAACGGCTGCCGCGGGCGGTTGTCGTGGAAATTCCGGCGATCGCGGTTGCGGTCGAAGTAGCGGTCGTGCCGTCCCCCGCCCTGCTGCTGATGGGGATAGGGCCGGTTGGACGGCTGCTGCTGCTGCGATTGCGGCTGCTGTTGTTGCGGCTGTTGCTGCTGCGGCGGCGGGGGATTGTCGCCGTTGCCCTGCGGGGCGGGAGCAGCCGGCGGCGCCGATTCGGCGGGAGCATCTTCCCGCATGGGCGGCGGCGGAGGCGGCGGCGAAGGAATCCGCTCGTTGCCGCGCCCCGGCGCGTCGGAACGCTCTTCGGCGGCCGGAGCCGCGCCCGTGCCCGGACGATATTCTTCGCCGTCGGAAATGGTGGTGTCCAGCAGCGAGGCCGGCAAGGGCATGTTCGTGCGCTTCGGCTTCTCTTCCTCGTTCTTGCGGGGACGCCCGCGGCGGGGACCGCCTCCTCCGGAATTGGGCTTGCGGGAAGGACGGGGGGATTTGGGATTCGGTGCCATGTTATTCTCCTTGTTCAAATAAATCGTTCCAGACGGCCCGGCATTTCGCTTCCAGTTCGGCCAGGCTTCCATTGTTTTCGATCACGCGGTCGGCGCGGATCGTTTTCTCCCGCACCGGCCATTGGCTGGATATCCGCGCCTGCGCCTCGGCGGGCGACAGGCCGCGGCCGACCAGCCTTGCCAACATCGTTTCTTCGTCGGACGCCACGCAAACGACGGCGTCCCATTCCTTTTCCAGGCCCGCCTCGAACAGCAGCGGGATCACCGCCACGCCGAGCCGGCCTTCCCGGCGGACGTTTTCCGCCCAGGCGCGCATCCGGCGGATCACGGCCGGATGCAGCAATCGGTTCAAACGCTCCCGGGCGGCCGCATCCGCGAACACGATCGCCCCGAGCGCCGCCCGGTCGATGCCGCCGTCCGCCGTGCGCACCGCCGGCCCGAAGGCCTGCGCGACGGCTTCCACGCACTCGCCGCCCGGGGCGATCAGCGCATGGGCCACGTGGTCGGCATCCAGCACGTCGGCGCCCCAGCTCCGCCAGAAATCCGCCGCGGCGCTCTTGCCGCAGGCGATTCCGCCGGTCAATGCTGCGCAAAATCCTTTTTTCATCCTTCTACCAGGGCCGGGCCGGCGCCAACGGGGACGCTTCGACCGCAACGCCGTCTTCTTCTTCCGCGCGGAAGCCCTCGTCGCGCAGGGCCG
The DNA here is from genome assembly GCA_937872095.1 of uncultured Verrucomicrobiota bacterium. Classification (GTDB taxonomy): domain Bacteria; phylum Verrucomicrobiota; class Kiritimatiellia; order CAIQIC01; family Lenti-01; genus Lenti-01. The sequence continues at coordinate 4,444 of CALMNW010000097.1, forward strand.
CCGCGTGGCGCAGGACCTCCTGCGCGTCTTCGTTTTCGGCATCCATGCGCAAGGCATGGGCGGCTTTCGCTTCCGCCTCGGCCCGTTCGCCGCGTTCCAGCGCGGCGCGGGCCTGTTCGGCCAGCGTTTCCGCCAGCCGCGCCGCCACGGGGCTGCGCTTCAGCCGGAACACGCGGTACTTCCGGTTGGCGAACTGCGGCGCGAAATATTGCAGTTCCTCGGGCCGCTGCTCGAACAACCGCGCCGCCGCGTTCGTCGCCGGGTCCAGCGCATCCACCATGTAGCGCATCTGAAGGCCCGGCTGGATCTCCGAAAACTCGCCCATCGAATGCACGTAGACCGTCGCGCCTTTCGACTCCATCCAATCCCGGAATTCGGCTTCGTCGCCCTTGAAGAGCGCCTCGCCGTATTCGCGGACGTTCCGGCGGATCTCCGCCGATTCGAATTTGGGATGCAGCACCACGGGGCAGCCGCCATAGGTGGCGATGCTCGCGCTGATGCCGAAATTCGCCAGCACGGGCTCCGGCGCGACGAATTTCCGCAGATGCTCCATCAACGCTTCCGTTTCGGCCGCATAGACGTTCGGCCGACCCCAGTACAGGGGCCCGTCCCATTGCGGCGCGCCCGGCGTTTCCACCACGGACTTCTCCCAGCGGATGGGGCCGAACCAGGGCTGGGAGGCTTCCGCCAGCCAACCGAAGGCCAGCAGGGCCACGGTGACTCCGCGGCACCAGCGGCAACCGCCCGTCTTCCATTGCCCGGCCCACAGGCCGACCGTTCCGCAGGCAAACACCGCCAGCCACACGTGGAACCGGAAAAACAGGATGAAAGCGGCCAGAGACGCCAGCAGGTAGAAAAGCAGAGGGGGGAAGTCGGCGAACTCGAAGCGGTTGCGTACCGTGCCCCGCATCAAAACCCAAACGGCGATGGCCGTCAACACCAAAAGGAACGGGAACCATTCCCACAGCAGCGCCCACGAGGTGGAATTGAGCGCCGGCGCCCACAGGATGCGCTGTTCGAAGGTCAGCGCCGCGGGATCGACGGGACGCACGTTGAAGAAGCGCAGCTTGGCCCACAGCAAGGAACCGAAATGGCCATAGGACGGCAGGTACCAGCGGGAGAGCAAGAGGCAAATCGCGATGGGAACCAGCGCCAGGGCGATCCGCGTCGCCAGGCGCTGGCGCTGCGCGACCGGCGCGCCGGCCAGCAACATCCCCCACCCCAGCGCCATGACCGGCGAAAACAGGAAGCCGTGTTTGAACAAATACGGATTGCGCAGGCCGACCGCCAGCAGCACGGCCATCATCGGCACCGCGCGCGACCACAGGTCTTCCTTGGAAAGACGCCCGCGCAGCACCGCGACGCCTTCCCACGCCATGTAAAGCATCAGATAGAACTGGACCATGTCCCACGCGCACAGGGCCAGGCCCGCCAGGCCCGCCGAAATCCAGCCCGCGACCGTTCGCGCGCGGAAACCGGCGGCGCGGTTGCGCGCCCAGGCGAGCGCGGCCAAGTGCCCGATCAGCAGGGGCAGCGCGTCGTTCTCGTGCGACAGCTCCTGGCCCGTCGAGCGCGCCACCGCGCCGATGGCCACGGCGTAGAAAGCCGCCGCCCAGAATCCGCCGACCGCCCCCCCGCCCATCCATTTCACCCAGAAAAACATCGCGGGAATCGCGAGGCAAAACCACGCCAGATGGAGCGCGCGGATTTTCTCGGCCAAATTCAGCGTGCCGGGCCAGATCTTGGCGGCGCGGGCATAGAGGCGTTCGGCGCCGAGCGTATCCGTTTCGCGCGACACGACGCCGCCGGGATACTGGATGCCGCGGTCGATCTTCGGCAGATCGCCGTCGCGATAGACCATCTGGATGCGGCGGAAGGCCAGCGCGCTTTCGAGCGAGAACGGAATGCCGCCGTCCGCCGTGAGCTGGCGCTGGGCGTTCAGCACGTGGCGGCGCGTGCCGGCCGCCGCCGCCACCAGCAACGCCAGCAGGAGAATCTGAATCGCGATCTTCAGGATGCGGAAGGTGCGCTCTTTCATCAGAACAGACTCATTTGGTCGTTGGCAGGCTTGGGCGGCACGGGCCGCGCGGCGGGAACGGGAGGAGCGGATTTTCCGTCGAGTTCCGCCGCGAACCGATGGAGCTCGTATTTCTCGAAAAAGGCCTTCAAGCGGCCGGCATCGGGCGCGGGCGCCGGGACTTCCGCCCAGTCCGGCACGCCGGGGACGTTCTTGTCCAAGGTCATGAGCTGCACGTTCAATTCGGCGACGGCGCGGCCGGCCTGCAGTTTCGCGCGCACGCCGTCCGGCTCGATCCGCTCCGCCTGCGCGAAGCATTCCGGCAGCGACCCGAAACGCGCGAGCAGCTTGGTCGCCGTCTTGGGACCGATGCCGTTCACGCCGGGGATGTTGTCCGCCGCGTCGCCGATCAGCGCGAGCCAGTCGACGATCTGGGACGGCCGGACGCCCGTCTTCGCCAAGACGCCGGCGGCGTCCAGTTCCTCGTCCGTCTTGGTGGGCGGCACGATGCGCACGCGATCGTCCACGAGCTGCATCAAATCCTTGTCGCTGGTGGCCAGGCGGACGGTCGCGCCGCCGCGGGCGGCGCGATCCGCCAGCGTGGCGATGACGTCGTCGGCCTCCTGCCCCTTGAGCAGGATCGTCGGGATGCCGGCGACCTCGAGATAGTCGTTGATCAAGGGCAGCTGCGCGCGCAGGTCGTCCGGCATCGGCGCGCGCTGCGCCTTGTAGGCCGGGCATTTTTCGAGGCGATGGGCGGGCGAACCGCCGTCGAACGCCACGACGACGCGATCGGGACGCCAATGGGCCTCGAGCTGCCGGAGCATGCGGACGAAGCCGAACAGCGCGTTCGTGGGGCGGCCGTCGCGCGTGGACAGTTCGCGCACGGCATAGAACGCGCGGTAAGCCACCGCGGTGCCATCTACGATGAGGACGGATTGGGCCATGGGCTCAGGAATCAGGATTCAACGGCCAGCCAACGCCGGGAGCAGACCCGGCCATTTCAAAATCGACCCTCGCGTTTCCGCTTCCGCCGACGCCTTCATCTGGCCGCCGCGCCGCGCGCGGGCCGCCGGGAACAAAACACCGGATTCCCTCGCGGCGAACCGCTCCGGGAATCCGGCGGGGAACGGGCCTTACGGAGCCACCGCAGCCGCGGTCTCGGCCGCGGGAGCGGCGTCGATGCCGGCGCCCGGCATCGCCATGTTGTCGCCGGTATGGATCGGACGGCCGGCCGGATCGACCAGACGGGCGGTCACGAAGATCAGCAAATTCTTCTTCTGGCTATATTGCCCTTCGGAGCGGAACAGCCAACCCAGCAGCGGAATGTCGCCGAGGATCGGCACCTTGTCCTTGATGGTCGTCAGCTCTTCGCGGATCAGGCCGCCCATGACGACCGTCTGGCCGTCCCAGATCACGATCGAGGTCGTGACGTTGCGGCTGGTGAAGATCGGCTGCGGCATGTTGAACAGATAGGTGTTCTGCTGCTTGGCGCCGATGATGCCCGTTTCCACGGTGATCTGGGAACCGTACTGGATCCAGTCCACCAGTTCGGCGACTTCCGGCGCCATCACGAGGTCGATCGTGTAGCCGTCGGGTCCGACGGTCGGCGTCACGTTCAGGATCACGCCCGTTTCGCGGGTTTCGAAGGTGCCCGGCGTCACGACGGGCGACATCGTCACGTTGCCGTCCGAATTCATGGTCGGCTGGGTCACGTCGAATTCCGTGGGATAGATGATTTCCTTGACGACCTGGATTTGGGCGTTGACGCCGCTGCGCGTGGTCACGCGGGGGGCCGACAGCAGGTCGGTGCCGCCGTGCTGCGACAAGGCTTGGAGGACGACGGTCACTTCGGGATTCGTCAGCACGCTGGAGGCGCTGAGGATGCCGCCCAGCATGGTCTGGTTGGCGGTCTGGGTGATCAGCGACGCCGGCTGGATGTTCAGGTTGCCGGAATTGTAGTTGAAGAAGCGGTTGCCTTGGGTCAGGCCGTTGTTGTTGGCGTTGACCTGCATGCGCTGGCCGGAGCCGTCGTTCTTCGTGGCGAACTCGTAGTTGTCGTTCAGGATCCACTGCAGGCCGAGTTCTTCGAGATCGCCCTGATCGACTTCGATGAAGCGGGCTTCGATTTCGACCTGGTTCGGCACGACGTTCAGCTGCTGGAGGATGCGCTCGAAGGTTTCGAGGTTGTCGGCGGTGTTCGCGACGATCAGCTGGCTGATGGTGGCGTTGTAGGTGATCGAGGCGCCGGCGGGGAATTTCACGCCGGTCTTCTCGAAGAAATCCTTCACGTCGGACTTGGTGACGGAAACGCGATCGCTCATGGAGGTGAACTCCGCGCCGGCCCGTTCCTCGGCGGTCGGCCCTTGCCGCTCGACGATGACGTCCATGAAGGACGGCTGGACGGGGTACATGCGGGTGATGATGTTGCCGATCGGGGCGTCGATCGGGGTGATGATGACGGCGCTGTCTTCGATGCGATACTTCAGGCCGGCCACTTCGGTGATGTACTTGATGGCGTCGAGCATGCTGATGCGGCGCAGGTTGAGGGTGATGTCGCGGATGCCCGCGGGCGCGCTGGAGGACATCGCCATGCCGGCGCCCAGATCTTCGCCGCCGAAGCCCCACTCGTCCACGACCGGAGTGGCCGGAGCGGCAGGCATCGGAGCGGAGCCCCCGCTGTTGCCCTGGCCGAGATTCAGGATAATGTTGACGCCTTCCTTCTCGGGATCGGCGGCCAAGCTGGCCTCGACCAGGAAGTTGACCACGTCGTTGATGTTGGCCTGGCGGAATTCGACGGCCGGAATGATGATGGTCTTCATCTTGTCCTGCAAGCGGGCCGAAGCCGGCTTGCTATCCACGCCGCCGCCTTGGCCGGCTTCGGAAGGCATTTCGATCGCGGCGCGGATCGGCGGGCTCCAGCTGCGGCGGACGTCGGTCATCATGCCCTGCACGCGGGCTTCGCGCTCCACCGAAGCCAGCTTGTACTTGTCGGATTCGATCTTGCGGATGTAGCGCATGGCGCTCTTGTGATAGGGATCGCGTTTCAGGATCTGCTCGAACAGCGCATTGGCGCGGTCGTAATCCTTGAGCATGTACCACTGGCGGGCTTCGTCGTACATCTGGGCGATGCTCTTGGCCTTCTCGATGGTCGCCGGCTGATTTTCCGGCGTCTTGGGCATGGCGGCGAGCGCTTCCAGCCGGGTCAGCTTCTTGTCCAAGGCCTTGAGGCCGCGGTGCGCGGGATCGTTCTTCAGGGCGGCATCCACCAGCTTGCGGGCTTCTTCCAGGCGCTCGTTCTTCTGCACCATGGCGTGGGCGCGCAAATACTGGGCTTCGGCGAGGCCCTTGACGATCTCGTCGCGGACGGGAACGTTCTGGGGACGATCGGGCAATCCGTTCATGGCTTCGGACAGGGATTTCTCGGCCGCGGCGTAATCGCCCTGGCTCAGCGCGGCGAAACCGGCGTCGGACGCCTTGAGCGCATCGACTTCGGCCGCCTGGCGGCGGATTTCTTCCTGCTGGGCCGTTTGCTTGGCGATTTTCTTGAGTTCCTTGGGATCGAGCTTTTCGACTTCCTTGCTGCTCTTCTTCGAGCGGGTCGGTTCCGCGATGCCGATGCCGGCGTCGGAGAAATCGGCGGAGAGTTCTTCTTCCGCGGGCATTTCATCGGCGACGGCCGGAGCCGCTTCCTCGAACATAGCGGCCTCTTCTTCGGCCGCGGGTTCCTCGGCGAACAAATCGCCCAGCAGATCTTCATCGGCGGCAGGAGCCGCCATTTCTTCCGCGACGGCTTCTTCGGCCAGCGGAGCTTCTTCTTCGACCGGCGCAGCTTCGGCGGCGAGGTCCGCGAACGGATCGGCGACGGCTTCTTCCGCCGGCGCGGCAACTTCCTCAACCACGGCTTCTTCGACCAGCGGCGCGGCTTCTTCGGCGGGCGCGGCTTCGGCGGCGAGATCCGCGAACGGATCGGCGACGGCTTCTTCCGCGACGGCTTCTGCGACCATCGGCGCGGGTTCTTCGGCGGCCGCTTCTTCCGCGACGGCTTCTTCGGCCAGCGGCGCGGGTTCTTCGGCGGGCGCGGCTTCGGCGGCGA
>CALMNW010000098.1 GCA_937872095.1 uncultured Verrucomicrobiota bacterium
TTCACGTGGCCCCCGCCGATCCGCAGTTCCACCTGCCCCCGGGCGTCGAACGCGTTCGATTGAACCGCCGCCAGCCGCCCGTCCACGTACAGCCGCAGAGCTGCCCCGTCGTGCGAAAGCGCCACGTCCACCCAGCGTCCGCCCATCTCCGGCAGCCAGTTCGTCCGCACCGCCAGCGCATAGGGTCCGTTGCTGCTGCCCGCCACCCCGACCAGGCGGTTGTTCCAGTCCTGGTAGCGCACCGCGAACCCCGGCCAGTTCGTTCCCGACAGCAGCCCGTCCGAGATCACCGTCGGCGCCGAGCGCCCTCCCGCTTCCTGCCAGACCACTGCCGCCACCGTGAACGGCGCGCCCGTCACCGCCGCGCCGCCGGACTGGTCCACCGCCACGAAGTCGTTCGAACCGTCGAACGCCAGCGCCCCGCCCGCCCCGCGGCCCGTCGTCCACGCGTTCGAACCCATGCCGCCGAGCACCCCCGGCCAGTTCGTCGAAACTTGGTTCGACGCATAGGTCGCCGCGCCCCCGTCGAACGTCCAATGCGCCACCAGCCCGCGGCTCGCTCCTCCGTCCGACAGCGGATCGAAGGCGTGCGCCGTCTCCCAGCCGTCCGGCAGCCCGTCCCCGTCCGTGTCCACCCGTCGCGGGTCCGTCCCGTGCACCGCGATCTCCGTTTGATCCCCCAGCCCGTCTCCGTCCGTGTCCGCCAGCGCCGGATTGGTTCCCAGTTCCAGTTCGTTCAAATTTGCCAAGCCGTCGCCATCCTTGTCGTCGGCGGCGTTGATCCGCAACGGATTCAAGCCGTAGGACGCTTCCCAGCCGTCCGGCATGCCGTCGCCGTCCGTGTCCGGATTGCGCGGATTCGTGCCGTATCCCATTTCCTGCAGATTGGTCAAACCATCGGCGTCGGCATCTGCGGTCGCATCGTCCTCAAGAGGGTTGAAACCGTGGACGACTTCCCAGCCATCCGGCATGCCGTCGTCGTCCGTGTCGTCATGAAGCGGATGGGTATTCCGGACATATTCTTGATAGTTGTCCAGCGTGTCCCGGTCGGGATCCCCCGTCGCGCCGTTGCTGCCGTCGTTCGCAAGCGGATCCAAGCCCGTATCCACTTCCCATTTGTCGGGCAGGCCGTCGTTGTCGGTATCGCCAAGCCAAGGATCCGTGCCGTAGGTCAGCACCTCCGCGTAGTCATCCAGTCCATCGCCGTCCGAATCCGCCGCTCCCGGATTCGTTCCCGCCAGATACTCCTGCAGATTGCTGAGTCCGTCGCCATCCAAATCGCCGCCGGCATCGTCTTGGACCGGATTCAAATCTCGATCGACTTCCCAGCGGTCGTCCATGCCGTCGCCATCCGTATCCGCATCTTCCGGATCGGTTCCGTAGGCATATTCCAGTTGGTTGGACAGGTTGTCGCCATCGGCGTCGCCGCCGGCATCCGCCGGATTCAGGGGATCGAGAATTTGGGGCCGGCGCAATTCGTAGACGTCGTCGATGCCGTCGCCGTCCGAATCCAACGGCTGCAACACGTCGCGCATAAACACCCGGTAGAACTGCCGGGCATTTCGCTCCAGCGTGTCGGGGTCTCGCCAAACTTGCGTGCCCTCCACGCCCAGCACCAAGCCCGTCAACCCCCAGTTGCCCATGGATGCGGTCGCCTGCACCAGGTGATAATCAGAGGTGCCCGAAGGAATCTCGATTTTGAAATCGAAATTGGTTCGTTGTCCCGCAATCCAATAATCAACCGCCAAGCCGCTATCGGGTCCCGGCGCGATTAGCCACAAACCCAGAAACCCCAACCAAAGCCTCCGTTGCTTGGCGGGCCGGGTCCTACTTTTGGAGTGTGTTGACAACCCGAGCATCTCGTCCGTTCTTGGGCAGAAATAGAGCGCTTAACACTATATAAACAATATCCCTTTTATCGCTCGGTATCAAACCCGATTCTCCAGAAGCCGCGGCAACTTCCAGTTGCGCCATCTCATTGCTCTCGTTCGCGATAGACCATCCGGCCCCATAGCGACCGCGCAACGGGAACCGGCGGGTCGAAAGTGGGCCACGACGGCATCGCGCTCCAGATCCACGAGTGCATCGAATTGCAAGCCAGCCGCAGCGAAGGAATTTTCGCGGCATCGCCAACCCCCGCTCGCATGGCCTCTCCGCGCACCAGCGCAAACATCGGATTCGATTCCGGGAAAACGGACAGCGCGGAAAACTCCGAGCCGGCTTCGCTTGGCGCATAGGGCGCGGCGACGACCGGTGATGCGGCGGAACCGCCTAAGCAACGCAACCCCCAGATTGCGGAATGAACGATGCCGGATATTATCTATTCCAGCGTGGCCAGCGCGGCCGCGTAGTCGGGCTCGTTCGCCAGTTCGGACACCAGTTGGCGATGCGTCACCACGTTGTTTGCGTCGAGGACGACCACCGCGCGCGCCTGCAGGCCCAGCCACGCGTGCTCCACGATCAGCGTGCCGTAGTCCAGGCCGAATTCCGGCGACCGGAACGTGGACAGGAACTTGCCGTTCGGCGCCTCCAGCGCCGCACAAAACCGCGCCTGCGCGAAGGGCAGATCCGCCGAAATCGTCAGCACGACCACGTCGGTCCGTCGGGCGGCCTCCTCGTTGAATTTCCGGGCCGAGAGCTGGCAGACGGGCGTGTCCAGCGACGGCACGACATTCAGGATTTTTTTCTTCCCGGGAAAATCGTCGAGGGTCCAGTCCTTGAAATCCGGATCGGCCAGGCGCAGCGCAGGCGCGGCGCGGCCCACGGCCGGCAGCGCGTCGAACGTGCGCGCGGGTCGGCCGCGGATGGTGAAAGCCTGGGGGTGCAGTTCGCTCACGTCGTCTCCTGAAACCTCACAGCCAAGCATACTGCAGCGACGACAGAATGAAAAGCGCGGCGGTCTCGACGCGGAACACGATGGGCCCGAACGTGACCGGCTGCGTGCCGGCGGAGCGCAACGCGGCCACTTCGACGGGACTGAAATCCCCTTCCGGTCCGATGAATGCCGCGATTTGCGGACACCCCTCCGCCCGCAAGCGGCCGAAAAATTCCGGCAAGGGCACGGCCCCGTCCTGCAGCGCCCCGAAGCAGGCCGCCCCCGAAACGCCGCGCAACGCCGCCAGCGCTTCGGCCAGGCCGCGCACGGGCGAAATCTGCGGCAGCCACGGATTGCCGCTCTGCTTGCAGGCGGCCAAAGCGATGGCCTGCCAGCGCGCGGCTTTTTTAGACGCCTCCTCGGCGCGGATCCGCACCACGGCGCGCTCGGTCTGCAAGGGCCAAATCTCGTGCACCCCCAATTCCACCGCCTTCTGGATCAGCCAATCCATCTTCTGCTCGCGCACCAGCGCCTGCGCCAAGATCCGGCGCGGCGCGAACGGCGCGACCGACGAGATCGACAGGACCCGGATCGCGGTGCGCTTTTTGTGCGGCGCGACCACCTCGGCCTCGCCCAGGCGCCCGGCCCCGTCCAGAATGCCGATGCGATCCCCCGCCTGCGCGCGCATCACGCCGGCCAGATGCTTCGATTCGGCCTCGTCCAATTCGGCCGCATCGCTCGACCAGCGGTCCGCGGGCAAAAAACAACGGATCATCGAAAGCGTTCCTTTCCGGATAAGCGAAGGCACGCTCGCGGACGCGAGCGTGCCAGTCGGAGGCCGGTCCTCATCGGCAAGCGGAAACTAGAAGAGGAACTTCGCGCCGAGCCGGGCATAGATGGCGGCGAGGGAGGCATCCCGGAGGGTACGACCGGCATATTTCGTGTCTTCATTCACCACGTCGGTCTGGAAACCCAAGCCGCCCGCCACGTAGACGTTCTCCGAAACCATGTACTCGTACTCGGCCCCGACGTTCCACAATACGGCCCCGCCGATATCGACGTCCTGCTTGCCCTGGACGTTTGCCGGAACGCCCTCTTCGTTGTTGACGAACGTCACGCCGGAATCCACGAATACGTACTGCAGTCCCGTTTCGAGGATCACGTTCCAGTTGTCCCAGTCGATCAGGTTGAAATAGAGCGAAGCGCCGAAAGGAATCAGGAGCGCGTCGCCGTCGTAGTCGGTGAGTTGGTTGTACTTGAAGGCGTGCGAAGCATTGTTCACCTGCCACTGGGCCACGCCGAGGTTGACGCCCGCGCCCCACGGGAAGCTGAACCACTCGCGATAGGAGACCGCCGCGCCGTAGCCGCTATCGAACAGATCGAACTGGCCCGCGCCGGGGAACCAATATACGCCGTTGACGCTCACTTCGCCGGGATCTTCGCTGAACAGGCCGCCGAACGCCGCACCGGCGCCAAGCAGGACCGCGCACGCCGCCAAAATCGCTTTCTTCATCATTTTTCTGCCTCTTCGGTTAGGATTAGGAACGCGGGAAAATCTACTCCAATCCGAACAGGTTTGTAAAGCGCGCGAAACGTCCTTCCGCGGGGAATCGCGGCTTGCGCCGGACCGAATCGTCAGCGCCGTTCGAGCCGATAGGTGATCGGCACGTCCACGGCGAAGCCGGCCGGCAGCGCGTTCGTCCCCAGCGGCTTTTCCGCCGCGCGGCGGAGAATGCCCCGCGCCCCTTCCGCCAGCAGGGCCGACCCGGTGTTCTCCAAAATCCGGACGGCGCCGATCTCGCCGGCGGAACTGATTTCCACCCGCACCAGAACGGTTCCGGTCTCGCGGGAATAGCGCGCCGCGCCGGGATAGTACTTGCTCTGCTCGATGCGGCGGCGCAGCTGCGCCAGCCATTCGGCGCGAACGGCTTCCTCTTCGCCGGCATTACCTTGCTGTTCAGCGACCGGCTGCGCCGCGACGGCGGGCGCCGGTTCGATCTCCGGCACCGGGACTGATTCCGGCTCGGGCTCCGCGACTGGTTCCGGTTCGGGCATGGGCTCCGGCAACGGTTCCGGTTCCACGATGGGTTCGGGCTCGGGAACAACCTCCGGCGGCGGTTCCGCCACGGGCTCCGGCGGCGGCGGCTCCACGGCCGGCATCGGAACGGGCGCCACCGCCAAGGTCATTTCCGGAAAGATGGCCGGCTCGCCGGGATCCAGCAGCCCATCGCGCCGGCCGACGAAATAGGCCGCCGCTCCTCCCAACGCCAGAACCAGCATCCAAGCGGCAAACGCGGACCAACCGTCGGCGGCGTCGCGCGCCGGCCTAGTCGGGTTTGGCGCCGATGAGGACATGGCTTCTCCCGCAGGCCCGCAGCTGGTCCATCACGCCGACGAAGGCGTCGAACGGAGCGGCGCGATCCACGCGCAGCTCCACTTCGCCCTCCCCGCCGGCCGCCAGCAGTTCCGGCAGGTCCGCCAAGGACATCGGCGCATCCAGATGGTACAGCGTCCCGGCGGCATCGACGGACAGCGTCAACCGCGCCGGATCGTCCGCCGTCCGTTCCGCCGTGCGGGCCGCAGGCAGCGCCACCTTCAGCACCGGCGCGCTGAACGTCGACGCCAGGATGAAGAACAGCAGCAGCATGAAGACGACGTCGATCAGCGGCGTCAGGTCGATGTCCGCTTCGAATTCGTCTTCGAGAAATTTGGCTTCTTCCATGGCCCGGCCCTACCGGTTTTTCGGCGGCGCGGAAAACCGGCCGGCATACTCCATCAGTTCCACCTGGAATCCGGTGATCTGCATCCGGAAGAAATAGTAGAGGCACAGGACGGGAATCGTGATCGTCAATCCGATGATGGTGGTGGTCAGCGCCTCCCAGATGCCGTTCGCCAGCAAGGCCGGATCGACCAGCGTCTGGCCCGCCACCATCCGGAAGACCTTGGAGATGCCCAGCACCGTGCCCAGCAAGCCGAGCAGGGGTGAAATCACGGAAATCAGCCGCAGCAGGGTCATCGCCCGGTTGACTTTCCTGAAATGCTTGTGGAACAGGAACGCCAGTTCCGCGCGCCGGTCGTCGGGCCCCGGACAGGCCGCCCGCACGGCTTCCGAAAAGATGCGGATCAAGGGGTTGCCCGCGCGCGCGCCGGACTCCACATCCAGCCGCGCGGGATCGCGCGTCAGCGCGGCGATGTGCCGGCGGAAGATCCAGCCAGTCCACGCGAGATAGAACGCGTTTTTCGCGCACAGGTAGGCCGCAATCGCGGCGACCGCGACCAGCGCCGCGCCGGACGCGCCGATGTAATCATAGATCCGTTGAACGTCCATCGAACGAAGCTCCTTTTCCCGTTGAATCGCCGGCCAGCGCCAAAACGATCAGTTCCACCAAAAAAAGTTTCCACCGCCGGAAACCGCCGGCGTCGGCGCTTTCCCGCCACGCGACGGCGGCCGCCTGGCGCAAAGCCGGGAATTGCTCGAGCGCGCGAACGACTTCCGCGCCGTAGACCCCTTGCTCGCGGCGGCGGAAGCGCCGGAACAGGGCCAAGCCCAGCGGACGCACCGCCAGCATCCAAATGATCAGCACGATCGTCGCGCGGGCGAAGACGTGCACCCCCCGCACCCACCCTTCTTGCCCCGGATAAAGCCACGCCAAGACGGCCATCAGCGCCAGCAAGACCGCACCCGCCTTGAACGGCGTGCGCTGCCACCAGCGTTTTTGGGACGCCAGAAGCGGAACCGCGAGCGGCGATTCCTCCGGCACGGGCGGGAACGCGGACCGAGGCGTCTTCAAAGCCCGCGCAATCTCGTTCGGGATCGCCCCGGCCAAGCCGCCGGTGACGAGCCCGGCCACCGTGTAGTAGCCCAGATAGAAAACGAGGAACCAGCCCGTCGGAGACAAGTCGCCCGGCCCCTGCCCCATTTGGACCAAGATCCATTGGCCGACGGAATCCACGGCCTCCCACAGCGACTTCCCGTAGAGAATGGTCATCACCAGCAACTTCTGCACCGCGCCCTGCCAGAGCGCCAGCAGGCCCAGCAGCAGCGCGCCCAACCGCACCGAAGGCAGCGCGCCGAACAGCAGCGCGCCCGCCAGCCCCTGGAAGGACACCGACACGTAGGCCGGCAGCGGCGTGTGCGGACTCGCCGCCGCCTTGACCAGCAGCACGATCACGGTGGCCTTCAGGATCGCCTTGGCCTTCCGCTCGGCGAAGAACGCGAGCAGCGCGATCAGCACCACCGCCGTCGACCCGACCACGATGCCGGTGAACGGCACGCGCATCGCGTGGATCAATCCGCCCAGCCCCGCTTCGTTCAGGGCCCACAGCGCCGTCAGCCGTTCCACGGCCCGGTTCCGGTCCAGCCCGCCCAGGTTGGCCGGATTCATCGCGGCCCCTTATCCCACGACAGCAGCGCCCACTCGAAATCGTGCCGATAGCGGCTTTTTCCGTCCGCTTCCGTCGGCAGGGACCGGAAGAATTTCCGGAGGCGCGCTTCCTCCCGCTTCTTGAGTTCCCCCACCCGCCAGCGGACGGCGCCGATGAAATCCGCCGCCGAGGCATAGCCCAGCCCGCCGCGCGACCGCAGGAAATCCACCTTCGCCTTCACGCCCATCTGGTACAGGATATTGACCGCGTAGATGTAGTCCGGCCGCGGCTCCATCTCCCGGTCGAGCAAGGCGAGAACGTCCGGCCCCAGGTAGCTCCCGCCGGCATGCAGCGTCAGGTAGCAGCGCAACTTGGCCTTCCGGTGCATCTTTTCCAGCGCGCCGCGCAGATCCTCCACGCTCATGGCCCGGGAGCAAACCACGACGTCCGCCGCCGGCACGCCTTTCCAGGAATCCGTCCACGACAGCCGGTGTACTTGGATATTCTCCACGCCGGCGCGTTTCCGATTGATTTCCAAAAAGCGCAGCATTTCGGGCGAGAAATCCAGCGCATGGACCTTCCGGAGGCGTTTCGCCAGCGGGATGGCCAGGTTGCCTGTGCCGCAGCCGATGTCCAGCGCGGTTTTCGCGCCCGTCAGGTCCATGCGCGCCAGCAAAGCCAGGGTATAGTCGCCGTCGCCTTCGCCCTGGCTCCGCCGCTCCGCGCGCCGGTCCCAATCCGCGCTCGTTCGCGAGCCGAACGCCGACCGGCGGCACTGCTCCCGGTAGAGCGCGCCGAAATCGACGTCCTGGATCAGGTCCTTGCCAAGCATGCCGCGGTTTGTCGCTTTAGAATCGGTACTGGACGCTCGCGTAGAAATGGCGTCCTTCTTCCGGGTAACCTTCGCCGAGTTCGACATTCTCGTCAAAGAGATTCCGGATGCCCAGCGCCAGATCGAACCCGCGCGGCAGCGCGACCTGCGCATCGAGGTTGGCCAGCCAGAAGCCGTCCACCTTCGTGCCGTCCGACGACGAATAGCGCGAGGAGTTGAATTCCACGTTCGGCGCCAGCGTCAGATGGGAGCAGGCCTTCCACTCCACGTACGCCTTCAGGCTGTGCTCCGGCGAATCCGTCAGCTTGATCTCCGGATCGTCGAGATTGCGGCGATGCAGGTACATGTAGTCGAAGCCCGTCTTCAGATCCGGAACGACGGTCCAAGCCAGCCCGGCTTCCGCGCCGCCGCTTTCCGACTCGCCGACGTTCCGGAGCTGGTAGAGCCACGCCCCTTCGTCGTCCTGCGCGACCCGGTCCACTTGCTGGATCGTATCGTCCAAGCGGCTGTAGAAGCCGCTGAGGTGTCCGTCCAGATTGTCCAGGATCCGGCCTTCGTAGCCGATTTCGTAGTGGAGCGCGACCTCGGGATCCAGATCCGGATTCGCCAGCGCCTTGCCGAGGCGGTACGAATAGCGGTCTTTCAGCGTCGGGAAACGCGTCTTGCGCGCGACGGTCGCGCGGAAGGTGCCGCCGGTCACGGCGTAGAACAGCCCGGCCTGCGGGTTGACGGCTTCGTTGTCGTTTTCGTCGAAGGCTTCGTGGGTGTTCGGATCGTCCGCCTTCAGGCTGTTGCGGGCCGCGTATTCGGCGCCGACGGCCAGCGCCAGCTTCTCCGTCAACGCGATGCGGTCTTCCGCCCCGAGAGCCCAGGTTTCGTCCTTGTAGGTCGCCGTCGGGCTGCCCACGTTGTGCTCGCGGTGCACGTCCTGCTTGTAGTGGGCCGCGCCGCGCAGCTGGTTCCGTTCGCCCGCCTGCAGGCCGCCTTCGACCGAGCCGCCGAACGTGTAGTCGTCGTAGATGCTCGTCCACGAGGACTTCTTGTCCTGCGTCGTGTAGGTCGCGTCATCGTACGCCTTCAGCGTGTTTTCGTAGGTGTCGTAATAGAATCGCGGCTTCACGTAGCCCGTCTGGCCGATCGTCTTGTTCCCGACGGCATAGATGCTGTTCTTGACCCATTCCGCGTAGCGCCAATAGCGCGGCACCACGTTGGTGTCCGTCCCGGCATAGGTCGGCACGCCCTTTTCGCTGTCCTGGCGCACGAACCCGACGGCGAACTCGTCGCCCTTGTCGCCCGGCGTCCACGCGATCTTCGCGCCGACCTGCAGATCGCGGGTGTCCGAGTTGTCCCGCCGGCCGCCGTCTTCCGTCGCCGTCGGCGCGAAATCGTCCGACACGCGGAAATGGTCGCGCTCGCGGTACGACACGCCGGCCTGGGCGTAGCCCACGTCCCGCAGCAGGCCGGCGCGCAGCGCGCCTTCGTAGCCCTCGCCGCTGAAGGCTCCCGCCCGCGCCACGAGTTCTTCCGGCTGCGTCGGCCGCAGGCTCACCACGTTGATGGCCCCGCCCAGCGTGTTCGGGCCGTAGATCACCGGGCTGTAGCCCTTGGAAATCGATAGCTCCGCCACGTCGAACGTGCCGAAGCGCCCCATGTCCACGTTGCCGTCGTACGGCACGTAGACCGGAATGCCGTCGATGAACAACGGCACCTGCCGCGTATCGAACCCGCGCACGTAGGCGGCCGTTTCGTTGCGCCCGCCGATCCGCGCCAAGGTCACGCCCGGCGCCAGCGTCGCGGCATCCGCCACGTCGGCGCGCCCGCGCTGCTCGGCCTGCGCGCCCGTCACGCGCGCCGCCGCCCCGTCGCTCGCCGCGTCTTCCGCCCCCACCACCAGCACCTCGCCCAACGTAAACGTCGGCGAGGCCGGTTCCGCCGCCGTCGCCTGCAAGCCCCACGCCAACGCCGCTCCCATCCACCAACCCAATCGCTTCATCTTCATTTCCTTTCGTATCTCCTTTGAAATCCTTTGAACGCCGCATCGGCCGAGCGCCGGACCTGCCGGCGCAGCGCGGCGAAATCCCCGCAGAACCGGCAGGCGAACGGGGTCAGCTCCGTGTGGCCCCGCGACGCCCCGCCCTTGTGGCGCACCAGCAGCGTCTCCCCCAGTTCCCGTTCCAGCCGGTTCAGGATCTTCAGCGCCTTGACGTAGGACAGGTCCATGTCCCGCGCCGCCTGCTGGATCGAGCCATGCGCCCCGATGCCCTCCAGCAGCTGCAGCAGCCCGTAGCCGCAGAATTCCTCGCCCTCGCCGTTCGCCAGCGCCAACTTCACGTGCAGGTTCATGCCGATATATATACGGATATATATCGGGACCCGCAAGCGGAAAATCCGGGCCCCTTGCCGCCCCCCGGTTTTCCACGCCATGGAAGAATGGGCGGGGATTTTTCCACGCTACGTAAAAACTTTGGGCGATTTTTCCACGCTACGTAAAAACTTGGGAATGTCCGAAAGCGTGTGATGAGGAG
>CALMNW010000099.1 GCA_937872095.1 uncultured Verrucomicrobiota bacterium
CTGCGCAAGCGCCGCGCGGCCGCGGCGGAAAAACTGGCCCCGGCCATCACCGCCGAACTGCAGGCGCTCGGATTCGAACACGGCGCATTCGGCATCGAACTGCTCCCCGCCGAGACGCCGGCGGCGTTGGGCCTCGACCGCGCCGAATTCGGGTTCGCGCCGAACGTCGGCGAGCCGATGCGCGCGCTGCGGGCCATCGCGTCGTCGGGCGAAATCTCGCGCGTGATGCTCGCCATCAAGGTCGTGCTGGCGGAAGCGGACAAGATCCCGCTGCTGGTGTTCGACGAAATCGACGCGAACGTGGGGGGCGAGACGGCGCACGCGGTGGGCCGGAAGCTGGCGCAGGCGGCGCGCAGGCGCCAGGTGGTCGCCATCACGCACTTGCCGCCGGTGGCGGCGTGCGGCGCGCACCATTTCGCCGTGCGCAAGTCGGTGCAGGCCGGCCGCACGCACACGACCGTGGCGCCGCTGGACGAAGCGGCGCGGGTGGAAGAGCTGGCGCGGATGCTCGGGGGGCGCGAATCCACCAGCGTGGCCTTGCGCCACGCCGCCGAACTGCTCGCCGCGGCGCGCAAGAAGTAACCCCTGCCCGGGGTTGAACTCCCCGGCTCAGGCCTGCTGGCTCCAGCGGCTGTCGAGCTGGAGCATGCCGAGAGCGCCGGTGGGATTCTGGACGGCGAAGGGCCACCAGTCCTCGCGGCGGTGGAACTGCTCCACGTGGTCCCAGGAATGCATCGACAGGGACAGGAAATAGTTGCCGTGCATCAGGCGCAGGGGATCGAGCGCGAGCCGGACGGTGCCGGCGCCGTCGATGAAGGGAATGTCGTGCTTCTGGATCTGCGTGTTGGTGCCGAAGACGTAGAGGCCGTTGGCGGTCTTGAGCGAAAAGCCGAACACGGGCTTTTCGATGCGCCGATGGGCGACGTACGGGATTTCCACCGTCAGGGCGCCGCCGGTTTCGAAGGTTTCGCAGGGGTTGCCGGCCGCGTTCAGCAGGCGGACGTCGCCGAATTCGGCGGCGCGGGTGCCGTACTCGGTCTGGTGCAGGCCGCCGCGCTCGCCCATGAAGAAGCGGATGAATTTTCGGATGACCTCGGCCGGTTCGCCGCGCGCGACGAGCTGGCCGTGGTGGATCAGCAGCGCCTCGTGGCAGAATTCCTCGACCGTCTCCAGCGAATGGCTGACGAACAGCAGGGTTTTGCCGCGCTTCTGGAAATCGCGAATGCGGTCGAGGCACTTGAACTGGAAGGACAGGTCGCCCACGGCGAGGACCTCGTCCACGAGCAGGACGTCGGGATCGACCTCGACGGCGATGGAGAAGCCGAGGCGGACATACATGCCACTGGAGTAGTGCTTGACGGGCATGTCGATGAACTCGCGCAGCTCGGCGAAATCGACGATGCGGTCGAACTTCTTCTTCACGTCCTCGCGCGGGATGCCGAGCAGCGCGGCGTTGAGGAAGACGTTTTCACGGCCGCTGAGCTCGGGATGGAAGCCCGCGCCGAGTTCGAGCAGCGAGGAGATGCGGCCCTGGACGCGCACGTGGCCTTCGGTGGGATGGATCGTGCCGGCGGTCAGGCCGAGCAGCGAGCTCTTGCCGGAACCGTTGGGGCCGATGACGCCGACGGTGCGGCCGACGGGAATTTCGAAATTCACGCCGCGCAGGCACCAGAACGGTTCGCGCTTCGGGCCGGACCGGCCCGTCAACGCGCCGAACAGCGAAGCGGCGCCCAGTCCGCCCCGGCGGTAGTAGCGCTTGCCTAGATTGACGGCTTCGATGGCGTTCATCTCAGAGCATGTCCGCGAACGAGTTTTGGAAACGGCGGTACACGACGGTGCCGACGATCAGCGTGGCGGGCGCCAGCAGCAGGCCGACCCACGCGGCGGGAGGGAAGCCGGCGTGGGCGCCCGGCAGCAGCGCGGCGCGATAGCCGTTGATGATGACCGTCAGGGGATTGGCGTAGAGCAGATCGGCGGCCCATGGCCATTGGCCGGCCAGGCGGGAGGCGAAATCCATGTTGTACATCACCGGGCTCATGAAGAACCAGGCGCTCAGCACCAGGCCGACCACGTGCTGCGTGTCGCGGAAGTAGACGTTCGCCGCGCCGACCAGAGCCGTGATGCCGAGGTTGAACATCGTTTGCCAGGCCACCCAGAAGAAGAACAGCGGCCACGCGGCGGCGAAATGGCTGTCCGCGCGCCAAAGCAGGAACGCCAGCACGGGGAACTGGACCAGCAGGGAAAGCAGATGGCCGATGGCGTTGGCGAGCACCTGGCTCAGCGGCAGGATCTCGAGGGGAAAGGCCACCTTCTTCACGAGGTTGGCGCTGCCCAACACGCAGGTCGTGCCGGCGTTCGCGCATTGCACGGTGAACTGCCAGGCGAACACGCCGATGATGATTTCCTCCATCGGCACGCCGCGGCCGGCGAGGAGCCGCAGGAAGAACAGATAGATCACCGCCATGAACAACGGCGTCAGGACCGTCCAGAGGAAGCCGAGCACGGATCCCCGGTAGCGCTGTTTCAGCTCGCGGGCCGCGAGGTTCCACAGCAGTTCGCGCCGTTCATGGATGGTCCGGAACAAATTCATCGGAGCGAGCATAGCCTCAAGGCCGCTTTTTTTCCAGCGATTCGAACACCAGGGACATCGCGCCCTTCCCCGCCTGGGCGGAAGGGCCGATCTCGATCTCGCGCAGGCGCCACGGCGGAACGGATTCCGCGGCGGCGGCGAGGAAGCGCGCCGCGGCGGCATAGGAAACGTCGCGCAGTTCGACGGCCGTCTCGCGGCGCTGCCAGCCGTCGGCCAGGGCCGTCGCGGCGCGCGGCGTGATTTTCGCCGCATTGGCGCCCAGCGCGAGGGCGGCGATTTCGCCCAGATCGGCGGGGGCCCACGCCTGCTGTTTTTCGAGCGCGGCGCGCAGCGCGTCTTCCCGCGCCCACCGGCCGGCATGGATCTGGATCTGCTGCAGATCCCGTTCCTTGGCGGACAGGATTTCCCGGTGGCGCGCCGTCGAAAGCCCCGTGTTCAGGCTCGCCGCCAAGGCGCAAACCGCCAGCGTTCCCGCCGCACCTTTCCAAAGGCGTTCAGCGTTCATGGCCCACCATGCCTTTGAGGATGAATTGCGGGCGGCCTTCGGGAGTGGTGCCGGCGGGTTCGGACTGCACGGTCCAATCCTGCGCCTGCAGGCGTTCCGCGAACGCCTCGATGGTCTGGACGTTGGGCACGGCGGCCCGGATGGAAATCGCGGCAGGCGACAGGCCCAAATGGGATATTTCGATGCCGAGGGCGGAGGCGTCCTGCAGAACCTGCGCCAGGCGGGTTTCCATGCCTTCGGGATCCAAGGCGTTGCGGAAGGGCCGCGTTTCTTCGTCGCGGCGGGAAATCGCGCGTTCGACCATCAGGTTTTCCTGGCCGCGGGGGATCGCTTCGCCCGCGATGGCCTGCGCAGCCGCCGTCAATTCCCGCTGCGCGGCCGCGACGCGGTTCCGGCGGAACGCGGATTCGCCGGCGTTCAACGCCAGGACCACGAGCGAAGCGGCGACGACGCTCCCGTAAGCCCATTTCGCTTCCCGTTCCCGCAAACGGCGCAAGGCGGGATGGGCCTCTTCGCCCGACCGGAAATTGACGCCCGCGCCGTCCGCCGCGCGGCGGGCCAAGGCCCGCGCCAGAAACGAGGCGGGCAAGCGATGGATTTCGTGGCGCAAGGCATAATCCGCCGGCAGCATCTGGCGCAGGCGGGCCAGGCGCGCCTCGTCCTCGGCGCCGGGACCCGCCCACCAGAGATCCATTTCCGCCCCGCCGGTTTCCGCCAGATGGGCGGCGACGATGGGCCGAACGCGGGCCGCCCAGACGGCCTCGAAGGCCTGCGGATCGCCGGCCAAGGGAGACGCGCGCAGCACGTGGGCCGCCATGAATTCCGCGCCGCGCCCGCGGACGATCGCCACGTGGTCCGTTCCCAGCCAGACCAGCGCGCGCGGCAAGTCGGCGCGCGCGGGCGGGGCTTCCGCGACCTGCTGGCTCCATAGCGCGAGGGCCTCTGCGTCGCAATGGGTGGGATCGAAACCGGCTTCGCGGCAAGCCTCGCCAAACGCAGTCAGATCGCTTTTCCGGACGGCGGCGGCGATGGCCACGGTGCCGCCGTCCGCGAGGCGGGGTTCGCCGTAGAAACAGGCCGCGCTTTCCACCGGGAACGGCAGTTCCACGTCGAGCAGCGACGGCCACACCTTGGCGGCCTTCCGAGGCGAAGCGAAGGGGGCGCGCAACCGGCGCACGGCGGTTTGCGCGGCGGGCGCGCACGCCGCCAGCGCAGCGACGCCTTTTTCCACGTCGGCCGCCACCGTCTTCAGGACGCGCGCGGCTTCATCCGAATCGGCGGCGACGGACAGGACGACCTGCGGCACGCCGCGGCGCGCGCAGCGAGCCAGCACGATCCGCCCGGCGGAAGCGTCGAGTCCATAACCCGTTTTGAAGGTTTCCGCCACGGATCAGCCTTCCCCTTCCATCCACTGCAGGATCCGGACGTCGCCGGTCTGGGGATCGCGCTCGACCCAAGCCATGACGGAACGGTGCTGGCCTTCCGCCGCGGCGCGGGCCCGCACGCGGAAACAGGAACTGGCCGTGCCCACGCTGCCTTCCAGCGCGGCGGCCACTTCCGGATAGGCCATGAACATCGCCGCCAGGGATTCGAACGGCTGCATTTGGCGGAGAGCCATGACGTTGCGCACGACTTCTTCCTGCTGCAAGCCGCTCACGCCCATCAGGACGTCGCGCCCGGCGGTGTTCACGTTCACGGGAAGCGGCGCTTCGAGGGGCAAAGGCACGAGCACCGTGGAGGCCGACAGGTCGCCGCCGGTGAGATCGTCGGAATCGGTCCGGGGCCGGGGCCGGAAAAGATCGGCGGAAAACCCGTGGACCCGGAGCAGTTCGGCCGGCGCCCAGAGCTCGCGGTTGGGCGGAACGTAAGGCTTTTCCCCGGTCCGGTAGAAATCGTCTTCGTAGGTGCCGTCCGCATCGGCATCCACGAAATCCTCCAGCGCATCGACGCGGACGGACGAATCGAAATCGCCGCAGAACATCATCAGATCGAGCAGGATGTCGCGGGAAGAACGCGCGGCCCGATTGGAAGCGGCCAGGTTGTTCCAATTGAAGAAGCGGTTGGCATCTTCGACGATCGCCCAGGTGGACACGCCGTCTTCGCGAAGGGATTCGCGGGGCAAGGCCCAGTCTTCGCCCAGATGGTCCACCGCGAGGTTATCGTCGGCGGCCAGGACCCAGAGGGCTTCGCGCGCGGCTTCGGCGGCGGCCAGCCGCAGCCGTTCGCGCAGCAATTCCGACTGCTCGGTGCGCGCCAGGGAAGAGGCCCGCGCCTGCAGAAACAGCGCCAGTCCGCCCGCCAGCACGATCGCCACCAGCACGAGGATCAGCGCCATGCCCGAACGGGCTGCCGGGCGGCGCGGCATCAGTCCTCCTGCGAACCCGCCGGCGCCGGTTGGCCGGCGGAATTCGCGACCGCCGCCGCGGCGCGCCGCGCCAGGATTTTCTCCCGTTCCCGGCGGAGTTCTTCCTCCCGTTCCCGATACTTCCGTTCCCGATTGCGCGCGGACACCTCGCGACGGCGCTGTTTTTCGGCCCGGGCCCAGGCATAGAGCAGCAAGGCGACCATGCCGCAGCCGAGGAACGCGATGGAAAGCTGGTAATACGGCTTGCGCTGCGCTTCGAGCCGGAACAGCGACATGAGATACACGAACAGCGACATGAGCGGGAACATGCCGGACGCCACGGCCAGGATGTGGCGGATCTTGGAGCGCCGCTTGGTCCGGCTGTGGGGCCGGCTGGTGTCCACCCGGAAACGATCGCTTTGAACCGGAGCCGTGCTCATATCATTTCTTCCCGTATCCGCGCGGATGGGCGCGGTGCCAATCCCACGCATGCTGCACAATCGTCTTCAAATCCGGATAGCGGGGTTTCCACCCCAGAACGGCCTTCGCCTTCTCCGCGCCCGCCACCAGGCCGGCGGGATCGCCGGGGCGCCGAGGCGACAGGGCCACCGGGATCGGATGGCCGGTCACTTGCCGGCAGGTTTCGATCACCTCCCGAACGGAGAATCCGGTGCCCGTGCCGAGGTTGAAGGGACCGGTCACGTCCTTTTCGAGGGCCAGGATGTGGGCGCGGGCCAAGTCGACGATGTGGATGTAGTCGCGGATGCAGGTGCCGTCGGGCGTGTCGTAGTCGTCGCCGAAGACGGGCACGGCCGGCGCCTGGCCCAGGGCCACTTTCAGGACGTTGGGGATGAGATGGGTTTCGGGTTCGTGGTCCTCGCCGTATTTTTCGGTGGCGCCGCAGGCGTTGAAATAGCGAAGAAACACGGGCCGGAGGCCGCGGCGTTCCTGTTCCCAGCGCAAGGCGGTCTCGAACATCAGCTTGGATTCGCCGTAGGGATTGGTCGGGCGCTGGGGCAGCGTTTCGGTCATGGGCAGGACCTCCGGCTGGCCGTAGGTGGCGCAGGTGGAGGAAAAGATGATTTTTTTCACGCCCGCACGGAGCATGGCGTCGAGCAGGTTGAGGCCGCCGCCGACGTTGTTCTCGAAGTACGTGTGCGGCTCCTGCATGGACTCGCCCACCAGGGCGTAGGCGGCGAAATGCACCACGGCGTCGGGCCGCCACTCGCGCAGGGCGTCGCGGATGGGCTGCGGTTCGCGCAAATCGCCGACGACGAGGCGCGCCCGGGGATCGACGGCTTCGCGGTGGCCGCGCTCGAGATTGTCGAACACGGCCACGTCGTGGCCATCGTCGCACAGCAGCTCGGTCGTCACGCTGCCGATGTAGCCGGAACCGCCTGTCACCAGAATCTTCATTCGGGGTTCGTTCTATCAGACGCCCCGCCGCCGGGCAATCCAATTTGAGGACCGGGGGCGCGCCGGGTTTGCTTGCGTCGGCGCGCGCCAACCGCTAGGATGTTCCGCGATTTGATTTCGCCTCTTGAGGCGCTTTTTCGAAAGGTAGTCCCATGTCCCGCAACGTATACATCGCCGCGACGGAATCCAGCAGCGGCAAATCCGCCATCGCCCTCGGGGTGATGGAAATGATGGTCAAGAAAGTCGGCCACGTCGGATTTTTCCGGCCGATCATCTCCGCCGAACGCAGCCGGCCCGAGCGGGACAACGACATCGCGCTGATCACCAGCCATTTCCGGCTCGACCTGCCCTACGAGCAGGCGTTCGCCTACACCAGCCGCGAAGCCGGCGAACTGATCCGCGCCGGCAAGACCTCCGACCTGCTCGACGGCATCTTGGCCAAATACAACGCCGTCGCCGCCCGTTACGACTTCGTGGTCTGCGAAGGCTCCGATTTCGAGGGGGACACCTCCGCGTTCGAGTTCAACATCAACGCCGAGATCGCGCGCAACATCGACGCGCCCGTGCTGCTGGTCGTGGACGGCCACAAGATCGGCAAGGACGGCCAGATGGCCAGCCTGGATTTCGCCATCCAGAGCTTCCGGGAAAGCGACTGCAAGGTGCTCGCCGCCATCCTGAACCGGTTCCCGGCCGACCGCATCGAAAGCCTGCCCGCCTTTTTGCGGGCGTCGCGGCATCCGGACCTGCCCGTTTTCGCGCTGCCCGAGGATCCCCTCCTCGCCGCCCCCATGATGTCCGAGGTCGCGCACGTCCTGGGCGCCGAGACCTTCTACCGCTCCGATCTCCTCGACTCCCTCCAGGCCACGTCGTTCAGCGTGGCGGATTCCTCGCCGGAGATTTTCCTGTCGCAGCTGAAGGACGGCGCGCTGCTGTTCATTTCCGGCGACCGCTTCGGCAACCTGCTGGGCGTGATGCTGAAGCTGAACTCCGCCAAGCCGGTCAACATCGCCGGCATCGTCCTGACCAACGGGTTCAAGCCTTCCGGCGCAGTGTCTTCCCTGCTCAAGGAGGTCAAGAACATGGTGCCCGTCCTCTCCGTGCCCGGCAGCACATTCGAGGCCGTCACCACCGTTTCCCGCCTGCATTCGCGCATCTATCCGGGCGCCACCCGCAAGATCACCACCGCGCTGGCCCTCTTCGAGTCGCGCGTGGACACGCAGAAGCTGGTGGATCTGCTGGAGACCGCCCGGACCGGCGTGGTCACGCCCAAGATGTTCGAGTTCGGGCTCATCCAGCGGGCCCAGTCGCCCCGCCAGCGCATCGTCCTGCCGGAAGGCGAGGAAGACCGCATCCTCTACGCCGCCGAACAGGTCCTCCTGCGGGGCATCGCCGACGTCGTTCTGCTGGGCAGCGAGCAGAAGATCCGCAACAAGGTCTCGCACCTCGGCCTCAACCTGCCCGGCGTCGAAATCATCCAGCCCGTGCAGTCGCCGCATTTCCGGGATTTCGTCGCCACCTACTACGAACTGCGCAAGGAAAAGGGCATGACGCCGGACATGGCCGAAACGATCATGGCCGACGCCTCCTATTTCGGCACCATGATGGTCTACAAGGGGCTCGCGGACGGCATGGTGTCCGGCTCCGTCAACACCACGGCGCACACCGTCCGGCCCGCGCTCCAGTTCATCCGCACCAAGCCCGGCTTTTCCATCGTTTCGTCCGTCTTCCTGATGTGCCTGAAGGACCGCGTGCTGGTCTATGGCGACTGCGCCATCAACCCCAACCCCACGGCCCAGCAGCTCGCCGAGATCGCCG
>CALMNW010000100.1 GCA_937872095.1 uncultured Verrucomicrobiota bacterium
GCCCAGCCGGATGGCCGCGCCGGCGACGACGGCGACGACGGCGGGCCGCAGGCCGGCGAGGGCGGCGGCGACCCAGCGGTTTTCCCATTGGCCGGCGAACAGGACGGCGAGGGCCAGGATGATGAAGAACGAAGGCAGCGCCACGGCGAACGCGGCGACGAGCGCGCCGCGCTTGCCGGCGAGATGCAGGCCGGATAGAACCGCGAAGTTGACGATGATGACGCCTGGAACGGATTGGGAAATGGCGTAGGTCTCGGCGACTTCGCCCGGCGTGAGCCATTGGCGCCGCTTCGCGAGTTCCGCCTCGAACACGGGCAGCGCCGCCATGCCGCCGCCGAACGCGCCGGCGCCGATCCGGAGAAAACTCCAAAACAGGGAATGATATGTCGGCCGCGCCATGAAAAGGACCGTAGCATGTCCGCCGCGGGGCGACCAGCCTCGCCGGGAGGAAAGTTTGGGCCCCGTTCCGCCGTCCGGATTCCGCTTGGCTTTGCCGATCCGCTCTTCTACCCTCTGGAACCGGGTGGCGAGGCCCCGCGCGAAAACGAGCCAAGGGAAAACAATGAGGCGATCCATTCCATGTTGCGGCCGCTTCCTTTGGCTTTCCGCCGGCCTGGGCTTCCTGTTTTTGGCGCTGGCCGGGTTCGCCCAGGCGCCGGCCGTCACGCGCTGGATGGATCCGCAAGGCCAGCCGCGGCGGCTCCACTCCGTTCCGGCCGATCGCGGCTCGCTGGTCCTGTCCAAAATCCGCCTTCCGGACGGCATCCGTGCGGTACCGCGCGCCGCCGCGACCAACCGGGTCTGCGTGATCGTCCATTCCAACGCGCTGGCGGGGGCCGGCGCGGCGATCACCAATTTCCTGGCCGATCTGGCGGCGGATGGCTACGACCCGCTGTTATCCGTTTACTCCGGCGGCAGCGCGGAAGACCTCCGCGCCTATCTGGCCGCCCTCTACGCGGAACCCGCGTCCCTGAACGGCGCGATCCTGATCGGCGATCTGCCGCATATCGTCTACGAAATGGTTCAGGATTGGGGCTGGGGGGAGGAATTCGAGGATTTCGCCTGCGACATCTTCTACATGGACTTGGACGGCACCTGGGCGGACACCAACCAGACGTCGCCGTTCGCCGCCGGCAAGTACGATACGCGCGGCGACAACCTCGATCTGGAAATCTGGGTATCGCGGCTCAAGGCCGACAATCTGCCGGCGGCGGGAACGGAGAGCAACCTGCTGAACGCCTATTTCGGCAAAGACCGCCGCTACCGCGCGAGCCAGCTCCAGCCGGCCCGGCGGGCGCTGCTCTACAACGACGACGACTGGTCCGACCTGATGCCGGACGACGCGGAAACGATCGGCGGCATTTTCGGCGACGACCATCTCCGCGTGGTGCGGGACGCGGAAAGCACGCGAGCCGACGATTACATCGGGCACCTGACCAACGCCTACGAGTTGATGTTCGTCCGTTCCCACGGCTATTCCCACGGGCACGGGTTCTACGAAGACGGCCGGACCAATTTCAACTACGTCTACACCTCCAACTATCTGGTGCGGTCTCCTCCGGCCTTGTTCTATTCGTTCTACGTCTGTTCGGGGTGCGACTATACGGACAGCAACTGCCTGGGCGGCCTCGTCGTGCACAATACCAACGAGTCGGGGCTGGTCGCGTGGGGCAGCACCAAGACGGGCGGCATTTGGGAGGATCGCTATCTCTACGAGCCGCTGGCCCTCGGGCAATCCGTCGGCGAGGCGTTCGTGGCCTGGTTCAACGCCGTCCAGGCCTACTATCCGTCCTACGCGCCGCGCTGGTGGTACGGCATGGTCGTTTTCGGCGACGGCACGCTGCGGTTCAGTTCCTCCCAGCCGGTGGCGAGCGTGGGAGCGGGTGCGGAAAACCACCCGGAAATCCGCTTCAACGCCTTGCAGGGTTCCCGCTACGAGGTGCGGCGCGCCGGCGCCTTGGTCGCTCCCGCCTGGACCAACGCCAGCGGCGAATTCGTCGCGTCCAACTACGCCCCGGTCTTCGTGGACGGCGAGCTCGCGGAACCCGCCGCGTTCTACGCCGTGGCCCGGCTGGAAAACGGACCGAGCAACCTGCTCGCCAACGCGAGCTTCGAAGTGTCGGGGTCGTCCGACTCCCGGGCGCGCCATTGGGAGGCGGCCGCCGGGGAATCCCACGGCGATTATTGGGGCAGCGCGGCGCGGGTGGATTGGCGCTGCCATCAAGGCGCATCCGCGGCCGCCGTCCGCGGCGCCTGGTCCGGCAACGATTACGGCGGCTGGTGGCAGGAAGGCGCGGCGCAGGCCGGCCGGAGCTACCAGGCCTCGGCCTGGTTCTGGGCCGACCACGTCGAGAACACGTGGACCGCCGCCGTCCAGGAACTGAAACTCGAGTTTTACGACGGCTCCTTCGGGCTGCTCGATTCCAGCGGCATCGGGCTGGACGACGTGGAAGAAACCTGGACGCAAAAAACCGTCCAGGCCACGGCGCCGGCGGGGACCGCCTGGGCGCGGTTCGTGGTGAACGTCAGCGGAGCCAGCGCCTCCGGGGCCCTCCAGTTCGACCAGGCCGTGCTCGCCCAAGAGCCGTAACCGTAACGCCCGGGCAACGCCCGCCTCTGCCATTCGGCGCAGAAATCCAGCCTGAAGGCTGGACTACGAACCAGAACCGTTTGTAGTCCACGCTTTAGCGTGCAGCGGTCTTGGCCAACGTCCGGGGGAAATCGAAGGTTGCGGGCGCGGCGCGACGTGGCAGAATGGGCGGCCAGTGAAAATCGTTTCCTCCAGCCGGGATGAATGGATGGCGGCGGCCGGCGCCGCCGTTTCGGCGTTGCTGCTGTACGCGGCGTTCCCGCCGCTGGAATGGACGGGCGCGGCCTGGGCGGCGCTGGTGCCGCTGTGGGTCGTGGCGCGGCGGACCTCGCTCCGCGCGGCGCTGAAGATGGCCGGTTTCGCCGGGTTCCTGTTTTGGGTGCTGAGCCTGCGCTGGCTGACGAACGTGACGGTGCTGGGCTGGCTCGCCGTGAGCGCCTATTGCGCGATTTATTTCCTCCCGGCGGCGTTCGCCGCGAACCGCTGGCGCGGCGGCGCGGCCGGTTTTGCGGCCGCGTTGGCGGTGGTCTGGACCGGCAGCGAATTCCTGCGCGGCTGGATCTTCGGCGGCTTTCCGTGGAATCCGCTGGGCGCGGCGCTGACGCCGTGGCTGCCGGCGATCCAGCTGGCGGAGTTCGGCGGCGTCTGGCTGGTATCGGGCTTGGCGGCCTTCGCGAACGGCCTGCTGGCCTGGGCGCTGGCGGAACGGCGCGGATGGCGCGCGCTCGCGTTCGGCGCCGTGCTGGTGGCCGGCGCGCTGGGCTGGGGGGCCTGGACGGCCCACAGCGTGGAGGAGGGCGACCTCAACGTCAAAATGGGCTCGGGCCGATCGATCCGCGTGGCGCTGGTGCAGACGTCGATCCCGCAGGACGAAAAGTGGGTGACGGCCAAGGTCCTCATGATCTACGAGCGGCTGGCGGAACTGACGCGGCAGGCGCAGGGCGATCCCCGGACGGAACTGGTGATCTGGCCGGAAACGGCGTTGCCGGACGACGTGCGCAACAGCGAGAACAGCTATACCCTGGTCTGGAACCTCTGCACCAACGGAACGCCGATCCTGACGGGCTCGCTCGACACGGCGGTCCTGGATTCGGGCGAAGCCCAGTATTTCAACAGCGCCTTCCTGTTCGACGTCGATGGACGCCTCGCGGGGGAATACGACAAGCGGCATCTGGTGATCGGCGGCGAATTCATCCCGCTGGCGCGGTTCGTGCCGGCGGATTGGCAGGTGGCCTGGGGCTGGCCCGCCAGCATCACCGCCGGCCGGGCAGGCGCGGTGTTTCGCGCGGGGAAAGGCGACGTGCCGCTGGCGCCGCTGGTGTGCTTCGAGGACGTGTTTCCGGATCTGGCGCGCGCGGACGTGCGGGCCGGCGCGCGGATGCTCGTGAACGTGACGAACGACGCCTGGTTCGATGCCGTCATCGCGCCGTGGCAGCATCTGCGCAACGCGGTCCTCCGGGCGGTGGAAAACCGCGTGCCGCTGGTGCGCGCGGCCAACACGGGCGTGACCGGCGTGGTCGAACCCTCGGGCCGCCTCGCGGCGTTTCTGTCCGACGGCGCCGGCCGGACCGACGGCCCGGGCGTGCTGTGGGCGGACGTGCCCGTGCCGTACGACGCGTCGCCCTTGACGTTCTACGCCCGTTATGGAGATATCTACGGCATCGCTTGCGCGGCCGCGACGGTCTTGTGGCTGGCCCGGTCGCTCGGAAAACGGCGGAAAACGCCGCAGGCAGTTTAGACAGGAAAACAGAAACGCAAGAAAACGGGCTGAGATGGATTTTTCTGAATCCTGACTCCTGAATTCTGAATACAAAGGGTTGACATGCTCGACGAGCTTTCCACGCGCATCGCGTCCGTGAAAGAACACCTCGCAGGAATGAGAGGCTATCTTTGACGTCGATGGCAAAAAACGGATCATCGAAGAACTGACGCAGCGGATGGCCGCGCCCGATTTCTGGAACGACCAGAACGCGGCGCGGGCGACCATTGATCGGAAAAACGCGCTCGAGGCGGTGACGGGGCCGTACGAGAAGCTCGCGACGCTCCAGGAAGATCTGGAGCTGATGGTCGGCCTGCTCGAGGGGGAAGGGCACGTGGCCGAGGACCACCCCGACGTGGTCGAGCTGGGCAAGCAGGTCGCGGCGCTGGAGAAGCAGTACGAGCACGTCGAGCTGCAGTCGCTGCTGACGGGCAAATTCGACGCCAACAACGCCTTCCTGACGCTGCACGCGGGGGCCGGCGGAACCGAGTCGTGCGACTGGGCGGCCATGCTCCTGCGCATGTACGACCGCTATTGCCAGAAGCAGGGCTTCGAGGTCTCCACGGTGGACTACCAGCCCGGCGACGAAGCCGGCGTGAAGAGCGCGACGATCATGGTCAGCGGCCCGTGGGCCTACGGATTCCTCAAGGCCGAGCGCGGCGTGCACCGCCTGGTGCGCATCAGCCCCTTCGACGCCGCCAAGCGGCGCCACACCTCCTTCGCCTCGCTCGACGTCGTGGCGGAAATCAGCGACGACGTCGAAGTCGAGATCGACGAAAAGGACCTGCGCGTGGACACGTATCGGTCCGGCGGCGCGGGCGGCCAGCACGTCAACAAGACCGACAGCGCGATCCGCCTGACGCACTTGCCGACGGGCGTCGTGGTGGCGTGCCAGGCCGAGCGCAGCCAGCACTCGAACCGCGCCCGCGCCATGAAGATCCTGCGCGCCAAGCTCTACGAGCTCGAACAGGACAAGAAAAAGCGCGAGATGGACAAGTTCTACGGCGAGAAAGGCGAGATCGCCTGGGGCCACCAGATCCGCTCGTACGTCCTGCAGCCCTACACGATGGTCAAAGACCACCGCACCGAGGCCGAAACCGGCCAAGTCGACGCCGTCCTGGACGGCGACCTCGAAATGTTCATCGAGGCGTGGCTCAAGCAAAACCGCGGCGAAACCGGCCAGTAACGGCCGAAAGCCGTTTCGCCGCAGAGCGCGCAGAGCCCGGCGAGGAAGAACCCGTCATTCTCCGGACTCTCTGCGACCTCTGCGGCAAAAGGGTTCTCAGTCTTCCAGGCCCAGTTTTTTCAGCTTGGGCCGGATCACGGCGCGGCAATAGGGGGCGCGCTTGTTGAGGCGGTAGTATTCCTGGTGGTAGTCCTCGGCGGGATAAAACGTCCCGGCGGGAACGATTTTCGTGACGATCGGCCGGTCGAAATGCCCCGACCGGTCCGCGGCGGCCTTGGAGGCTTCCGCCGCCGCCCGCTGCGCATCGGAATGGACGAAGATGGCCGAGCGGTACTGCGTGCCGACGTCCGCGCCTTGCCGATTAAGCTGCGTGGGATCGTGCGCCGTCCAAAAGACGTCGAGCAACTTGTCGTAGGCGATCTTCCGGGGATCGAACGCGATCTGGATGGCCTCCGCATGGCCGGTCTTGCCCGAGCAGACCTGCGCATAGGTCGGCTTTTCCGTCGTGCCGCCGGTATAGCCGGACGTGACCTGGAGCACGCCGGGTTGCTGGCGGAAGATTTCCTCGATGCACCAGAAGCAACCGCCGGCGAACGTGGCGGTTTCGGTCGAAGCGGGAGCGGTCATGGCGTCTCCGGGTTGAGCCTGCGCGGCCGATGCCGCGAGGCAGATCAGGACGATGTATGGAATTTTCATGCGGCAACCCTACCGCATGCGGACATGTCTTGCTGGAAATTTAGACAGGATTCACAGGATTTACAGGATGGAGGGAAGGGCCGGGCATTTTGCGGGCAAAAGGACCTGGGGCTGCGTGCCTCTGTGAGAGGAAATATTCCCTCTGCTCTTCTTTCGCGTGATTCGCGCTATTCGTAGTTTCACTCCGGTCCCGGATCGAAACCTTGGCGGTCTTTGCGTTCTTGGCGAGAGATATCCGATCTGAGATCGAGGAGAATCCTGTGAGTCCTGTCTAAACGGGATTCGATCCATTTAGCAGGAAAACAGGAAACACAGGAAAACAGGAGAAATCCTATCAAATCGTTTCCGGATTTGTTGTAGCCGGCCCCGCTGGGGCCGGTCTTGCCACGCCTAAGGCGTCGGCACGCGAATGGGAATCGTTTTGGCGGCTTGAAGGGTAGGGACGGCACGCCGTGCCGTCCGTTTGTTATATTTGCGCGGACGGCTCGGAGAGCCGTCCCTACCAACCATCCTGTGAATCCTGTAAATCCTGTCTAATTTCCCGCGCAATAGAGCGGGTGCGGGATTTCGAACCGCGCCCACGGCGGCGCGGGATTCCGCGTGCCCCAGAGCTGGGCGTAGAATTCCGGACGGCTGCCCGGGAAGCTCCACAAATCGCGCTTCATCATTTTTTCCAAAGCGGAAACCAATTCAAACGCGGCGGCGGCGGGGCGATAGGCAACGGGATCGACGACGTCGAAGGCCAGCCCGCGCAGCACCTGCCCGTGCTTGTCGGGATATTCGCAGGGCGCGACGTTCAGGCCGGGCAGGGGCGGCAACGCCAGCGCGGACAAATCGGCGTGGGCCGATCCGATGCGCCGGAACGCCAGCGGCGTGCCGCGCGCGTGGTCGATCATCGGCAAGGCCTCGCAGAACACCGTCAACGGGAAGCACAGCGCGTTTTCCAGCGCCACGATGGCCGGCGAAGTCGCCTGCCACGCCGGGAATATTTGCGTCAGCGACAAATCGCGGCTCAAGCCCGCGCAGGGGGCGACGCGCAGATCGAGGCCGTCGAGCTTCAGAGCCTCTTTCAGGAACCGTGCGGTTTCGCCGGGCGTCATGCCAAAACAGAACGGCGTTGGCACCAGGCCGACGAACGACGCGCAGGCGGGATCGAGCGGCGGGCCGTCGGGCGGCGTCAACATCAGGGGATCGGGCCGGTCGGCCACGACGAGCGTTTTGCCGTGGCTTGCGCAGGCTTCCATCAGCAGGCGCAGGGTGGAGACGTAGGTGTAGGCCCGGCACGCGATGGTCTGGATATCGAAGACGAAGACGTCCACATGCTCCAGCATCGCCGCCGTAGGCGCGCGGGTCTCGCCGTAGAGCGAGAAAATGGGAATGCCCCAGTCGGCATGGGCGGCGTCGGGGACGTTCTCGCCGGCCCCGCCGCGACCGAAGAAGCCGTGCTCCGGTCCGAACAGCGCCGTCAGATTTACGCCCGAGTCATGCAGGAAGTCCGCGGAGTGGCGGCCATCGGCAACGAGGCTGGCCGGATGCGCCACCAGCCCGACGCGACGCCCGGCGAGCCATTCAGAGGGAATGGCTTCGAGGCCCGGCCGGATGGACGGCGATTGGTTCACGCGCGCATCCTAGCAAAGCCCGGGGGAGAGGGGAAGATTCACGCGGAGACGCGGAAAAAACCAGAGGGGAACATCCGGGGTCAGGCTTAGGTGATTTGTCGCCGATAGCCTAGCCCCCCCTTGTTGGAAGAATTATTTTTTCTTTTTCGGGACAGCGATTCTCTGAGTAATTGTTGTTTTGGGATGAGAAGCGACATATTTTCTTTTAACGAATCGCCCAGTAACGGCGCTTCTTCCAGCGAGACGAGTTTTAGTCATTCTGTTTTCCTCCTCTTTTTCTGAGTAACTTCAGTTTCTGCTGTTGTTCCTCAATCATTTCAATCGCTTTGCTGAGGGCATTGTCTTCATTATTATCGAGTTGATCGCCATACTTGTCCTCTATCGATTCAAGCCCCTTTTTCCAGCGTTTAAGCTCTTCTTCATCGTATGGCATATCTATGGCTTCTAACGGACTCATATGTATATTCCTTCCTTTTATCTTTCAACGTCAGGGGTCAAAGAGTCCCGACACCTTGTGGAGGTCACCCTGGACCGGCTTGTTATGCATTTGGTTTCTTTTCAAACCGCGAGTCATTTATACCAATCGTTCGAAGTAAAAGTCGGCCCAATGGACTCGTGTCGTAGAATGCCACTTTTATGTCACCAGAAGCCATGTCGAACTCGGGTTGTTTTGTGGCGATACCATAGGAAAGGTGCCGGCTAAGTAACCCGAGATCATACAAGTGAATTCGATAGCTTTCTTGAAGAGCATGCTTATCCATTTCTTCGATGGAGCACCCAATGCACGCATGCCTAGACTCAAGTATATTTGCGTGTTTCTGGCGGAAATCAGTATCGCCACTTATAGTCGGACGAAGAAAAAAGCGCAACCAGACTATCTCAATATCGTTAAGTTCCCCCAGAATGCGCAGAAGGTGTTTCGATTCGTTATGTTCTATAGCCTCGTTATTAAGACTATTGGCAACGAGTGAAGCCAGGTACTGTCTACGCTCGGGCGAGATAGAGCTGGCTGCTTGGTGTAATGCTTCTTCGAGAAGGTCGGTGAATTCCTCATCCTTGAACGCATCGCGAATATGATTCTCTTCGAGGCCTCGGATTCGTGTTTCTAATAGAGATGCGAATTGGGTGATTCGCTCGATCCGCTGGTTTGGGTTAAGGGTTCCAGCCACTTCGGCAAGGAGAGAGCCGATAAAGGGTACGGCGCCGACCAGTGCTTTTGCGCCAGACGCGACATAATCTACGGCCTTGTTTTTTATCTCGGCAGGAGGGGCGAGGCTTATGCTTTCGTTATTCATAATCATGCAGAACGTCAGGGTTCTGGCTGAGGCGCGCCTTGGCGCCGATAGCCAGAAACCCCTTGTTGGAATGTCTTCATTTTTGAGGCTCAGCCCGAAGCCCAAAGTATTCGGCGGGGGCCGTTCTGCAACCTTGGCAGCGAACGAAAAGGTGCAAGGTAATGGCTGTTGGCCTCACCACAGCAGTAAGTGGAGGAAGTTCGATTTTTACGGGTTCCTCTGGAGGCATATCTCCCTCTGATTCTGGTGCCGAGACCAATTTATGTCTTTTTGTATTCTCCTTTAGTTCCGACATCTTTTTTTGAAACTTCTTCCACTCTATTTCGCTTTTTTTCTGTTCCCTAAGAGCCTCAAGATATTCTTCATTCTGGAGAGGAAATCCTCCTTCAATGAGATCAAGTGCTCGAAGATGATCCAGTTCTCTGTCAATCCGGTGCAGATCATCATCATGCCATAACTCTATCAATTGCGGCGGTGTCAATTCGATGGATTCGGCATAGAGCAGGTTGTCCAAGGACAGCTTCTTCTCGGCAGCCACGCACGCATGATTAAGTAATCTTGCCTGCGCGGCATTAATCTGACCAAGCAAGTTGACAAAGAGCAGGTTGCTTTCGTCCTGTCCATCAGACGTGCAGGCGGATGCGAGTAATCCTGCCCACATATTTTGAATATCGTCCTGAGGAGACCAAGACCCTTTCTCGAGAATATCGTTAATGATTCGCGGATGGGCTTGAAGGTTGCCGATGCCGCCATGCTCAGTTAGTAGTTTTTGTGTTCTCTCAGAAATGGCTACTAGATTTCGCGTGCGCCAATGGCTTACGCGTTCTTTGATCAATAAGCCGAATTCCTCAGCAGCAGGGAGGCAGATGCGGCTCAAGAAGGCGGAGGCGCCGTCCACGGCCCCCTTTGTAACGATCTTTACAGATTCCGCAATTGGTTTGACGCCAAGAAGGTCTAAGCTCTTATTTGCGTCTGTCATATATTATTCTCCATTCCAACGTCACGTGTGAGCTTTGCGGAAATTGATGCCGGGCATGAAAATTGTGCGTTTTACCGCGTAAGGTCCACGCGCTGGCTGGAAGTTTATTGAATTCATTACTTTTAGTGAAATTCGCACTGTGAACGACAAGAAATCTATTAAGTTAGTCTTCTTTATATTTGTCAAATGCGCCTGCTGCACGTTGCTCTGCTATCAGTTCAGAATTAAGCATTCTCCAAGATCCGTGCCCATTTCTTTGAGCCCATATTTCGAGTGATCCAAGTGGCCCTTCCTGAACTTTATTCCTACCTTCGAGCACTATGTAATTTCCGCTCTTCAATTTCTGAATTCTAATTTTAGCCATTGTTATATCCTTTGTCTTCCAACAGTTTTATTCCCCGTACATAGAGTAGTTTGTTCCAAATCTCCGGGGAAAGCCTTTACTGGCCTGATATTAGCCAATA
This sequence comes from uncultured Verrucomicrobiota bacterium, assembly GCA_937872095.1. GTDB lineage: Bacteria > Verrucomicrobiota > Kiritimatiellia > CAIQIC01 > Lenti-01 > Lenti-01. Next base: position 10,589 of record CALMNW010000100.1, read on the forward strand.
GGCGGAGTGGGGTCAATGGCGCAACGGGCTGGGAATATGTGGCAGAAGGAATCGTCTGGATGGCGTGCGAAATCGATGATTTGCACCATCGTAGGCATCTGCAATCTGACTACTTCGCGGGCAGGGCCTTGCGAGCCGCGATTTTTGCTGAAAGAGGGGCGCAAAAGGCGTTTTCGGTCATTTTGGGGGCAAAATTTGTCGCGCAGGAGCGTAAAATGGTCGGGTAGGCCGTCGGCGGGAGGCGGTGGACGATTTTGGGGGCACAGAGAGCGTCAAAATGCTTAAAAATGGCCAAAAAACCAAGAAAACAGTCCGAAAATTGCCACAAAGAGCACAGAGAGTGCCCAAATGTCCGAAAACGAGCAAAAACCACGAAAAACAGCCCGAATTTTGCCGCAGAGAGCGCAGAGAGCGTCAAAACTCCCGTAAACGGGCAAAAACCGCGATAAAATGGGGCTTGAAAACCCCGGAATTTAACGCAAAAGGCGCAAGAGGCGCAAAAGTCACGCCATCGCAGGATTTGGAAGGGGGGTGGAGGCCATCCCGAGGCGGATTCCATGCGGTTTGGAACCGAACGGCGTTGGCGTCGTTTGCGTCGCTTGCGTTGAATGGAATTCCTTAAAGCGCGATAAAATGAGTCCCAAAACCGCGAAAAGCAGCCCGAATTTTTGCCGCGAGAGCGCAGAGAGCGTCAAAATGCCCGAAAACAGGCAAAAACCGCGATAAAACAGCCATTTTTCACGCAAAGACGCAAAGTACGCCAAGGGGAACCAAATTCTTGTCTGTTTCGACCCGAAATCCAGGCTTCGTTTTGAACTTGGCGCTCTTTGCGTCTTTGCGTGAGAATTCTTCGGTTCGGGCGGCTTGGCGGCGCGCCTGGCGAGGTAAACCGTTTTTTGCTGGAAAATTCCTGCGATTCTGGGATTGACTCGGGGACGGGCGGGGCGTATGGTGTCGCGCAATTCCGCCGGTTTGCGGACGGAACGAAACGGAAATTTAAAAAGAAAACACACGGAGATCACGGAATATGGCTATCAAAGTTGGCATCAATGGATTCGGACGCATCGGCCGCATGGTGTTTCGCGCGGCGATCAAGAATTTCAAGGACATCGAAATCGTCGGCATCAACGACCTGCTCGAGCCGGAATATCTGGCCTACATGCTGAAGTACGACAGCGTGCACGGCCGCTTCCAGGGCACGATCGCCGTCGAAGGCACGACGCTGATCGTCAACGGGCAGAAGATCCGCCTGACGGCCGAGAAGGATCCGGCCGCCCTGAAGTGGAACGAAGTCGGCGCCGAAATCGTCGTCGAATCCACGGGCCTGTTCCTGACGAAGGAAACCGCGGAAGCCCACCTGAAGGCCGGCGCCAAGAAGGTGCTGCTGAGCGCGCCCTCGAAGGACGACACCCCGATGTTCGTCTTCGGCGTGAATTCCAAGAGCTACAAGGGCGAAGCGATCATCTCCAACGCGAGCTGCACGACGAACTGCCTGGCGCCCGTGGCCAAGGTTCTGAACGACAAGTTCGGCATCGAGAAGGGCCTGATGACGACGGTCCACGCGGCGACGGCCACCCAGAAGACGGTGGACGGCCCCTCGAAGAAGGATTGGCGCGGCGGCCGCGGCATCCTCGAGAACATCATCCCCAGCAGCACCGGCGCGGCCAAGGCCGTGGGCAAGGTCATCCCCGAGCTGAACAAGAAGCTGACGGGCATGGCCCTGCGCGTGCCGACGAGCGACGTCTCGGTGGTGGATCTGACGGTCGTCCTGAAGAAGGAATGCACCTACGACGAGATCAAGGCCGCGATGAAGGCCGCCAGCGAAGGCGAGCTGAAGGGCGTCCTCGGCTACACCGAGGAAAAGGTCGTCAGCACCGATTTCGTCGGCGAGACCCTGACCAGCGTGTTCGACGCCGGCGCGGGCATCCAGCTCGACCCGACCTTCGTGAAGGTCGTGGCCTGGTACGACAACGAGTGGGGCTATTCCAACAAGATGCTGGAAATGGTCCGCGTGATGGCCAAGTAGGCCGGAGACGGTTCCATTCCATTCCGCCGGGGCGCGCGCCCCGGCGGAATGTTTCGCAATCGCACCCCACCGCAAAAGGACGACGGACATGAACAAGAAGACCTTGAAAGACGTGGACTTGAAGGGCAAGCGCGTGATCATGCGCGTGGATTTCAACGTGCCGATCAAGGAAGGGAAGATCGGCGACGACACCCGCGTGACCGCGGCGCTGCCGTCGATCCGCTACGTCCTGGAGCAGGGCGCGAGCCTGACGCTGATGAGCCACCTGGGCCGGCCGAAAGGCAAGGGTTTCGAGGCCGAATTCAGCCTCAAGCCCGTGGCCGAGCACCTGGCCAAGCTGCTGGGCAAGCCCGTCGCGTTCGCGGCGGACTGCCAGGCGGCCGACACCGAGGTCGCCGCGCTCAAGCCCGGCGACGTCCTCGTGCTCGAAAACACGCGCTTCTACAAGGAAGAAGAAGCCAAGGTCAAGAAGACCGACGACATGACCGACGACGAGCTCAAGGCCAAGAAGGCCGAGCTGAAGGAAAAGCAGAAGGCCATGGCCCAGAAGCTTGCGTCCTACGGCGACGTGTTCGTCAACGACGCCTTCGGCGCCGCGCACCGCGCGCACGCCTCGACCGCCGTCATCTGCAAGTATATCGGCACCAGCGTGGCCGGCTTCCTGCTCGAGAAGGAAATCCGCTATCTCGGCAACGCGGTCAACGATCCCGTCCGCCCGTTCGTGGCGATCCTCGGCGGCGCGAAGGTCAGCGACAAGCTGGCCGTCGTGAACAACCTGCTCGACAAGGTGGACGTTCTCATCATCGGCGGCGGCATGGCCTACACCTTCCTGAAGGCGCAGGGCCACGACGTCGGCAATTCCCTGTGCGAGCTCGACCAGCTCGATTACGCGCGCCAGATGATCGAAAAGGCCAAGGCCAACGGCAAGCAGTTCCTGCTGCCGGTGGACAACGTCGCGGCGGACAAGTTCGACGCGGCGGCCCAGACCCAGGTCGTGGGCAACGATATTCCGGCCGGCTGGATGGCGCTGGACGTCGGCCCGAAAACGATCGCGCTCTACGCGGCGGCGATCCAGGGCGCCAAGACGGTGGTCTGGAACGGCCCGATGGGCTGCTTCGAGATGAAGCCGTTCGCGGCGGGCACGTTCGGCGTCTGCCAGGCGGTGGCCGACAGCGGCGCCACGAGCATCATCGGCGGCGGCGACAGCGTCAGCGCCGTGAACAAGAGCGGCCTGGCCGCCAAGATGACCCACATCAGCACCGGCGGCGGCGCCAGCCTCGAATTTCTCGAAGGCAAGGAACTGCCCGGCGTGGCCGCCCTGAACGACAAATAGGCGGATTTTTCCCGAACAACCCGAAGAACGAAGAGGAACGAACATGCGCAAGAAGATCGTGGCCGGCAACTGGAAGATGAACATGACCACCGCGGAAGCGGCGGCCCTCGTGAACGCCCTCAAGGCGGA
>CALMNW010000101.1 GCA_937872095.1 uncultured Verrucomicrobiota bacterium
GGCGCCGCAAGGCGGCCCGCGCCCGCATCAATGCCCGCCGCGCCACGCGCGAAGCAGCGCTGTAAGCCCCGGTCCCTAAAAGACCCTCCGAGCCGGACGTGGAAACGCCGGCTCTTTTATTTTGCCTGAATCCATGCTATGAATGCGCCATCATGAAAATTCTCGTCATCAACGCCGGCAGTTCCTCCATCAAGTACCAGCTCATGGACCTCGAAGACGTCCATCATTGCACCCTTCTCGCCTCGGGCCTCGTCGAAAAAATCGGCGAACCCGTCGGCCGCGTAAACCACAAAATCTACGTCGACGGCCAGGAACGGAAGTTCGTGGAGGAAGAACCCCTCCCCACCCACCACGAAGGCATGTCCCGCGTCGTCGCCCTGCTTACCGATCCCGACAAAGGCGTCATCCGCGACGCCGCCGAAGTCCAGGGCGTCGGCCACCGCGTCCTGAGCTGCGGCGAAGTCTATACCGACACCGTCCGCGTCGATGCCAAGGTCAAGGCCACCATCCGCGAATTCTTCCCGCTCGGGCCTCTGCACAACCCGCCCAACCTGATGGGCATCGACGTCGCCGAAGAATTCTTCCCCAACGCCCCGCAGGTCGCCGTCTTCGACACCGCCTTCCACCAGACCATGCCCCCCAAAGCCTTCCTCTACGCCGTCCCCTACGAGTGGTACACGAAATACCGCCTGCGCAAGTACGGCTTCCACGGCACTTCCCACAAGTTCATCGCCCAGGAAACCGCCGAATTCCTCGGCAAGCCCCTCGCCCAGACCAATCTCATCAGCATCCACCTCGGCAACGGCTGCTCCATGGCCGCCATCCGCGGCGGCAAGTGCGTCGACACCACCATGGGCGTCACCCCCCTCGAAGGCCTCATGATGGGCACCCGCTCGGGCGACATCGATCCCGCCGCGCTCGAGTACGTCATGGACCAGACCGGCATGGACATCCACCAGATGGTCAACGCCCTCAACAAGAAGTCCGGCCTCAAGGGCGTCTGCGGCGTCAACGACATGCGCGAAGTCGTCGAAGCCGCCGCCGCCGGCAACGCGCAGGCCGAAACCGCCCTGCAGATGTTCTGCTACCGCATCCAGAAGTATATCGGCGCCTACCTGGCCGTCGTCCCGGCCCTCGACGCCATCGTCTTCACCGCCGGCATCGGCCAGAATTCCGCCCCCGTGCGCGAGCGCATCTGCGCCGGCCTCGAACACCTCGGCCTCCGCCTCGACCTCGCCAAGAACGCCGCGCGGTCCGACGACCCCCGCGCCATCCAGCAGGCCGGCGCCCCGATCCAGATCCTCGTGCTGCCCACCAACGAAGAACTGCAGATCGCCCTCGAGACCAAGCAGATCATCGACGGCCCATAAGCCCGCCACCTCCGCGGCAAATCGCGGTTCGCAAGTTTTACGTAGCGTGGAAAAAAGTTTTCCACGGTGTGGAAAAATCCAGCAAAGTTTTTGCCGCTCCGCTCGCGGAGCCTCGCTCGCTCGCCGCGCCAAGGCGCGGCGCTATAGACCTCGCGTTCGCCCTGCGCCTGCGGCTTGGGCTCGGCACTCGGCTATTTCCATAGCGTGGAAACCCGGGTCAGCGCGACGGGCCCCAGTGGGCGCCGAAGGGCCAGTAGACGAAGAACGACGGGCCCACGAGGGCCTGCTCGGTGACGGGGCCGAAGTAGCGGCCGTCGAGGCTCGACGTCGTGTTGTCGCCGAACGGCAGGAACTGCTTGTCGCCCAGCCGGATTTCGGCCGAGGCGCGGTCCAGCTTCGAGTTCGGCCGCGGGACGTAGCCGCGGTAGGCCGGATCTTCCAGCAGGCGCCGGAACGGGAACGGCTCCTCGATGGGCGTGCCGTCCACCACCAGATGGCGGTCGCGGATGGCGATGGTCTCGCCGGGCAGACCGACCAGCCGCTTGATGTAGAAGGTGTCGGCGCGGATACCGAGCCGCTCCTTCTCGGGAATGTAATTGGTGTCGAACACGATGATCTGCCCGCGCTTCGGCCGGACGAAGTTATAGGCCACCTTGTTGACGAAGATGTGGTCGCCCTGCCGCACGCGGCCGGACGCGATGATCTGCCCGGCCTCCACCCAGTCGCCGGGCTGGGCGTAGAGTTTCATGCTGCGCTCGGGGTCGAGGAAGGGGCTGTCGGGCTTCATGGCGATCCAGACCGGATAGATTTCCGCGCCGATGCGGTAGGCGTACTGGTCGTTCTGCATGCCGGCGAATTCGAGGCGGCCGGAATTCCGGGCCTTGACTTCGACGAAGCGCTCGCCGAACAGCGCGAGATTCACGGCGTCCATCGGGAAGCGGTCGAACCACTGCGGCTGCTCCTGCGGCCGGGCGGTCACGCCGTTGAGCGTGGGCTGCATGGAACCGGTCGGAATCTTGAAGGGCTGGATGAAATAGGTGCGGCAGGCCATCGCCAGCGAGATCGCCACCACCAGGACTTCGACGTTTTCCCGCCATTTGGGGAACGGGCGCGGCGGCATCAGCCGCTCGGCGGCCTCGATGGCGCCGTCGCAGGCGGCTTCCAGCCGGTCCCAGTCGCGCGCAACCCAGGTTTCGCGCAGGGCGCGTTCCGCGGCGCGCGCGGGATCGACGGCATCCGCGGACGCGACGTCTTCGCGCATGTTCAGGGCGTGGCGGACCAGGTGGCCGGCCAAGTGGACCGTCTTCTTCAGGCGTCTTTTCTCGAAAAAAGTCATGGTCAGTTCTTCGCTTTCAGGACGGCGATGAACGCTTCCTGCGGAATGCCCACCTTGCCGAATTGTTTCATCCGCTTCTTGCCTTCCTTCTGCTTCTCCAGCAGCTTGCGTTTGCGGGTGATGTCCCCGCCGTAGCATTTGGCCGTGACGTCCTTGCGGTACGCCCGCACCGTCGTGCGCGCGATGATCTTCGCGCCGATCGCGGCCTGGATCGCGATGGCGAACTGCTGCGGGGGGATCAGATCCACCAGCACCTCGCAGATTTGCCGGCCGCGCGCCTCGGCCTTGTCCCGGTGCACGATGCACGAAAAGGCCTCGACGGCGTCGCCGTGCACGAGGATGTCCAGCTTGACGAGGTCGTCCTCGCGGTAGCCCGCCTCTTCGTAGTCCATCGAGGCGTAGCCGCGCGACAGGCTCTTGAGGCGGTCGTGGAAGTCGATCAGGATTTCGTTGAGCGGCATGGTGCAGGTCAGCATCACCCGCTTGGCGTCGAGGGTTTCCGTGCGGTCGATGACGCCGCGCTTGTCCATCACCAGCTTCATCATGTCGCCGATCTGCTCGCCCATGCAGATCAGGAACATCTTCACGATCGGCTCTTCGATGGCCTCGAATTCGGTCGGTTCCGGCAGGAAGACGGGGTTGTCCACTTCCTTGACGGAGCCGTCGTGCATCCGCACGCGGTAGACGACGCCCGGATAGGTCGCGATGATGTCGCAATCGTACTCGCGGCGCAGGCGCTCCTGCACGATTTCCATGTGCAGCAGGCCCAGGAAGCCGCAGCGGAAGCCGAAGCCCAGCGCCACGCTGCTCTCGGTCTGGTACTGGAACGAGCTGTCGTTCAGCGCCAGCTTCTCGAGCGCGTACTTCAGCTTTTCGTAGTCGTCCGCGTCGATGGGATACAGCCCCGTGAACACCATCGGATGCATGGCCTTGAAGCCCGCCATCGGGTGTTCCGTCGGCTTGCGCGCGGACGTCACCGTGTCGCCGATCTGGATCTCCGAGGTGTTCTTGATGTTGGCCAGGAAATAGCCCACCTGGCCCGCCTGGAGCGCCTCCGTCGGCTGCGGCCGGGGATTGAACAGGCCGACTTCCTGGACCTCGAAATCCTTGGCCGACCCCATCAGGCGGATGCGGTCGCCGCGCCGGATCGCGCCGTCGAACATCCGCACATAGATGATGCCGCCGCGGAAGGTGTCGTATTCCGAATCGAACACCAGCGCGCGCAGTTCGTCCGGGCGTTCCGACGTCGGCGGCGGGATGCGTTCCACCAGCGCTTCGAGGACTTCGGCCACCCCGGCGCCGGTCTTGGCGCTGACGTGGAAGCATTCCTCGCGCGAAATCGCGAAAATGTCCTCGATCTGGCGTTCCACCGTCGCCGGATCGGCCGCGGCCATGTCGGTCTTGTTCAGGACGGGGATGATCTTGACGTGGTTCGCCGCCGCCAGGAAGGCGTGCGCGACCGTCTGCGCTTCCACGCCCTGCGTGGCGTCCACCACCAGCAGCGCGCCCTCGCACGCCGCCAGGCTCCGGCTCACTTCGTAGGAGAAATCCACGTGGCCGGGCGTGTCGATGAAGTTGAACTCGTAGATCTGCCCGTCCCGCGCCTTGTACTTCATCGTGACGGGATGGGCCTTGATCGTGATGCCGCGCTCGCGCTCCAGATCCATGTCGTCCAGCAGCTGGTCGCGCTGGTCGCGCTTCGCCACCGCCCCCGTCAGCTCCAGCAAACGGTCGGACAGCGTCGTCTTGCCGTGGTCGATGTGCGCGATGATGCTGAAATTGCGGATGCGCGCCAAGTCGTGCGCCGGGCCTTCCGGCGCCGGCGGCGCGGGTCGCGGCTGCGGTCCGCCCTCGTTTTCCTTGTAGAATTTCGTTGCCATGGTTCCTTCGTGAAAATGGGAATCGCCGGAAATCCCGCCGGGGCTAGGATCCGGCTTTCCGGGCCGATTCGATCGTCCAGCGCATGTCGGCGATGGCGTCGCGCATGTCGGCGGCTTGGAACAGGAACGAACCCGCCAGCAGCACGTTCGCCCCCGCCGCCGCGCAACGCGCGCCCGTCTCGGCGTTGATGCCCCCGTCCACGGAAATGTCCGCCGCGGGCAGCCGCTTCGCCGTCTCCGCGATCTTCGGCAGGCCGGACTCCAGGAACGCCTGCCCGCCGAAGCCCGGGTGCACGGTCATGATCAGCACTTCGTCCAGCAGGCCTTCGCAGCCCTTCAGGGCCGCAACCGGCGTCTCGGGGCAGAGGGTCAACCCCGCCCGCTTGCCCGCCGCGCGAATGCCCTCCAGCGTGGCTTTCAGGTCGCAGGGCGCTTCCGCGTGGATCAGCACCGTGTCGGCGCCGGCGGCGATGAATTTCGGCGCGTAGAGGTCGGGGCGCATCACCATGAGGTGCACGTGCAGATAGGCCTGCGGGACCGCCTCGCGCACCGCGCGCAGGACGTCCGGACCCATCGTCAGATTCGGCACGAAATGCCCGTCCATGACGTCCACGTGCAGGCCGTCCGCCCCGGCTTCCATCGCGCGGCGGCAGTCCTCCGCCAGATGTCCCATCCGGGCGGACAAAATGGAAGGCAGGATCTGGATTCCCTTGGTATTCATCGATGTGCCGGCAACCGTATCCGAGACCGTTCCCCCGGTCAAGGAAAGCCCATGTTTTCAGGCCCGGCCGGCATTCCGCCTTGCGGCGAGCCAGCCCAGCGCCAGGCCGGCCAGCAATCCCGAAAAATGCGCGGCGTTCGCCGTGGGCCCCAGCAGCCCGAAGAGGCCCAGCGCCAGGAACACCAGCAGAAGCCCCGACGTCAGCGGCGAAATCATCAGACCGAAGCGGAAATCCCGCTTGCCGCGGATCCACAGATAGCCGAAGACCCCGTAGACCACGCCGCTCATGCCGCCGAAGCCCGCCCCCCCGGTTTCGTATTGCGCCAGATTCGAAACCAGCGCCACGGCCGCGACCACGGCCGCGAAACGGCCCGTGCCGATCCGGACCTCCAGCGCCGTGCCCAGATCCTGAAGCCACAGCAGGTTGAACAGCAGATGCCAGAGGGAAAAATGGAGGAAAATAGGCGTGAAGAGCCGCCACACCTGCCCTTCCTTGGCCTTGTCCAAGGACATCAGCAACCACCCCGTCCACGAGGCGTTCCGGCCCAGTTCGGTGGCCAACCCCGCGACCACGCAGGCGATCAGCAGCGCCATCGTCAGGCCGCCGCCCCGCATTCGCCACGGAAAGGCGCCGGGGCGCTTCAGCTTTTTCGCCACCTCCTTGGCTTCTTTCATTTCCCCCCGGCGGCGTTCCGCCGCGGCGGCGGACGCCTGATAGAATTCCTCCGCATCCGGCATGCTGCGGAAGCGGGACAGCAGCGCGCGGCTTTCGTCGACCCGCTCTTCGTCGACCACCCAGATCCCCCACCCGCCCGCTTTCGCCGGCTCGATCTGCGTCTCGACGTCGCGGAGGAACAGGTAGTCCGCGAACGTCCGCGCCTGTTCTTCCGTTTCCAGTTGTCCGATGGGTCTCATGGAATCTGGGCGACTGTACCCCGCCCCCGCCCCCTGCGCAACGATTTTGAACCTCTGGAGAAGCGCGTTCCGCGACGGCAGCCGAACCGCTGGAATCAGCGCTGGGCAAGCAGCAGATATTGGGCGCCCAGCGGAACGCTCCGCAACCAGCGCTCCAGCGGCCGCAAGACCCTCAGGAAGCGCGGGAAGAAAAAGCTGAATTCGCGGGCAACGACGCGAAAGCCCGCTTGCCGCAGCATGTGGCGGGCATGCGCCGGCGACAGGAGCACCGCGTCCCGGTCGAACGGCACGCGACTCATGACCAGGCGGGTGCCCGGATTCCAACTGTTGTTCTCCCACAGCCCGAAAAATCCGCCGGGGGCCAAATGGGCGCCGATCCAAGCCAAGGCGGCGGCCCGTTCCGCGGGGGGGATATGATGGAACACGCCGTTGCAATAGACCAAATCGAACGTCCGGTCCGCCGGCAAATCGGCCAGGAGTTGGAACGAGCAACGATCCTCGCGAATGTTGCCGCGGGCCTCATCGATCAGGGATGGGGAGGTGTCCACTCCGACGATCCGGGCCGCCGGCCAGCGCTCCGCCAGCATCCGGGTGGTTTCTCCCGCCGCGCAGCCGTAATCCAAAACCCGGCGCGGCGCCCCCCCGCCCCGCGCGGCGAGATGGCGCGCCAGCACCGCCAACCGGCCTTGCGCGAAAAAATCCTTGTTCTCCCCGGTAAGGCTAAGTCCCCGGTTCAAGTCCGCATCGTACGACGAAACGTCGGCGCCGGCAAAGGCATCGTTCATGGCGTTCCCCCGGGCTGGTTCCATTCCGTTCATCGGATCCAACAAGTGACAGAATCGCCCCGTTCCGTCAATCTTCGGCCCTTGACGATGCGCGCCGGCTCCGGCCGGCACGTTTGACGTTGACAGGGTCGACCGATTCCAGAACTCTTCCCGGTGCAAACAACTCCCTTTTCATGAAGGTGCCCGATGTCCGACATTGAACTTTCCGTGGTGATGCCGTGCTTGAACGAAGCCGACACGCTGGAGACCTGCATCCGGAAGGCGCAAGCGGCGCTCCGCGAACAGGCCATATCCGGCGAAATCATCGTGGCCGACAACGGGAGCACCGATGCCTCCACGCAAATCGCGGAACGTTGCGGCGCCCGGCTGATCCGAGTGCCCCAGCATGAAAACCCCCAGCGCAACGGCTACGGGAACGGACTGATGACGGGCTTTGCCGCCGCCCAAGGGCGCTACGTCCTCATGGGCGATTCCGACGCCAGCTACGATTTCGGCGAAATCCCCCGTTTCTTGGAAAAACTCCGGGAGGGTTTCGATCTGGTGATGGGCTGCCGCCTGCCCTCCGGAGGCGGCCGCATTTTGCCGGGCGCCATGCCCTGGTCCCACCGCTGGATCGGCAATCCCCTCTTCTCCCTGTTGGTTCGCCGGTGGTTCCGCGTCGGCATCACCGACGTCAATTGCGGGATGCGGGCGTTCCGGAAAGAGTGGCAGCGCTCGATCGGCCAGCGCTGCACGGGCATGGAATTCGCCGCCGAAATGATCATCAAGGCGGGCTTGTTCCGCGCCCGCATCGCGGAAGTTCCGATCACGCTGGCGCCCGACGGGCGCCGGTCCCGCGCGCCGCACCTCAAGACGTTCCGGGACGGCTGGCGCATCCTGCGGCATTTGTTCATCTACAGCCCGAGCTGGCTGTATCTGTTCCCGGGCCTGGGCCTGATGCTGGCCGGCGCCGCGGGAAGCGGACTCGCGCTCGCCGGCGCGAAAATCGGCCGCGCCACGTTCGACGCGCACACCCTCCTGTTTTCCGCGGCGTTCATCCTGTGCGGCTACCAAGCCGTTCTCTACTCGATCCTGGCCAAAACCTTCGCCATCAACGAAGGCTTGCTGCCCCCCGCGCCCTGGTTTCCCAAATTCTACCGGATCTTCACGCTTGAACGCGGGCTGATTCTGGGCGCGCTGGGCGTGCTTGCCGGACTCCTCTGCGCAGGCTGGGCCCTCTGGACCTGGTCGCAAGCGGATTTCGGGCCCTTGAGCTATGCCCGGATGATGCGCGTGGCCATTCCCGGCGCCTTGTTCATGGTGCTGGGATTCCAGACCATCTTTTCCAGCTTCTTCGGCAGCGTGCTGGGCATGGGCAAACGATAGTTGCCCCGCTGCTCCCCGCCGCCGGTCAGTGCAGGCGCGCGAGGGCGCTCCCCGCCGGTTTCGTTTGGTCGAACACGTAGAACGCCCGGCCGGAATAGACCTTGCGCAGACAATCGGCGGCGCCGGCGACGTTCCGGGCGTAGATCACGTTGCCCGCCAGCAGCGGATCGTTCTGGATGAATCCCGACGAATAGAAAAACGACGCGCCGTCGTCGGGGGCGATCAGCACCACCGCCTGGGCCAAACCCGCTTGCCGAACCTCCCGTTCAACCCGGGGCGAACTTTCCTCGTAGTCGTGGCCGTATTTGGGAATCAGGTAGCGGGGCCAGTAGTAGAGCGCCGCATAGAGAAAAAACGCGGCCACCAGCAGGAAAATCCCTTGGCCGGCGAATTCCTTCCAGGCGGCCGTCGGCCGGAGTCCGATCACGTTCCGCATCCCCCGCAGCGTCAGATAAACGACGAAGGGCAGGATGAGGAAATAGTACCGCGCCTCCAGTTCCGCGTGATAGTCGTAGAAAAAGTAGAAGCCCATCCCGACGGCCGCGCCGAGCACCGACAAGTACAGCAGCCGGCCACCCCGGCGAATAAAGGCGAACGGGACGAACAAGAGCGAGCACGGCCAGCCGAAGAACGAACCGTTGACCCGGTCCAAATTCCAGACCAGCAAGGCGAACGCCTCCCGCCATCCGTAGGCCGGGGAAAAGCCCCAATGCCCTTGGAAGGCCGGCCGCAACGCATCGCCCTGGGTAAAGCCATAGCCGATGGCGAAAGGATTTCCATACAGCGTCGCGTTCCAATACGCCCAAAAGCTCAGAATGGGCAAGCTCCCCAGGAAAAGCCATGGCAGGCTCCGGAAAAGCCCCCGCCAGTGCGCGGCGCCGAAGGAAATGGAAAACAACGCGCCGATCAAACCGATCAGAACGAACTCATGGGGGCGCGTGAAGGCGGATGCCGCCAGCAGAAATCCGCCCGCACCGGTCCACAAACGGAATTTTCCTCCGTTGTCGCGCTCCAGCCCGCGGAGCCAGCAAAAGACGCCGCCGACCACGAACGCCATGGCGCTGACGTGCGACATGTACGAACCGGCGAGGAGCAGGGCCAACGGAGAAATCGCCAGCAACAGCATCCCCAGCCCCGCCTGCGCGCGGCCTTCGTAGCGATCGAGAAAAGACCCCAGCGCGACCAAAGTCGCCAGCCAACACAGCGGCAGCGTCCATTTCGACAGGCCCAGCGCCATGCCCCCCGCCAACAGGAGCGAATGTCCCGGCGTGTATTTGGTGAACCACTTGCCCGAGCGGGTCATCACGACGTGGGGTTGCCAGAAGGCATCCGGACATTCCGGCGCCGGCGCATACATCCGGCCCGAGGCGAAAATCTTGGCCTGGAACAGATGGCTCGTGGCGTCCGTCACGTGGGGAATGCCGTCGAAAACCCGTTCCTGCACGGCATATCCCAACAGCAAAGCCAACAAACCGGTCGGCACGGCGATCTTCCAAAACGCAAGCGCGCGCAACCGTTTCGCCGCCTTGGGTGCATCGATCCAAGACAGCAGACTGCCGGCCAACAGGAACGCCACCGCCAGCTTGAGTTGGGAATCCTGGATCAACCGCACGTAAACGTCCGACAGGATCCCGTCGCTGGAAAACCAAACGGCCAGTGCGCGCATCGGGTACCGGCCGGCCGCGGAAAGGCCCCCGAGCAGCGCGCCGGCAGCCAGCATCAAGGCTGCCGCCATCAGCCGGGGATGGCCGTTCCCCGTCAAATCTCTAAAATGCCGTCGTTGCACGATGATCCAAGGGTCGGACGAATGGACGCGAAGATGGACTCGAAGGAAGCCATGGTAGACGCCCCGCGGGAATAGTGCAAGCCGCGGCCGTTTGTCCGCGCCACGCCGGCGGAACCGGCGCTAGTCCGCGGCAAGCTTGTCATAGAAGCGGCGAAACGCCTCCAAGGCCGGCGCGAGCGCATGGCGCCGCGCGATGGCCTCCCGCGCCTGCCGGCCCATTTCCTCCGCCTCCGCGCGATTCCGCAACAACGAAATCCAAGCCGCGGCCACGTCGTCGGCCGAGGCGTTCCGCGGCACGAGCCGGCCGGTTTCGCCGTCGCGCACCAGTTCGCGGTTTCCGCCGCAATCCGTCGCCAGCACGGGCAAGCGGGCAGCCATGAATTCCAAGAGCGTATTCGAAAGCCCTTCGTTGCGGCTGGACGCCAAGGCCCCCGCCTCGCACAGGCGCAACAAGGCCGGCACGGCCGTCACTTCGCCCAAGAAGCAGACGGCATCCGCCACGCCCGTTGCCGCCGCTTGGGCGCGCAGCGCCGGCATTTCGGGCCCGGCGCCCGCGACCACCAGCACGGCGTCGGGAATTTCCTTCCGCACCTGCGGCAACGCCGCGATCAGCAAGCCAGTGTTCTTTTCCGGATCCAGCCGATTCACCGCCACCAGGCGGCGGCCGGCCGGCAGCCGATCCGCGCCGGGAAACGGCTCGTTTTCCAGACGATCCCGTTCCTCCAGATCGATCACGTTGGGCAGCACGTCGATCTTGTCCGCCGGGAGCCCCTGCGCAACGAAATGCGCCCGGATGGCGTCGGCGTTCGCCACCACGCGCACCGCCGCGCGATCGGCCCGGCGCAGCAACGCGAGTTTCCAACCGGGATAGATTTGGCCGAGATCGCGGCGGCTGGCGACCAGCGCCACCCCGGCCCAACGAGCGGCAAATTGCCCGAAAATCGCCGCATCGGCATCCCAGGCGTGCAAAACGTCGATCCGCTCCCGCTTCAGCCACGCCGCGAACCGCCGTACTTCGCGAATCGTGGCCGGTCTCGCCGCATGGCGGATGGGCAGTTCGCGCACCGGGCCGCAGGCGGATTCCACGGCTTCCAGAAAGAATCCGCGCCGGCGGAAAACCGCGACGCGATGCGGCCAGCCCTGCTGCGCCAATCCCATGGCCACCCGGGCGCACTGGCCTTCCGTGCCGCCGCGGATGAGATCGTAGACGAGATGGGCGACGCGCAGCTGGTTCATTTCAGCAACGGCTCCACCACGTCCCAGAGTTTTTCCGCCGCCAAATGGATTCCGGCATCGTTCCAATGCGTGTCGTCGCGCCAATACAGGCGCTGGCCCCGGGCCGTCGCTTCCCGGAACGTCGGCAGCAGATTGACCACCGGCGTCCCGGCCGCCTCCAGTCCCTGTTCGATGTCGGCTAGCAACCGTTCTCCGCCGGCCAACGCCCGCTGATCCGCCGGGGACAACGCCCGCCAGTGGATTTGTTCCTTCTCCGGCACCAGAAGCACCACCAGCGAAACGCCCTGTTCGCGGAAGCCCGCCGCGATCTTCGAAACGACTTGCACGATTCCCGGCGCATTTTCTTCCGGGACCAGCAAGGGCAGCACGCGCAGGTTCTCGCGATAGAACAGCATGGGACCGAATTGCGGATCCTCCGCGCCCAGCACGTCCCGGGGCCAGGCATGGAAGAGGCCCAGCGTGATCTGCCCCCATGCCTGCCGGGCCAAATAGGCCGTCAACGAGGTGTTGGGCCAGGCCTTTCGCAACGCGGAAGGCGCCAGCAAGTTCCAGCGGAGACGGGACCGGGACTCCGCGTTCGCATGCGCAGCCCACACGTTGACGTGCCGGAACCAAGCCGCGACGGGCTGGCGCAGGAACAGGGGCGCCCCCAGTTCCCGGGCGGTCAGATTCCAAACCACCACCTGCGGAGGAGGATCCAACTGGCCGGAAATGATGAACCGCGACAGTTCCAGGAAGGGACCGCTGCCGGGCTTCGCGTGGTTGTACACGTCGATGCCCCCGATGTCGCCCAACGCCTGCGCCACGTTCTGGGTGCCCAGATCCAGCATGAAACTGTCGCCCACCATGACGACGGAATAGCGATGCCCTTCCGGCAGGGGCGCGTTGTAATAGCCTTGGGCATCCCGATATTCCACGTATTCCGGATGGGTTTCCGCATAGCGATCCGCGATCCGCGCCACCGGCAGCATCTGGGTCAAGCCCGCGCCGGTTTGGGCCGGAACGACGCGACGGTGGACCGCAGGCGCAGGCGCGGGCCCCGAAGCGGGGGCATGCCGAACCGGCAGCCATTGGTCCTGCCACCGGAAAACGCCGAAGCGGGCCGCCCAATCGCCCGTTCCCAGCGCAAGCCACCAGACCAGCCCCCAGCCCACCCAGCGGCGCACATGCCGCGGCAAGGCCGCTTCGAAGCCGCCGAGCATTTCAGGATGGTCCAATTTCGTTTCCATGGGCGCTTAAAATTGAAAATACAGGAAGGGAGAGCTTGTATTGACCAGGAACGTGGCCACGCAAACCAAGAAGAGGACCGCCAGACCCAACGCCAGGCGCACGCTGGGCCGCCAGCGGATTTCCCACGTGTTCCTGGCGAAAAAGACCAGCGCCAAGCCCAGCAGCCACAAGGCCCAATTCAGCGAACCGGCATCGGCCAAGGGGTACGCCGTCCCCCAGCCGTTCCGTCCCGCGAGCCCTTGGAGCATCCGCGCGACCTCGCTCAGCGTCGGCGCGCGGAACAACAGCCAGCCCAGCATGACCAAAACGAAGGTCCCGCCCACTTGGCAGACGCGCGGCAACCGCCAGCCGAAACCGCGCTTGCCGTTCATCCGCTCCAGCGCCAACAGCGCGCCGTGATAAGCGCCCCACAGGACGAAGGTCCAGTTCGCCCCATGCCACAAGCCGCCCAGCAGCATGGTCAGAAACAGGTTCACGAAGGTGCGGACAGGCCCCCGCCGGTTTCCGCCCAGCGGCACGTACAGATAATCCCGCAGCCACGACGACAGCGAGATGTGCCAGCGCCGCCAAAATTCGGTGATGGACGCGGACTTGTAGGGCGAATGGAAATTCTGGGGGAATTGGAAGCCCAACAGCAGGCCCAAGCCCACCGCCATGTCCGAGTAGCCGCTGAAGTCGAAATAGATCTGGAGCGTATAGGCCACCAGACTGCTCCAGGCGCCGGCGAACCCGATGGTTTCCTGGGCAAACCCCCAATCCGCCATCGGCGCGACGGCATCCGCCAGCAGCACTTTCTTGGACAGCCCCAGCACGAACAGGACGATGCCCGCGCCGGCTTTCGCCCAACTGTGGGTCCGCACGCGCAGCTGGTTGTCGATCTCGTGGTAGCGCACGATCGGACCGGCCACCAGTTGGGGAAACAGCGACACGTAGCAGGCGAAATCGACGAAACTCCTCGCCGGGCGGGCATGGCCGCGATAGATGTCGATGGAATAGCTCATCGACTGGAACGTGTAGAAGGAAATGCCCACCGGCAGCACCAGATGCAGCAACGGCAACAGTCCGTGGCCGGCCCCGGCCCATTGCGCCAACGCGTTCGCCGTCCCCGCGCCGAGATCATAATACTTGAAGAAGCCCAGCATGCCCAGATCGCTGCAGATCGACAGGAGCAGCCAGCGTTTCTTTTTCGCCGGGTCCGGCGTGGCGGCGATCCGCCCCCCGGAGAAATAGTCGACGCAGATCGCCAGCAACAGCAGCGCGCAGTAGCGGTAGTCCCACCAGCCGTAGAACACGAAACTGCAGAGCGCCAGCCATCCGTGCCGCCATTTTTGGGGCACCAGCAGGAAATAGCCGACCAAGATGATCGGTAACAGGCCGAAAATGAATTCGTAGGAATTGAACAGCACGGCGCTAGATTCCCGCCCAACGTTCCAGTTTCGCCGCCTGCTCTTCCTTCAGGGCGCGGATCAGCCCCGAGACGGATCCCGCGAAAATCATCATCACCGAATTCCAGGGCCCCGGACTGAACGAGCCAGCTACCGCAAATGCCACCGCTTGCATTTGGAAGGTCCAGCCCATGTCCCGCACGGCCGGCCAATGCGCCGCGTTGCGGCGCACCCACCCCCCCCCGATGAAAATGAGTGAAATGAAGCTGACATGCAACCCCATGCCGATCAAGCCCATTTGCCGACCCGCCGCCAGGATTTCGCAATGGACCTGCCCGCCCGCGTGTTCGAATTCTTCGGGAATCTGGCTTTCATCCGGATTCACCCCGATGCCGAAAATCAGGTTTTCCTTGATCAGTCCCCACGTGTCTTTGTTCTTCAGGCTGCGATCGGCCGCGCTTTGTTCGTCTTGGTTCAGACCTTTGTCTTCTTCTTCGTCCTCGTCCGCCATGCCCAAAAACGAGGCAATGGACTGCGGGATGGTGCGGAAACGCTCGATGTTTTTTTTGCCGGTCAGCGGAAAGATGAAAAACAAGGCCACCGCAATGACCGCCAGGGCGCGGAAATGGTTCTTGCCGTAATACGGCACCAGAAAAACCCCCATGATGATCAGCGTCAGCAGGCCGGTGCGGCTGCCCGTCTGGAAAATGATGTAGACGTTGGCCAACGCGCAGGCCAGAAAGAACCATTTGATCCATTTCCTCGTGGCCCGCTGATAGGCATAAAGATAAAGGGGCAGGAATACGCACATCATATAGGCGAACCCGTTCGGGTTCTCGATCATGGAGACCGCCGCGCCCATCAGTCGGTCCCCGCTGTAGGTAGCCCCCATCGCGGAAAGGCGCAGGCCGCCCTTCACCCACCACAACGTACAGATCAGCATCGTCATCTGCACCGCCCAGACCCGTTCCACCGAAAACGCCAGCGCTTCCACCATGATCAGCAACAGCGAATTCTTCATGATGATGTCGATCCAGATGTTCCAGGCCGAAGAGGTCTGGTAGGCGCCGAGATGCAGCGACAGAAAGGCGAAGAACATCAGCAGAAAAGCCAGGATGGTTCCCGGCCCCAGCCGGACCAGGGGCCGGCGGCCTTCCAAACAGGAAAAGAAGTGCAAGCCGGTTCCGATGATGAACGAAAGATTCGCGATTCGCAGCGGCCACAAGAAGGTGAACCGGTTCTGCGGCTGAACCAGCAAGACGCAGATGTACCATAGAATGAAGCGAAAGGCCCAGCGGTTCATGCCTGCCGGCTCCGATCTTGCCCCGGATCATTCATTTGGCTCGGACATGCGATCATTTCACGAAAAAAGGCCACTATATGGGGTCCCGAAGGATCCGGCAACGGATTTCGGATTCGGGCAACTCCGCGCTTGGCGGCCCCCCAGGGGCGTGGTAGGGTGCGGACGTTTTCAGTAGGCGAAACCATGGGCCGAGCGCGGCGCAGATCGACGCGGACAAGACGACCATTCCGTTGGGCATTTCCGGCGTTTTCGCCGACTGGGGCCAGGAGCATTGGATGAGCATGTCAGAGGCGATCAAAGCGCTGTTGAGAAAGAGCCTTCCCGAGTCGCAAAAACGGATGGCCAAGCAATTTCTGTACCGCCTGCTGTACGGAGGCGATCTTCCCAACTTGGCCGTCGCGTTCGGAACCGACAAGGAAGACGGCCACCACTACGCGCGGCACTACCAGCGCCATTTCGAGGCCTTGCGCCACCGCAAGCTCAACGTCCTGGAAATCGGGATCGGGGGATACCAGAATCCGCGCTCCGGGGGGCAATCCCTGAAGATGTGGAAGGCGTATTTCCCCAGAAGCCGCATATTCGGGATCGACATCTACGACAAGTCCTTCCACGACGAACCCCGCATCAAGACGTTCAAGGGCAGCCAGGTGGACGAAGCGTTCCTGTCGAAGGTCGTGGAGGAAATCGGTCCGCTGGACATCATCATCGACGACGGCAGCCACCTGAACGAACACGTCATCGCCACCTTCAAGATCCTGTTCCCGCGGTTGAACCCGGAGGGGATCTACGTCGTGGAAGACCTGCAAACGTCGTATTGGGACAACGTCGAGGGCCAACGGTGGGGCGGCGCCAAAGAACTGACCGCCCCGCATACCAGCATGAACTTCTTCAAAAGCCTGGTCGATGGACTGAACTACGCGGAATTCACGCTGGACGATTATGCGCCGAGCTATTTCGACCGGCATATCGTCTCCATGCATTTCTACCACAGTCTCGCATTTATCCACAAAGGGCTGAACGACGAAGCCGGCTACGTGCGCGGCCATCCGTCTCGCAGGACGAATGCACGCAACCCCTGAGTCGAAAACGGCGCGGGCGCCGCGCTTCGCGAACCGGCGGAACGGAGCTTGTTCCAGGCAGACGGGGCTGCCGGGCGATCGGCCTTGAATCCGCCGCCAAAGGATTTCCGCATGGACGTTTCCATCGTCATCGTCAATTACAACACCCGCCAAAAGACGGCCGACTGCATCGCCAGCATCTTCGCCCAAACGACGGGCCTCGATTTCGAAGTGATCGTGGTGGACAACGCGTCGACCGACGACAGCGTGAAATGCCTGCGTCAAGACTCCCGCATCACCTTGGTGGCCCATCCGACCAATCCGGGATTCGGAACGGCGAACAACATCGGCGCCCAACAGGCGGCGGGCAAGTACCTGTTTTTCCTGAATTCCGACACCCTGCTGCTGAACAACGCCGTCAAATGCTTCTTCGACTACGCGGAAGCCCATCCCGACCGCGAAATGGTTTGCGGCGGCGTCCTGCAAAACGCGGATGGCAGCGAAGGCGGAACCGTCGGATTTCCCACGCTGGCCGGCACGCTGAAATGGGCCTCGTCTTGCCATATCCGCTGGCTGTTCCGGCGGACCTTGGGCCTGTCCGCGCCGGCCTATGATTACGGGCGCGTGAAATCGGCGACGGATGCCGTGCCTGTCGACGTGGTTTCCGGAGCGGCTTTGTTCATGCCGAAACGGCTATTCGACGCATGCCGGGGGTTCGATCCCCGCTTCTTCATGTATTTCGAAGAAACGGATCTGCAAAAACGGCTGGCCGACCAAGGGGTGGAACGCCTTTTGCTTCCGGACCCCAAAATCTTCCATGCCATCGGCGCCAGCGCAGGCAAGGTGAAACCGTTTTTGCTGGAGAAGATTTCTACGGAAAGCCTGTTGTTGTATTTGCGGAAACACAATCGAATCGAGCCCTATGTCTTTTTCCGAATCTTGTATTTCGCCGTCCGGCTCCCGATCTTTTTGCTGAAACCGTTCAGTTGGCGAGACAAAGCCGCTCTGGTGCGCACCTTGGTCCGGTGACGCTGAGGCGCAGGCGCCGCCAAAATCACAAATGCGGCCGCATGGCCGCCACCACGTGGTCCCATGTATAGCGCGTCAACACCCGCTGCTGCGCGGCGAGCCCCATGCGCCGGCGATTACTGGGATCCCGATAAAACCGGAGGATTGCATGGGCCAACGCCCCGGGATCCCGCAATGGCACAATATAGCCGGTTTGTCCGTCCTGTATGATCTCCGGCATGGCATTCAGATCCGTCCCGATGCAGGGTACACCCTGCGTCATTGCCTCTAAGAAGACAAAACCGAACGAATCACGTAAAGAGGGCATGACAAACAGGTCGCTGGACCGGTAGAGCAAGAGCAACTCCTCTTTCGAACGAACCGGACCTTTCCACACAACACCCTCCTGTTCAATTTTCTGGGAGGAATCCGGGCCGACAATCGTCAGGGTGGTTTCGGGCCTCTTGAGGCGAACGAAAGAGAAGGCATGGAGGAGGTCGCGCCCCCCTTTCATTCCAAAATCCCATCCCACAAAGATCAGGTTGTTCTGGAAGTGATCCGGCACCGCCTCCAGAATATTGCTGGCAAAAAATGGAGCCACCCCGCCACCGACTACGACCACTTGGTCGGGCCGAACTCCGTATTCATCGATCAAATGATTTTTTAGATAATCCCCTCCAACAAAGATAGTACCCGCCCCGCGGTAAAACGCCTGCTCCAACCGCAAAAAAGCCGCTCGATCGCGAACAGGAGGAAGCCAAGGAGTAACGCCATCCGCCAATGAAAGCCGCATGGTATAGTGAATGAAGACATCATACTCCGATTCAGACCCAACCGAATGCGGGAAATACTGCTTGGAAACGACCATAACCCGGGTGTCGGGTTTGCGGATACGCGCCAGCAGAGCGGCATTTCGGCGGGAATTGCGCTTCCAGGCCCAAGAGGAAAACAACATGTGTTCCCACCGCGCTTTCCACATGGCGTCGGGATTCAACCGAACCGACTTCAGCACCGGCCACAGCTTGTACCATTTTGACGCCAGGCAATCGACCATATCCACTTCCGCTCCGGCCTGTTGAAGCGCCGCCGCCAGATACTGTCCCAGGCCAGAAGAGGCCTTGGGCTGGGTAACGAGCGCGAGATGGAACCGGTCTGAAATGGGCATTGTCCTTTCGAATCAT
Organism: uncultured Verrucomicrobiota bacterium; assembly: GCA_937872095.1. GTDB lineage: Bacteria > Verrucomicrobiota > Kiritimatiellia > CAIQIC01 > Lenti-01 > Lenti-01. The sequence continues at coordinate 18,560 of CALMNW010000101.1, forward strand.
CCATGGCCGGAGCGATGATTCCGGCCCGAGCATCGGCTTTTGCCGGCCCCATCGCGGTCGGCCACAGCAATCCTGCTACAGCCCCGTTGCCGCATCAATCATTTTTTCGCCCAACCCCGCATCGCCGGAATACGCATAGACCCGGTAGGACGGATTGGCATACGCCAGTTCGAGCGGGATCCGATCATAGGGCAAACTGGGCCGGGTGGCCCGCAGAAATTCCGGCGAAAAGGTCACGACGTAGTCCACCCCCAGCGACCGCCACATCTCCCAGTCGGGCTTGGGCCAGGGATAATCCTGGAATCTGTTTTCGATCAATCCGATCAATTGAACCCCATCTGTCGTGATGTCCGCATACCGATGCGGCAACCGGAAAGCAACCGGTGCCAGCACATGCATGGCGGGAATGCCCAGCAACGTGGAACCCGCGGGCAGTTTCCGCAACGCGTCCACCAGTTCATCGCGATCCCGAGTTTCCGTGCGGGATGCGCGGGCATTGATCGCCCAGGCGTGCCCCACGACGCCCACTGCGCTCAGCGCATAGAGCAGCAACACGACCGCCCTTGCCGCAGACGGCGGCGCAATGGCCAGCCCGACGCCGACCAAGATGGCCGCCGGCAAAATGCCATACTCGGCATATCGCTCCGCTTCTCCCAGAAAGCGATAGTGCCTCATCGAGGTCAGCACAAACGGAAAAACCCAGATGAACGCCCAAGCCAACAGACAAAGGGACGGAAACGCTCCCAGGTCCATGCCTGTGCAACGAGGGTCTGTCCACGTGCAGATGAATAACAACACCAGAAACAGCCCCCCGCGCGACAAAGCCAGCAGATAGGTGTTCGTCGTATACGCGCGGCCCAAGGATCGAACAACTTCCCGGCTAAACAGGCCGTGTTCGCAAATGGCCGAACCGATTTGCTGGATTTCCCGCCAGCGGTTTCTCCCCGAAATCATTTCGGTGGCATATTGCTGTTTCCGCCGATACCAGCGCAAATGGACGATCTGTCCGCGCAAGACATGAAAATACCGTCCCCGGGACAAAAGCATCGCCGTCACAAAAGAAGCGGGCAGCATCCATGCAACCGCATGGAAGCCCGGAACCAGCGCCAGCAGGGGCACGAAAAACGCCAGCACTTGCGCGGCGAACTTGCTCGACAACAGCAGCGCCCCGCCGGCCAACGCGGATACGACCCAGCCCGCGACGCCGCCTCCCTGCGCAGCCCAGATCGCCGCCAGCATCAGCATCGAGAAAAACAACTCCCCCAGCGGTCGCGGCGTCATTTCGTAGGCGCGGGGCCCCAGGCCATGGGCCAGCAGCGCCGGATTGATTCCGAACAAAATGGCGCTCCAGAATCCCGCCTGGGGCGCGGCGCCTGGATGGCCCAGCGAAGTCGCCAGCCAAGCCCCGCCCAGATAGGCCAAGGCCGCATGGCATCCGTCGATGACGGCGCTGGGCAGCGCCGGGACCCGGCGCAACCAGGTTTCGGGCAGAAAGGCGATCCATTGGTGATAAAGCCAAGGATAGGTCACCTGCTCGTCGAATACGCAGGGGGTCAGTTTGCGAGGAATTCGAAAACCGTTGTTCCGGATTTCCCGCCGCATCAGCAGGTGATAACCGGCGTCGGACGTGAACGTGGGCCAGAACCAGGCTGGAAGCAAGCGAACGAGCATGACGAGCCCGACCGGCAGGAAAATGGATGCCCAATCGGCGCTCATGCTAGCGCACCCATTCCGGCAACGGAATGGCGAGGCCTCCGGAGCCGACCACCTGTTCCATCTGTTCCATTACGCATTCCCGAAACCGTTCAAACCGCGGATTCGCCCTCAGACCGAATACAAATCGTTCCAACCCAAAATCCGTCCCCCCGCATGCATCTCAGATAGGCTCCTGATGATCTGATTCCCAAAGGAACGGGAGGCAACAACGGTAAGATCTGGTGGCCGCCGTTCATAATCTGCCCGGTTCTCAATGGGCGTCGGCCAACCCGGATAGTACTGGCCATGCAGGAGATCGTTGTCGTCGAAGAGCCGGATCCTCTTCATGTCCGCGCTCGGTAAACCCAGAAGAGCCAATGCGTTCACCATGCGGCCGGCGGCATAGATGCCCACTTCTTGGCCGCGCGCCAACGCTTCGGCCATGACGCCCTTGAACCGTTGAAGCATGTCGACCGAAAGTCGGCGATATGCGGCCAGGGTCCCGGTTCCGTCGGAGGGGGGCGGAACGATCCCTGCGCCATCCAAACGGGCAACGCAGTAGAGGCTGCCGCCAAATCCAGCGGGAACCACGTCCGCCGACAACCCCGCCCCTTCGACCACCCTGCGAAGCGACCCCGCGGTAAAATAACTCCAATGTTCATGGATCAAACAAGACAGGTCGCCAGACAAAAGATACGGTTCGCAATCGGGCACGGCCAAGACGGCAACTCCGCGCGGAGCCAGTTGGTTGCGGACGTCCCGAAGAAACGCCCACGGGTCCGGCAGATGCTCCAAGACCGCATAAGCGATGACAATGTCGAATAGATCTTGGACTTTTTCGGACGGGAAAAAGTCTTGGATGACCCGCACGCCGAACCGCTCGAAGGCCGCCGCCCCCTGAGGACCGGGCTCGATCCCAACGACCGCGCCGCCTCGTTCTCGCAACAAAGACAGGAGATACCCCGAACCGCATCCGATTTCGAGAATTCGGCGGCCCTGAATATCTGGAACCGCGGTCTGGATATGGCGAACGAAATCCATTGCATATTGACGGCCCAATCCCTGCTCTTCCATGGCCCCCGACAACACCGAGCCTTGCCGATATGCTTCGTCGAGCGCGGCCGCCACCCGCGAGTTGAACGCCTGGCGCACCAAACCGGTTGCGCCATCTTCCTCTAAAGCGAAGGACAGCCGGTCGGGCAGTCCATACGACGCGTTGGACGGGACGGAAAGATGCCGAAAGCAAAAGGGCAATTCCCCTACGGTCCACCGGGAACGGCCCGTCGGAACTTCCGCATTATTCCGCATGCGCGATTTCCCCGCCGGAGATGACGATCTCGCTCAATCCTCGCACGATCCTCCCGCATCGATAGGGGAAACGGACGACGGGTTCTTCGCCCAACACGTGCTTTCGGATCAAACAATCCGGTTCGTTGTATCCCATCATCGCCCGCAAAGACGTGGTTCCGGAGAAGCGGGGATTGATTTCGAACACGTAAACCCGGCCGTTCACAAAGCGGCACTGGACGTTGATCGCTCCGGTCGCCTCCAGCGCTTGCGAGATGGCTTCGCACGGTCCCGTCACTTCGGGAAAACGGCCGACATCGCCTTGAGAAACCCCGCTGCTGATGGCCAAAAACGCCCCCAATTCGGCCTTCCCGGTGCGATTCCGGACTTTGATCCGGTTGCTTAAGCCGGACATGATCATCCGACGGACGGCGATCGAATTGATCAAACGGCCATCCATATCGCTCATCACGCCAACCGTATATTCGGATTCCACGGTCCCCATGTATTCTTGTGCGATGTAGGGGCCGATGTTGCCGAGCAAAGACCGTCCCAAAAAAAGCAACTCCTGTTCGTCTTGAGCCAGAAGCACGTTGGCGGAACCGCCGCCCCCGAGCGTGGGCTTCAAGACGGCGGGGCAAAAATCCACTTTCCCTAGATCCGCCTCGGTCTCCACGTAAACGGTCTTGGGCACGTCAAAACCCCTTGCGCCCAGCCAATTGATCAACTTCAGCTTGTCCATGCACAAATCGATCACGGGCCGGGGATTGATCGGCAGGAAGATCCCCGCGGCGGCGATCCTGTCCCGGGCCGCGCTCATGGCTTTAAGCTCGGGTTCGCTGCCGTGAAACAGCGCGCGCACGCCGTGGCGCCGGCAAACGCTCAATATCGCGTCGATATAGGTCGGCGCATTGGCCGGAGGAAGAATATAGGGAACATCCACATGGGCGAGGCCCATGCTGTATTCGTTCATGTCGCCGCCCACGATAAAGTAGGGCGTTTCCGCCATGCGCAGGGCTTTGAGTATTTGCTCTCCATGCCCTCCGCCGCCGACGCCGGTGACCATTACGGGAATTTTATCCACGCCCAGATTTTCCTTTCCGTTCTGCATTTCCGCGTTGCCGGGCAAAACAAGCCAGCACCGACGGGTGTACGTCGGCATATTTTGCGCGAATGGCCGCAAGATCCAATGGAACCCGAACGAGTTCGGCGCAGTCGGTTTCGCTGTCATATACGGCAAAACTGGCCTGGCCGCCGATGTCGCGCGGCAATCCGCACGAGCCCACGTTCACCAGGCACGGGCCGCGCCGCTTTTTGATGAAAGCGTGATGGGTATGGCCCATGATGATATAAGCATAAGCCAACTCTCGCCACCTGGACCAATCCCCGTCGGGATAGACATAGCCCCGGAGCGGATCCCAAGGAGAGCCGTGAACGAGCAACATCCGGCGCCCCCCCGGCAAATCAAGCTCCCGCCAGGGCAAGCATCGGCCCAGTATCCTTCGGGTGGCTGCGGACAGCGACTTCCGGCCGGGCAGCCGGTACACTTCTCCCCGCTCCGCAACCACGGGGAGAATGCCAAGCAGCATCGCCTCATGATTGCCAAGCAATAATTCGGCTTGGCAACGGCGCAAGGCCTCGAGACATTGTTCGCCGTCCGGCATGTATCCAAATACGTCGCCAAGGCAATAGATGCGGTCGCAACCGGACGTCGCGATGCGCTGCAGGACCGCCTGCAAAGCCAGCCAGTTGCCGTGGACGTCGGATAGAAAGGCCATTTTCATCGTTCGGAACCCGCAAGTTGGGCGGCCCATTCCCGGATGCCCTGCTCGAGCTTGATGGTTGGCTTCCAGCCCAGCACTTCCTCGGCGCGCCGGATGCTGAACCGCGCCCGATAGTCTTCCTGGCTATCCGGGCGACCCGATGCGCAAACCTTGGCACGCGGATTCCCCACCGTCCGCGCAACCAGATGGGCCAAATCCTTCATGGAAATGGGCGCCCCTCCCGCGATGTTGAATATGCCGTTCACGGAGACGCGCTGAACCGCCTGCACGATCGCGGAACCCACGTCCTTGACATGGGTGAAATCCTGCTCGCGCAAGCCGCTTCCATGATAGGAAAGCGGGACCCCTTCGATGGCGTTCTCGATGAAAATGCGCATCACCGTGCGTCCCTTTTGTGCCGGCCCGTACGGAGCGCAGATCCGTAAGACCGCGAAGGACGACAAATTGCCGCAGATGCGTTCTTCGGCCTGAATTTTTCCCGCGGCATAGGGAGATCGTTCCGCATCCAGGCGATGGCTTTCATCAACCCACTCACCTGAAATCTCCCCATAGACGGAAGAACTCGAGCAATAGATCAGACGCAGCCCGCGGTCCCGGCAAAACTCGATGATCTGCTCATCTATGCTGGCATTGGCTTGCCGAGCCTGCTCGGCGGCCGGGCCCGTGAACGAATTCGGGATCACGGCGGCACAATGAACGACCGCGTCGAACCGGGGCAGCGAATCGAGTTGAGTCCGCGCCTGTTCGGCGGTCAAGTCCAAGTCAATCCACGAAGCATCTGCAGCCAGCCCGGCCGGCTTTTGGCGGTCCAGTCCAAACACTTCGTATCCATATTCGGCCAGAAGACGGGCAACCGCACCTCCGATGAATCCATTGGCTCCTGTCACTAATATCCTGTCCATATCGGCAGCCTTTTCGAATCCGGCGGCTTATGCAAGGTAGGTCTTCAGCCACCACTCGAAATTGAGGAGCGACCAGATGAGGAGGCGCCGGTTCTGGCGGCCGTCCAGATGGTCCTGGACCAAGCCGGTCACGGCGGCCCGATCCATGTACTCGAAGATGCGCGCCTGGGAACCCAGCAGGGTGCGGCGGACGTAATCGATGCTCTCGCCCTTGAACCAGCTGGCATCGGGCGCGGAAAAGCCTTGTTTCTGCGCCGAGGCCACTTCCGGGGGGATATGGCGGGACATGACGTCGCGCAGCAACATCTTGCCGTCGTTCGCCTTCTGAAAATAGCGCGACGTCTTCAGGCCGGGCTCGTTCTCGTTGATGCGGACCACCTCGCCCAGCTTGGCCAGCTTGAGGCGCACGGGCACGCGCATGGCGAAATCCACCAGATCGTTGTCCAAGAACGGCACGCGCGTTTCGAGCCCGTGGGCCATGCTGAGCTTGTCTTCGACCACCAGCAAGCCGTGCAGGAACGTCTTGGCCTCGAAATACAGCGAGTGGTTGATGTAGTCCTCCGGCCGCGCCAATTCCGCCTGGGGCCGCCGAAACACGTCGTGGAAAATATCGCGCGTCCAGACGCGGTCGACGTCCGGCCAAATCGGCTTGAAGACTTGCTGGATGGCCTGGTTGGGAATCAGGCGCTGCCAATAGGCGTAGTATTTGTCGACGTAATGCTCGAAGTCGTCGTTGACGACGGCGCGATAGTAGCGCCAGGGATAGCCGCCGAACAGCTCGTCGCCGCCGGTTCCGCAGAGCGCCACCTTCACGAATTTCCCGGCGAGGCGCGCCACGTAGTAGTTCGGATAGCTCTGCCCCACGCGCGGCTCTTCGAGATGGTAGGCCAAAGCGGGCATGGCGCGTTCCATGTCGCCGGCCTTGAGCACCATCTCGTAGTGCTCGGTGCCGAAGCGATAGGACATCAGTTCCGCGGCGTTGCGCTCGTCGAAGCCCAGTTCGATGCCGGACGCGGAATGGAGATCGAACCCGCAGGTGAACGAATGGAGATTCGGGATTTCGCGCGCCGCCAGCGCGGTCACCGTGCCGGAATCCATGCCGCCGCTCAGGTAGGCGCCGACCGGGACGTCGCTGACCAGCTGCCGGGTCACCGCCTGCTGCAACAGCCGGTCCAATTCCTCCCGGTAGATCTGGTCATCGGCGGCTTGCTCCGGTTCCCGGAAGTCGTAGTCCCAGTAGGAAACGGGCGCGCCGACCGTCTGGGCCGAAACGACCATCCACGAACCGGCGGGCAGCAACCGCACGCCCTTGAACAGCGTGCGGTCCGTGAAAAAGTTCTGGAACGTGAAATATTCCAGCAGGGCCTCCCGATCCACGTCGGTTCGGAACGCCGGGTGGACCGCCAGCGCCTTGATTTCGGAGGCGAAGAGGAACGTTTCCCCGCATTCGGCGACGTACAGCGGCTTGATGCCGTAGCGATCCCGGGCCAAGAACAGTTCGCGCGCTTGCCGATCCCAGACGGCAAAAGCGAACATGCCGTTCAGCCGCTCCAGGCATTGTTTTCCCCAGCGGACATAGGCCTGCAGGAGCACCTCGGTGTCGCAGCGGGAATGGAACGCGCAGCCGAGGGCCTCCAACTCCTTGCGCAATTCGCGGAAGTTGTAGATCTCCCCGTTGTAGGTGACGACGTAGCGTCCGTCCGCCGTCTCCATCGGCTGGCGGCCAGCATCCGACAGATCGAGAATCGACAGCCGCCGATGGCCCAAGCCCAGCGCGCCGTCCAGATAGGTCCCCTCGCCGTCCGGCCCGCGGTGGGCCAGCTTGTCCGTCATGGCCGTCAGCACCGCAGATGCAGCGGGCGCCCCCGACCGATTGAACATGCCTACGATGCCGCACATGGGATCAGTCTATTGGGCCGGCCGATCTCCATGCCGGCTCTCCTGCGACAGCACGGCCCGCAACTGGCGGACCACTTCATCCTGCTCGGCTTGCGTCAAATCGTGGTAGAGCGGCAAAGCCAAGGCGTGGTCGTACACCCAGCGGCTGTTTTCCAGGCCGCCGGCATGGCGGCAGAGCGGGCCCGGCCGGAAGGCGGGATGCATCTGCAGCGCATAGCTGCCGACCTGCACTTCGATTCCGCCGGCGCGCATCTCGCGCATGACGCGATCCCGGTCGGGGACGAAAACGCAGAAAGCCTGATAGGAAGGTTCGCCGCCAGCCACCACCCGGGGGATTCCGATCCGGTCGTCGCCGGCCAGCAATTCGACGTAGTACGCGGCCTGCGCCCGACGCCGGACCAGCAACTCGCCGATCACCCGCATCTGGGCGCAGCCGACCGCCGCCAGGATGTTGCTGAGCTTGTAGTTCGTGCCCACCATCCCGAACACCGTGTCTTCGCGCGTCGTCTGGGTCTGCATGCCGAAATGCTTGTAGGATTCCATCCATTCCGCCCAGTCCGGACGGTTCGTGGTCACCAGCCCGCCTTCCCCGGTCGCGATGAATTTGCGCGGGTAGAAACTGAACGCCGAAACGTCCGCCCAATTGCCGGTTTTCCGGCCCCGGAATCCGGTTCCGATGGCACAGGCCGCGTCTTCGATCACGAACAAGCCGTGTTTGTTCTTGAGCGCATCCAGGCGGTCGTAGGCCAGCGGCAGGCCGAACAGGGAAACCGGCATGATCGCCTTGGTCCGGGGCGTGATGGCGGCCTCCAGCGCATCCAGATCCAGCAGCATCGTGTCCCGTTCCACGTCCGCCAGCACCGCGGTCGCGCCCACGATGTTCACCGCGCCCGCCGTCACCGGATAGGTGTAGTCGGGAACGATCACCTCGTCGCCGGGGCCGATGCCCAAGGCCCGCAGCGCCAGTTCCAGTCCGACCGAACAATTGCACACGGCCAAGGCATGTCCGCAGCCGATATGCTCCCGGCAGAGCCCCTCGAATTCACGGGTCACGGGCCCTTCGGTCCAATACCCGCTGTCCAGCACCGCGAGCACGCCGCGCTTGAGGTCTTCGTTGAGATACGGTCTCGACAAGGGAATGCGCATCACGATTCGATCCCCGCGCTTTTCTGCCGGATGGCCACTTCTTCCTGATGGCGCTTGCGCCATTCGATCAGCGAGCGCATGCCCTCTTCCAGATCGATCGTCCAGCGGAAACCCAGCTTTTCGGCGGCCGCCTTGGGGCACCCCACCCGGTTGGTCACGAAGTATTCCCCCGCCGGCCGGAAATCGATGCCCAGATCCTCCCGTCCCGTCAGTTTCAGCAGGAGTTCGACCAATTCCTTGACCGTCGTCTTGACCCCCCGCCCGACGTTGAAGAACCCGATCGGGCACTCCGAGGTCATGGCGCAGACGTTGGCGCGGGCGATGTCCGTCACGTGGATGAAATCATAGGCTTGCGAGCCGTCCCCGAAAACGACGGGGGGCTGGTTGCGGTCGATGGCGTCCAAGGCTTTCATCATGACCGCGATGTAGGCGCCGCGATAGTCCTGCCGCGGGCCATAGACGTTCATGTAGCGCAGGCCCACGCCCGCGAGCCCGTAGCGCTTGTGGTAGGCTTTCAGCATCGCTTCGCCGGCAATTTTCGTCGCGCCGTAGAAGGTCCAGCAATTGAAGGGATGGCTTTCCGTCATGGGTTCCTCGACGGCGTCGCCGTAGACGCTGGCGCTGGAAGAATAGACCAGGCGCTCGATCCGGTTCCGGCGGCAGGCTTCCAGCACGTTGAAGGTGCCCCGGACGTTCACGTCGAACGCCGATTGCGGATACTCGTGGCAATGCAACAACCACAGCGCCGCCAGATGGAAAACCGCGTCGACCTGCTTCACGGCGACGTCCAGGATGTCGGCGTGGAGGATGTCGCCTCCGAGCGGGAAAATCTCCACGCGCTCGTCGCGCAGGGCAACCTGCAGGTTTTCGCGCAGGCCCCGGCAGAAATTGTCGTAAACCACCACTTTGGCCACGCCCGTCTTCAGCAACTCCTCGACGACGTGGGAGCCGATCAGCCCCGCGCCGCCTATGACCAATACCCGCTTGCCTTTCAAATCCATGGAAATCTCCTATAATCGCTGGAAAATCATAGCGCATGGGGGGGGACGATACAATGATTTATCCGGCGCGCGCAGTCGCGCTCTCCGGGCGCAACGGGTTCCGGAGACGGGTCAGGGGGAAATGCCCAGGCGGGCGGCCCACGTGCGCAGCGATTTTTTGGCCCCTTCCGGAATCCAACGGCGCCACGTGGGTTTCAGCCGGGGATCCAGCGCGTATTCAGCCAACGCTTTCGGGGCCGGCCGACCATCCGGCTCTCCCACGACGGACCGAAACAGGTGAGCATAGGCTTCCCCCATCCGCTCCAGGGAAAAGCGTGCGACAACCCGGTCCCGCGCGGCAGCCCGGACCCGGGTCCAGTCCGCTTCCGACTGCGCCAGCCGCCCCCACTCGTCGCCCATCCCCCGCCAATCGCCCGGCGCAAACAGAAAACCGGATTGGCCCTGAACCACCATCTCGTCCGATATTCCCGGCAACCGGGAGACGAGCGGAACGCAGCCGCAGGCCATGGCTTCCAAGGTGGAATTGGAGCACCCCTCGAAACGGGACGGCAAGAGAAAGACCCCGTGCCGCCGCAAGAGAGGCGGAATCTCCGCGGGATCCACCCGTCCCAGCAGATCGACCCGGCCTTCCAAACCGGCGGCCACGAATCGCGCGCGCAGCCGTTCGGAATCCGGCCCGCTGCCCGCCACGGTCAGGCGCACGTCGGGGCAGCGTTTCAGGGCCCGGGCCAGAATGCGGGGAAGCAGAAACACGTTTTTCTGGATGTCCTCGATGCGCCCCACGTACACGGCGCGCCGCGCCGAGGCGTCGGGCCCGGCTTCCAGATGCGCCGCATCCACCCCGTTGGCGACGATCTCCACCTTGGCTTCCGGAACCCCGTATCGGGAAACCAAATCGCGCTTCAACCGCGGGCCGACCGCGACGATGCGATTGAAATGGTCGGCCATGACGGCGGTGGGCCAATAGACGCCGCGGGCATTGTGCGGCATGCGGGCCAGGCAACGGATTTCGCGCGGCAGATACGGGGGGAGGCTGGATACGAAAGGATAGCAACCGGGCAGGACCACCACCGCCGCATACCGCTGCTCCCGCAAGTGGCCGGCCAACCGCCGGGCCATTCCCGCGGGGTCGCTCTCCGGATAATCGATGAAGTCCACCCCCTCGTCGTTGGCGAACCGGGAAGCCGCGAATACCTGCCGATCCAGCGGCGGAACGCAGCGATAATCGATTCCCCGGGGAAGGAGCTGTTCCCGCACCTGGCGAAAGCTCGTGTACGTCCCGCCGATTTGCGGCTCGCAGACGTAGGCGATTTTCAACATGCCGAGAACGCCCCTTCTTCGGCTCAGCGCTTGCCGGAAAAGAGCCGCTCCAGGAGCCAGCGCTTGGCGATCGTTTTCGTCAGCTGCGTGACCGTCGGGCCGGGTTGGACCTGGGCATCGGGTTTCTTGCGCGCCCACACCCAATTGTCGCGGATCACCACGGATTCCATGTCGGGGTGCTGGGAAACGATCAGCGTGACCAGCCGTTCCACCTGCGATTCTTTCCGATAATCGTCCGGCTTGTCCTTCATGTCGGGCGAGCGACTCCACCAGTCGGATTTCTCGATGGAAAACATGTAGTCGTCGAACAGGAACCAGCCGCCCGGTTTCAGCAGTTTCAGCGCCAGGAAGAACGCGCACACGTCGGGCTCCCACAGGTGGGCCCCGTCCAAAAAGACGAAATCCAGGAAGGGCTGGCAGCGGTTCTCTTTCGTTTGCTTCTCGATGAGTTTCTTCAACTCCCACGTGTAGGAAATCCGGGAAAAGACGGGCGTCGCCACGTCTTGCAGCCCCAATTGCTCCAGATTCTGCAGGATATTGGGCACATTGGGCATGTTGCGCACGCCTTCCATGTCGATCGACGTCAGATGCCCGGCGCCGAGCTCGTGCAAGGCGGCCGCGATGATGCACGAGGTTTTGCCGTGCAAAAACCCGAGTTCCAGGGATTCCGCGGGGCGCGCTTCGAGGACCCAGTCGTACAGCACCCGGCATTGGCTTTCTTCCGTGCAAGGCAGGTGCCCCACGACGTCATAGGCTTGCTTGAATTTCATGCTTTCTCCTGTGGGTTATCAAGGTCGCAGCCGGCGGTACAAGGCCAGCAATTTCTCCGCGCTGGCCGGCCACGTGTGTCGTTCGAGCACCAGTTGGCGGCCGGCGGCGCCCATGCGCTGGCGCAACGCGGGATTGTCGGCCAGTTTCCTGAGCCCGGCGGCAAACGCTTCGGCGTCGCCGACGGGGACCACGAGGCCGGCGCCGTCGGCAACCAGCCGGGGCACCCAGGCGCAATCGGTCGTCAGCACGGGCAGCCCGGTGGACATGGCTTCGATCGCGGCGAAACAGAACGACTCGTAATCGCTCGAAATGACCTTCACGTCGGCGGCCGCATAAACGGCGGGCAATTCCGGGAAGGGCACTTCGCCCAGAAACAGCACGTTGTCCGCGAGGCCCAGTTCCTGCGCCTGCAGTTCCGTTCGTTCCCGCAGCGGCCCGCTGCCCGCCAGAACCAACCGCGCGGTCGGATGATGTTTCGCGAAGCGCGCAAAAGCGTCCAGCAGCATCTGGTGGTTCTTGAACGCCTGGAACCGCGCCACGTACAGCGCCACGAACTCGCCGGCGGCGATGCCGTGCGTCTTCCGGAAATCCGACGGCTGGGGACGAAACAGGTCCGCATCCACCGCGTTGGGGATGTCGACCACCTGCCCCATCCCGCGGTCTTTCAGGCGCTCGATGCTGGTTCCGCTGGCCATCAGGGCGTCGGCCCATTCCATGCCGCCGCGGGGATCGTAGTAATTGGGCGCGGTCAGCCGCATCACGACGGGCGAGCGGACGCCGCGCTTTTTCAGCCAATAGACGAAATTCGGCAGCTCGCAGACCTGGACGACGTCGAATTCGTCTTGGTGCTTGGCCAGCCAACGGGCCGCGCGCCATTCGAAACACTCGAATTCCAGTTGGCGGACCCGCCACCCGCCTTTGAGCTTGTCCCACGGAAACCGCCGCAGCCAAGGCGTATGCAGCATCCGCGCCCCGGCCACCGGCAACGGCGCCGGGCGCAACAACGGCGCCCCGCATAAAAACGAAACGCGCGCGCCGGCTTTGGCCAAATGGCGGGAAATTTCCAAATCGAACGTCTCTCCCCCCCCTCGTTCAAGCGAAGCCATGCGGTTGACGAACAACACGCGCAGGGAATTGGATGGGTCATGGCCACTCACTGGCCGGACACCGTAGCAAAAGCCCGGGGCCGATTGAAATCCCTTTTCTTCTACCGCGCCTCGGGCCATTTCCCGAGCCAATCGCGACCGCTCGATGTCGGCGGACCGCGAACGGAGAAACGCTCCACCCGATTTTGATCCCGAATCGGTTTTGTGCTTTGTCCCCGACCGGGCTACGGAGTATATTCGCCCCTGCCGCACACCATGAAACCCCTGCGGCAGGGTTCTTGAGGAGAAACGATCATGACGGAAAAACCGCAGGCGCTACCCGGTCACGAAACCCAGTCGGATGAAATGAATTGCCCGAATTGCGGGCGGTTCGTCGGCGCCGTCACCAAATGTCCCTATTGCGGCTCCAAAGTCGAAAAGCGCATGAGCCTCGTGGCGATCCGCTGGGCCGCCGTCCTGCTGGCCACCGTCGGTCTCTTCCTGCTCTTCCTCATGGCGAAGCACCGCGAGATCCCCGTCGTCAAGCTCGGCGAAGTCAAGGCGACTATGAATTTCGCGCAAATCCGCGTGGACGGCGTCGCCGAGAGCGATGCGCGGACTTTCCGCTCGGGTGGCGGCATGGGCTTCAACTTCTCCGACGGCACCGGCACCATCATGGTGTTCATCAGCCAAAAGCAAGCCCAGGAGATGCAAGAGAAGAATCTCGTGCCCAAGGCCGGCGACAAAGTCAATTTCGCGGGCGGCCTCAACATCTCCGACGACAAGTCTTCGATGCGGCTGCTGAGCGTGGACGAATTCCACTTGACCCGCGCGCCCGCCGCCACCATGCGGCTGGCGGACATCACGACGGATATGAAAGGCTCCTCCGTCACGATCGAAGGCAAGGTGATGGACCTGTTCCCGCCCCCGGCGGATTCCAAACGCCCTTATGCGTTGAAACTTCAGGACGCTTCCGGCGAACAGACGATCAATTTCTGGCAGACGGAATACGACCAGATCGCCAACAAGGACGTGCTGGTCGGCGCCTATGTCCGCGCGCGCGTCTCGGTGGCCTCCTATCAGGACAAGTTGCAGCTCAAATTGGCTTCCGGCCTGGATTTGGAAATCCTCGACGGCCCGCCCGCCGCGGACGCCTACGCCACGCCCGCCCAAAAGGCCGCCGCGACCTACCGGAAGCAGGCCGCGCCGGCGCCGCGCGATTTCTCCCGCGGCCGGTCGGTTGCTTCCACCAGCCTGTCCGTTTCCGCCGTCACGCCCGCGCTGAAAGGCCAGACCGTGCGGGTGCGCGGCCGCGTGGATTCGGTCCGCCCGCCGCGGGAGGGTACCAAACAGCCCTTCGCAGTCGTCTTGCGGGACGGCGACGCCACCCTGCGCGCGACCTATTGGTCCAACGCCGATGCCGTCATCCCCGTCAAGCCCACCCCCGGCGCGCTCTTCGAGATGGAAGGCGTGGTCGAAGTCTACAAAGACCAACCGCAGCTCCAGGTCGAAAGCGGCTACAAGGTGAAACTGGTAGACGATACGCCGGCCTCGGCCCCCGCGGTGGACATGTCCAAAGCCGTCCCCGTTGCCTCCATCACGGCCGCCGAAATCGGCCAGACCCGCGTGGTGAAAGGCGTCCTCGGCGCCCCCCGCGCCCTGCGCGGCGGCGTCGCCTATGCGCTGACCGACGACACCGGCACGATCGATCTGATTCTCTGGGAGTCCATCGTTCCCGCCGAGGTGCTCAACGCCCTCGGCGAGGGCGCGAGCGTCGCCGCGACCGGAGACGTCGGCGAATACGAAGGCAAACTGCAGATCAAGGCGGCGGCCGGCTATTCCGCCATGGTGATTCCGTAACCTGGAGGGAGGCGCCCCCATGTCCGCATTTTGGCTCGTTCTGATATCGGTAACCGCCGGCACGCTGATCTCGAGCGTACTGGCCTGCCTGCCCGGCCTGCACATCTACAACGTGATGGGCGCGCTGGTGCTGGGCATCCTCGCGCTCGAGGGCACGGCCCATCCCATTCCGCCGGACGTCTATCTGCCCGCTTTCACCGGCATGATCGTCGGCTGGTCGATGCTCAACACGATTCCAGCCGTGTTGCTCGGCACGCCGGACGAATCGGCCATGTTCACGGTGCTGCCCGGCCAGAAATACCTGATGGCCGGCCGCGGCTTCGAAGGCACGATGATCACGGCCGTCGGCGGCCTCGCCGGCGCGTTCTTCCTCGTGTGCGTGATGGCGCCGCTGGCGCCGCGCTACTTGCCCGTTTCGCAGCAGGTGCTCAAAGGGCACATGCACTGGGTCCTATGGGTCATCATCACCTTCATGCTCATGTCCGAATGGCCCAAGGGCGGCAACCGCGGTCCCGCCGGCTGGGCCAAGTTCTACGACGCGTGGAAGACGCTGCTCGCCGGCCTCGCCACCTTCGTCCTCGCCGGTTTGCTCGGTTTCATCCTCCTCACCCGCTCGCCGGTGAACCACGAGGTCGCCTTCCAGAACATCATGCCCGCCTTCGTGGGGCTGTTCGCGATCCCCTGGTGCCTGCTGAACATGATTTCGGCGGCCGACGTCCCGCCGCAGCGCAGCGCCAAGAGCCTCGCCATCAACGGCGACGTCATCTTGCGTTCGGTCTGGTCCGGCGGCCTCGGCGGCGGCATCGCGGCCTACTTCCCGGTCGTCACCGGCGGCGTCGGCGGCATGCTGGCCGGCCACGCCACGGCCCAGCGCGACGAGCGCATCTTCATCATGGGCCAGGGCGTCTCGAAATTCATCTACTACGTCGGCGCCTTCATGCTGATGTTCGTGCCCGGGCTGAACCTGACCCGCGGCGGCGGCGCCTGGATGGTCAAGGCCCTCTACACGCCCATGGGCGCGGCCGACTACTACCTCGTCCTCGGCAGCATCGCCGTGGCCGCCGGCCTCTCCTACCTGATGATGGAACCCCTCACCAAGTTGACGCTCCGGTTCATCGACCGTTTCAACTACCGCCACGTCTCGACGGTCGCCCTGGGCATCATTCTCGCGATGGTCTACGCCGTCACCGGCTGGGTGGGCCTGTTCATCGCGGCCGTGGCCACCGGCATCGGCCTGCTGCCCGTCCTGTTTGGCTCGCGGCGCCTGAACTGCCTCGGCATCCTCTTGCTGCCCATCGCCTGCAACATGTCCGGTTTCGGCGAAACCATCACCGGCTGGCTCGGTCTCACCTGATCCCGAAAGGAACGCGAAAATGAAAGGTTTTTCCCATTTCATGTCCGGCGTGGCGGTCGCCTCCTTCGGCCCCTGGGCCATCGAGGCCGCGCAAAACGGCAATCCCCTGTTCTTCGTCCTCGGCGGCGCCTGCGGCATCCTGCCCGATACCCTCGACTTCAAGTTCTACCGCTTCTTCTACGAGCACGACGTCTACATCACGCCCGACCCGAAGAATCCCGATCCGCAGTACGTCGCCGACGAATACGCCCGCGCCGTCGCCATGGCCGTCGACGAGAAGCGCTATATCCGCGTCAAGCTCGTCTCCATCCGGCTCGGTGCCGATTTCTGGCAGCAGTACGTCGTCAAGATCGACAACGACAAGCTGGAAGTTCAGGTCCAGTTCGGCCCCGTGGTCAACACCGGCCAAGTGCCCGTGGAAGGCACGGAAAAGCGCTATCCGACGGTCGCCCGCGCCAAGCTCAAGGCCAAGGTCATCCAGACCTACGATGCCGGCATGAAAGTCGACATCTTCGACGGCCCCACCATCGGGCTCAAGCCCATGGAAAACGGCGACCTCGACCTCGAATTCCTGCCGTGGCACCGCGAATGGTCCCACTCCCTCACCGTCGGCGCCATGCTCGGCGTGCTCGTCGGCGCGGGCGTCTGGCTGGCGTCCGGCTGGACTCCCGCTTGGCAGAGCTTCGTCACCATCGCCGCCTGCTACGGCGTGCACGTCGTCGAAGACCAGCTGGGCCACATGGGCTCCAACATCTTCTACCCGATCACCAAGCTGCGCACCCCCGGCCTGCACTGGATGCATTCCGGCGACGGCCTGCCCAACTTCCTGACCGTGTGGATCTGCTGCCTGCTGATCTTCTGGAATCTCTACCGCGGCCAGCCCGCCATGACCTACCACTTCGGCTTCATCCATCTGATGATGGTCGGGCTCGTGGTCCCTGGCCTGGTTTTCGGAGCGCTCCGCTGGCTTCTCAATCGCGGCCAAAAGATCCAAATGGCCAAGGGCGACGACGCCGACGACGAGTGGAACGACTCCAAAGCCGCCGGATAATCTGCGGCGCTCAGGCGTTCCGCCTGCGCTCCTCCGGCCCGCAGGAGAGCCCCGGACAACCGTCTACCCGCCAGCCCTGCGGGAAATCGCGGCATTGTTTCGGGCGCGCGGCATAGATGCGGCAACGACCGTCTTCTTGGAGGAATTCGCACGATCCGTCGGACCGTTCCTTCAGCGTCAGTTGCGCGCGGTTGCGCGCCAGCGTCGCATGCTTTTCGATGAACGCCTCCTCGGCCAAGCCCAGCGCCGCCGCCGCCACCGCGACGTCCGCGGCCTCCAGCAACACGGATCCGGGCCAGCGGCAACAGGCTCCGCAACGTTGGCAGCCGAAAGTAGACATGGTTTCCGGAAAGAGAGGGAACGGGAACCGGCCGGCTTATTGCATGTACATGCGCTCGCCGCCGGGGCCGATCATGATGGGATTCCGCTCGTCCTGCAGCTCGCAGGCGACGTTGATGTTCCGGATCCACGCCATGTTGCGAGCGCGCTGGAAGACCCGGTAGCTGTCGGGACGAACGAGGAAGCAGATAAACTGGGTGTCCGGATCGATGTTCGCCAGCCGGGATCCAAACCACATGTCCGCGGTTTCCTTCAGTTGGCTTTCGAGGGTGTAGCCCTCGGCGTCGGGAATCGGCAACAGGACGTATTTGCCCATCAGCGCGTAGGTGTAATCCAGCTTTTGCCCGTTCAGTTCCAGCATGGTCTGGGACGCTTGCTTCAGGAACTCGGACTCGTCGCCGTTGACCTTGTCCTTCAGTTCTTCGGTTTTGGCGTCGCAGACCTTTTTAAGCTCGTCGATCGAGATGTGGAAAAGCTGGTTGTGCCGGCATTCGAAAAACACGGGGCTCTTGTCGTCGCCCTGCATCTCCTTGGGCGTCGCCACCAGCACGGTGATCTGCGACGCGTCGATGCCTGTCAGCAAAATGATCAAGACCAACACGCCCAAGATGCAGGTCATGAGGTCGGTGAAGGAGCTCAAATCCATTGCGGGGCCGGATGCCATGGCTCAGTTCCCTTCTCCGGAGACGGGTTCGGCGGCTTCCGCCGTTTCGGCGGCTTCCGCGGGAGGGGCGCCGGCGGGTTCCGCCGCCGGCGGCGTTTCGGGCGCGCCGAGCACCTTGATTTCCCGGCCGAGGTCCCAAGGTTCGAACCCCACGTCGATGCCGCGATCCCGGATCACCTGGCGCAGCTTGCGCTGGAAGGTAGCGCTGCCGGGCCGCAGCAGCAGGACGATGTAGCGCACGGACTTCACTCGCTCCACGTCGTCCAGGAACTGCTCGAAGTCGTTTCCTTCGAACACCAGATCCCGCGCTTCGATCACCTTCTTCTCCGGATGGATGATCAGGCGGGTCGGTTCCACGTCCACGTAGATGGGATCCTGCTTCATGTTCTGGAATTTGGGCGGAATGAACGCGTCTTCTTCCTCGTCCTCGCCGTAGACGGAACCCGTCACCAGCGCGCCGATCTTGATGTTTTCCGGATTGCTGATGATGGTCAGCACGTTGCTGACCAGCATCATCATCAACACGCCGATCAGCATCAGCACGATGTTCTGGAACCCGGACGAATCGAATTCGGCCATTTTCACGGCGTCGATCCTTCCGCTGCCGCCGGCGCTTCGGCGGCCGGCGCTTCAGGCGTCGGCTCCCCGTCCGCGGGCGCGCCGGCCGGGGCGAAGCCTTCGATGTCCTTGGACGCATCCAAGCTCATCTCCACGCGCTTCTTCTCGACGATTTCCTTCAGGCCGGTCTGGCCGGCGGACAGCTTCGAGGCCGTCGCGTCATCGCCGAAAGCGATCGTCATGCTCGCCGGGAACTGGCCCAGCTTGAGCCAGCCGACGGAGCGGTTGGCGCCGCCCCCGGCGCCGCCAAAACCGGAAATCAGCAGGTTGCTGAATTGCTCCTTCGTGATCTTCTCGCCATCCATGCCTTCGATGGTGGCATCTTCCATGAAAGACGCGTCGTAGGTGACGCTGCCGCTTTCCGTCCCCGTCGACTTGACCACCAGCTTGGCCTTCTGTTCGCGCGGTCCCTGGAACAAAGTGAGATAATAGTCGCCGTAGATGCCCGCCCCGAGGAAGGACAGGTTCACGTAGACGCCCCCGTCGGACTGCTCGATCCCGCAGACCACCACCGGGACGTGCAGGCCGCCGGGCGCGGAAGCGACTTTCGAGATGTTGGTGCCGGACACGCGATACACGCCTACGTCGCCTTCGAAAATCGGCTTGGTCTGCTCGATCTTGCCGCTCTTGCGCTTGGCGGAGAAGAAACTCAGGCTGGGGCTCACCGCCGTCTCGGTCATCACCACCTTGCTGGGGAACAACAGGAAGAATTCCACTTCTTCGATGGGATCGGCCTCCGCGCCTTCCACTTCCACGGCGGCCCGCACCCGGCCGGCCACGATGGGCATTTTGCCGGCGATGTCGCTCAAGTTGAATTCCACCGAATGCGTCGCATCGTCCGGCAGGATTTCCTTGGCGGCATCCTGCAAGCGATCGAAGAAATTGTTCAGGAAGGCCGGCGCTTCCGACGGCATGCCCATCATGCCTTCGGCGGACCGGACGATCTGCCGCATGACCATCTCGTTGAATTTCATCGTCGGATTGGGCGTGCATTCCAGCAGGCGGCCCGCCACGGGATCCGTCACGAGATAGCGGGAATTGACCCGGTCCATGGCGATGTCGCCGATGGATTTCAGCTCTTCCGTCAGCGTCTTCTGCTGGCCGGTAAAAGGTTCCATCCGCGTCAGGCTCGCCTTCCCGGGGGCGTTCTGCAACCCGAGGATGAAGGTGCCGTCCGGATACAGGGCCAAACTCGACAGCTCCGCGCGGCCCGCGGCTTCCGGCGCGCCCCCCAGCATCATGTGGCGGTCCACCTCCCACCACGCCAACGACCCTTTGTTGCGATCGCCCAGCAGCATCACGTCTTGCCGTTCCGAAATCGCGAACGTCCCGAAGTTGGCGAAGGGGCCGAAGTCGATCACCCACCAGTTCCCGTCCGGTTCCCGCATCAGGGCCGAACCGAATTTCATGAAGGCCGAGCCCACTTCGTCGGCGCCGACGATGTAGAGGCGCCCGCCGGGATCGACGAACAGGTCCCGCCACTGGAACTCCTGGTCCAGCCACGGCACCGGCACGCACTTGGCCACGGCGAACTGCCCTTGTTCGTTCGGCAGGAATTCCAGGATGCGGCCGTTGGGTTTTTGTTCCGAAACGAAGAGGTGGCCGTTCGTGGAGATCGAAATCGGTCCGGGCTCGTGGAGCACGGCCTCCATCCAGGTTTCCATCGGCATCTGCTGGGAAATGGCCCAGCGGGGCAGAACGTCCGAAACCGTCCAATCCGGGGCCAGCGCCGATTCCGGCTTCCCGTTTTTCAGCACCAGGATCCGGCCGCTGCCCTGCTCCGACACGTAGATGTCGCCCGTGGCGGGATGAATGGCCGTGCCGAAAGGCTCCTGCAATCCGTCGGCCAGCGAACAGACCGACAAGGTCTGCCCCCGCGCCCCGGCGGCCCAGCAGAGCGTCGCCGCGCAAAGCACCGGAAACAGCCGAAATCGGAAACCGTTCCGCATGGCCGAGGTCCCCGCTCGCCTCCGCTAGGAAACGACTTCCTCGTGCAGGGTAATCACCCGCGGCTTGCTCAAGCGGCGGCAGAATTCGTCGGTGGTCGCGAGATGTTCGCGCAGCTGCGCGAACGATTTCTGGAATTCCTCGGAGCCGGCGATGCCCGCCATGGCGCGTTCCAAGGCCTGTTCCACCTTCAGCAGTTCCTGGATCTTCGCGCCCAGGTCCATGATGGTGGCGATCTGGCTTTCCACGACGCCGGCGGCGTTGGCCGCCTTCTGCAGGCTTTCGCCCAGCGTCGCCTGGATGCTGTCGGCGCTGCGCGCGTAGCGGTCGGCCATGTCCGCCGCCCGCGCGTGCGCATGCTCCATCGCCGCGGCGAGGGCCTTGACTTCGTCGTCCGTGGCCAGTTTGCGCACGTCCACGTACCGCTTGGTCAACTCTTCGAACTGCGTCTTCAGTTCGTCGCCGGCTTTTTCGATCGACACCGTGAACACTTCCTCGTAGCGGTCCGGATCGGGAATGTAGCGCCGGAATGCGGCCTCGATCGAATCTTCCAAGTTTTCGATCATGATCGTCTGCTGCTCGGCCGACGGCAGGCGGCGGACGAAGTGTTCATCGAGGTAGATGTCGACTTCGGCCATGAACGCCCCTTCGCGGCGCATGACCGACGTCAGCGGGAACTGCACCATGGTCACCAGCATCAGCGCCAGGAACGTCGTGTCGAACGCGACGCCCAGGCTGATCGTCACCTGCGCGATGGCGCCTTTGATGGCCGACAGTTCCGCCGAGCCCGACAGGAAGTCGGCGAACCCGCCTACGGCCGCGCCCAGACCTTGCACCGTTCCGATGAACCCCAGAATCGGAATCACCCACAACATCAGGCGCGCGATCGTGAAGGTCATGTCCGACATGGCGCCGTCGCGCGTGGCTTCTTGGGTAATCCAGCCGCCCACGCGGCCGAGATCCTTCGTGACGACCCACAGCCCCAGGGCCCGATCCAGACGGCTCAGCAGGATGCTCTTCTTGTTGCCGCCGGTTTCCTGGATGCGCCGGCGGAGGCCTTGAAGGTCCTCTTCGCTTTCCATGTTGACGCCGGAAAGCTGCGCCGTGTCGTCCTCGATGTGCTGGATTTGGCGCTTGAGGATCTTGTTCTTCTGGAAAATGAAGAACACGATGACGAAAAAGCTGAGCAGCTCGAGCCATTGAATGGGCCCGCGTTGGTTGACCAGGCCGTTGACGTACTTCAGGATCGCGATATCTTGGGTTTTGTTCAGGAAATGGAGGGCCGAACACACGATGATGGTGCAAATCGCCGACCCGATGACCTGAACCCAGACGTTCGCATCGGTGGTCGGGCGCGAACTCGTCCAGCCTTCCCCTTCGTCGATGATATCCACCACAGGGGCGGCGCCGGGCGCGGGGTCGGGTTGCTTGTTCTGTTCTTCCACTTTTTCCTTGGCCATATCCTGCACCTGTCCTTGATGTTGAATCCAAAGCCGCATCTACGAACTGCAACTTGGTTTACTCTCTCAAAACCGCCGGAAGCCGTCGATAGAAAATTGACCGGATGCAAACAATCTTCCGGTCCCGAAATCCGGGGGATATTTCACCCTTGTTGCCGCCCGCTTTTCTCGCTGAAATCCGCGCCCGGCCGGATTATTTCGGTCCATTCGGCCAATCCATAGGCCAGATGCATCCACGGGATCATGGCCCCGAGCCACCAATCGCCCCCCCGCCGCGTCCGCGCGACCGTTTCCGCCGCCACCCCGAGCGCTCCCAGCGCATACACCCCCAGATCGACCGCCAACAATCCGAGCGCCCACGGGAAAAACGGCGCCAGCAGGGCCAAAACCGCCGTCCCCCCGACCCACAAGCCCGGCACCAGCGGCAGCGGGTTGAACGACACCCCCCCCCGCAGCAACCGGATGCGGGTCGCCCCGTAGGTCCACATCTGCCGCCAAAACCGCGCCAGCGATTGGCGCGGATAGTGCTTCACCCAGGCCGCCGGGGCAAACATCAGCTTCCAGCCCGCCTGCTCCGTCCGGTACGCCGCGATCATTTCCTCGCCCGGATAGAAATCCGCCGGAAATCCGCCCATTTGCGCGAACGCCTCCCGCCGATAGGCCGCGTTGCAACCGATGACCCGGTCCCAGTCGATGGCATAGGCCGCGTCCCGGTTCCGCTGGTAGCGCTCCGCCACGTAGCCCGCCGCGCGCGACGACAGCGCCAAACCGGCCAGCCGGCCGATCCGGTTGATGTCGTCGGGCACCAGGCTCGGTCCGCTCGCCAACCCGACTTTCGCATCCGCGAACGGCTCCGCGATGCGCTCCGGCCAATCCGGCGCCACCACCACGTCGTCGTCCAGAAATGCGATCAACGGCGCGCGCGCTTCCGCCGCCCCCGCGTTTTTCTTGCGGCTCGAATCGCCCGTTTCAAACTGGATGTCCAGATGGCGAACGTTCGCGTGTCGCGCGCAGAATGCCGCCAGCCGCGCCACCACGTCCGCATCCGGCACCCGGCCGGCCACGATCGTTTCGAGCCGGTCGAATCCGGCCGCCGCCGCCAGCGATTCCAGCGTGCGGATCAGGATGTCCCGCCCCATCGTGGGAATCACGACGGACAGCACCGGGACCGCTTCCGTTCCGCCGTTCACGCCGTCAGCTCTTTCCGGCGCCGAGGACACGCCAAAACGCCGGCAGCCCCCAGGCCAATCAGGATTCCAACCCATTGCAGCAGAATGGGGAAAGAAGATGGACGATACGCCATTTCCACCCGGTGCGTCCCCGCTTTCTCCAGCGCGATTCCCTGGAACATGTAGTCGACCCGCAGCACCGGAACGGACGCTCCGTCCACCGTGGCTTTCCAGTTCGGATCGAATTTTTCCGCCACGCGCACGATCGTGGGCCCCTGGTTTTTCACCGTGAATTCATAGCGCCCTGGAATTGCCCGCTCGATGGCGACTTCCGCCGGCGGTCCCTGATCGCCTACCGGCGGCGCAGGTGCGTCGCTGCCGGGCGCCAGCAGAACCGTCGCATACGGAACGAAGGTCGGATCCGCCAAGGTCCGCAGCGCCTCCGCATCCTCCGCCGTGCGCCACGCCGGCACCGCCGCCACCCGGGGCGGAATCGACTTCATCTTCAACACCGTTTCCGGCGCGTTCGCGTTCGCGGGAACGCTGCGCACGGCGATGCCGCCCCGGCCGTCGTCCATCGGCTGATAGGCCCACGCCAATTCCAGTTGCGCCGCCCATTCCGGATTCGCCAGCAGTTGCGCCGCCACCGGCCCGTGCGCCAGCACGTGGCTCACGGCCGCCAGCCGCCACATCCGCACCGGATCCTGAACCGCGTTCCAGAACGCCACGTAGTCCGCCGGCGGACGCGGGAGCTGCGTGACTTCGATCGTCGGTATTCCTTGGTACGGAAACAGATAAGTCAGCCAGAAATTGTAGAATCCGTCCTTCGTGGCCATCGCCGTCCGTTGGTAGCCGACTTCGCGCTTGAGGTAGCGCACCAGTTCGTTCTCCGCCACGTAGCCGGTCGGCATCGTCTGGATGTAATGCGGCGCCAAGATCACCGCCGCGTCGAACAGCACCACGATCGCCGGCAGCCACGCGCCCCACGAATTTTTCCACGCCGTGGAAAATACCTGTCCCGCCGCGACGGGATTTTTTCCACGCTGTGGAAAAGTTTCGCCGTTTTTTCCACGCTGTGGAAAAGGTTTTCCCACGCCGTGGAAAACGCTCCGCGCCAACCACCACAGGATGCCCGCGCCGATCGCGAGCGCGACGCCCGCATAGGTCACGCTGAACGCCTTGTTCCACTGGATGGCCCGGCCCGCCTTGCCCCCCCAGCCCGCCGCCGCCAGCCGTTCCGCGCCCTCGCCCAGATCCGCCCACAGCGCCAAGCCCGCTAACAGGAAGATGCCGGCCGCGATTCCCGCGCCCCACTGCCATTTCCGCGACGCGCGGGGTTCCAGTTTTATCGCGGCATCCAGCCCGAACGCCGCCAGCACCCCCCAGGCCATCTGGAAAAAGTGGATGAACTTGTTCGGATTGCGGATGCTGCCGAACCCCGGCAGCCACGTCAGCGGCCGGTACAGCGGAAAGAACTTCCCGAACGCCAGCAGCAGGGCCGCGAGGCAAAGCCCGCCCCAGACGAAAATCGCGGCCGACGGCGAATCGTCTTCGCGCCGCCGCCCGAACGCCGTCGCCAGCCCCAGCACCGCGAACAGCAGCGGCACCGCTCCCACGTAGACGTTTTCCAGCTTGAAATTCATGAAGCCCTGGCGCGTCTGTTCGTAGCCGTCGCTCCGGCCCATCTGGCCCCAGTACGGCCCTTGTTCGTCGCCGCTGCGCCAACCTGTCCAGCCCGGCGCGATGAAATCCAGGCTTTCGCCGGGCGGTTGGCTCCACTGCGTGAGATACGACCATTTCGCCGCCGCGTCCTCGCCGCCCGGGATATCCTCCACGCCCGATCCCTTCGCCGCCAGCGAAGCTCCGCCCGCCAGCAGGGCCGCCACCAGCAGCGCGCCCCACGATTTCTTCGCCAGCGCCGCGACGTTCCAGCCGCCCGCCGCGCGCGAGGCCTCGAACGCGCCCAGCGGAACCAGCAGCAGCGCGCAGAACAACGCGACGTCCGCCTGTTCCAAGAACATCGCGCCCGCCGCCGCGCCCGCCGCCACGCTCCAGGCCATTCGGCCGGTTTTTCCCCACCGCCCCAGCGCGAAAACCGCCAGCGCCAGGAACACCATGGTCCCGTACTTGCCCACGTGCCCCGCATAAGTCAGCGTCAGGTTCGTCCCCACCCAGAACGCCACCAGCCCGCCGAACGCGCACGCCGCAGCCCGCAGCCCCTTGTCCCGCAGATACAGCGCCAGCAGCCAGGCCGCGAGGGCCAGGCACAGGCCGTGGTACGTGTTCATGAACAGCGTCGCCGGCACGGCCTTCAGCAGGAAATAGCCGGGCCGCACCATGCTCATCGTGGGCATCCCCCACAGCGCCGCCCCCATCCACGGATGCACCGCGGACGCCTCCAGCATCCGCTGGTTCATGCGCAGCAGGCCCACGTTGTCGTCGCTGCTCATCAGCACCGTCCCCGGCGCCCACAGCACGTGGAAAACCAGCGCCGCCGCCACCGCGAACAACGCCAAGAGAAGAAAGCCCGGCGCCCGCCCCCTGCGCCCCGTCGACACCGCTTGCGGCTGAATGGATTTCATCCCGCCATCAAAAGGATTTCCGTCTCCGCTGGCAATCCCAAAACGGAACCAGTCAGGATTCCAATTCGGCCCAGCGGGCATAGAGCCGGTCGAGTTCCGGCGGGATTTCCGCCGTACGCGCCGTGGCGGCCTGGATGTCCGCCGGCGCGCCCTTGTAGAAGTCCGGCGCGGCCATCCGCGCATGCAGCGCATCCAACTCGGACTCCAGCGCGGTGATCCGCCCCGGGAGTTCCTGCAGCTCCTTGCGTTCCTTGTTGGACAGCTTGCGCGGGGTTCCCGCCGCTACCTTCTCCGGCGCGGGTTGTTCCGGCGATTTTTCCGGTTCGGAAACCTTGCGCTGCTTCAACCAATCGTCGTAGCCGCCCGGGTATTCCCGCACCGCGCCGGCCCCTTCGAAAACCAGCGTGCTGGTGACCACCTCGTTCAGGAACTGGCGGTCGTGGCTGACCAGCAGCACCGTGCCGGCATATTCCACCAGCAGATCCTCGATCAGCTCGAGCGTCTCCAGATCGAGATCGTTCGTCGGTTCGTCGAGCACCAGCACGTTCGATGGCCGCGCGAACAACTTCGCCAGCAGCAGGCGGCTGCGCTCCCCGCCCGACAGCGCCCGCACCGGGCTGCGCGCGCGATCCGGCGCGAACAGGAATTCCTCCAGATAGCCGATCACGTGCTTCCGCCGGCCGTTCACGGTCACGGTTTCGTTGCCGTCGGCGACGTTGTCGAACACCGTCTTGTCCTCGTCCAGCACCGCGCGCATCTGGTCGAAATAGGAAATTTCCAGCTTCGTGCCGTGTTCCACCGCGCCTTCGTCCGGCGCCTCCTGCCCGAGCAGGACGCGGATCAGGGTGGATTTGCCGCACCCGTTCGGCCCCAGGATGCCGATCTTGTCCCCGCGGCAGATTTCGACGTCCAGCCCGCGGAAGAGGAAGCGTCCCTCGTAAGCCAGCCCCAGGTTTTTAGCCATGACGACCTTGTAGCCCGAGCGGCCCGATTCCTGCAAGGTGGCCTTGACGATTCCGCCCTGCTCGCGGCGGGCGGCGCGTTCGGACCGCAGTTTCAGCAGCTCGCGCACGCGTCCTTCGTTGCGCGTGCGCCGCGCCTTCACGCCGCGCCGCAGCCACGCCTCTTCCTGCGCCAGCTTCTTGTCGAAAACCGCGTTTTGCCGCTCCTCGTCTTCCAGCGCGGCGGCCTTGCGCTCCAGAAACTGGTCGTAGCCGCAGGCCCACGAGCGCAACCGCCCGCGGTCCAGTTCGACGATCCGCGTCGCCAGCTTGCGCAGGAACGCCCGGTCGTGCGTCACGAACAGGATCGCCCCCGGAAACCGCACCAAGAAAGTTTCCAGCCACTCGATGGACTCCACGTCGAGATGGTTCGTGGGCTCGTCCAGCAGCAGCACGTCCGGATCCGCGGCCAGCGCCTGCGCCAGCAGCACCCGCCGCTTCATTCCGCCCGACAATGTCGCGCAATCCGCCGCCGGATCGAGATCCATCAGCGACACGACTTTGTTCGCCTGCACGTCGCGGCGGGCGGCATCCAGGCCGGGCCGCACCCCCTTCCGCACCGTTTCCAGCACGGTTCCCGGAAAGTGTTCCGGCACCAGCTGCGGCATCATCGCAACCGTCAGATTCCGCGTCCGCACCACCTCGCCCGCATCCGGCTCCAGCTCCCCCGCCGCGACCTTCAGGAAGGTGGACTTGCCCTCGCCGTTCCGGCCGAGCAGGCAGACCCGCTCGCCGCGCTCGACGTTCAGCGTCGCGCCCTCCAGCAGCCACGGGCCGCCGAAACGCACGGAAATATCCTGAAGGCTCAACAAGGCCATTCAGACCATCCATTGGCCACAAAGAACACAAAGAATCCGATGTCCAATTCGTGCTCTTTGCGTTCTTTGAGGCTATTGTCGATTCTCGGCTTTCCCAACATACTTGCGAATCTCGAATTTGTAGGCTCCGAAGTTGATCAACAGTCCATGTCGTCTGCGCGCCGACTTCAAATATCCCAGAATCTGCGCCTCGTGTTCCAATGCAATCGTCTTTGCGGCTTTCAATTCCACGATGATTTCGTCTTCGACCAGCAAATCCGCGAAATAATCGCCCAACGGCGTCCCATCTTCGTCGAACACCGGAAGTGGATGTTGTTGCTCAACTCGGATTCCGGCCTCTTTCAGTCGATGCGCCAAGGCGTTTTCATACACTTTTTCCAGATGTCCATGCCCATGATACACGTGGATGTCGAACGCGATCTGTCGGATCCGATCACATAGCGACTTGATCTCTTCTTCTTTCATCTCTCCCCCGCTATGCGATCTTTGCGTTCTTTGTGGCCATTCTCCGGCTCCGAAAAGCCAGCCGCCCCCTCCTTGCGGAAAGGGCGGCTGTCGCAAGGGCCGTTGGCCTGCGGATTTATCCGGCGAAGCTCGAGCGGATGAACACCAGCACGAACAAGGCGACGGTCTCGATGACGCCCAGCGTCATCAGGTAGTTGCCGAAGCCCTGGCCGGTTTCGGCGAGGGCATCCGCGCCCGCCGCGCCGGCCTTGCCCTGGAACCAGGCCGACACGCCCATGCCCATGCCGCCGCAAATGCCGCCGATCAGCATCGTCGCCCAGCTCTTGGCCGCGATGGCCGGATCGTTCGCCGCGGTCACCATCCAGCCCATCAGGATCATGCCGTAGATGGTCTGCGACAGCGGAGCGCCGATGAACGTGATCAGGATGAACGGAGCCGCCTTGCTCTGCGCATAGCACTTCTTCCACGCGCCGATGGCCGACGAACCCGCCAACCCCGCGCCGATGGAGGAACCCACCGCCGCCAAGCCCAGCGCCGCCGCGCCGCCCGCCTTGCTCAATGCCACAATCGTATCTGCATCCATGTTTGCTCTCCTCGATTCCGGGCGTCGCCGCCCTCCTTTTTTAAACTCGTCCTCGTCCTGTTATGCCGCCACCTCGGGCTTCGCGAACGGCCGATAGGCCGAGCCGCTCCACGTGATGCCCTTGTGGTTCGAAAATTCCAACGTGTTCAGCCGGATGCCGTGCACCAGCACGCCCATCACGCACAACAGGACGTTCAGCGTGTGCGCCAGGAACACGAACACCGCGCCGACCAGCAGGCCGACGAACGAAACATCGCCCCCGGGAAAGATCATGGTGTTGAACGCGTTGGCCACCGCGAAACCGGCCGTGCCCACCGCGTAGAGACGCACGTAGGAGACGACGTCGGTGAAGTTGCCCACCAGGTTCAGCGGCAGCAGCGCCAGGTTGAACCAGCCGTCCTTGATTTCCTTCGGCGGCATCATGAACAGCAGGATCAGGCCCGAGCCGACGGCCATCGCGATCCCCAGCGCCTTCCACAACAGCGCGTCTTGGGCTTCCGTCAGGTGCAGGTACGACGTCATGTTGCCGTTGAGCACCATGCTGTCCGCCAGGAAGAACATGAACCACGTCGTCAGGATCCAGCCGAACTGCTCGAGCGCCTTCAGCTTCTTTTCCTTCAGCAGATCCACCACGTTCCAGAAGTGGCCGACGGTGATCTGGACGGCCCCGATCAGGAAGCACAGGCCCATCACGTTCTGGGCGGACCGCTCGGGATCGGTCAGGAACGGGATCTGGATCTTGTCGAAACCGGCCCGCGCCAGGATTTCGGGCGAAATGCCGAAGACGGTGCCCGTGACGAGGCCCCAGACGATGGTGGCTCCGCTCGTCACCAGCAACAGGCGGAACGCGTCCGTCGGCAGCTTCTTGCGGGCCCACAGGGTCAGGCCGACGAAAATCGCGCCGTAACCGGCGTCGCCGATGATCATCGCGAAGAACAGCGAGAAGAAGAGCATGAAGACCACGCTGACGTCCGCTTCGCGGTACGCCGGCAGGATGTCGATGCCCTGGAACACCGCCTTGATCGGCGAGGCCCAGCGCGGCGGCTTCAGCTTGACGGGCACGTCGTCCTGCGGCCCGGGCTCCTCGACCAGCAGGCCCCAGCCGCGGAAAGACGCGGCGTTCTGAATTTTCTCGACGTCGCCGGCCGGGACGAAGCCCTGCACGTACGCGATGGTTTCCGCCGTGCCCATGCCCGCGCGGACTTCCTGGAGATGGACTTCGCCCTCGGCTTCAGCCAGCAATCCTTCCAGCAGCGCGCGGTCGCCGGCGGCGGCCTTCAATTCCTCGGCGCTCTTCTCCAAGGCGCCCCGCAGGCGTTCCATTTCCTTGCGCAATTCGTCGGGAGAAATGTCTTCCGGCATCCGCTGTTCTTCGGCTCCGGCCCAGTCGAAAGGCTGGCGGCCGAACAGCGCCCAGAACGCATCCTTCTTTTGCGTGCCCATTTTCTCCGCGACCACGCCTTCGGGCAGCGGCGGCGCGGCCTTGGCGGAGGCCCGGTACAGCTTGAGAATCACGCCCTTGTCCGCCAGCTTCTTGACGGCCAGGGGATCGAACGCGCCGAACGGCGCCAGCCGGTCGACTTCGGCCAGGAGAAAGTCCAGGCGTTCCTTCCAATCCTTGCGCTCGTCCAGCAGGTCGCCGGTGTCGGACACCACCGTCCACGCATCGCGGCCCGTGGGTTTCGCATCCGGCGCCGCGGGAATGGCCTCGAGCAAGCGGCGCAGGCCCGCCGCCTTTTCGCGGGCGACGTCCAGGCCGGCGCCGGCGGGCGACACCACCGGCTTGACGTGCAGCACGCCCAGGCCCCGCAGGGTTTCCAGCGTCGCGGCGCGGTCGTGGGCCAGGCACAGCAGCGTCAATTTCTTCATCGGAACGATCATGCCGCCGTCCCCTCTTGCGCCGCCGCCTCGGCGGCCGCGGCCTTCTTCACGCTCTTGCCCTTGGCGATCTTCGAACGCACCACGGCGCCCGTGTTTTCGTCGCCCAGGAAGATGCGGATGCGCCGGATGTTCTCCGCGCATTCCGGAATCTTCACCTTCTCGAACAGATTGACGCGCTGGCTGGTGGTGCGCAGTTCTTCGGCCAGCAGGCGGTGCTGTTCCTCGAGCAGGCGGCGTTCGATCCGCAGGCGGAAGAGCAGTTCCAGCGTCGAGAGGCCTTCGTCCAGCCACGCGGGCGTCGCCCACAGGTCCGGCGCCGTCCGCTGGAAGCGGATTTCCTTCAGCGACCGCACCGCGACGCCGGCGATGTTTCCCGGCTCCACGTCGATCGCCTCGACCTTGAGCCACGACAGATAATCCAGCGGATCGGAGTACAGCTTGACCCAGTCGGCCAGATCTCCGCGCGCGGCTTCTTCCTCGGCCTTCTTTTCGGCGACGCGCTGGTCCACCTGCCGGATTTCCATCTGCAGCTGCTGTTTCTTCAGCTGCAGGGTCGGCAGATAGCGGCGGTAGCGCTTCAGCGAATCCCGCTGCGCCTTCAGTTCGGTCTTGGTGTTCTTGACCTTGCCCATCGCCCAATTCCTATGCGGTCGCCTGCGGCCAGAATTTCTCGGTCAATTTCGACGAAATGCCCGTTTCCGCGGGCTCGAAGCAATCCGCCATGATTTGCCAGCCCAGATCCAGGGCGGCTTCCAGCGGGATGTTGACGGACAGATCCATCATTTCCTTCTCGAAGCGCTCGCCGTACTTGAGCAGCTTGTTGTCCCACGCGCTCATGCGGAAGCCCATGGACTGCTTCTCCAGCGTCTCCTTGTAGGACGCGTAGAGCTGGATCATGGTGTTCATCACGACGCGGTGGTCTTCGCGGGTCTTGCCGTTCACCTGCTGTTTCAGGCGGGACAGCGAACCGAACGGCTCGATGCGCCCGTTGCGGAGGTAGAACTGGCCTTCGGTGATGTAGCCCGTGTTGTCGGGCACCGGGTGCGTCACGTCGTCGCCCGGCATCGTCGTCACCGCCAAAATCGTGATCGAACCGGCGCCCTCGAAATCCACGGCCTTTTCGTAGCGCGCGGCGAGCTGCGAATAGAGATCGCCCGGATAACCGCGGTTGGCGGGAATCTGTTCCATCGTGATGGCGATTTCCTTCAGCGCGTCCGCGAAGCTCGTCATGTCCGTCAGCAGCACGAGCACGCGCTTGTTCTGCAGCGCGAACTGCTCGGCCACGGCCAGCGAGATGTCCGGCACCATCTGGCATTCCACCGTCGGATCCGCCGCCGTGTGGATGAAGAGGATCGAGCGCGAGAGCGCGCCGTTGGCCTCCAGCGTGTCGCGGAACTGCAAATAGTCGTCGTGCTTCAGCCCCATGCCGCCCAGGATGATGATGTCCACTTCGGCCTGCAGCGCGATGCGCGCCAGCAGCTCGTTGTAGGGCTCGCCCGCCGCCGCGAAAATCGGCAGCTTCTGCGATTCGACCAGCGAGTTGAAGACGTCGATCATCGGGATGCCCGTGCGGACCATCTTGCGCGGGATGATGCGCTTGGCGGGATTCACCGACGGCCCGCCGATCGCGATGCGGTTCTCGTCCAGTTCCGGCCCGTTGTCGCGCGGCTGGCCCGACCCGTTGAACACGCGGCCCAGCAGGGCCTCCGTGAACGAGACGTCCATCTTGTGGCCCAGGAAGCGCACCTGGCCGTCCGTCGAGATGCCGCGGCTGCCCGCGAACACCTGCAGGAACACCTTGTCGCGCTCCAGGCGGATGACCTGCGCCAGCGAGGTGCCCAGCGTGCCGACCACCTGGGCCAGCTCGCCGTTCGCCACGCCCTCGGCGCGGACCGTGATCACGTTGCCCGCGATCTGCTCGATGCGATGATAGACCTTATGCATGTTCCGAAACCTCCGCCAGCATCGCGTCGATGCGCTGCTCCAGTTGCTTGAATTCCGCCGCGTCCATCGGGACCAGGTTCCAGTCCTTCGTCACCGAGGTGAGCTGCAGGAACCATTTGCGCGCCGCGTCCTTGTCCGGGAAAAACACCTTCGCCGTGAGAATCCCGTGGATCTTGGCGAACACGTACTTCTGCCGGTCGGCGCCGGTCGCGGCGTCCACGTCGTGGAAGCTGTTCTGCTGCAGATAGGTCGCGTCCAGGAATTCGCTCTTCAGATAGACCACGAAATCCTCGATGCTCGTGCCTTCCTCGCCGACCACCTTCATCATCTGGCTGACTTCGTTGCCCTGCCGCAGCGTCTTGCGCGCCTGCGCGACCTGCTGGCCGTCGACTACGCCCGGATACTTGCTCCAGCTGTCCAGCGGATGGATGGCCGGGTAGCGCCGCGCGTCCGAGCGCTCGCGGTTCAGGCCGTGGAACGCGCCCACCACCTTCAGCGTCGCCTGCGTCACCGGTTCGTCGAAGTTGCCGCCCGCGGGCGACACCGTCCCGCCGATCGTCACCGATCCGGTGGTGCCGTCCTTGAGCTTCACCACGCCGCCGCGCTCGTAGAACGCCGCGATCACGGATTCGAGGTAGGCCGGGAAGGCTTCTTCGCCGGGGATTTCCTCGAGGCGGCCGCTCATTTCGCGCAGCGCCTGCGCCCAGCGGCTGGTCGAGTCCGCCAGCAACATCACGTTCAGGCCCATCTGCCGGTAGTATTCGCAGATCGTCACCGCCGTGTAGACCGACGCTTCGCGCGCGGCCACCGGCATGGACGACGTGTTGCAGATGATCAGCGTGCGCTCCATCAGGCTCTTGCCGGTGCGCGGATCGGTCAGCTCAGGGAATTCGCGGAGGGTTTCCACCACTTCGCCGGCGCGCTCGCCGCACGCCGCCACCAGCACGATGTCCACGTCCGCGTGCTTGCTGGTGATCTGCTGCAGCACGGTCTTGCCCGCGCCGAACGGCCCGGGAATGCAATACACCCCGCCGCGCGCCACCGGGAAGAACGTGTCGATGATGCGCACCTTCGTCACCAGCGGCTCCACCGGGCGCAACCGTTCGGCGTAGGCCTTGATGGGCACCTTCACCGGCCATTCCTGCACCATCGCGACGGCGATCTCGTCGCCCCGCTCGCCGCGCAGCTTGGCGACGACCTGGTCCACGTTGTAGGAACCGGCCGCGAGCGTCTCCTCGACCTTGTATTTTCCGCGCAGGCGAAACGGCACCATGATGCGGTGCTCGAAAATGCCTTCGGGAACGGTCCCGAGCGTGTCGCCGGCCGTCACTTCGTCGCCCTTGCGCGCCTTCGGCGTGTAGGCCCACTTCTTTTCGCGGTCGAGCGCCTTGAGGTAGGTGCCGCGCTGCAGGAAGAAGCCGCACTGCTCCGCCAGCTTCGGCAGCGGATTCTGCAGGCCGTCGTAGACCTGCGCCAGCAGGCCGGGGCCCAATTCCACCGCCAGCAGGTTGCCGCTGAATTCCACCGGATCGCCCACCTTCAGGCCGGACGTGTCCTCGAACACCTGCAGCTCCGCGTTGTCGCCGCGGATGCGGATGACTTCCGACTTCAGCGCGACGTCGCCCGTGCGCGCGTAGCCCACTTCGCTCTGCGTCACCGGGTTGTCAAAGCGCACCGTGATCAGGTTGCCGTTGATCCCCACGATTCTTCCGACGTTTTCGCTCATCTTCGACCGCCTTCGTTATTTGAAACTCGCCGCGCCGCTTTGGGCCGCGTTTTCTTCCAGCTGGGAAACCAATTGCTCGAGCCGCTCGCGGCCCGCCTCTTCCTGCATCGCCGACCAGCGCGCGGCCAGCATCAGCTTGACCGCGAACGCCAGCACCGCCGGCAGCCCGGACGCATCCGCCAGCGCCAGCTCCTCGACGAATTTCCAGCGCGTCCGGTCCAAGCCCATTTCGCGGGCCAGGGGGCTCGCCTTGGCCAGCGCGTCGCCCACTTCCTTGTCCAGCCACACCGCGTAGCCCGGATGGCTCTTCAGGAACGGCTTGGCCTCCACGCCCAGCTTGGCCCCGCGCGCTTTCGCCGCCGTGTTGCGGATCTGCGCGTCGCCGCCCGCCCACGCCCGGGAAAACGCCGCGTGGCCTTCCGCCGCGCGGCCCGCCAGCACCAAGTCCAGTTCCGCCAGATCCGCGCCGCTCAGCACGCCTTGGCACTTGAACCGGAATTCTTCCGGCGAAAACGGCGGCGGCGCCTCCAGCGACAGCGCCGGCAGCGACGACACCAGATAATGGTAGCCGGCCATCGCCCGCCCTTATTCCGCCGCTTTCTTCACGATCTGCGCCAGTTCCGGCCGCAGGAAGTTCGCCAGCGAATCCGCGATCGCTTCCTTCGTGAAGTCGTGGAACACCTGCCCGCCCTTGGCGCCCACGCGGAAGCCCTTGAAAATTTCCTTGTCGCTCTCGATCTGGATCCCCGCCGCCAGCTTGCCTTGGTATTCCTTCGCGAACGCCGCTTTCACGGCCGCCGCGTCGGCCTCGCCCAGCATCGCGACGATCCCGCCTTCGCCGCCGTCCTGGGCATAGGCTTCCGCCAGTTTCACCAGCATCTGCGCCATCAGTTCCGGCGTCAGCGCCGCGCCCACCTTGGCGTCCACGATGCCCGCCACCACGTCGCCCACGGAACCGCCGATGCTGATCAACAGGTCGCGCGCCGACTGCTGGAGCGTCGCCTTGCCGCGTTCCGCGAACGCCGCGGCATCCGCCTCGGCCTTGGCGACCAGATCCTTGGCTTGTTTCTGCGCGTCGGCCACGATCGCCGCGGCCTTCTTCTTCGCCTCCGCCACCAGCGACTCCGCGGCTTTCTCCCCGGACTCGACCCCTTCCTTGCGGATCCGCTCGATCAGATGTTGCAGTTCTTCAGCCATGGCTTTTCCTTTGCTCCATAGAAAATATGAAAACGCCTCGCCACGATACACCCCGCCCCCCCGGCCTTCAACCCCAAAAACCCGGCCTCGGCGGCGATCCGAGGCCGGCACGGGGTCGACCCCGTCCCCCGATTCGCTTCTGCGGGGTCCGGATGGCCTTACGGGCTCGTCATGGCCGGCAGCGGAGCCGGCTCAAGGGCCTCGAAAGGCGTTGCTGACCGCGGCGCCATACCCGCTGTCCAAAACCTGCCGGTGATCGTAGAAGTCGGCGCCGCACCAAAGATTCGACAGGGCGAGCCGAAGGCCTTGCTCGAACTGCGCCGCCGTCGGCGCCACGCTTCCGAAGGGAGTGGCTTCGACGTGGACCACCGGCAACGCGCGGCGGTCGACCTGCGCGACGAAATCCGTGGCCGCGGAAAACGTCCACGCGGGAACGAACGTCGCCGGATCCCCGTAGGCGTCCGCCCACTGTTGCCAGATCAGTTCAGCCTGCACGATCTGCGGCCGGGAAGTCGCCGCCAGATTCAGCACGCCTTCGAAACTGAAGCCCGTGTGGTCGGCGATGTCGGCATCCGCAAACAGGGCGCCGGCGGCCGAAACCGTCCATGTATACGTGACGCCAAACTCTTTGCCCTTCGCGCGGGTCCACCCGCCGATGGATCCGTACACGCGCTCCGTCAAGGCGGCGGCGCGGAATTGCCGCCAATCGGCGTCGCCCAGGGTGCCCGTCGGGTACTGCTGGAAATACGCGGCGTTGGCCGCGGCGTCGTAGGTCGCATTCGTGCCCCAGGCGCCGTAGTCGGTTTCGGCCACGTCCAGCCCATCCACGCCGAGATCGAGGATTTCGTTGATCGTGTGGCCTACCCAGCGCACCGCGTCGGCGTTGAACGGGGAGAGCAAACGCCGGTCCGGATCGAAATCGCTGCCGTCGCGCGATTTCATGCGCCAGTCCGGTTGGGCTTGCCATGCCCCGACGAAGGCGATGGCCGGCTGCACCCACGCCACGACCCGAATGCCGCTCTCGTGCGCCCGCAGGATGAACGTCCGAAGGATGTCGTTCGCCCCATGTCCGCCTTCGTGGAACAAATAGGCGTTGGTCGGATCTTTCCAATACGTGCCGTATTCGCAGCTGAACGCCTTGGCGTAGATCGTATCCACGCCCCAGGCCGCGGCGTTGCTCACGATCAATCCCACGACTCCTTCCGTGCTGCCGCCATAGGATTCGGCAGGATAATAGAGGCCGAAATCCACCCGCATGCTCTTGGGCTTGCGCGGCGAGGCGGAATCGGCCGGATCCGCGCCTTCTTGGACTTTCGTTCCGTCGCCATAGCCGTCCCCGTCCGTGTCGCCGACCTGCCAGTCGGTATGGTGCAGGAAAAATTCCGCGCCGGACGCCAGTCCGTCGCCGTCGTCGTCGAAAGAGCTTCCCAGCGCGTAATACCGGGCCATGGGGGCCGAGGGAATCGCCCGTTCGTCCTGCCAGTCGATCGGGGTATTCGTCGGCAAGGTCAGGTTCGATGACACGACGCTCCAAACCAGCGCGGTAACGTCTCCGTCTGCGGAATATACCTGCCACTCCGTCGCGTTGGTTTGATCGGAGCGAAGCGTCAAAGCGACCGCACCCGTCGGCTGGCTCAGGCTGGAAAACTGGACGGTGCCGGTCTGGGCCCGCGAACCGCCGGCCAACCCCAGCCACGCCGACAGGAAAACCGCCGCGAAAATCGAAAGGCTTCCGGAAAAAATCGGGCATGTAGAGGAAGCATCGGTCGCGCAACCGCGGGAACCGGCTGGAAGAAGCGCTGCCATGGCGAAAACGGTCTTGAAACGGGGCCGAGAAGTCAAGTCCGACCGGAATCACAACGGGCCCGACAGCGCCGCTCGGGCCGCCGCGTCGGCGAAATATGCGCCCGGCCGGCGAGATTTGGATTCCCACGCCCCTTGACGAATGTCATATATTGAGGATTCCCAAGGTGGCGAGCCCATGCGCAGCGCCGCCGAACCCGGAAAGAATGGAAACCATGATTCGAGCGTCGATCTTTTGCGCGGCTTCCGTTTTTCTCGCCTTCGTTTCGAGAAAATCGCTGGTCCGGCCCCGTTCCCACGGCTTTCCCCGGTTTTTCGCCTGGGAGTCCCTCGCGGCGCTCTTTCTGCTCGTCGTGCCGCGCTGGATCGACGATTGGGCCTCTCCCCGGCAATGGGCCTCGTGGGCGTTGATCACCGCTTCCGCCTACTTCGCGCTTCGAGGCGCCTATCTGCTTCGGACCCTGGGTCGGCCCGATCCCGCCCGGACCGGCGACGAACTGTTCCCGTTCGAGCGGACGTCCCGCATCGTCGCTGCCGGCCTTTACCGCTACGTCCGCCATCCCCTCTACGCCTCCCTGATTTTCCTCGCCTGGGGATTCTTCCTCAAACACCCCATGCGTCCCGAACTGCTGCTGGCTTCCGCCGCATCGGTCTTCCTGATCCTGGCGGCGATAATCGACGAGGCCGAGTGCGCGGCCCACTTCGGCGATGCCTACCGCGCCTACATGAAAACCACCCGCCGGTTCATCCCTTTCCTCGTTTGAGCGGTCCGGCGCAGCCCGTTTTCCCGTGAACCTGCTGGCCCATCTGCATCTCTCCGACGGGCGCCCCGCCGCCGTCGCCGCCGGCAACCTCCTGGCCGACTACTTGCGTCGCCTCGGCGCCGATGCCCCCGACGGCGATTTCGCCGCCGGCGTGCGCCTGCATCGCGCCATCGATGCTTTTGCCGATGCCCATCCCGTCCTGCGCGCCGCGCGCGCCGGCTTCGCGCCGCCTTGGCGGCGCTGGGGCGGAATCCTCGTCGACGTCGCCTGCGATTTTTTCCTCACCCGCGCCTGGCCGCGCTATTCGTCCGTCCCGCTGCGCGACTACGTCGCCGCGCGCCTGGCCGAGATCCAACGTTATCTGCAGGACCGTCCCACGCCCCTCGCGCCCCTCGTCGACCGGCTTCTCGCCGAGGAATGGCTGCTTTCCTACGGCTCGCCGGAGGGCCTGCGCCTCGCCTTCGACCGCGTCGCCCGCCGTTCGCCCGCCGCCGCCGCCCTGCGCGGCGCCGAACGGGAAATCGACCGCCACCGGAAGGCCCTCCAGGCCGCCTTCGACGAATTCTACCCCCAGATCCTCGTCCGCTTCGAACGGACGCTCCCGCCGGCCGCCCCGCCGGAAACTCAATCTCCTTCGGCGATCTCGCCGTAGAGCTTGAGCTGGCATTCGGGGCAGATGCCATGCGTGAAACGCGCGCCCGTGTGTTCGGCGACGAACAGCTCGACCTGCTTCCAATAGCCCTGGTCGTCGCGGATTTTCTTGCACGAACAGCAAATCGGCAGGAGGCCGCGCAGCACGTCCATTTTTTCGACGGTTTCCCGCAATTGCCGGGTCCGCTCCTCCACCCGTTCCTCCAACCCCTGCTGCGTCGCCTTCAATTCGGCGATCGCCTTTTCCAGATCGGCGCGCGTGCCGCCCAGCGCCTCGCCCATGGTGTTGAAGGATTCCGCCAGATCGTCGAACTCGTCGAACGTCCGCCCCTCGATGCGGACGTTCAGCCGCCCCAGCGCGAGATCCCGGCAATGCGCGGCGATCCGCGCGATGCGCCCGGCCAGCCCGCGCGAGAGATACAGCGCAAACAGCAGCGCCAGCAAAACGGAAGCGAACAGCGAAGCCAGCCCCGTCAGCCGCAGTTCGCGCAGGTTGTTGCGCACTTCGTTCGCCCGCATGTCGATGCCCACCAGATACCGGCCTTCGCCGTGCCGCAGGGGCGCGTAGCCGGACAGGAACACGCCCCACTCGTCCTCGTAGAGCCCGTCGTCCACGACCGGCTGGTGGAAGCCTTCCAGCATCTCGGGCACCACGTCTTCGTAGGCCGTGCCCGGCAGGGCTTGCCCTTCCGTCTCGTCGGAATCCACCACGAAGGTCACCGTGCCGTCGGCGGCGCGCCGCATCACGTACAGGAACGCGATGTCCGGATTCGTCCGCCGCACGCGGCGCACTTTTTCCAGCGTTTCCCGGTAGGCCGGCTGGTCCACGTCCGCCGCCGACTGGATGCCGTCGAGCGTCTGCGCGTCGATGGTCTCGCTCAGCAGCGCGGCGCTGTTTTGCAGGCGCGACTGCAGGCTGCGCATCAGGTTGTCCATCGCCCGCACGTAGAAAAAGGTGCCCACGCTGCCCGAGACCAGGAAAACCGCCACGAGGTGGCTTAAAAACAGCTTGGTGGAATATCGGAATCGGATCCGGGGTTTGCGTTTCATGTCGGCTCTCCCGCTCGGGTTCATATCCGCACGTTCGGATTTCGTTAAGACTACGCCCGTGCGTCCCACAATGCAAGGGGCCGGTTCCCGTGTTTCGGGCCCCGGAGGCGAACCGGCTAGGTTTCGAACCGGATGCCCGCGGCGCGGGCGTGGCCGTCGAGGCCTTCGACGCGGCCCATCTCCGCGATTAACGGCAGGGTCTCCACCAGGTCGGCGCGCGTGAACGCGACCACGCTGGTGCGCTTGCGGAAGGAATCGACCGTCAGGCCCGAGAAGAACGCGGCGGTCCCGCCCGTCGGCAGCACGTGGCTGGGCCCGGCGACGAAATCGCCGGCGCTCTCCGGCGTCCAGGCGCCGACGAACACCGCGCCGGCGTTCTTGACCTTCGAGAGCCAGCGCCGCGGCTCTTTCGTCATGATCTCGAAGTGTTCCGGCGCGAACCGGTTCACGAGGTCCATGCCGGTGTCGAGGTGGTCGGTCACCACGAACATGGCGCCGGCGGCGGCCGCGCGCTCGATGGCCTCGCGGCGCGAGAGCGAAGCGATCTGCCGTTCCATTTCCGCCAGCACCTTCGTCGCCATGGCCATGTAGGGCGTGACCAGCAGCGCCTTCTCGTGGCCGGTGCCGTGCTCGAGCTGCGAAATCAGGTCGGCGGCCACGTGCGCCGGAACCGCGGTTTCGTCGGCCAGCACCGCGATTTCGCTGGGACCGGCGACCATGTCGAGATCCACCTCGCCGTAGACCAGCTTCTTGGCCGCGGTGACGTACGGCCCGCCGGGGCCGACGATTTTCTGCACCTTGCGGATCGTGGCCGTGCCGAAGGCCATCGCGCCGATGGCCTGGATGCCGCCGATGCGGTAGATTTCCGTCGCGCCCGCCACTTCGAGCGCGTGCAGCAGGAACGGATCGACCCGGCCCTTCTTGTCGCACGGCGTACAAGCCACGATCTCCGGCACGCCCGCGATCTTCGCCAGCGAAACCGTCATCAGCGCCGTCGAGGCCAGCGGGGCCGCGCCGCCGGGGACGTAGGCGCCCACGCGGGCCAGCGGCGTGAACTTCTCGCCCAGCACGCCGCCCTTCGGCGTCGCCATGCTCCAGTCCTTGCGCATGCCCGCCTTGCCGAAACGCACGATGCGCGCGAAAACGTCCGACGCGCTGCGCTTGAACACCAGGTCCACCTCGTCCGAGGCGGCCAGGCGCTCTTCCTTCGGCACCGCGAACTTGGCGGGCGTCAGGG
This sequence comes from uncultured Verrucomicrobiota bacterium, assembly GCA_937872095.1. Classification (GTDB taxonomy): domain Bacteria; phylum Verrucomicrobiota; class Kiritimatiellia; order CAIQIC01; family Lenti-01; genus Lenti-01. The sequence continues at coordinate 59,614 of CALMNW010000101.1, forward strand.
CGATCCCGTCGAATTCCTTGACGTACTTCTGCACCGCCTTGTCGCCGACGGCCCGGATGTCCGCCAGCACGCGGCGCGCGGTTTCCTCCGCCGCCGGATCGATCGCCGGCCGCGCCAGGAAGCGCTCCAGCTCGGCCAGGGCCTTGTGGGGGGTGTATTTCAGGATCGGGATGGACAAGCTCATGGGCAAATCACCTAGGTTCTGGGTTCAGGGTTCAGCGGTTCAACGGTTCACGTTTCGAAGTTCCTAAAAACTCTTGATGCTCTCGTTCATGGCGCCGCATTTTCCGCATTCGGACATCGGCACGTTCCGCCGGTCCACGTACACGTGGCCGCAGACCGAGCAGCGGAAAATGAACGGCGCGGCGCGATGCCGGGGCATCCGCCGATATCCGCGCACAGAGTAGTAGAGCGTGACGGCGAATACCACCGAAAGATTCACGACCAAAAACATCCGGAACCAATCCGGCAGCGACAGCGGAATCATGGCGCGCCTCTTTTCGCAAGGGCCGGCGAGCGCCACGAAACGACGCCCGTCCGCGGCGCGGCGGGTTCCAGCAGGCGCCAGCCGCTGACCGAGCGCGCCAGGCGCCGGTCCACCTCCGGCAGGCCGCTGCCCTGGGCCAGCAGGATCGACTCCGGCACGCCCTTGGCGTCGAACCGCATCTCCACCCGGGCTTCCCAGACCACATTCGTCCAGGCGGAATAATCCAGATCGATGCCGGAGAAGAGCCGCGATTCCCAGCCGGCCGGAAAGCCCATGCGGGCGGTTTCCGGCTCCGGAGTCCGCGGAGGAAACACGCCTTCGCCCGGCGCCGGACCGCCGGACGCCGCGCGCGGTTCCGCGCCCGAGGGGACCGGATCTGCAACGGCCAGCGGTTCGAACGAGCGCGCGTCGTCCAGATAGGCCGCCGGCGGCGGCTCGATCTGGACGGGCGGCGCGAGCCCCGCGCGCTCGCCGCGCAGGGCGTGGCTGAAACCGGCCGGCGTAGACAGCGCGAACGCGGCCGGCGTCCAATGGGCGCGGACGTCCAGCGCGGCGCCGCCCGGCGCCGGCCACCACCACGACAGCTTCGCGGGCGCCTCGCGGAACGCGGGCGCCGGCACGGGCGCAATCCGGAACAGAAACGTCTGCCCGCCGAACCAGAGCGCGGCGAACAGCACGGCCCAGCGTCCGCCCGCGCGGCAGAAGTGCCGCCAGCGCCGGGCCGGATCTTCGGATGGACGGAGGCGGTGCATGCCCGGCCGCCCCTATGGCGCCACCGGCGGCGGACGCGTCGCCAGCACCACGTCCCGGATGCCCGCCTTCGCCGCCAGCGCATAGACGTCCATCAGCGTGCCGTAGGGCGTGCCTTCGTCCGCCTCGATCAGCAGCGGCAGCCCGCCGGGATCCGCTCCGGCCCGGACCAGCGCCTCCCCCAGCGCGGCCAGCGACACCCGTTCGTCGTTGAAAAACACCAGGCCGCCCTGCGACAACGTCAGCACGCGGGACCCGTAGGGCGCGCCATCCGCGAACGGCGCCTCCGGCAGGCGCAGGCGCACGCCCGGCTGCAGCACGAAGCGGGAAGACGCGAAATGGAACAACCCCACAAGCGCGATCACGTTGAGCAGCGCCGTCACCTCGATCGGTCCCACCGCGCGGCGGTAGCGCCCCTTGAAGCGCCGCCGCACGGTGCGGAACTGCATCTGGATGGGCTGGTCGGGAATCCTCATGCCTTCGGCGCCTCCCGGTTGCGCTTCCACTGCCGCATGAAATTCATCAGCGCCGACGCCGAACGCTCCATGTCCAGCAGGATGGATTCCACGCGCGACACCAGCAGGTTGTAGCCCGCGTAGACCAGGATCGCGATGACCAGGCTCAGGGCCGTCGCGGACAGCGCGGCCCAGAGGCCGCCGGTCAGGTCGGCCGCGGCCACCAGCGGCGCGGCGCGGTGGGCCGCCAGCAGCACGTCCATCATCCCGAGCACGGTGCCGAGCAACCCGATCAGCGGCGTGATGCGCGCCAAGGTCGCCAGCCAGCCCAGGCCGCGTTCCATCCGGGGGATTTCCTCGAGGCCGGCGTCTTCGATCGCCCGCCCGATGTTTTCCAGCGCGTCGTCGTGGTGCAGCACGGCCGCCAGCGCCAGCCGCGCCACGGGTCCCGGCGCCTCCTCGCAGATCGTGGCGGCTTCCACGGTGTTGTCGCGGTTCAGGATGTTGTAGACGCCCTTCAGGAAGTCGTCCGCGGCGATCTGCGCGCGGTGCAGGTTGAACAGGCGCTCGAAAAACACCAGCGCCGCGAACAAGCCGCACGCCAGCAGCAGCCAAATCACCGGCCCGCCATTGCCCATCAGATTCAACATATCGCTGCGCTCCGTTTTCCGGGTTCCCAAGGAGAAACTGGGGGGCCAGTCTATGCCGCGCCCCCGCTTCCGCTCAATCACAAAAACGGCCGGGCCCCGACGTTCGCGGTCCATGCGGCTTTCAACCCATGAACCGCTGAACCGTTGAACCCGAAACTCCGCTCGTCAGAACACCGCCCAGTGTTCCTGGCGGATGCGTTCCATGCGGCCGCGCGCCTCGGCGGCGGACGGCGTGCCGGAATCGGCCACGCGGCGGTAGATGCCGGCGGCTTCCTTCCAGTTGCCCGCGTTTTCCTGCAAGGCGGCGGCGGCGAACGCGGCGCGGGTGAACCACACGTTCGCTTCGGCCGGCGGCCGGGTTTCCTGCAAGAACGAATAGACGACTTCCATGTAGCGGTCGAGCGCGGCGGCGGCGCGGCCCATCTTCTCGAGGCAGCGGCCGACCTTGTAGCCCGCCTGCAAGCGCAGGTCGACCGGCGCCCCCGCGAAGTCCAGCAGCGTGCGGTACGACAGCAGCGCTTCTTCGTAGCGGGCGGGATTTTCCTGGCCCAGCGTGTATTGGCAATCGCCCTTGCGCCCCCAGGCCGCCGGCGCTTCCGGGGCCTGCGGGAATTTCACGATGATCTCGTTGAACGCCAGGATCGCCGCCGCGAATTGCCCCAGCTCGCTCAGGACGTCCCCCTGCGCCAGCAGGGTTTCGGCCATGCGGGGATTGTCCGGATAGCGCGCCATCAGCGCGTTGTAGTGCTCGTTCGCGTCCAGATAGTTGCGGCGCGCGGTCGCCGCGCGGCCGGCCCAATAGAGCGCGTCGCCGGCGCGCGGGCTGTCGGGATGGTCGGCCGCCATCTGGAGGAAGCGCTTTTCGGCCGTTTCGTAGTCGCCGTGGTTGAAGGCGTGCTCGCCCAGCCAAAACCGGACGTCCGGCGCGAATTCGGACGCCGGATCGTCGGCCAGGAACCGTTCGCAGACCTGGAGGGCTTCGGCGTCCTTCCCCATCAGGTAGAAGCACCAGCCGCGCATGAACGTCGCCTGCGCCGCGGGTTTCGTCTGCGGCATCTGGTCGCGGATGCGCGTGAAGTCGTCCATCGCCGCCGGAAAGGCGCCCATCCGGTAGCGGATCAGCCCGCGGGCCAGCAGCGCCTTGGCGCAGGTCTCCGGATCGGCGCAGATCTCGATGATCCGGCCGTACTGTTCCATCGCGGTTTCCAGCGCGCCGCGGTCCTCGTAGAGCGCGCCGAGGCGCATCGTGGCCGCGCGGCCCCATTCGGTGTCCGCCTGGACGCGGCTCAGGTCCAGCAGGCGGATTTCGCCGGCTTCGGTTTCGCCCAAAGCCAGTTCCGTCTCGGCCAGCTGCAGCTGCGCGAGGGCGGCGACCTTGCCGGCGGCCGGCGCGGCGGCCAGCACGGCCGCGTACGATTCCTTCGCCTTCGAGAACTGGCGGCTCGCGAATTGCGCGTCCCCCAGCTTCTGCAGCAGCGTCAGGCGCTTCGCGGGATCGGTTTCCGCGGCCGCCGCGCGTTCGAACGCCGGCGCCGCCTCTTCGGGATGCCCGGCCGACCACAGCGCCCAACCGCGGCCCGCGTGCGCGTCCGCGGTTCCCGCCGTTCCGTCGAAAGCTTCCAGCCACGCCTGGTATTCGGCGGCGGCTTCGTCCCATCTTCCCATCCGCGACAGTTCGTCGGCCAGCCCCAGCTGGAGCTGGGCCGCGCGGGTCTCGTCCGGCACGTTCGCCGCCGCGGCGCGCATCGCTTCGCGCCCTTTTTCGATCCGGCCCGAACGCAGCAGGAGTTGGGCTTTCACCACTTGGCTTTCGAGGCGCTGCAACGGATCCGCGGCGGCTTCGATGCTGCGGTCGATCATGCCGAGCGCCACGGAAAAATTCGACTGCGAGCCCGCCGCCTGCGCCACGATCCGGTAGCCGTACGCCCGGGTTTCCGGCAGCAAGTTCGTGTTGGCGGCCAGCCCCTTCAGCCGCTCCATCGCCTGCGGGCGCTCGCCCTCCGCCAGCTGCAGCTCCACGGTTTTGAGCGTGGCGCGCTCGCTCCAGGCCTGGCCCGCGTAGTTCGTTTCCACGTGCGCCAGCGTATCGCGCGCGGCGGCGGTCCGGCTCGCGTCGGCGAGCGCGCCGGCCAGATCCAGCCAAGCCTCGGGCGCTTCCGCGGTCCCCGGATGGCGGGCTTCGAGCAAAGCGCAGGTTTCCCGCGCGGCGTCCCAGTCCTGGCGGGCGAGATCAATCCGAACCAGCAGACGCAGCGCGCGCGGAGCGGCGTCCTGTTCGGCGAACTTTTTGCCGAAGCCGTCCAGTTCTGCCGCCGCGCCGTCCAGATCGCCCAGATCGAAACGGGCTTGCGCGCGGGCCAAGGCGAAATTCGCCGCCAGCGCGACCGCGCGCGCCGCATCGCCGTACTCGTCCAGCAAGTCCAGCGCTTTTTCCGGTCGCCGGGAAGCCAGCTGCACGCGCGCCAGCCACAGGGCGCCTTCGGCCTGGCGGCGCCGGTCCGGTGCCCCCGCCACCAGTTCTTCCAAGCGCCGCTGCGCCAGGCGGTACAACCCGTCCTCGTAGGCCGCGCGGCCCGTCGCCAGCAGCCGGCCGGCTTCTTCGACCGTCAGCTTCGCCGCCGGGAGAATCTCCGCGTCGTCCGTTTCCTGCGCGAACGCCGGCGCGGCGCACGCCAAGGCCGCGCCCGCCAACCAGATGGCCCACCACGTCCTCATGCCTTCTTCTTCGTCCGCTTCGCTTTCGGTTTCGCTTTTTTCGGCGCCGGCAACATCGGCCGCAGGTATTCGCCCGTGTGCGAGGCCGGATTCGCCGCGATTTCTTCCGGCGAGCCGCAGGCCACCACGCGGCCGCCTTCGTCGCCGCCTTCCGGTCCCAGATCCACAATGTAGTCGGCCGTCTTCACCACGTCGAGGTTGTGTTCGATCACGATCAGGCTGTTGCCCGCGTCGCGCAGGCGCAGCAGCACCTTCAGCAGCCGGTCCACGTCCGCGAAATGCAGCCCCGTCGTCGGTTCGTCCAGCAGATAGAGCGTCTTGCCCGTGTCGCGCCGCGCCAGCTCCGCGCTCAGCTTCATGCGCTGCGCCTCGCCGCCGGAGAGCGTCGTCGCCGGCTGGCCCACCTTCAGGTAGCCCAGGCCCACTTCGCTCATCGTCCGGAACTTGCGGGCGATCTGCGGCACCGGCGCGAAGAAGTCCAGCGCCTCGTCGATCGTCATGTCCAGCACGTCGGCGATGCTCTTGCCGCGCCACTTCACTTCCAAGGTTTCCTGGTTGTAGCGCCGCCCGCGGCACTGCTCGCAGGTCACGTAGACGTCCGGCAGGAAGTTCATCTCGATCTTGAGGATGCCGTCGCCCTTGCACTTCTCGCAGCGCCCGCCCTTGACGTTGAAGCTGAACCGCCCCGGTTTGTAGCCGCGCATCTTCGAGCCCGGCAGCTGCGTGAACAGGTCGCGGATCGCGTTGAACGCCCCCGTGTAGGTCGCCGGGTTCGACCGCGGCGTCCGTCCGATGGGCGACTGGTCGATCACGATCACCTTGTCCAGGTGCTGCAGGCCCGCGATCTTCTTGTGCTGGCCGGGCTTTTCCTTCGATCCGTAGAACTTCCGGAACAGCGCCCGCCGCAGGATGTCGTCCACCAGCGTGCTCTTGCCGCTGCCCGAAACGCCCGTCACGCAGGTGATCCGCCCCAGCGGGAAGCGCACGTCGACGTTCTTCAGGTTGTTTTCCGCCGCGCCGCTGATTTCCAACCAATCTTCGCCCGGCGCCTGGCGCTCGTGGGGCACGTCGATCTTCCGCTCGCCGTTGAGGAACTGCGCCGTAAGGGAGGTCTTCGACTTCAGCAGTTCCGGCACCGTGCCGGCGAAGACGACTTCCCCGCCGTGCACGCCCGCCGCCGGGCCGAGGTCGATGACGTAGTCCGCCTCGCGAATCGTCTGCTCGTCGTGCTCGACCACGACCACCGTGTTGCCGAGATCCCGCAGGCCCTTCAGCGTGCGCAGCAGCTTTTCGTTGTCGCGCTGGTGCAGGCCGATGCTCGGCTCGTCCAGCACGTAGAGCACGCCCACCAGCCCCGCGCCCACCTGCGTCGCCAGCCGGATGCGCTGCGCTTCGCCGCCAGAGAGCGTCCCGCTCTCGCGGTTCAGGTTGAGATACCCCAGCCCCACGTCGCACAGGAACCGCAGCCGCTGGCGGATTTCCTTCAAAATTTCCGCCGAGATCTGGTTTTCCTGCCCGGAGAGCGGCAACTCCGCGAACCAGGCCGCCGCGTCGCGCGCCGACAGCTCCATCACTTCCATGATGCCCTTGCCCGCGACGCGGCAGGCGAGGCTTTCCGGCCGCAGGCGCTTCCCGCCGCACGCCGTGCAGGGCAGGCGGCTCATGAATCCCGCCAGCTTGTGCTTGATGTAGTCGCTGTCCGTCTCCGCGTAGCGCCGCTGCAGGTTCGGAATCACGCCTTCGAACGGCTTGCTGTACTTCCGCCAGGCGCCGCGCATCCAGAAGCCGAGCTCGACGTTCTCTTCGCCCGAGCCGTGCAGCACGACGGCGCGGATTTTCGGCGGCAGCTCTTCCCACGGCGTGGCCAGATCGAAGCCCAGATGCTTCGCCAGCGCCCGCAGCAGCCCCTTGCGGTAGATCGCCTCCCGCCGGCCCGCCGGCCGCCACGCCGCGATCGCCCCCGAATCCAGCGATTTCGTGCGGTCCGGCACGACGAGGTCTTCGTCGAACACCAGCATCTGTCCGAGGCCTTCGCAAACCGGACACGCCCCGTACGGGCTGTTGAACGAGAAATTCCGCGCCTGCAGCGCGTCGAAGCTGATCCCGCAGTCCGCGCACGCGTTCTTTTCCGAAAACAGCTGCGGCGTCCAGCCGTCCGCGCCCGGCTCCTGGAACAGCGCGTTCAGGATGCCCTCGCCCTGCTTCAGCGCCAGCTCGACCGAATCCGTCAGCCGGCCCCGCACCCTGTCGTTGATCTCCAGCCGGTCCACCACCGCCGCGATCGAATGTTTCTTCTGCTTGTCCAGCTTCGGGAGCTGCTCCAGCTCATAGGTTTCGCCGTCGATCTGCACGCGCGTGAAGCCCAGCCGCCGCGCCGAGTCGAAGGTTTCCTCGTGGGCGCCCTTGCGCCCCTCCACCAGCGGCGCCAGCAACTGCACCTTCGTGCCGGCCGGCTTCGCCAGGATCCGGTTGACGATTTCCTCCGCGCTCTGCCGCGCGATGGGCTGCCCGCATTGATGGCAGTGCTGGTGCCCCACGCTCGCATAGAGCAGGCGCAGGTAGTCGTGGATCTCCGTCGTCGTCGCCACGATCGACCGCGGATTCGAGCCGGCCGACCGCTGTTCGATCGCGATCGCGGGCGATAGCCCTTCGATGCGGTCCACGTCCGGCTTCTGAAGCTGTTCGAGAAACATCCGCGCGTAGGCGGAGAGGCTCTCGACGTACTTCCGCTGGCCCTCGGCGTAGAGCGTGTCGAACGCCAGCGACGACTTCCCGCTGCCGCTGAGGCCCGTCACCACGCACAGGCTGCCGCGCGGAATCCGCACGGTGATGTTCTTGAGGTTGTGCTCCCGCGCCCCCTCCACCAAAATGTATTTCTCCGCCATCGCCTTGCGCCTCTTCAAAATAGATGGGCAACCCTACCACGGGCCGCCCCAACCTTCATCCCAATTATTAAAACCCCGCCCCCGCTCCGTCAATCCAATACTGAACCCCCGTTCCCTTTCCGGAAGAGTTCGGCGGTTCTCCTAACCGATCCTCTTCCCGGCGCTTGTGCACCTTTTGCGCTCTTGGCGCCTTGGCGCGAGGCGGATGTCGGCGGTTCCCTCCCGTTTCGGGAATTCCGTCTTGTCAAACGCTTTACCCGGCCGGTAAGCTGGTCCGCCGACGATGGGCAGCTGACAAATGCTTTCGCCACCGAGGATGAGTCCATGACCCGATTGTTGATCCACAAAACGGAAGGTGAATTCGAGAACGTCCTCGTGCGGGACGCGCAGACCCGCGTCGCCGCCCACGTGCAGATCCCCGCCGGCGGCGACGGCCGCCGCGTCGTCGTCGCCATGCCCGCCGGCAAATCGGCGCTGGCCTTCGAGACCGCGGAACCGGCCGGCTGGCGCCTCGAAAATGCGCCCGTCCCCTTCGCCGAAGCGGACAGCCAACGCGGCGTCGAATTCGTCCTGGCCGCGGACCGGCCGGAAGTCGCCGTTCCCGTCGCGTCCGTGCTCCTGCACCACACGCTGATGGCGCGGTTCGGCATCGATCCCGACCGCCGCAACGAAAACCGCCTGAAAGATCTGTTCGCTTCCGGCGACGTCCGCGCCGTCGAATCCGCGCTGGGCTTGTCCCTGAAAGACCTGGCCGACCGCGGGCAGGTGCACGGCCCCTCGGCGGACGTCCCCGGCGGCCCGTTCGCGTTCGTCCGCCGCGCGCTGGACGGCCGGCACCGCTACCGGCTCGTATTTGCCGCCGGACCCGGCACCGCGCTGCGCGCGGAAGCCAACCGGCTCGTGTTTTCCCGGACGCCCACCGCGGGCGACGCCCCGCTCCGCGCGGTCGTCCGCGCGTCCGTCGATTTCGAGCCGCTGACGCCGCTGCCGTTCGCCGAACTCGTGAACGACCGCGGCCGGGAACTCGCCGCGCGGGATCCGGCCTTCGCGGAAGCCCTCCGCAATTTCGAGTTTCTGTCCTACCGCGAGAAATTCCTCGCCGGCTCCTGGAACTTCCTGTCCTACTTCGGCCGCGACACGCTCATCGCGTTGCGCATCATGTGGTCCGTGCTTTCCCCGCTGGCCAAGCGCGTCGGCATCCAAAGCGTCGCCAACGAGATTTCGGCGGAAGGCATCGTCGACGTCACCGACGAATGGACCGACGACCGGGCGGCGATGGACGCCCTCGAGCGGTTCTTTTGGGAGTACGACCGGGGCGATCGCGCCGCCGCGCGCACGACCCTGGAAACAATCCTGGCCGGCGCCGCCCCGATGCATCCCTTCTTCGACGTCTTGGACCCCACCTACATGTATCCGTCCGCCGCCGGCCGCTGGTTCCGGGAAACGGGCGACGCCGAACTCGCCGCATGGTTACAGGCGGACCACGCCGCGTTCGGGCGCGCCGAATCGAACCTCGCGTCGCTCCTGCGGAACTGGAATTACTTGTTAGCGTCCGCCGCGCCGTTCGTCGCGGGCTGGCAGGCTCTGCGCGCGCAAAATCCCGGCCTCGCGCCCGAACGGATCGCCGCGGAACGCCGCGACGACTTCCTCGCCCTGCGCGGCGCGCTCGTGCCGACCGTCGCCGACGCCGCCAACTGGCGCGACACCTACCACCTGCCCGTCGGCGTCCGCTCGGAGGACGTCAACGTCAACCTGCTCCCGCTGGCCATCGCCGCCATCCGCGACATGCTCGCGCGGATCGACGCCCTCGGCCTGGGCGAATTCCTGCGCGACCTCGCGCAACGGCCGGGCCTCGACGTCGTCCGCGCCTACCTGGACGACTCCGCCCGATTTCCCGCCGCCCTGGAAGCGTGGGAGCGCGCGCGCGTCCGCGAACTGTTCCTCGTGCGCCGCACCGCGGACGAAATCCGCCGCGACCTCGCGCGCAGCCTGGACGGCCTCGCCGCCGGCGACGCCACCTGGGGCGACCGCGCGCGCGGCGAACGGGAACGCGCCGCCGCCCTGCGCGGCCAAGCCGACGGCGTCGCCGTCGCCGAATTTCTCCGCGGCGAACGCACGCCCGCCGCCGTTGCCGGCGGCTTCGATTTCACCGCCCTGTTTCTGTTCCCCGACGGCACGCCCATGCCCGTCCCGCACAGCGACGACGTGTTCCTGCTCCTGTTCGGCGATCCCGATATCGCCCAGGTCCGCGAAATCCTCCGACCGCTCCTGCTGCCCTATCCTTTCGGCCTCGGTTTCTGGGACGACGACGACGGGTTCGCCATTTCCACCGCCGTCTACGCCCCGCGCGACGTGCCCGCCCTGCGCGACGACTGGAAAAACGCCTGGGTCAAGTTCGGTCCGGACGAATACCACGGCCGCGCGGCCTGGCCCTGGGTGCTTTTCGCGCTGCTCGACGGCCTCCGCGAACAGGCCCACAAGGGCATCGCTGCCGACGGGAATCTCCGCCACGGCCTGACGCCCGCCGACGTCGCCCTGTTCCGGCACGTGTTCGAAAAGGCCCGGATCGCCCTGCCGAAGCTCGGGCCCCTCGCCACGTCCGAGGTGTACAAATACGCCCCCGCCGACGCCGGAAACGACCTCTGGCAAGCCGTGCCCATGGGCATTTCCACGCCCATCCAGCTCTGGAGCGCCGCCCCCGCCAGCCTGATCATCGACGACGCCCTCGCCCGCCTTAATCTGGCCAAAATCGCCCCGTAGCTCGATTTTTCAACGCAAAAGACGCCAGCGGCGCAAAAGTTCGCAAACGCACGACCTTTTTCGCTGAAAATCGCAAATTTCGGCCATTTTCGAGGCATTTTCGGCCCCCAAAAGCCTTGAAAACCTATCAGGAACCCAGGAAACACATGAAAACAGGAAAAAGCCCCCCTCCTATCCTGTTTTCCTGATTCTCCTGTTTTCCTGCCAATTTCTTCGTTTTCAGGCTGATTTTCCCGTTTTTCGGCCCCCTAAAAGCCCTGAAAACCAAGCAGGAAGCCAGGAAACACATGAAAACAGGAAAATCCCGTTCCAAACCATGATTTTTCCGCTTTTAGACCGATTTTCAGTGTTTTTGACCTGTTTTTCGCCTTTCGAGCATTTCGTAGTGGTCCGGACTTGGACATTGGAAATTGAATATTGATTATTGGATATTGAGATTCCTCCCTTCCCGCGCCTAATATCGTCCCGCACCATGCCTCCGATGGACATCGTCATCCAGCCCGCGACCCTGGACATGGCCGACAGCTTTCGGCAGGCGCTGGACGTCGTCGCCCGCGAGCACCGCTACCTGATCTTCCTCGAAGCGCCGCCGGTCGAATCCACCCGGAATTTCATCGCCCAGGTCCTCGCCAAGGGCTGGAGCCAGTTCTACGCCGTCCGCGACGGCCAAGTCGTCGGCTGGTGCGACGTCGTCCGCGACGAACGCCCCGGGATGACGCACATCGGCCGGCTCGGGATCGGCCTGTTGCCGGAATATCGCGGCTTGAAAATCGGCGGGCGCCTGCTCGCGGCCACTGTCGCCGACGCCTTCCAAAGGGGCGCGACCCGGATCGAGCTGGAAGTTTTCGCCGCCAACGTCCGCGCCATCGCGCTCTATCGCAAGTTCGGCTTCGTCGCAGAAGGCCGCAAACGCCAGGCCCGCTGCCTCGACGGCATCTGCGACGACTCCATCCCCATGGCCTTGCTCAAGGACGAGGTTCCACCCGCACCCTGCATCGAACAAATTCAAGTCGGCGAAAAGCAACTCGATGGAGGCCATGAATGAAGAATAAATCCATCGTTTCTCGGATTGTTTCGATTGCCAAGATTTTCATCGCTACCTTCTTCGCGCTTCTGGTATTCGCGATCCTCGCGTTCGGCTTTCTGTCGAATTGCGCACTCAAATATGAGGATGTAAGCAACAAACCCGAGTATGCCCCACTGCTGAACAGCCGGTATTCCTTGCAAACGGAAATGTACCTGTACGGAGTGAATCTTCCGCCGGGGTACGGAAAAGACATCAACGTCTACGATGTCTACCCAACAAGACTCAGCGGTCCTGAGATTATCTCCGAAAAGGTTCTGGAGCCGGGAACCGTTCTGGAAGTTCAGGGCGTCCAAAGGAGCATTTACCACATCCCCGGTGACCCGAGCGTGGAGGCTCTCGTGAAGATCATCGCGTTCGAACCAGCGACAAACGTGCCCATCACGATTTCGCTGGAGGATCTCCAATCTACGAACATTGCAAAAATGATCGATGCAACATCGGGTGAATAGTTGATTCAATAAGGGATTTAGCTCAACTCGCTGCGCCCTTCGCGCCTTTGCGTGAGGAAAAGATCTCGGCCTTCGCCCGGATCGGTATCGCCAGGGACGGGGCGACGGCGTAGGATGGGGCGCGTGAAGATCCTGTCCATGGGCGACCGCATCCGCGCCGGCACGTATGCCGTGCAGTCGCGATTTGCGCGCAGCGTGCTGCTGCTGGACGCGAACGGCCGCGCGCTGTTCGTCGTGGATCGCTCCATCGGCGCGGGGCCGCTGAATCTCGTCGTGGCGCAACCCGCGATTTTCGTCGCGGGCGAATCGGTCGCGATCGCGTTCCCCCGACGAGGTCGTCGGGGGCTCCCAAAAGGATCGGAATGGAGCCGGCACGACCTCGTGCCGGGTTCCCAGGCGCCCCGCTTCGATTCGGCGTTGCCGCGTCTCGGCCGCGCGGCGCGCGCGCAGCTCCGGCGGGTTCTCGCCGCCGCCCTGCCCCGCCATGCGCCGCCGGACAGCCTGGTCTCGCTGTTCTTCCCGGCAAAGCGCCTGCCCCGGCTGCAGTTAAGCCGCGATTTGATTTTCCGGACGGCGCTCGAGCAGATCGCCGCAGGTCGAATCGCCGCGGGCGTGCGGTCGATCCGCGGCTGCGGGGCCGGCCTGACGCCGGCGGGCGACGATTTCCTGTGCGGCTGGATGACGGCGCTGCGCCTGCGCGGCCGGACATCTGCGATTCCCGCGATCCTGAAACACGCGCTCGGGACCAATCCGGTCTCCAACGCCTTTTTGAAGCTGTCCGCGCAAGGCCGCGTCAACGCGGCGATGAAAAAGCTGCTGGAATCCCCCTCGTCCGCGCGCGTGAAAGCCGTCTGCGCGTTCGGCCACAGTTCGGGCGCGGATTGGTTGTGCGGATTAGCGTGGGGGTTGGGAAAAGAGGTCGGGAATGGATCATCCGCCCCCTGACCTCTGTTCTCTGACCTCTGTTCTCTATCTCACCAGCGTCCACCAGACGACGAGGCTGAGGGCGAGGCGATACCAGCCGAAGGCCTCGAGGGTGTGGTGCGAGATGAGGCGCATGAGCCAGCGGATGGCAGCCCACGCGACGACGAACGAAACGACGAGACCGATGGCGTAGGGCGCCAGATCGCTGCGCTGCAGGGAGCCCCAGCCCTTGTAGAGGTCGTAGGCGCCGGCCAGCAGCAGCACCGGCACCGCCGCGAAGAAGGAGTATTCCGCCGCGGTCTTCCGGCCCAGTCCCAGCAGGCGCCCGCCGAGGATCGTGGCCATCGAGCGCGAGGTGCCCGGGATCATCGCGACGCACTGGAAGAAGCCGATGCCGAGGGCGCGCTTCCACCCCAGCGCGTCCACGCCGCCTTCGTCGTGCGACGGCAGCCAGCGCTCCAGCAGGATCATCGCGACGCCGCCGACGCCGAGGGCGATCGCGATCGTCGGGGGGGCGAACAGCTTGGCCTTGATCGCGTCGTGGAACAGCAGGCCGAAGACCATCGCCGGCAACGTCGTCAAAAACAGCCAAAACAGGCCTTGGAACCCCGAGAAGCCGGCGCGGGACCGGAAATCCGCCAGCCGCAGGAACCGCCGGGCGTATTCCACCAGCACGGCCAGCATGGCCCCGGACTGGATCACCACCTCGAAACTTTCGTGGAAGGAGGTGCCCATCCACTTTTCCGCCAGGATGAGATGCCCGGTGGAGGAAACCGGCAGATATTCCGTGACGCCTTCCACCACGCCCATCAGGGCGGCCATTCCGGCTGTCGCGAGGGCGGGCATGGGCCTAGCGTCCGGCGCGGGCGGCCGCGCGCGGTTCGGTTCGTGCTTTCAGGGAGGCAGACATGGCTTGAATGCGCGACACCCTACCCTTTCCCGGACGGCGCGCGCAAGTCCTTCCCGCCCCGCCAAGAACCTTGACCGGCCTCCGCGCGTTGCGTAATGTTCCGGCCATGTCGAAACCCTCGTTCATCGGCGGCCAACGCGGCCGTCTGGCCGGCCTGTTGCTGGGCGCCCTGCTGGCCTGCCCGCCGGCCGGCCACGCCTTCTTTTTCTCGAAATCCGACGCACCCTACGTGGAACAAGCGCCCAAGCGGGGTTTCCACCCCTTCCTCCATCCCAAGAAAAAGACGCCGGATGCGCAGTGGCAATACGTGCAGGCGCTCGACGCCGCCGGCCGGACCCGCGCGGCGGCCAAACAGGCCTTGGCGCTGCGGATCTACTGGTCGAACGCCCCGGAAGCGCCGGCGGCGCAGACGTACGTGGCCCGCCGCCTGGACGAGCGCGGCAAACTCCAGGCCGCGTTCGACGCCTATCAATACCTGATCGACCACTACACGGGCCGCTTCGAGTTCAACGAGGTCGTCGGCCGCCAGATGGAGATCGCCAAGACGCTCATGGAACGGAAAAAGGGCAAGGTCCTCTTCCTGCCCGGTTTCGACGCGCCCGAGCGCGCCATTCCGCTGTTCGAGAAGATCGTCGCCAGCGCGCCCGAGGGGGCGCATACGGCCGAAGCCTATTACCTGACCGGCGCCGCCCACGAGCGCGCCTACGAATACGAAGAGGCCATCGACGCCTACTTCAACGCCCTGAACCGGTTCCCCGGCAGCGCGTTCGCCGAGAAGGCGGCCTATGCCCAGGCCCGCAGCCACGTCGAGATTTCCGACGATTCCCCCAACGACAGCCGCGCGCTCGACACCGCCGTCTCCGCCTGCGAGTTCTTCCTCCAGCGTTATCCCGATTCCGAGCACGCCGCCGAGATCGAGGCCAGCCGCGCGCGCCTGCATAGCCTGCAGGCCGCCGCCGCCTACGCGCGGGCGCGCTACTACGACCGCATCCTCCGCAAGGACGAATCCGCCCTCATCGAATACCAGACGTTCGTCGCGCTCTTCCCCGACGCCCCGCAGGCCCCCGAAGCCCGCCGCCGCATCGCCCAGCTCGCGCCCCAGGAGAAATAGGATGAAACGCACCCTCGCCGCCGCCCTGCTGCTCCTGCTCGCCGCCGGATGCGCCAACTACCAGCTCGGGTCCATGCTCCCCGCCGACATCCGGACCGTCTACGTGCCTACTTGCAAGAACCAGACCGCCGAACCGCTCATCGAGCAGGACGTCACCCGCGCCATCCTCTCGCAAATCCAGATGGACGGCTCCCTGCGCGTCGCGGCCGAGGACAACGCCGACGTCGTCCTCGACATCGTCCTGACCAAGTTCTGGCTCGATCCGGTCGCGTACGAATCGAACAGCAGCTCCACCGCCAACCAGTACCGCATGAGCATCAAGGCCTCGTTCGTCCTGCGCCGCCGCGCCGACGGCTCCGTCGTCGTCGATTCGCCTTCCGTCACCGGCTGGTACGACTTCGATTTCGCCGGCGACATGACCTCCTCCAAGAACATCGCCTTGCGCCCGGCCGCGGAAGACCTCGGCCGGCGCATCGTCAGCCAGATCGTCCAATACTGGCCGTAAGGGGGAGAAGTCGTCCCGTGCCCGCCAAGCGCATCATCCCCTGCCTCGACATCACCGGAGGGCGCGTGGTCAAGGGCGTCCGTTTCGTCGAACTGCGCGACGCCGGCGATCCCGTCTCCGTCGCCCAGGCCTACGAAGCCCAGGGCGCGGACGAGCTGACTTTCCTCGACATCACCGCCTCCAGCGACGGACGCGACACCATGGTCGAGGTCGTCCGCGCCGTCGCCCGCCAGGTCTTCATGCCCCTGACCGTCGGCGGCGGCCTCCGCACCCCCGCCGACATCCGCCGCATGCTGCAGGCCGGCGCCGACAAGGTTTCCCTCAACACCGCCGCCATCCTCAATCCCGGCCTGATCGACGAGGCGTCGCGCCAGTTCGGCGCCCAGTGCATCGTGCTGGCGATCGACGCCCGCCGCAACGTCGACGGCCGGCCCGGCTGGACCGTCTACACCCACGGCGGCCGCCAGCCCACCTCTCTCGACGCGGTCGCCTGGGCCCGCGAAGGCGTCGCCCGCGGCGCCGGCGAAATCCTGCTCACCAGCATGGATTGCGACGGCACCAAGAACGGCTACGACATCCCCCTGACGCGCGCCATCGCCGACGCCGTGCCGGTGCCCGTCATCGCCTCCGGCGGCGTCGGCACCCTCGACCATCTGCGCGCCGGCATCGCAGACGGCCATGCCGACGCCGTCCTCGCCGCCTCCATCTTCCATTTCGGGGAATTCACCGTTCCCCAGGCCAAGGCCTATCTCGCCCAACACGGCATCGAAGTCCGCGCGCCTTTCGGCGCCGACGCCGCCTCGACGAAAGGAACCCCCGCATGAAAGAGCTCGAAGAAGGCACCGCCCTGACCCTCGATTTCAACAAGCTGACCAAGGCCGTTTCCGCCTGCCCCGGCGTCATTCCCGTCGCCGTCCAGCATGCCGACACCCGCGAAATCATCCTGATCGCCTACGTCAACGAAATCGCGCTGAAAAAAGCGATCACCGAGCGCACGGCCATCTTCTGGAGCACCTCCCGCAACGAACTGTGGGAGAAAGGCAAAACCTCCGGCGAAACCTTCGACCTGCTCGAAGTCCGCGTGAACTGCGAACAGAACTCGCTCGTCTACGTCGTGCGGCCGCGCCGCGGCGGCATCTGCCACACCAAGAACCAGGCCGGCCAGCCCCGCAACTGCTACTATCGCCGCCTCGACTTCGAAACCGGCCAGCTCGTCAATCTCGACCCCTGACCCCATGACTTCGCACCCGCCCGCCCAGCCCGACCCCGTTCCGGAGACCGATCCCCTGCGGAGCGCCGCCAACCGCCGCATTTTCGCGTTCGTGACGGTCTTCGTCCTGCTGCTGGCCGGTGCCGTCTGGCTGGTCATGCACGAGGAAGAACGCCGCGGGACGCTGCTGATCCAGCCCACTCCTCCTCCCGCCGCTTCCGAACCGGAACGCCCCGTTCCGCCGGCGCCGCCCGCCGCCCCCCCCGCGCCCGTCGCCGCGCCGCGACCGCCCTCCTCGCCCGCCCTGGATCAATCCGCGCAGATGGAACAAGCCCTCGCCGCCTACCGGGAAGCCGGCGCGCTGCTCGTCGCCAAGCGTTTCGAGCAGGCGGAACAACGCGCGCTCGAAGCGCTCCGCGCCTATCCCAAGATGGCCGGCGCCCAGCGCATCCTCGGTCTCGTCTATCTCCAGCAGGGCAACATCGACCGCGCCATCGCCGTCCTCGAGGCTTCCCTGCGCAACGAGCCCTTCCACCCCGAGGCGCTCACCAACTTGGCCTTTGCCTACATGCAAGCCCAGAATCCGGGCCTCGCGATGGAACTCATCGAAACGTGCCGCCGCCTCCATCCCGACTACAAGCCCGCCCTGCTCCAGGAAGGCATCATGCTCCTCGGCCAGCCCGGCTCGGATCAAGCCGTCGCGGTCCTGCGCGAAGCCGTCGCGGCCTTTCCCAACCTGCCCGGTCCCCGCAACAATCTGGCCGTCGCGCTCGCCCGCACCGGCGACCGCGAGGGGGCCCGCGAACAACTGGCCGCCCTCATTGAAATGGATCCCCGCAATTTTTCCGCCTTGTTCAACGTCGGGGCCCTCTACGCGCAGGAAACCAACGCCCCCGCCGCCATTCCCTGGCTCCGTCGCGCCATGGAGCAGATGCCCCCCGCGCAATTCCGCACCTACCTGAACGATCCGGATCTCAAGCCCATCCGCGAAAGCGAAGCCTTCCAGCAGTTCCTGCTGGAACTCGACCCCGTCTTCCCCGGACCCAAGCCCGGGCCCTGAGCGCCCCTCTCCCGCGGTTTTCCGCGGGCTTATTAAAGCGGGTTGCCGACCCAGATGGCGCGGTTCGTGTAGGGCGCCGGATCTCCGCCGTACGACCACAGATTGAAAGTCACCCGCGACGTGTTCGAATAGGAATACGGCAGGCCCCACGGGTCCTGCAGCGACTCCAGCGGACTCTTGGCCTCGGCCAACGCGTTCGACAACGCCGCCAGGGATTGGGGCACCTGGCCGTATTTCATCTGGTAATCGGTGATGAAGCTCTCGAGCTGCGCGATTTCGGCCTCCGCCTTGTTCCGCGCCGCCGAGCGCTGCGCGTTGCCCGCCAATCCCAGGATCAGCGCCGCCAACAGCGCGATGATCGCAATCACCGTCAACAACTCGACCAACGTGAATCCGGACCGCTGCGCTCGCTTCATGGCATTACTCCTGTTGAATCCGCATTCTGCCCCATCCGCCCCGCCAAATCAATCCCGATCCGGCCGCCGTTTTTCCTCTTTTGCCCGCGCCCGGGAAGGTGTAGATTGGCCTGCGACTTCATGGAGGCTACAGGAAATCCCATGCAAACCAAACGCGCATTCACGCTCATCGAACTCTTGGTCGTCATCACCATCATCGCGATTCTCGTCGCCATCCTCGTCCCCGCCGTTTCAAAAGCCATCGAATCGGCCCATCGATCCAGCTGCGCCAACAACCTCAAAGCCGTCGGCGTCTCCTTCACGACCTACGCCGCCGACAACAAGGGCGTCCTGCCGCGCAGCAGCGACGGCACCTTGGCGTCCATCGTCAAGATGGTCTACACCAACTACGTCACGGACGTGCGCGTCTGGGTCTGCCCCAGCGACAAGCAGGGCAGCGCCGGGCCCATCTCCCTTTTCTCCGGTTCGGACATCGACGAGTTCAACTCCGACCTCAACTGCAGTTACGCGTATGTGGACGGCTACCGCATCGGAACGCCGGTCGGCCCGGGAGCCGCCCCGCTGCTGTTCGACGAAGTCAACGGCGGGGATTCCATCGATTCCACCCTCTCCGCCGGCGACAACCACGGGGCCAACGTCCGCAACGTCCTGTTCGTCGACGGCCACGTCACGACCTACAAGTTCGACGAATCCTTCAAGCCCCCGAACGTCTTCGACAGCATCCGCAGCATCATGGACGCCAATAACCTGTCCGTCGTGGAGTGACGTCCGGCGCCGCCGGAAACGCGAACGAGGCCCGCCTTCCGGCGGGCCTCGCTTTTTTGCGCCGCGGCGCGTCCGCCTATTTCCGTTTCAGCGGAATGCAGATGTCGAAGCGACAGGTCGGTCCCGTGCAGTCGTCGTGGTACAGCTCGTAGGTCGGCTGGTCGGCGCATTCCAGCCCCCGGTCCAGCAGGCACCGGAAAGCCGCCTCCCACGCCGCGCCGAAGCCGGCAATGGGCACGTCGAATTCGCAGACCAGATATGGCCCGCCCGCGATTTCCTGCGCGGCGAGCGGCGCGTCCACCTTCGTTCCCGGCGGCACCGCCAGGCAAGCGTCGGTCCGGCATTGGTCCGGCGCCGTCACCTCCGGGTTGTCCCAATACATGCCCATCATCGGCCCTTTGCCGATCAACCCCCGCGGGCCCGCCCAGCGCATCAGCTCGCCGAAAGCCGCCTCCGCCGTCGTCTTTCCGTACGGCCCGATCTTCCGCGCGTACGCCACGTGCCAGGCCGGCATCTCCTTCGTTTCCGCCTTCATCTCGATGTTCCTTTCCGGTTGCGGTGAATTCCATTTCACCATGGCCGCATCCTGCCCCACGCGGAACGAAACCGCTTCTCCCTCCTTGCTCGCTTTGTTTCCCCGCTTGCTCCGCCGGAAGGCCGACGGCGTCGTGCCGAAACGCGCCCGGAACGCCTTCGCGAAATTCTGCGAACTCGAAAATCCGCACTCCAGCGCCACCGTCGTGACGTCGCTCCGGGGATCCGAGAGCAGCCGGTTCGCCGCCCATTCCAGCCGCAACCGCCGCAGGAACCCGAACACCGTCTCTCCCGTCGCGGCCTTGAAGATCCGGTGGAAATGAAACGGCGAGAAGTGCGCGGCGGCCGCGATTTCCTCCAGCGCCGGCTCGCGGTCGAGATTTTCGCTGATGAAGTTCATCGCCCGGCAAATCCGTTGCCGATAGTCCATTCCCGTCGCCGCGCTCGCCGATTTCATGCCGCCCATCCTAGCGGCCAGATTATAAACCGACAACAGGATTGCGCGGCGGGGCCCCCTGCCGTAAGGTGTTCGCGTTCTTCCGGGCGGTTAGCTCAGCTGGTTAGAGCGCCATGCTTACACCGTGGATGTCGGGGGTTCGAATCCCTCACCGCCCACCACCCTTCGTCCCGACCCTGCAAGAGGTCGGGACTACGGCTGGCAAGCCACCCTCACAAAACAGAAGCACGGAGGGTGCCCCCCGCATCCTTGGCGAAGGGGAGCCCGTCCAAGTCACCCCCTCCTTGACTTCCGCCCCGGGCATGGCGATGATGCTCCCGCATGCGCATCCCCGCCGTCCAATCCCGCACGGTTCTGATTACCGGCTGCTCGTCCGGCATCGGCGGCGCCACCGCGTTGCTCCTGCGGGACGCCGGCTGGCGGGTTTTCCCCACCGCCCGCAAGCCCGAGGATCTCGAAGCCCTCCGCACCCAAGGCTTCGACCCCATCGCCCTGGACGTCGCCGAAGCCGCCTCCGTCGAGCGCGCCGCCGGCGAGCTGCTCGGCCGGACGAACGGGGTTCTGGGCGCGCTCGTCAACAACGCCGGTTTCTGCCAAGCCGGCGCCGTGGAAGACGTTTCCCGCGACGCCCTCCGCGCCCAGTTCGAAACCAACCTCTTCGGCCTGCATCAACTGACCCGCGCCCTCCTGCCGACTTTCCGGCGCCAAGGCTTCGGCCGCATCGTCAACGTCGGCTCCGTCCTGGGCCGCGTCGTCGCCCCCATGCTCGGCAGCTATTGCGCCTCCAAGTTCGCCTTGGAAGCGCTCACCGACGCCCTGCGCATCGAACTCTGGAATTCCGGCACGTGGGTGGCCCTCGTCGAGCCCGGCGCCATCCTGTCCCGCTTCCGGAAAAACGCCGCCGAAGCCCTGGACCGGACCATCGACCGGTCCCGTTCCGGCTACGGCGACGTCTACGCCCGCGAAATCGAACGCCGCCGGCGCCAGACCAAGAAGGCCGATTGGTTCACGCGGCCGCCCGAGGATGTCGCCCGCAAGATCCGCCACGCGCTGGAAGCGCCGCGGCCGAAGCGCCGCTACGGCGTCACGCTGGCCGCGCCGTTGACCGAACTGGTTGCCCGGTTCGTCCCGCAAGCTTGGACGGACCCGCTGCTCGCCCGGCGCGTGCCCGAGCGGCAACCGCGCGCGGAGAACGCGACATGAAATATCGTCTCCGCCATTGGGCCGAATATCTCCTGTTGCGCGGGTTTTGCGGACTCGTCGCGCGGTTGCCCTACCGGCTGGCTCTGGTCGCGGCCGCCGGTCTCGCCCGCATCGGCTTCGCGCTGCTCCATTCGCGCCGCCGGGAAGCTATCCGGCGCATCCGCTTCGTGTTGGGCGCCGGCTGTTCGCCCCGCCAGGCCCGCGCGGTCGCTTGGCGGTCTCTGCGCAACATGGCTTTCAATCTCGCCGAAGTCCTCTACATCGGCGGGGGCCGGCCGCGGCCGCTGCCGTCGACCATCGACATGCAGGAACCGCTGGAACGCGTCCAGGCCTACATCCGGGCCAACCCCGGCCGCGGCGGCATCTTCGCCTGCCCCCACATGGGCAATTGGGAACTGGCGGGCATCGTCGTCCCGTCCCTCGGCATCGACATGTTCACCCTGACCGGCGTGCAGAAAAACCCAATGGTGCAAGACTATCTCCAGCGGCTGCGCCACGCGCCCGGCGTCGAACTGATCGAGCGCGGCTCCGGCACCACGCTGCGCAAGATCTTCGCCAACCTCCGCAAGGGCAAGTTCCTCGCCATCATGCCCGACCTGCGCTCCCGCCAGCCGGGCGTCCGCGTCCGTTTCTTCGGCGGCGAAGCCAACCTCTACCCCGGCTTGGGCCATTTCGCCCACCAGCTGGACGTGCCGATCTTTCTCGCCATCATGCGCCGGCACGGCTGGACCCGCCACTCCATCGAACTGCACGGTCCGTTCGAACCCGATCCCGATCTTTCCAAGGAAGCGGACGCCGTCCGCCTCTCCCAGATCGTGATGGACATCATCGATGCCGAGATCCGCAAGGATCCCGGGCAGTGGTTCTGGTACAACAAACGCTGGATTCTCGACCCGCTCGAACCGGACGCCGCGCCGGAACCGGCCCCGGCGCAACCGTCCCAGCCTTAGGCGGGATCTTCCGCCGGCGCCGGCGCGGGCGGTTGGGTTTCCGTCTCGTCGCGGAATTTCACCGAGACGATCTTCGAAATGCCCTGTTTTTCCATCGTGACGCCGTAGAGCGCGTTCGCCCGCCCGATCGTCTGGCGGTTGTGCGTGATGACGATGAACTGCGTGCCCTGGATGAAGCCCCGCAGCATCTCGAGGTAGCGGGCGATGTTGCTGTCGTCGAGGGCCGCGTCGAGTTCGTCCGTCAGGCAGAACGCGCTGGGCTTGACCTTGAACAGCGAGAACAGCAGCGCTACGGCCGTCAGCGTGCGCTCGCCGCCGGAGAGCAGCGACACCGTCTGCAGCTTCTTGCCGGGCGGGCGCGCGATGATCTCGATGCCCGATTCCAGCACGTTCTCCTCGTCCACCAGCACCAGCTTCGCGTTGCCGCCGCCGAAGAGCTGCTTGAACAGCTCCTGGAAATTCTCGTTCACCTGGTTGAAGGTTTCCGTGAACAACGAGGTCGTCGTGTCGTTGATCTTGCGGATCAGGTCCAGGAGCTGCTGCTTGGCGTTGACGAGGTCGTCGTTCTGCTGGCTCAGGAACGCGAAGCGCTCCTCCAGTTCCTGGTGTTCTTCGATGGCGACGAGATTCACCGGCCCCATGCTTTGGATCTTGGTGCGGATTTCCGCCACCATGGTTTCGAGGGCCTCCCGGTCGGCGGGCCGGGCGTCCGCCTCCCACTCCGGCTCCTTCGCCTTGAGCACCTCGGCGGGCTGCAGGCTGTATTCGGCGCTCATGCGCTCCACGAGATTCTGGCGGTGCAGGCGCTGGCGCGCCAGCTGGATGTCCACGCCGTTGCGCCGTTCGCGGACGGCGTCGAGATCCGTCCGCTGCGCGTGCAGTTCCGCGTCGCTCTTCGCCAATTCGGCGTTGCGGCTTTCGCGCTGCGCGCGGGTTTCCTGCAGTTCGGCTTGGCAGCGGGCCATTTCCGCTTCAAGCGGCCCGATCTGCCCTTCGGCTTCCCGGGTGGCCGTCTGCAGCGCGCCGATGCGTTCGCGGTACGAATCGATGCCGGCGGCCCGTTCGTTGATCAAGGCTTCCAGTTCGCGGATGCGCGCTTCCAGCGGTTCGCCCCGCGCCCGCAGGCCGTCGAGCTGCTGCTTGTAGCCGGAAAGCGCCACGCGGCATTCCGTCGCCGCTTCCAGATGGGCGTTCCGCTCGTCTTCGAGCCGGCGCAGTTTCTCGGAGTCGGCGGCGTTCTGGGCGCGCACTTCCGCCTGCCGCGTCCGGATGGCTTCCATCTCGCCGGCCATCGCCGTCCGCCGCTGCGTGCCCGCGCCGGTCTTCTCGACGAGGGCCTGCAATTCCCAGCCGATCGTTTCGGCGCGTTCGCCGGCCTGCTTGGCCTCGCGTTCCACCATCCGGATTTCGCCTTCGGCCAGGGCCATTTCGCGGCGGTGGCTTTCCAGCGCGGTTTGCGCTTCGTCCAGCGCCGCGCGGCCCGACGTTTCGTCGCCCTGCAGCCCTTCGGCGCGGGCGCGCGCGGCGGCGGCCGCCTGGCGCAGGCGGTCCAAATCTTCCTGCCATTCGGCCAGCTGGTGCTCGCGGGCCAGCGGATTGCTTTCGTCCTCGCCCGGGGCCCAGAATTCCACGGAGCCGTCGCCGCGCGCCACGATGCCGTCGCGCGTGACGTAGGCCAGGCCCGCCGGGACGGACTCCGGCACGTCGGCGGCCGTCGCCACGACGCGCACGCCGCCCAGCAATCGCCGCAGCAGGCCGTCCAGGCCGTCGGGCGCCTTCACGTGGTCCAGCAAGGGTTCGCCCGCGCCCGCGGGCGTTTTGCCGTCCGCGCCGCCGGCGGCGGACAGCAGGCGGACCGCGCCGCCCTGCGCCGCCTGGAGATTCTTCGCGATGTCCAGCGCGGCGGCCGCGTCCTGCACGAGAACGGCGTCCAGCCACGACCGCAGCGCAGCCTCCAGCGCAAGCTGGTGGTCCTTGTCGGCGCGCACTTTCTCGGCCAGCGCGCCCAAGACCTGCTTGGGATCGACGCCCGGCACCGCCGCGTTTTCGAGAAGCTTTTTCGCGCCGGCGGGAAATCCGCGCGCTTCGGCGCGGTTGCGGGCCAGCAAATTCACTTGCGCCTCGCGCGCCGCGGCCTCGGACGACAGCTTCGAGATTTCGCGCTGGAGTTCGGCGAGCTGTTCGGCGCGCGCGGCCTGCGACCGGCGCAGGTCCTCGACCTGGCGCTGCGCCTGTTCGGCGCCTTCCTGCTTCCGGTCGCGCTGCGCGGCCATCAGCCCCAGCCGTTCGGCGTAGGATTCGACCGCGCGTTCGGCCTCGGCCTTTTCGGCGGCGAAACGCTCGCGGCGGAGCAGGTCCGTGCGTTCGCGCGCCTCGATTTCGTTCCACTCGTTCTGGAGGCGGGCCAGGCGCGTTTCGAGATCCAGCGCTTCGGTGCGCAGGTCCTGCAGGCGCTTGCGCGCGGCGGCGGTTTCCTGGTCGTGCGCGGCGAGGGTCGCCTGCCGTTTTTCCAGATCCTGGCGCGCCGTCTCGTGCGCGTCCGTCGCGGCGATCAAATCCTTCTTCAGGGCGTCCAGCTCGGCCTCGTGGACGCCGCGGCTGGCGCGCGCGCTTTCCGTCTCGCGCGAATCGCGCTGCGAAAGCGACTCCAGCTCCTGGGCCCGCTCCTGGTTGACGCGGATCAGTTCCCGCGCGCGGGCCAGCGCGCCGGAGGCCTCCGACGACGCGTCCATCGCCGCGGCGATGCGCCCTTCCACTTCGGCCATGTTCTGGCGCAGTTCGGCCGCGCGGGTTTCCGCCGCCTCCACGCCGGTCCGCAGCTGCTCTTCGCGCGCCGTGTGCTCCTTCAGCTCCCCTTCCAGCGCGGCCAGCGAAGCGTCCAGCTCCGCGAGCCGGCCCTTGGCCAGCCAGACGTCGCACCCGCGCAGCTGATCCTGCAGGCTCTTGTAGCGCCGGGCCTTCCCGACCTGCCGCTGCAGCGAGATGATCTGGCGCTTCACTTCCTTGATGATGTCGCTCAACCGCAGCAGGTTCGCCTCGGTGTGCTCCAGCTTGCGCAGGGCCTCCTTCTTGTCGGCCTTGTACTTGCTGATGCCGCTGGCCTCTTCGAACACCTCGCGGCGGTCGTCGGGGCGCGAGCTGAGGATCTGGTCGATGCGCCCCTGCTCCATCACGCTGTAGGAATTCGTGCCCAGCCCCGTGTCCATGAAGAGGCGCTGGATGTCCTTCAGGCGGCACGGCGTCTTGTTGATGAAATACTGGCCTTCGCCGGACCGAAACACGCGGCGCGTCACCGTCACCTCGTTGTATTCCGTCCCCAGCACCGCTTCGCAGTCCGTCAGCGTCAGGCTCACCTCGGCCATCGCCAGCGGCTTGGCCTGGTCGGTGCCGTTGAAGATCACGTCCGTCATCGCGCCGCCGCGCAGCGCCTTCGGGCTCTGTTCGCCCAGCACCCAGCGGATCGCGTCCGACACGTTGCTCTTGCCGCATCCGTTCGGACCCACGATCGCCATCATTCCGGGTTCGAACACCAGCTTCGTCCGCTCGGCGAAGCTCTTGAACCCGACCATTTCGAGTGCTTTTAGATACACGGTTTCTCCTCGCGCGGCCGGACAGGTCCCGCGCCGCGACACAGCCGGGCATTGACTCAAAAAACGCCCCCGGAATCAATCTCGTTTTCGAATCGCCGCCGCCGCCGCACCCCCTCCGCCAAACGGGTATTGTTTTATAAAACAATACCCGTTTGGCTCGGCCGGCGATGCGCCGGATCAAGGGTGTCCTCCGCGGAGCCAACCCGGCGCCATGGTCATCGACCCGGCCTTTGGCCGGCGGCGCATAACCCACGCTCCATCCGCAGGCGCGAATGGAGGAACCCGCGCTTAGAACTGGAAGTAGATGTAGGGCGCCTGCTGGTTCACCGCGCCCAGATAGGTGGCCGCCACCAGCAGGCCCCACGCCGCCGCCCGCACCGGCCACGGCACCCGCGCCCATTTCTCGTTCAGGCCCCCGTATTCCTGGGCCAGTTCGACGGCCAACCAGATCGCGATCAGCGCCCCGAAGCCCCCCAGCGGCCAGCCGAACGGCGTGATTGGCCCGTCGTGCAGCCCCACGCAAGCGCGGCAGATCTTCCCGATGGTCGCCACGTCCGGGCTGCGGAAGAAGATCAGGCCGACGATATTGAGCCAGAACGTCGCCGCCACCGAAAGGCCGAGGGCCCAGGCGGACCCGTTCTTCGGGGCGCGCCGGCCGCGCCGCTTCCGGTAGAACTTCCACAGGTAGTAGCCCGTCAGCAGCACGGCGTGGTAGGCGCCCCAGAACACGAAGTTCCAACGCGCCCCGTGCCACAGCCCGCACAGCACGAGGACCGCCGTGGCGTTGAAGATCGCGCGGCGCCCGCCCTTGCGGAAGCCGCCCAGCGGCAGGAACACGTAGTCGTGGAACCAGCGCGTCAGCGTCATGTGCCAACGGTTCCAGAAGTCGGCGATCGACGCCGAAACCAGCGGACGGTGGAAGTTTTCCCGCAGCTGCACGCCGAACAGCCGGGCCGATCCGATCGCGATGCTCGCGTAGCTGGCGAAATCGAAGTAGATCTGCCCGCCGAACGCCACCAGCCCCAGCCAGGTCGCCGCCGCCGAATGCGTGCCCGGCGAAGCGAACACCGCATCCACCAGGATGCCCAGCCGGTCGGCCACCACCAGCTTGAGGAAAAGGCCCGTCAAGATGCGCTTGGCGCCGGCCACCAGGTTTTCCAGCAAGACCGGGTGCTGCGCGCGCAGCTGGGGCAGCAGATGCGGCGCGCGCTCGATCGGTCCCGCCACCAGCTGCGGGAAGTAGCAGACGTAGAGCGCGAAGGTCCACAGGTCCCGTTCCGCCGGCAGCTGCCGCTTGTAGACGTCGATCGAATAGCTCAGCGTCTGGAACGTGTAGAACGAAATGCCCACGGGCAGGATGAACCCCATGGGTTCCCAATGCCCCGCGAACCCCAGCAGATGTCCGAGCCCGACCACGTTGGCGCCCAGGAAATCGCCGTACTTGAAGAAGCCCAGCATGCCGAGATTCCCGGCCAGGCTGCAGCCCAGCAGCGCCTTGCGGCCGCGCGGATTCTCCGTGCGCGCCAGCCCGAGCCCCACGAGATAATCCAAAACCGTGGACGCGAAGATCAGGAGACCGTAGACCGGCGTTTCCCAGCAATAGAACACGTAGCTCGCGACCAGCAGGAGGATTTGCCGGCCCCGCAACGGCAGCGCCGCGTGCAGCAGCCAGACCGCCGCCAAAAAGACCGCATAGGTGTAGGTCGCGAACAACATGGCCCTAGCGCCCCGCCTTCGTTTCCGCCGCGATCCGATCCGCCAGCCATTCCGCCATCCGACGGTGGTTGCGGGCATGGAAATGGTTGCTCGTGATGAAATCGTCCGGTGGCAGCAGGCCCGTCAGATCCTCGAACGGCAGGCCCCGTTCGGCCGCCAGACGCGCCGCGTCCCGCCGGAACGCGGCGACCCATTCGCCGTCCGGGGTGCCCGCGAAATCGGAGCTCAGCGGCGCCGTCGCCACCAGCTTGTGCGCCGCCGGGATTTCCGCCAACTGGTCCAGGAATTCCGCCAGCAAAACCGTCGACCGCTCGTCGTAGGTCAGATCCAGCCGGCCGCCCGTCCGATCCGGAATCGGATCCGGCACGGGCGCCGTCCGGGCCTTGCCCGGCAACTGCCAGAAACGATAAGTCGTCCGCGGCGCGTAGAACGTCTTCTGCGCGCCCGGATAGCGCGTATCCAGCCACGACCACAGGAAATCGCGGAAACGCAGCAGCGGAAACCGGTCGGTCACCCACGCCGTCAGCGTATCCTCGACTTTGCCGTGCCGGCGCCAGAACGAAAGCGGCAGGCGCCGCGCCACGTCGAGTTCCGTCGGCAGGCGCACCAGATCGGTGCGGGGATAGGAAAACCCCTTGGTGAAATTCTCCGCCCGGTAATCCGCGCTGCCGGAAACCGAAACCAGCCAGAGCGGCCGCTCCTCCCGCAAGCGCGCCGCCAGCGCCGCGTATTCGATGGACGTCACGCCGTCGATCGACAGGTTCAGCACTTCCCACCGGTCGATTCCGCCTGCTTTCCGCTCGTTCAGCAGCGTCTCCAGCACGGACGGATAGCCGTGGCGCGCCGGATATTCCCCCCCGTACGCCTGCGAGTCCGAAATCAAAACGACGCAGGCCGCGTCGCCGGCGTCCCGGACGGCCGCCACGTAGCGCGGCCAGTCCCGGAACCGATAGGGATTGCGCGCCGACTCCACGCAGCTCGCCGCCGGGGGCAAGCTCCGCGCCGCCAGGCCCCAGGCCAGCCCGATCACGGCCAGCCCGATGCCGGCCGCCGCCGCCACCTTGATTCTGTAGGCACCGTTGGTCATGGAACTTGCGTGGGATATCATCCCCGACCTTGAAAATCAAGATTCATGCGCCACGCGGAGACGCGGAGGACGCAGAGAACATTCAACCCGGGGATGACTGGTTCACCCGCAGCTGCGGAGATTCCCCAGGTGAAAGGCGGTTTACGATCCGGCTCAATCCCTCCCGCAACGTGGCGACACCGAAATTGACGAGCAATCCGACTGGTAAATGGAGCAGGCGGAGATAGGTCAACAGTTGCTTCTTGTGAACGGGAGAAACCGCCTCTACCGATTTCAGCTCCACGACAACCGTTCCCTCCACAAGCAAATCGAGCCGAAATCCCTCCTCGAAGCGAAGACCATCGAATTCGAACGAAATCGGCTTTTGCCGTTCGACCCGGAATCCTCTTCGGCATAATTCTTTCGCCAAAAGCGATTCATAAACCGATTCAAGCAATCCCGGCCCCAATCCTTGGTGCAACTTGACAGCCGCATCCACGATGGCTCCGGTGATCTCATCCAGACTTCGGGCTTTCTCCTCACCCATGTCCCAACTCCGCGTCCTCCGCGCCTCCGCGTGAACGTCCGGGCGGTTCCCCTACGGATAGATGCCGCGGAGAGTGGCCGCCTTGGCGACGCGGCTGATGGCGAGAATCTGCGCCGCCATGCGCAGGTCGCACTTCTCCCGCGCCGCCACGTCGTACACGTCGTGGAAACTGCGCATCATCAGGCGGTCGAGGCTGCGGTTCACGTCTTCCTCGTCCCAGAAATTCGCCTGCAGGTCCTGCACCCACTCGAAGTAGGACACCGTCACGCCGCCGGCGTTCGCCAAGATGTCCGGCACGATCGTCGTTCCGGCCTTGGCGAGGATCTCGTCGGCTTCGGGACTGGTCGGGCCGTTCGCGCCTTCGACGATGATCTTCGCCTGCACCGCGCCGGCGTTCTCCGCCGTGATCTGGTTTTCCAGCGCGCACGGCGCCAGGATGTCCACCGGCAGCGCCAGCAGCCGCGCGTTGGCGACGTCGTGGCCTTCCACGTATTCGCCGCCGCCGAAGCCCTTGATCTGCTTGTGCGGGCTCTTCTGCACGTGCGCCAGCAGCGCCGGCACGTCCAGCCCGCGCGGGTTGAAGAGCCCGCCGCCCACGTCGGTGACGCCCACGACTTTGAAGCCCTTGCCGTACAGGAATTTCGCCGCCGAGCTGCCCACGTTGCCGAAGCCTTGGATCGCCACCGTGCTCTGCGCCGGAAGCAGGCCCAGGCGTTCCGCCGCCGCGATCATCACCGTCGCCACCCCGCGGCCCGTCGCTTCGCCGCGCCCCTGGCTGCCGCCGATCTCGATGGGCTTGCCCGTCACCACGCCGGGCACCGAATAGCCCACCGTCATCGAATACGTGTCCATCATCCACGCCATCGTCTGCGGATTCGTGTTCACGTCCGGCGCCGGAATGTCCTTGGCGGGACCGATGATGATGGCGATCTCGCTGGTGAAGCGCCGCGTCATGCGCTCGATCTCGCCGAGGCTCATCGCGGCCGGATCGCAGATCACGCCGCCTTTGGCGCCGCCGTAGGGCAGCCCGATCACCGCGCACTTCCAGGTCATCAGCATCGCCAAGGCCTTGACCTCGTCGAGCGTCACGCCCGGATGGAAACGGATGCCGCCCTTGGTGGGGCCGCGCTCGGAGTTGTGCTGCACGCGGTACCCCTCGAACACCTTCACCTTGCCGTCGTCCATCCGGATCGGCACCGAGACGATCAGCGCCCGTTCGCAATGGCGCATCTTGGCGTGGACGCTCGGATCCAGATTCATCCGCTGCGCCACGCGATCGAGTTGCTGGCAGGCCATGTTCCAAAAACTGAAATTCGCGCTCATGGGGTTCCTCCGGGATTCGTTGATTGGGTTTAAGATAGTCTTCCCCCCCGCCCGAGGGAAGAAAATCCTTGGCCCGGCCCGGCGGCCCGGCCGGCCCGCCATCTTGTAATCGAATCGGAACAGGCCGGCGGATTGACAGACTCCGCGTCCTCCGATATTTTACGGACGCATCTATAGAACCCTCTTGAAGAAACCATGGCCAATATCTTGATCATCGACGACGACGTGGCGGTCCGCGAATACCTCGCGACGCTGGTCACGCGCTTGCGCCACCGCGCCTTCCAGGCCGCCACCTGCGCCGAAGGCTTGGAGCAACTCGCCAACCCCACCATCGACGTCGTCATCGCCGACATCTATCTGCCCGACAGCCCCTCCCTCCACCAATGGGTCGACCAGCTCAAGAAGACGGCCGCCGGCCGCCCCCTGATCCTCATCACCGGCGAACCGTCGGAAGAACTCGCCGCCAAGGCCCAGCGCGGGGAAATCATGGCGTTCCTCGCCAAGCCCTTCGAACTCGCGTTCATCAAGGGCCTGCTGGCCCGGGCCACCAGTTCGCCCGGATCGCCCGCCGCCCCGAAATAGGCGAGCGGCCGCCGTCCCGTTTTCCCGCTTCTTGCCTTCCGCGCGCACGGACGCTACCCTGTCCGCATGAATCTGCAGTTTGTCCATGCCCAGCTTGCCCGCGTCGTCTGGTCCGGCGGCGGCTACTCCCTCACCCTCGGCGCGCTGCTCCTGGCGCTCGCGCTGATCGTCGGCGGCGGACTGGCCGCCCGCCTCGTCGCCCGCTTCCTGGGCAAGCGCCTGCCGGCCCACCTCCGCCAGTCCCGCCACGCCCAGGAACTCGCCCCGCGCAGCATCTTCTTCATCGTCTGGGCCCTCTTCCTTCTGGCGGCCCTGCGCGCCCTGGGCATCCCGCTCACCGCCTTCAACTTCCTCGGCGGCGCCATCGCCCTCGGCTTCGGCTTCGGCGCCCAGAACCTCTGCAGCAACCTCATCAGCGGCGCCATCATCCTCGTCGCCCGCCCCTACAAGGTCGGCGACATCGTCGAGGTGGACAGCATGGCCGGCACGGTCCTCTCCATCGGCCTGCGCGCCACCGAAGTCCTCACCTACGACGGCGTCAACCTCCTCGTCCCCAACTCCAACTTCCTCGCCAACACCATCGTCAACCGCACCAACTACGACCGCTCCCTCCGCGGCCTCGTCACCATTTCCGCCGCCTACGACGCCGACTCCCGCCTCGTCGACGAAACCCTCCGCGCCGCCGCCGCCGCCCACCCCGCCGTCATCCAGACCCCCGGCAAGGCCCCCTGGGTCATCTTCGACAACTTCGGCGACAGCGCCCTCGAGTTCAAGCTGTTCTTCTGGGTCGACACCACCCGCAACAACGTCGCCGCCACCGCCAGCGACGTCCGCCACGCCGCCCTCCTCGCCTTCCGCGAGAAGCGCATCGCCATCCCCTACCCCCAGCTCGACGTCCACCTCCCCAAGGCCCCATGACCTCCCTCGGCCGGGAATCGCGGCTCATCCGTTTTCCACGCCGTGGAAAACTTTTTTCCACACCGTGGAAAAATTCGCGAAAGTTTTTACGTAGCGTGGAAAAATCGGCCAAAGTTTTTACGTGCTACGTAAAAATCGCCCAAAGTTTTTACGTAGCGTGGAAAAATCGTTCAAAGTTTTTACATAGCGTGGAAAACGGCCCGGCGGCCGCCGCCTAACCATGCTGCGCCTGATTCCAACCCCAACCCGCCTGCACCCGCTCGGCGGAACCTGCGCTCTGCCCTCCCCGCCAACGGCTTGCGTCCCCGACCATCTCGATCCGCGCGTCGCCAAAGTCCTCCACGAACTCTTCCCCGGCCTGCACCACGTCGCCTGCCGCGAGCCAAACGCCGCGATCCGCCTCGAATCCGCGCCCGGCGCGGCCGAATCCTACCGGCTCCGCATCGCGCCCGATGGCCTCCGCATCGCCGCCCCCGACGCCCCCGGCTTCTTCTACGCCCTCCAGACCCTCCGCCAAATCCGCGCGCAGTCCGACGGCGACCTACCCTGCTGCGAAATCGAAGACGCCCCCGTCTGGCCGCTGCGCGGCTTCTATCTCGACGTCAGCCGCGGCCGCGTCCCGCGCCTCGACCTGCTCAAGCGCCGCGTCCGCCTGCTGGCCTCCCTCAAGATCAACCACCTCCAGCTTTACTTCGAACACCCCTTCCGCTTCCGGTTCGATCCCGCCATCGCCGGCGACAACGATGCCTACGACGCCGACGACCTGAAGGCCCTCGACGCGTTCTGCCGCGAGCGCTTCGTCGAACTCGTCCCTTCCTTCACCTGCTTCGGCCACCTGGGCCGCATCCTCTCGCTGCCGGCCTACCGCGATTTGGCGGAAAAGGAATTTCCCGCTCCCTCGTGGGAAGCCGCCACCTGGCTCCAGCGCCTGCGCGGCTGCACCATCCATACCCGCGATCCCGATGCGCAGGAATTGCTGCGCAAGATCCTCGCCGAATTCCTGCCGTGCTTTTCGTCGACGCGCTTCAATCTCTGCGGCGACGAAACCTACGACCTCGGCCGGCGCACGCCGGACGCGACGCCCGCCGATCTCGCCCGCCAGTACGTCGACCACGTCCGCTTCCTCCAAAAGGAAGCCGCGCGCCACGGCAAGTCGCTCATGCTCTGGGGCGACGTGCTGCTCAAGCACCCCGACGCCATCTCCGCGCTGCCCGCCGGCTGCGAAATCCTCGACTGGGCCTATTTCCCGACGAACCGTTTCGAAAAGTGCGGCGAATTCATTTCCCGCGGCCGGCCCACGATCGTCTGCCCGTCCGTGCGCGGTTTCGGCCGCGTCTTCAACGCCGTCGAGGAAGCGCGCGACGTGCTGTCGCGCTATGCCCGCACCGGCCAGGAACTCGGCGCGCGCGGCCTGTTCAACACCGATTGGGGCGACTACGGCCACTTCAACATGCCGCCCTGTTCCCTTCACGGACTCGCCCTCGGCGCGCAACTCGCCTGGAACCCCGCCAACGACGAAGGCGCCGATTTCGACCGCGCCTTCTCGAAAATCGTTTTCGGCGCGAACGACGCGCGCCCCGCCGAACTGTTCTCGCTCGCCGGCTCCGTCCCCGAAGCCGCCGCCGCGTGGCCCTTCGCGCCGCTGAAAAACATCCCGCCGCCGGCCGATCCCGCCCCCTTGCGGCAAATCGCGGCTCAAGCCCCAATCTGGGCGGAGGAATTTTCCAAGCTCCAGGCCACCGAATGGGCCGATGAAACCGACCACGCGCAGCTCGCCCTCGCCTGCCGCTTCCTGCAATTCGGCGCGCTCGTCGCTTCCGGCGCGCCCGCCGCGCAGACCCGCCCGCTCCTCGACGAACTCGAAAAAGCGACCGCCCCCCTCTGGTTCGCCGAAAGCCAACCCCGCGGCCTGCTCGACCTCCACGCCCGCGGCTTCGAGCCCATGAGATTATTGTTGGAGAATCGACCATGAAACGACTGGCTGTCTTCGTCGCCGTTCTGGCGGCTTCGCGACTTCTTGGCGCCGCCCCCGTCCGGGTGTCGTTCCTCGACACCGACGCCGCCCGCGAGGACACCCTGCAAGTTTTCGCCGATGCCGGATGCGCATCGGCGAATCTGGATATACTTCGAAAAGCAATTGTCCACTACTACCAGACGCCGCTGGCCCTCGACACCGCCTCCTTCCCACCTACAACCAACGGCTTCCATGAATTCGCCTCCATCGACGACTTCGTCTCCGCTCTCGGTACCAACCAGCTTTCTTATCTCGGCCATCCCTTTGAGTTGAATTGCATCGATTCCGCCTTGCTCCTGGCCGCTCCGGGAATGGATGTCGCGGCAACCCTGCAAGCGCAGGATGCCACCTACCTTGCCATCCAGGTGTACAGCAATTACAACGAGTGGCTGGTTCCGGTCGCCTCTCTTGGCGACGTCTATGCCACCGCCCACCCTCCGGAAAAGGTTCCCTTCATGGCACGAGCGTTCGGAATCGACTTCCCGGAGAAACACAAGACGCTGGAGGCGACTTTCTACCAATACCAGACCCTCCCCCTCGGGACGACGCCGGAAACGATCGCCTCCGCTACGAGGAATGCCCTCCAACGGCACTGGAAGCGTTGCGGCGTCCGCTTTTCCGACCATGTTTCCCTGGCCATGCTCCACCGCGCGCGCGCCGATTACCATCTGGCCGTGACCGATCACTTCGGCGTGCTCACTAAACGGGAAAACAACTACACCTATCTCGAGAAGACTGGCGGCCGCGGCCCCTTCCTCCGAATTGACATCCAAGATCCCGCCGACGTCGCCGCCTACTTGTCCACCGTCACCTGGCCCGACTATCCGTTCAATTACCTGTCGATCAACGACGACTTGTTCATCGACATCCCGCTGCGGCCGGCCCCGGCCGCCTCCTCGCCAGCGCCTTTGAACCCATGAGAAAACGCCTTGGATAGATGCCCGATCCGCCCCGGCTCCGCAGCTCGAATTATGCAATATGAATATTTTATGTTGCATTTGCATAGCCGAGGAGTAGGCTTCCCGGCATGAAGTCCGCCTACGTTCCCCGGGACATCGAGCCGGAATTGCGCGCCGCCGCGCGCCAGTTTCCTGTCGTCGTTTTGACCGGCGCGCGCCAAACCGGCAAGTCGACCCTGCTGCAGCATCTCTTTCCGAATGTGGCCTACGCCACGCTGGACGATCCGTTCACCCGGCAGGCGGCGCAAGAAGATCCCCGCTCGTTTCTGGCCCAGGCGCCGCGGCTTGTGATCGATGAAATCCAGCACGTCCCCGATTTGCTGCCGCACGTGAAGGTGCTCGTGGACGCCGACCGGCGGAATGCCGGCCGTTTCCTGCTGACCGGTTCCCAGGCATTCCCCCTGATGGCCGGACTGGGCGAAACGCTGGCCGGCCGCGCCGCCATTTTTCAACTCCTGCCGTTTTCCCATCATGAACTGGGCAACCCCGTCGTCTCCGTCGACCGCTGCTTCCAACGCATCTTCGACGGCTTCTATCCCGACGTCGTCGCGCACGGCGTAGACCGCAACCGATTTTACTCGTCCTACGTCCAAACCTATCTGGAACGCGACATCCGCCTGATGACCGCCGTCCACGACCTGAAACAGTTCCAGAACCTGGTCGGTCTCTTGGCCGCCCGGATCGGAAATCTCCTGAATCTCAACGAACTGGCCAAGGAAGCCGGGATCAGTGCCCCCACCGTCCGGCGCTGGATCGCGCTGCTGGAAACCGCGGGCTTGATCTATCTCCTGCGCCCATATTCCGGGAATCTAAGCAAGCGCATCGTAAAGAGCCCCAAGCTCTACTTCGGCGATACGGGTCTGGCCGCCTGGCTGCTGCGCTATCCTACGCCGAATTCCCTGCACCACGGGCCCCAGTCCGGCGCATTTTTCGAAAACCTCGTCTTGATCGAGTGTCTCAAGCACAAGGCCAACTTCGGAACCGTCGGGGAACTGTTCTTCTACCGCGATTCCAACCACAACGAGATCGATCTGGTCGTGGAAACGGGAGCAACCACCCACCTCGTCGAAATCAAGCAAACCGCCACGCCCAAAGCTGCCCACTTCGATGTCCTCCGCCGGCTGCAACCCGTTTTTCCCCGTTCGCGAGCCTGCGTGGCGACCGCCGCGGCCAAGGAAGAACGCTTGTCTGCCCAGCTTGTCGCCCGACCGTGGTCGCAACTCGCAGACTGCGTCTTTTCCGACAACCCCTGAGGACCCCGGAACCGGCGGGCACTACGTCGATCGCCGATGCGACTTGTAAACACGGTTCAAACGGATAAATTCCAGATATCTCCATGGATCCCGCCGCGCCCACCCAGCCGAAACCCACCCAGGCCCAACGCATCAATCGGGCTTTCGGGCCCGTCGTCGCGGGCCTCATCATCGATTTCGTGGACCTGGCCACCTTCGGCCCCATGGGCATGTATCTCGGCCTGCCCATCGGCGCCTGCGCCGGCTACTGGATGGGACGCGCCCTGGGTCTCGAGCGCAAGGTTGCCCTGCTTTGCGCCTGCGCCGCCGGCATCTACTGCATGATGCCCGGCACGGAAATGATCCCGATCGCCACCGTCGTCGGGGCCCTCGCCCGCTACCGCGAATCCGCCCCCAAGCCCGATGCCGCGGCCCCCGAGCCCCGCACCCGGTCTTGATGTCTTTCCGCTTGAATCCTTAACGATTTCTGCCGATTCCCCTTGCGATCCGGTTGAAGTGTTATAATATCATTAAGAGATGAAGATTGTGTAAGGAACGGAAAGAAATGGTCTCCAAACGGCAATTCGCTTTCTCGGCTCCGATTCTGCTGGTGCTGTGCTTGCTGATCTATGCCTTGGCCGTCGCCGGCTATGCCGTCTGGTCGTACCGCGAGCACAAGGCCGCGCTGCTGGCCGAGATCGATTCCGGCCTTCTGCAGGCCTCGCGCAGCCTGAAATATCTGCTCGCGCCCGACTTCCACGACCGCGCGCTCGACCAGGATTCCATCGGCAAGGAAGAGGAACTCCGCAACCGCAAGCTCGTGACGGATTTCGGCGTCGAGTCCGGCTTCAAATGGGTCTACACCCTCGCCGAAAAGGACGGTGCGTTTTTCTTCTCCGCCCCCTCGGTTTCGGAGGAAGAGGCCAAAGAACTCGACACGTGGTACTTCTATCCCTACGAAGACGTTCCCGACGAGTTCGTCCGCGCCTTCCGGGAAAACCGGACCGTCTACGTCGATTACACCGACCAATGGGGCACGTTCCGGTCCGTCGCCCTGCCGCAGCAATCGCCCGGCGGCCGCCGCTATCTCGCCTGCGCCGACCGCGAAATCGGCGACATCGACCGCCTGCTCCGGCACAACCTGCTGCATTCGGCGATCGTGGCGTTGTACTTCCTCCTCGCCGGCCTGCCGTTCATCCTGCTGCTGGTCCGCATCTACCGCGTGCACACGGCCGACTTGAAACAACTCAACGCCGAATTGCGCGCCCACAAGGACAACCTCGAGATCCAGGTCCGGGAACGCACCGCCGACCTGCGCAAGGAAACCGAACGGCTCCAGGAAGCGCTCGCCAACGTCCGCACGCTGAGCGGCCTGATCCCCATCTGCGCCTCCTGCAAGAAAATCCGCGACGACAAGGGCTACTGGAGCCAGCTGGAACTCTACATCCAGCAGCATTCCGACGCCTTGTTCTCCCACGGATTGTGTCCGGAGTGCGTGGAAAAGCTGTATCCGGAATTCGCGAACGCCGACGACCTGCCGCCGGCCGCGCCCGGCCCCGAGGCTCCTCCGCCCGCTTGACCCCGGCTGCCGACCGGAGTAGCATGGTTTATATGAAAACGATGTGTCTGTTTTTGTGCCTGCTCGCCCTGTCGGCTTTCGCGCTCGCTCCGGCGGCTTCCGCCGAAAACGAAGCGTGGTACTTCCCCGACGGCCTGCTCTACGTCCCCTACGTCCAGATGTTGGACGGCGCCGGCGACGTCGTCACCAACTACGCGGCCTTCTTCCGGAGAACCGGCACCGGGTGGAACTTCAGGCTCTACGGCGCGTCGGGCGTGGCCGCCCAGTCCAACTCGGTCGGAACGAACTACGTCACCAGCACCATCACCAACTACACCACGATCAGCAATTACGCCTTCGTCACCAACTACATCAACGTCACGAACATCTACGACGACACCAACTTGGTAAGCGCCACCACCAACTTCGTGAGCGCCACCACCAATTTCGTGATCACGACCAACGTCGCCATCACGACCAACATCGTCGTCGTGACCAACGTGCCCCCGCCGGCGCCGTCCGACGTGGCCGGCACCTGGAATTTCACCTTCTTCGAAGCCTGGTCCCGCACCTATGCGCCAACCGGATTTGGTCAAACCGTCAATATGACCCCCACCTCCACCAATTGCACGCTGACGCTGACCCAGGACGGGGCGGACGTCGAGGGCACGGGCACCGTCAACTCCATCCAGTATTCGCTGACGGGCGAGGTCACCAACGACTTCTTCGTCTTCACCATGCTGGCCGGTACCGCGGATTCCAAGATCACGCTTGCCGAAGTCCGGGCCCTCGTGGGCGACGACGTCATGGTCGGCGACTACTCGTGGAGCACCACCAACGGCATCAAGGTCCAGATCGGCGATTTCTCCGCCTATAAGGAGTAGCTCCCTCCTCTGCGCCGCGAACATCCCGCGGCGCGGTGGCGCTGCCAGATCCGCCAGTGCGGTGGCGGCACGAAAACCCCGAAAGCGTCCGCTTTTGGGTATCTTTTGTCCGATTGACCTCGGCCGCCGATCGGAGTAGCATCGTTCCATGAACTCCCATCATCTGTTCCGGTGTTTTTTCGCCCTGCTGGCCATCGCGTTCGCCACGACGGCATCCGCCGAAAACGAAGCATGGTATTTCCCCAACGGCATGTTCTACGTGCCCTACGTCAAAATGCAGGACAAACAAGGCAACACCGTCGCCACCTATGCGGCCTTTCTCAAGAAGTACGGCTCCGGGTGGAAATTCAAGCTGGACGGACTGTCGGAAGTGTCTGCCGCGACCGAATCGGCCGGGACGAATTACGTCACCGTCACCAACTATGTTACCAACTACGTCATCGTCAGCAATTTCGTCAATTCCTACTGGCACGGCAGAATCACGACGACCTACGACGGAACCAACACCATTGTCTGGACCAATTTCGCCTTATCCAACCCGCCGGCATTGACCGGCGTGACCGGCACCTGGGATTTCACGTTCAATGAAACATGGGAACGCACCTACACCGGCACCGAATTCGACCACACCACGAACGCCGCGCCGATTCCCACCGATATCACGCTGACGCTGACCCAGGACGGTGCGGACGTCGAAGGAACGGGCACCGTCGGCTCCGTCCAGTATTCTCTGGCGGGCGAGGTCACCAACGACTTCTTCGTCTTCACCATGTTGGCCGGCACCGCGGATGCCAAGGTCACCCTCGCCGAAGTCCGGGCCCTCGTGGGCGATGAGATCATGATCGGCAACTACTCGTGGAGCACCGCCGACGGCGCCAAGGTCCAGATCGGCGATTTCACCGCCAACAGGCAGTAGTTCGCAGTTTCTCTTTGCTCGGCAGGCCCCATGGCCTTGCGCCATGGGGGAGCCCACTTCGCTTCAGCGTCCTCGTTTCTACCACCGGCTCCAACGCGGCGGCGGCGCGAAACCGCCGGCCTTGTCGAGCTGCAGCAGTTCCGGATCGATTTCGTCGAGAAACCGCGACGGCAGGCACATCATGACCCCGCCGTCGCGCGCCTTGCGCATCCGCGGTGCGCAGAGCCAGAGATAGTCCTTCGCACGCGTGACGGCCACGTAGAACAGGCGGCGCTCCTCGGCCTCGTTGGCTTCTTCCTCAAGGGACTTCGCCGCCGGAAACATCCCGTCCACCAGCCACAGGACGAATACGGCTTTCCACTCCAGCCCCTTGGCCTGGTGCACCGTCGTCAGCCGGATCGCGGCCGCCGGCGCCCCCGCGTGCCGGTTCTGCTCGGCGTCGAGATTCGTCAGCAGCGCCATTTCGCTCAGGAAGTCCGCCGTGTTCTTGTACTTCGCCGAGAAGCTCATGAGTTCGTCGACGTCTTCGAGGCGCGGCTTGGCGTTGTCGAAGGTTTCGGCCGCGTAGTCGCCGTAGAACGCCTCCGTGAACCGGAAGACCAGCTCGTCGGGCCGGTCCAGCACCGCGCCGTCCTCGTCGTCCGGCGGGAACAGGCGGTCGGCGATGCCCTGCCAGAGCGGCTGGGCCTCCTTCGGCAGCAGTCCGGCCAGCTGCGCGCGCTTGACCGGATCGCGCAGGTTCAGGTGCTCGCCCAGCGCCATCCACAGGGTCTGGACCTTCTTGGGGCCGACCTTCGGCAGCATTTCCAGCAGCCGCCCGAAGGCCAGGCTGTCGGCCGGATTCGCCGCCAGGCGCGGCAGCGCGCAGACATCTTTGATGTGCGCCTGCTCGAAGAACCGCACGCCGCTCATCAGGACGTAGTCCTGGCGCGCGCGCGTCAGTTCGAGCTGCAATTCCATGGCGTGGAAATGGGACCGGTACAGCACCGCGATCTGGCGCGGTTCGACCTCGCCCGATTCCACCAGCCGGCGGACTTTCTCGACCACGTAGCGCGCCTGGTGGCCGCCGTCGGTCAGTTTCGCCAGCACGGGTTTCATGTCGGCCGCGCGCGTCGCGCGCAGCACCTTCTGGTACTGCTCGGGATTGCCCGCGATGACCTGGTTGGCCACGTCGAGGATGCCCGGCACGCTCCGGTAGTTCTCTTCCAGCTTGAAAATCGTCGCGTCGGGATAGCGCTCCCGGAAGGACAGGATGTTCTTCACCTCCGCCCCGCGCCAGGAATAGATGCTCTGGAAATCGTCGCCCACCGCCAGCAGGTTGCGATGGCGCGCCGCGATCACGTCCACGAAGTCGCCCTGCAGCTTGTTGGTGTCCTGGAATTCGTCCACGAGCACGTGCCGCATGCGCTCCTGGTAGCGCGCGGCGACGTCTTCGTGCTCCTGCAGCAGCTTGAGGCCGTTGACGAGCAGGTCGTCGAAATCCATGGCGTTGAGGCCGCGCTTGCGCTTTTCGTAGAGCGCGTGGACCTTCAGGACGCCTTCGAGATCCACGGCGTGCCCCTCGAAATGCGCGCGCACGGTCTCTTCGACGTCCGCGCCGCGGTTCGCCGCCAGCCCGAACACGCTGCCCAGCACCGTCGCCTTCGGGAATTTCTTGTCCTTGAGGCCCAGCTCGGCGACGCAGGCCTTCAGCAGCCGCGCGGAATCGTCTTCGTCCAGAATGGAATAGTCCGTTCCGTAGCCGAGCAGCGCCGCGTGCCGGCGCAGCAGGCGATTGGCCGCGTGGTGGAAGGTGCCGCCCCACAGTCCGCCGACATCGCCCCCCACGAGCTGCGCCGCTCGCTCGAGCATCTCGCGCGCCGCGCGGTTGGTGAAGGTCAGCAGCAGGATCTGCCGCGGATCGATGCCTTTCTCCAGCACCAGCCACGCCACGCGGTGCGTCAGCGTCCGCGTCTTGCCGGTGCCCGCCGCCGCGATGACCAGCACGGGGCCGTCGGGCGCCGTCACGGCGCGCAGCTGCTCCGGATTGAGATGCTGGGCGGGATCGAATGCCATGGCGCCGCCGCTAGGCCGGTTTTCCGGCCGCCACCGCCGCGACCATGTCGGCCAGCGTCAGCTCCCCGAACCCGTGCGCGACGCCGGTCTCGATCTTGGCCATCGTTTCCTTCAGCGGGGCGTCCAACATGAGCACGCCCTCGATTTCGGCGTGGCCGCCGCCTTCGCGCATCAGTTCCGCCACCAGGTCGCGGATGCGGATGGTCTCCGGCGCGCGCATCAGCACGTAGCCGGCATCCCGGCTGGCGACCTGGGCCAGATAGCCCTTCTTCGCCAGCACCGCCACCACCGAGTTGATCAAACGGATCGGCGCCTTGACCTGCCGAGCGAACGCCGCCGCGTCGAACAGCTCCCGTTCGCCGGCCATGGCCCGGCCGGCCCGCCGCAGCACCATCAGCGCCACCAGGATCCGCGCCCGCGCGCTGGCCGTATCCGCCGCGCTTTCGAGCTGGTAGGTGTCCGAATTCTGCAGCGCGAAGGTGAATTCCACGCCCAGCAGCAGGATCACCCAGGTGATGTACATCCACAGCATGAACACCGGCACCGCCGCGAACGCTCCGTAGATGCGGTTGTAGTTCACCACGCCCACCTGCATCACCGTGAACATCCGCATCCAGCCGAGGAAAATCAGCGTCGTCAACAGGCTGCTGACCAGCGCGGAGCGCAGCCGCACCCGCGTGTTCGGCACGAAGACGTACAGGAAGCCGATCACGAGCCAGAGGATGCCGAACGAAGCCAGGTTCTGCGCCCAGGCGTTGACGTCCACGTCGAGGATCTTCCGGTTGATGGCCACCTGCGCTTTCAGCGCCCCGGCCAGGCCGATCAGCACCGGCACCAGCACCAGCACGCTCGTGTAGTTCGCGATCTGCCGCAGCAGGCTCCGGTTCTTGTCCACGCCCCAGACCCGGTTGAAGCTTTTCTCCACGTTCGCCAGCAGCAGCACCGCCGTCAGCACGAAAAACGCCAAGCCGATCCACCCCAGCGCCGCGAAATTCGTCGTGTTGACGATGTCGAGGATCTTCTGCACGAATTCCTGCCACTGCGTCGGCATCTGCAGAAACCACTCCATCTGGTCCACCGTCGCGAGCTGGTCCTCCCCGAATCCGAACCCCTTCACCAGCGCGAAGCCCACCGCCAGGATCGGCACCAGCGACGTCAGCGTCACGAACGTCAGCGACGACGCGTGGATCGTCAGGTCGTCGTCCGCATAGCCGCGGAACAACAGGTGCCCCACGCGGATGATGCGCTCCGGCAGGCTGCCGCCCGCTTCGTCGCCCGGCAGCGCGCCGATCGCGCGCAAGGCGAAATTCCGGATCTTGCCCATTCGTTCCTTCAGCGTCATGGCTCCCGCCTTTCCTCTTCCCCGCCCTCCGGATCCTCCCTGCCCCCCGGCGTCAATTCGCCCAGCAAATCGTAGCCCAGCGCCAGCAACACCGGCCCCAGGAACAGGCCGATGAAGCCGAACGCGATCATGCCGCCCGCCACCCCGATGACCATGATGGCGAAAGGCACGCGCTCCTCCGGCGCCCGGATCGCCGGCCCGGACGGCGGGGCCTCCGGCACCCAGCGCCGCACCGCCGTGGCC
Source organism: uncultured Verrucomicrobiota bacterium (assembly GCA_937872095.1). Classification (GTDB taxonomy): domain Bacteria; phylum Verrucomicrobiota; class Kiritimatiellia; order CAIQIC01; family Lenti-01; genus Lenti-01. The sequence goes on from CALMNW010000101.1 coordinate 102,842, forward strand.
AGCAGCGGAGACGCCAGCATCAGCCCCAGCGCGAACAGGAACAGCCAGAGCCCATCGATCAGTTGGCCGGCCGCGAACTGCCAGATGGCTCCGCCCAGAAACGCCACGACGCCCGCCGCCGCGAACGGCGTGAGCCCCGCCGCCGCCGCCACGGCCAAGCCGACGGCCCACGGCAGCCCCGCGAACGCGAAGCCCGCCGCCACCAGCCCGCCCGCGGCCGCGCCGGTCGCCAGCGCCCGCCGCCGACGCCGCACCACCGCCCCGAAATCCCAGGAACCCGCGATCAAAATCGGCCGCACCACGTTGTCGATGCCGCTGATCACGACTCCGCCGTAGACCAACAGGCCGACGCCGGCGCCCATCCGGCCGTTGGCCAGCAGCCACAGTCCCACCGGGATCCACAGCAACGGCGGCCCCAGCGGCAACAGCCCCAGCACGAACACGCCGACCGAAAACAACGCCGCGTTGGGCACGCCGAAGATCGCGAACCCCGCCGCGGCCGCCACCGCCTGCACGAAGGCCGTGCCGACCGTCCCGCGAACGACGACGTTCAGCGTGACCGCCATGCGGTGGCGCAGCCGCGCCATGAACGGTCCCGCCACCCGCTCCGTCAGCGCGCCCGCGGCATCCGCCACCGCCTCGCCGCGCAGATAGAAGAAAAACATGAAGATCAAGCTGAAGACGATCTGGAAAACGCCGTAGCCGATGCTGACGCCCCGCTGCACCAGCCATTTCACGGTTACCCGCGAGGCGTTCGCCGCCCAGCCCGTCCACCGCGCCGTGTCGCCGAACAGGTTGTCGAACGCCGTCCGGATGGCCTCCGCATGGGGCCCGAACAGCGGATGGGTCTGCAGCGCGGCCAGCAGCCGCGGCAAACCCGTCTCACGCAGCGCCTGCAGGCGTTCCAGGCCCCACGCCGCCGCATCCAGGGAGGAGCGCGCCAGCATCCAGAGCGGCACGACCAGCAGCAGCGTCGCCAAGGCCGTCATCAGCGCCGCGGCCGCCAGCGCGTTTCCGCCCGTCAGCCGCCGCTTCGCGAAATCGAAGACGGGCCAGGACGCGAAGACCAGAATCGCCGCCCACAGCATGGCCGTGACGAACGGTTTCAGCACCAGGAGGCAGAAGAAGACCAGCACGCCCACAAGCCCCACGCCCGCCGCCTGCTCGATCAGCTTCCGGTTTTTGAGCGAAAACGACTCCATGAGCCCATTCTTAGCACGTCGGACCTTCCGAAGCACTCCCTTTTCGGCCGGTTTGATCTTTCTCCAACCAATCCACCGGGCCCACTGGGCCCGGCTTCCGCCTTCGCCAAGGCTATGGCGGACAAGACAACTCGATCCACTTGATGATTGGATATTGAATATTGGATATTGATTTCCCCCGTCGGACGACATTGCGGCCGTCCCTCCAGAATCCGCCCCCCGCCGCACCCCAATTTAAGCCGGCTTTTCGATCGTTCCCGAGGCCAGCACCGCGTCGCCGTCGTAGAACACCGCGATTTGACCCGGCGTGATCGAAAGCTGCGGCTCGTCGAAGCGGACGATCAGTCGGCCGTTTTCCGCCGACACGGCGGCCGGCGCCGCGCGATGCCGCTGGCGAATCTGCACCGCGCAACGGAACGGCCGCTCCGGCGGCCCGGCCAGGCCGATCCAGTTCAGGTCGGCGGCGACCAGGTCCCGCGCATACAGCTCTTCGCGGGGCCCCACCACCACGCGGTTGCGCGCGGCGTCGATCTCCAGCACGTACCACGGCGTGCCGCCGCCGCCCAGTTCGAGACCTTTCCGCTGGCCGATCGTGTAGCGGATCACGCCCCGGTGCTGCCCCAGCACGGTCCCGTCGCGGGTCACGAAATCTCCCGGCCGCGCATCGCCGGGCCGGAACAGCACCGCATAATCCGCGCACTCGATGAAGTCCTGGCTCTCGTCCTTGCCCGCCAGATCGTCCCAGCCCTGCTCGCGGGCGATTTCCTTGACCTCGCCCTTGCGCAGATCGCCCAGCGGGAAGACCAGTTCCGCGAGCTGTTCCGGCTTCAAGCGCGATAAAAAGTACGATTGGTCCTTGTCGGCGTCCTGGCCCCGCAGGAGCAGCCAGCGCCCGCTCGCTTCGTCGAACCGCGTCCGCGCGTAGTGGCCCGTGGCGAACCGGTCGAACGCCACCCCCTGCGCCCGGGCCTGCGCGAGCAGAAAGCCGAACTTCATCCGCTGGTTGCAGCGCACGCAGGGATTCGGCGTGCGCCCCGCCAGGTATTCCTCGCGGAAATAGTCCAGGACGGTCTGCTTGTATTCCTCCGCCAGCCGCACCACGCGGTGTTCGATCCCCAGCCGCGCGGCGACGTCCGCCGCCGCCTCCAGATCGCGCGCCTCCCCGGGCCCGAAACAGCCCGACAGGCCCAGATCCGGAATCGGCACGGAGCCGTCCCAGATGCTCATCGTCAGGCCGACCACGTCCCAGCCGGCGCGCTTCAGCAACCAAGCGGCGACGGCCGAATCCACGCCTCCGCTCAATCCCACCGCCGCGATTTTCCGCCGTCCGCTCATATGCCGTTGCATCCTACCCCCTCCCCCCTTCCCGCGCAAATTCTCTGATTGTCGCTCTTTCCGCCATTTCGTATGGTATTCCGACAGCCATGCAAGCCCCTCGGGACAATTTCGACGCTTTTTGCAGTCTTCTCGCCGGATTTGCCGATGCCGCGGCCGCGTTCGGCGGCGTGATGCTGGCGGTCTGGATCCGTTTCGACTCGGGGCTCATTCCCCTCCAACACAACGAGATCTTGCCGCCGCGCTTCATGTACGTCGCCGCTGCCGGCGTGCTGGCCCCGCTGCTCGTGATCATCTTCCGCCAGATCGGCCTCTATTCCCGGCCCCAGCTCGGACCGTTCGGCGACAAGTTGCCGCGCATCGTCCGAGGCGTGGCCATCACGTTGGCCACGGCGCTGGTGCTTTCGTTCGGCTATCGTCCGCCAGGCTGGCCGCCCTACTCCCGTACCGTCGCGCTGCTGGCGTTTCTCACCGTGCTGCTGGTCGTGCTTCTGGAGCGCTTCGCCCTCTTCCGCAGCGAACTCCACTGGGCGCGCCGGACCGCGCCCATCCGCCGCGTGCTGATCATCGGCGTCGGCGATCTGGCCGCGCGCATCCGCCGCGCCCTCGAGCGCGAACCGCGTCTGCGCTCGCGCCTCGCCGGTTATTTGCTCCCCGTCGATCCCGGCGGCCGCGAAGTAGCCCTCTCCTCCGCCATCACCCCCAAGCTCGTCAAAGGCCACGTCGGCGAACTGGAAAAGGTCGTCGCCGAGGAACAGATCGACGAGGTCATCCTGGCGGACACGACCATCTCGCACAAGCGCCTCACCGAAATCCTTTTCCACTGCGAACGCAACCTGATCCCCTTCCGCATGGTGCCCGACCTCTACGACGTGCTCACGGCGCGCGTCCGCGTCAACCACGTCTCCGACATCCCCCTGCTCGGCATGGCGGATTGGCCCCTCGACGCCTTCTGGAACCGCGTCCTGAAGCGCCTCGAGGATCTCGCCGGCGCCGCCGTCGGGTTGCTGCTCTCCGCGCCGTTGATCCTCGTCGCCGCGCCGCTGATCAAGCGCAGCTCCCCGGGCCCCGTGTTCTACGGCCAGGTCCGCTGCGGCATCGCCGGCAAGCCCTTCACCATCTACAAGCTCCGCACCATGCCCGTCGACGCCGAGGTCGGCACCGGCCCGGTTTGGGCCGTGCCCGACGATCCCCGCCGCACCCGCATCGGCGAATTCCTCCGCAAATGGAACCTCGACGAGCTGCCGCAGTTCTGGAACGTGTTCAAAGGCGACATGTCCCTCGTCGGCCCCCGCCCCGAACGCCCGCACTTCGTCGAGCAGTTCAAAGACGACGTCGGCCACTACATGACCCGCCACGTTTCCCGCCCCGGCATGACCGGCTGGGCCCAGGTCAACGGGCTGCGCGGCGACACCTCCATCGAGGACCGCGTCCAGCACGACCTCTACTACCTCGAAAACTGGTCGCTGTCCTTCGACCTCAAGATCCTCATCCAAACCTTCTTCAACCGCCAGAACGCCTACTAGCGACCATGGCCAAGCCCCCCCTGAAAGCCTGCGTCCTCATCCCCGCCTACAACGAGGAAAAGCGCGTCGGCGCCGTCGTCCGCGAAACGCTCGAGTATTGCCCCGACGTGGTCGTCATCGACGACGGTTCGCCCGACGACACCGACCGGGCCGCCGCGGAAGCCGGCGCGACCGTGCTCGAGCACGTCCACAACCAGGGCAAGGGCGCTGCCCTCCAGACCGGCTTCGACTACGCCCGCGAGCACGGCTACGACCTCGCCATCACCATGGACGCCGACGGCCAGCACGCCCCCTCCGACATCCCTGCTTTCCTCCAGGCCTACGAGCGCACCCACAGCCCCGTCCTCGTCGGCAACCGCATGGGCAACGTCGGCGCCATGCCCCCCCACCGCCGCTTCGTGAACCGGTTCATGTCCGACCTGCTTTCCCGCGTCATGGGCCAGTACGTTCCCGACAGCCAGTGCGGCTTCCGCCTCTACCACCGCTCCGCCTTCCCCGAAGGCCCCTACGACGCCCATTCCCAGCGCTTCGCCGCCGAATCGGAAATCCTCCTGCGCCTGTCCCTCCAAGGCCGCAAGATCGGCGCCGTCGTCATCCAGACCATCTACGGCGACGAAAAAAGCAAGGTCCACCCCTTCTTCGACACCATCCGCTTCTTCCGCATGCTCCACCGCTTCCGCAAAATCAAAAAGGAATATCTTTCCCGATGAAACGCCTGCTCGCCCTCGCTTTCGGCCTGGTCCCCGCCCTCGTTTTCGCCGTTCCGGAAACCGCGAACCGTGAACCGCTGAACCTTGAACCCCAAATGCTCGAACGCGCCAGCGCCGCGGCCGCCGTCGAAGTGCCCCATAAAAGCACCGGCCAGAAGGTCGCCGAATTCCTCCGCGGCAAGGGCCTTTCCAAGGATGCCGCCATCATCGCCATCTCCACCCTCCCCATCGTCGAACTCCGCGGCGCGATTCCCGTCGGCCACGTTCTCGTTCCCGACTCCGACAAGTCCACGCGCCTCGGCCGCGACGATCTCAAGCGCTCCGCCCGCATCTTCTTCTACGCCATCCTCGGCAACATGATTCCCGTTCCCTTCATCCTCCTGCTTCTGGGCCCCATTTCCCGCCTCTGCATGAAAGTGCCCCTCGGCAAGCGCTTCTTCGATTGGCTCTTCGCCCGCACCCGCCGCAAGACCGCCGACATCGAAAAATACGAAACCCTCGGCCTGACCGTCTTCGTCGCCATCCCCCTGCCCGCCACCGGCGCTTGGACCGGCGCCATGGCCGGCTGGCTCCTCGGCATGAGCTTCGCCCACTGCATGCTGTCCATTTTCCTCGGCGTCCTCATCGCCGGCGTCGTGATGACCGCCCTGTCCCTCCTCGGCTGGATCGGCGCCGCCATCGCCGGCATCGTCCTCCTCGCCTTCTTCCTCGGCGTCCTCGCCAAGGCCCTCCAGAAGAAGTAGCCCCCTCCCGGGCAGGGAATCGCGGCTCAAAGTTTTACGTACTGTGGAAAACTTTTTTCCACACCGTGGAAAAATCGGCCAAAGTTTTTACGTGCTACGTAAAACTCGACGAAACTTTTTACGTTCTACGTAAAACTTCGGCCGACGGCGGTCAGGGCCCGGCCGGGGCCGCTTCGGCGGGGGCCCCGCGCCGCAGAACCGTGGCCACTTCGGCTTGCCCGGCGGCCACGGCCAGATCCAGCGCGGTCTGGCCGGCGGCGTTCGTGGCGCTCTCGTCGATATGCGCGTTCATCAGGGCCTTCGCGCACTCGGCGTAGCCGTTCAGCGCGGCATGGTGCAGCGGGGTCATCCCGTTTTCGTCCCGCACGCCGAGATCGGCGCCGGCTTCGATCAACAGCCGCGCCGTCTTCGCACAGCGTTTGACATGGATCTGGCGGAAGCTCCGCATGTGTTCGTTTTCGCCGGGTTCGCGCCGGACCACGTCCAGCAGCAGCAGTGGGCTGCCGCCCTCTTCCGGCCGGACCGCCGCGCCCAGGCGCAACAGGTAGGGAATCTTCCAGCTCGACCAAACGCTGGCGGCGTGGCGCAGGATCGTGGTGCCGTCGGCCCGCGGCGCGTTCAGGTCGGCGCCGTGCGCCAACAGCACCGGCACGACGTTGGTGGCCCACTGGTTGAGCGCCATCTCGAGCAGGCTCTCGTTGTCGCCGTCGACGGCGCAGGGATCGGCCCCCTCCGCCAGCAAGCGCTCCGCGGCTTCGGGATCGTCGTCGGAGACCGCCGCATGCAGGGCCGCCTCCTGCACGCACCGGCGCGACAGCGGCACGCGCACGTCGTTGTGCACGTCCCAATCGTTCGTCAGGCAAACGACCACGGGATCGTCCAGCCGCGACGCCGAAGCGAAGCGATAGCAACCGGCCACCAGATTCCGCAGCGCAAACGAGCCATCCGTCTCCGTCCAAAACTCCACGCCTCCGCCCGAATCGTTCGTGCCGCCGGCCTGCCGTCGAACCTGCAGGACGACGTTCCGCAACGGGGCGCCGGCTTCGTCCACGACCATGCCGCGGATGGTCCCGCCGGGCTTGGGCGCGGTCAGCGTGCCCGGCGCGCCCTGCGCGCGCAACGCGTCGGTCACTTCCGGCCGGTTTTCCCAAACGGCCTCGTCCAGCGGCGTCCGGCCCCAGCGGTTGGTTTGCGCCAAATCGGCGCCGGCTTCGACCAGCTTCAACGCGATGGCCTTGTTCCCGTTCTCGCAGGCCAGATGCAGCGCGGTACAATCCATGTGGTCGCGCAAGCGGACGTCCGCCCCCGCCTTCAGCAAGAGATCGAGGTTGCCGGACTGCCCTTTCCTGGCGGCGATCATGAGCGGCGTCTGGCCCCAGCGGTTGGTCGCATCGACCTGCGCCCCCGCTTCCAGCAGGGCCAGCAGGTCGCGGGGCTGCTCCGCGGCCGCCGCATCGTGCAACGGAACAACCCCGCTTTTCGGGTCCCGCGCGTCCGGATCCGCCCCTTGCTTGAGCAACTGGGCGACGGACCCGTCGCGGGACGCACGGAAATGGAGCAACTTCCAATCGGGATCGCCGGCGCCGCGGATCTGGAAATCCACGTTTTCGATCGTTTCGTCGCGATTCGAGAGCACGACGGTTTTCCAAGTTTCGTCGTCGTAGCCCAGTAGAACGCGATAGGTGCCGAGTTTCAATCCATCGATGAAATAGCGGCCATCCCGGCCGGACACGCCAAAGCCGGATTCCTCCAGCTCTCCGCCATCGAGATAACAGCGCACCGACTCGCCCGCGATCGGCGCGCCGTTTTCGTCCCGGATCGTGCCGCTCAAGCCTCCCAGCGCTTTGGATTCCGTCACGGTACCGGGCGCCTCTCGCGCGCGCAGTTGTTGGACCACCTTCTCGCGTCCTTCCCAAACGGCGACGTCCAGCGGGGTGCGGCCGGCCTGGTTGGTCGCATCCAGCTTTGCTCCGGCCGCGAGCAACCGCGCAACGATGTTCGTGTCGCCCCGCCAGCAGGCGACGTGCAGGGCCGTCGCGCCTTCCGGGTCCGCCGCATCCACCTGGGCCCCGGCATCCAGCAACGCCTGGACCGTGTCCGCTTCTCCGTTTTCCGCCGCGATCATCAGCGCGGTCTGCCCAAGGGCATTGGTGTGGTTGGGATCGACCCCGGCTCGCAACAGGTCCGCGACGAACGGCAGGCCCATCTGGAGATGGAACCCATACGCCAGATCGAGCGCCGCGGCACGCGTGCAATGCAGCACCGCGTTAGTGACGGCGGAATCCGGCTCGGTCAACGCCGCCGTCCACAAAATCCCGGGCTGCGACAAGACGCGGACGCGATATTCGCCGGGCTCCAGACGCGCGAAAAGAAAACGTCCGTCCGTTTCGGTAATCTCCAAAGGATCCTGCAGGCGGGGTTCCTCCCCGGCCGAACATTGCAAGGGGATGCGCGGCAGCGGCTGGCCCTGCTCGTCCAGCAAAACGCCGCTGATCGTTCCGCGCGGCGGCAGCTCCAAATGGCTCGGTTGGGCGCCGTTTTCCAGCAAGAAGGCCACGACATTGGTCTGGCCGCAGCGCGTGGCCAAATCCACGGCGGTGAAGCCCGCCGCATCGACGGCATCCACCCGCGCTCCGTTTTCCACCAAGGCCCGGAGCCCGTCCAATTGGCTGGCAAATTGGGCCTGCCGCATCAGCAAGGTTTGGCCTTGGCCGTCGACGGCGTTCACGTCGGCCCCCTGCGCCACCAGTTCCGCGATCCGATTCGCATCGAGCCGCCCGAGCGACGCCAGCAATTTCTGGGTCGGCACCACGCCTTTTCCGATCCGCAGCAGCGGCATTTCCGCCTCGGGCGTTTCCGGCGACAGTTGCGCGACCAACACGGGATTCGACGCCATGCCGAGGATCGCGACGGCCAACGGACAAGGTTCCACGGACGGGAAGAAATAGGCGCCCTCCGCATCGGTCTTGGTCTGGCGATAGATTTTGCCGCGGGTATCGTTCAGCCACGCCAGTTCCACCTCGAGATCCGGCACCGGCCGATCGTTTTCATCGACGATCCGGCCGCGCACGGCCCCGGGCGGCGGCGCGAGCAGATCGTTGGTCGATGCGCCGTGGTCGAGCAGATAGGCCGCCATGTCCGGCAACCGACGCCACAAGGCGTGTTCATAGGGGGTCAGGGCGGCCGTGAACGGCGAATCGACCATGCCCCGCTGGTAGCGTTTGCGGCTTTCGGCGGCCGGCACCACGTCGATTTTCGCGCCGCCCTCGACCAGCGCCTGCACCACGCCCAAACCGGATTTCGCCGCGGCCTGCACCAACAGAGATGCCGGCCAGTCTTCCTGATTGGGATCGGCTCCGGCCGCGATCAACTCCCGGATTTCCTCGACGCGGTCTTTCCAAACCGCCCGCCGCAACCGCCAGTTCAGATCCGCTTGGCGCGAAACCGGCACCCGCAGATCTTCCAAGACCATCCGGCCCGTGGTCAATTCGACCGCGAGCGGCTCGCTCCCCTCGCCCATGCCGTGGATCTCATAGGCACCCGCCGGCAACCCGGTGAATTCGAAATCCAACTCGGCATCCGCCGGCCGCACGTAGTTTTCGGATTCCGTCGAACGGTAGTATTTTTCGCCGGTCAGCACGATGGCCGCCTGCGCGAGGCGGTTCCCCTGTTCGTCCACCGCGATGCCCCGGACGACGCCGGTTCCCTCCGGCTCGGATGCCAGGACCCATTCCGCCGCCCAAATGGCCGCAAAAATCAGCAGTCTGCCAACGGGCTTCATCGGCTGCCGCGGCGCGGCTGATCGCCGGCGTTTTTGCCATAGGCCGGCAGGGACTCGGCTACGGTCTTCGGCCGTGCTTTCCGAAGCGACCGAGCCAGCGCATCCAATTCGCCCAACCGGCGCAAACGCCGCGCGATGCCCCCGGCGGACATGTCGCGATCGAGCTTGTGCTTCGATTCAGGCGCCATGGTCCGCATCCTCATCCAACCGCAGGTGATCGATATCCGCCAGATCCTGCGGCCGCCCCGCATTGCGCTTGAGCCGGTTCAACCCCGCCCGCGATACGACCCAAATCGTCCGGCCTTCCCATTCGTAGGCTTCCCGCCCGGCCCAAATATCGCCCAGAGCGGCATTGGCTTCGAGCAAATCCACGACCAAATGGTCTTCGTCCTCGAAGTGGACCAGCCGGTGGACCGTCACCGGAAAAGCGCCGTTCGTGAAATGCAAGGGTTCGGACTGGGCCTGCCCGAACCCGACGGCGCGCAAAGCCGCTTTGGCGCGGACGACGTCCTTCGGCAAGACCAGCAGATCGACGTCGTCCGTCGTGCGCACATAGCCGTGGAGCACCACCGCCAAGCCGCCGCACAAGGCATAGGGGATCGTCTGGGCGTCCAAGACGGCGAGGATTTGCTTCAGTTTTTCCGCGATGTTCATGCCGCAACAGCCATCCGATGGCGGCCAGTTTCGCCCACGTCGGCCCGGTCCCGCAACCAAAAACGCTTTCCCCGCTTCCGGTTTTGCAGAATATTCCTAAGAAACGCCGTTCCCGCCCGTTGACATGGCGAGATCCACCATGCGAAGCAAAGGTTCCAGATGAGCCCCCAACCGGAAAATCCGATGAAACCCGACCAAACCCAATGGATCCGCGACGCCGTGGCGCGCTACGAGCGGCCCCTGTGCCAGTACGCCTACCGGCTGACCGGCAACTTCGATTCCGCCCGCGACGCCGTCCAGGACACGTTCCTGCGGCTGTGCCGCGGCGGCGTCCTGGCCGAGGATCGGGTCGCCCCCTGGCTTTTCCGCGTCTGCCGCAACCGCTGCATCGACGTGATCCGAAAGGAAAAACCCATGCAATCCCTCACCGATGCCCAAGCCGCGATTCTTCCCGCGCCCGGGCGCTCCCCCGCGGAGGAAACCGGCCTGCGCGAAAGCGTCTCGCTGCTCCTCCAGAAGCTCGCCCAGCTCCCCGCCAACCAGGCCGAAGTCATCCGCCTGAAATTCCAGCACCAGATGAGCTACCGCGAGATCGCGGCCGTCACCGCGCTCAGCGAAACCAACGTCGGCTATCTCATCCACGTCGGCATCCAAACCCTCCGCCAGCAGGCCGCCCAATTTTAGGAGACATTCCATGAAACCGATCGACGACATCCAACTGACCGCCTACGCCCTCGGCGAAGGCTCCCCCGCCGAACGCGCTGCGGTCGAAGCCCGGCTCCGGACCGATCCCGCCGCGCAAGCCGCCGTGGACGACGTCCGCGCCCTCGCCGCCCGGCTCGAAACGGAACTGAAAAACGAGCCCGGCATCGATCTCACCGACGACCAGCGGCGGCGCATCCTGCAAACGCCCGTGCGTCCCGCGGGCCGGCTCGCGCGCTTTCCGTGGCGCCGGTTCACCGGCTTCGCGGCCGTCGCCGCCGCCGTCACGCTCGTTTTCGGCGGCGTCCTGTGGCGCGCGGCCGAACATCTGCTCCACAACCAATTCGCCCGCTCGCAGGAGGCCTCGATCGAATGCAAAGTCGTCGAAGTCGCTGAACAGCAGCTCGACGAACTTCTCTCGGCTTCCGAAACGCCGGACAGAATGGACTTCAAGTGCCCCGACATGGACTTGGACTTGGAACCGACGCCGGAAGTCCAAAACTTCTGTGCTGCGCCCGCCGAAGAATCCGTGGTGGAACTCAATGTGGATGTCTCGGACCGCATCTCTCCCATCGTCATGAAAGGCTTGGCTCCAAGCGCCATGGCGAACCGGTCGGGCGGCGGCTGGGCGCTCTATTCGTGCTCGCTCCCGGCGGAAAACACCGAATCCTACGCCCCCATCGAGGGCAACCGGTTCAAGCAAGTCGCCGACGAACCGCTGTCCACCTTTTCCATCGACGTGGACACGGCATCCTACGCGAACATCCGCCGTTTCCTCCGCTCCGGCCTGCTGCCCCCGCCCGACGCCGTGCGCGTCGAGGAAATGGTCAACTACTTCCCCTACGACTACGCGCCGCCCAAAGGCCAGACGCCCTTCGCCGTCCACGTCGAATCCGCCGCATGTCCCTGGGCTCCCGCCCATGCGCTCGTGAAGATCGCCCTCAAGGGCAAGGAACTCGACCTTGAATCCCGGCCGCCCTGCAACCTCGTCTTCCTGATCGATGTCTCGGGCTCGATGACCGACGAAAACAAGCTGCCGCTGGTGAAGAAATCCATCTCGCTCCTCGCCCGCCAACTCGACGAGCGGGACCGCGTCTCCATCGTCGTTTATGCCGGCGCGGCCGGCCTCGTCCTGCCTGCCACCCCCGGCAGCGACCTCGCGACGATCGATGCCGCCGTCGACCACCTCCAGGCCGGCGGCAGCACCGCCGGCGGCGCCGGCATCCGCCTCGCCTACGACGAGGCCCGCAAGAACCTCCTTCCCGACGGCAACAACCGCGTCGTGCTCTGCACCGACGGCGATTTCAACGTCGGCATCGTGGATTCGGAAGAACTGGCCGGCTTCATCGCCGAACGCGCCAAGCAGGTCATTTTCCTCACCGTCCTCGGCTTCGGCATGGGCAACTACAAGGACGACCGACTGGAAACCCTCGCCGACAAGGGCAACGGCAACTACGCCTACGTCGACAGTTTCTCCGAGGCGCGCAAGACGCTCGTCGAGCAGGCCGCCGGCACGCTCTTCGCCATCGCCAAGGACGTGAAGCTCCAGATCGAATTCAATCCCGCCCAGGTAGCGGGCTACCGCCTCGTCGGCTACGAAAACCGCCTGCTGGCCAAGGAGGACTTCAACGACGACCGGAAAGACGCCGGGGAACTCGGCGCGGGCCACGTCGTCACCGCCTTCTACGAGATCGTGCCCATCGGCGCCGAATCCGCCCCCGGCGTCGATCCCCTCAAGTACCAGCCCGTCGCGGATCGGCCGGCGCCCGCAAAGAAGCCCGCCAACGACAACCCCGAATGGCTGACGGTCAAGCTGCGCTACAAGCTGCCCAAAGCCGACAAGAGCGCCAAAATCGAAGTGCCCTTCGTCGGCGGCACCGGTCCCTTCGTGAACGCCTCCGCCGACTTCCGTTTCGCCGCGGGCGTGGCCGCCGCCGGCTTGATGCTGCGCGGCGACCCGACCGTCATGGATCTGAGCTACCGCGAAGTCATCGAATGGACGTCCGCCGCCGTCGGCGCGGATACCAACGGCTACCGCCGGGAATTCATCGATCTGCTGAAGAATGCCGCCGCGGTAGCGCCCTAGCGGCGGCGGCCGGGCGTAAACGTCCTTTTTATCGCCCTCGCCTTGACGATCCCCCTCCCGCGGAATAAAATACTTGTTTCGAAGGGATGGCCATCGCGTGAAAAACAACCTGTTACCTCTCGTCCGGAAACTTACCGTTCTGCTGCTCCTGGCGCTTCTGGCGGGGTGCGGAGGCGGCGACGACGGAGAAAGCCTGGACTATGCCGGCAACTGGCAAGGCCGGACGTCCAACGGCGGCACCATCGTTTTCACCGTGCAAGGCAATCTGGTCGTCTCCCTGCGCCTCGTCGATCCGCAAGGCGTCATTTGGTTCCCGCAGCCGACGGATATCCAAGGAAATTCCTTTTCCGCCGAATACGAGACCGACACCGCCGCCACCGACTTCGTTTCCCTCGATTGCACGTTCGGCTCCATCAACCAGGCGACCGGCAGCTATTCGATGCGCAAGGGCAGCAGCGTCTTGACCGGTACGTTCTCCGCCCAGCACCCCTAGGTGTCCGGGCCATGAAGCCCAACCGACAGGAAAACGAGCCGCGCAACATACGCGTGCTGGTAAATCCGAAATCGGGGTTGGGCACGTCGTTCGATTCGTTCTGGGGTCTCATCGAGAAATCGTTCGGCCCGCAGGGCGCCGACCTGACCTACCAGTTCAGCCACGACGTCGTCGATGGTTGCCGCAAGGCCGAGCGCGCGGTGCGCGACGGCGTCGATGCGATCCTCGTCGCCGGCGGGGACGGGATGGTCAACAGCATCGGCGGCGTGCTCGTCGGCACGCCGGTCGCCCTCGGGGTGATCCCCACGGGCAGCGGCAACGGCTTCGCCCGCCATTTCGGCATCCCGCTCGACGTGGCCGGAGCCGCGCAGGCCCTGGCCCGCGCGCAGCGAAAAACCATCGACGTGGGCACGGCCAACGGACGCCCCTTTTTCGTCACCTGCAGCCTGGCGTGGGACGCGGCCATTGCCCGCGGTTTCGAAGCCTTCCCGTTCCGCGGCATCGCGCCCTACGTCTTCGCCGCCGCCGCCGAACTGATCACCTACGAGAACCAACCCATCCACGCCTCCCTCGACGGCGGCCCCGTCCAGATCTTTTCCAACCCCATTCTGTTCACCGTCGCCAACCTCACCCAATACGGCGGCGGCGCGCAGATCGCGCCGAAGGCCCGCCCGGACGACGGCCTCATGGAACTCGTCGTGGCCCTCCGCCCCGATTTGCCGCTGTTGCTCATCAACATCGCCCGGCTTTTCAACGGCACGCTCGACCAGTTGCCCCAAGTCGCCACCCGCCGATTCCGCACGCTGGATCTCCATCGCCACAAAGCCACGCCCATCCAGCTCGACGGCGAACTCGTGGATGCCGGACGCGACGTCGAAATCCGCCTGCTCCCGAAAGCCCTCGCGGTGCTGGCGCCCGAGAAAGCAAAATGAACGCGACCTTCATCCGAAAAACGCCCTTCGGCCCCGTCGCCATCGCCTGGGAAAATACCGGGCGCGGTCCCGTCGTCCGGCATGTGTTTCTTTCGACACCCGCCCGGCCCGCCGACGAGGAATTCCGCCGGGTCTTTCCCGATGTCGCCGTGGCCTCCTGCCTGGACATCCGCGCCATCGTCGCCGGCATCCGCGCTTTGCTCGCGGGCGGCGACGTCGAGTTCGACCTCGATCTGGTCGCGCTGGAGGCCTGCCCGCCCTTCCAGCAGGCCGTGCTGCGCGCCACGCACCGCATTCCCCGCGGCCGAGTCGCCTCCTATGGACGCATCGCCGCGCAACTCGGCCGTTCCGGCGCTTCGCGCGCCGTCGGCAACGCTCTCGCCGCCAATCCGTTTCCCCTCCTCGTGCCTTGCCACCGCGTCGTGCGCTCGGACGGCCAGCTGGGCGGCTTCGGCGGCGGCCCGCTCCTGAAACAAGCGCTGCTCGCCCGGGAAGGCGTCGCACCGGACGGCTCCGGCCGCATTGTTCCCGCCCGCTTCCATGGCGCCGGCTGAACGCCGGCCGCGCGCAAACAAAAACGGCATCCGTTGCCGGATGCCGCTTCGCGCAAGGACGGAAAAGAGAAACTACTTCTTCTCTTCGTCCTTCTTGGCCTTCTTGGCGGCGGGTTTCTTGGCCGGCTTCGCGGCTTTCTTGTCCGCCTTTGGCTCGCTCTTGGGAGCCGCTTCGGTCTTCTCCGCCTTCACCTTCTTGGCCTTCGGAACGAAGTCCACCCACTCGAGGATGCACATTTCGCTGCTGTCGCTCAGGCGCTTGCCCAGCTTGACGACGCGGGTATAGCCGCCGGCGCGATCCTTCATGGCCGGGGCCACGGCGCCGAAGAGTTCGGCGACCGCCGCGTCCAGCTTGAGGAAGGACAAGGCCTGGCGCCGAGCCGCCAGCGTGCCCTTTTTGCCGACGGTGACCATCTTGTCGGCCAGGCGCTTGGTCGCGCGGGCCTTCGGCAGCGTGGTCCGGATGCGCTTGGCGAGGATGAGGTTGCTGACCAGGCTCGAAAACAGCGCTTCGCGCTGCGAGGACGTGCGGCCCAGTTTGACGGTGTTCTTGCGATGGCGCATGGAAAATCTCCTGTCTCGGTTATTCTTCGACGGGCTTGGTCGACTTCAGCAGGTCGGCATCGAACGCCATGCCCAGCGAAAGGCCCAATTCCGCCAGCTTCTGCTTGATCTCGTTGAGCGACTTTTTCCCGAAGTTGCGGTACTTGAGCATTTCGGCCTCGGACTTCTGCGCCAGCTCGCCCACGGTGGTGATGTTGGCGTTGTTGAGGCAGTTGGCCGCGCGCACGCTCAGCTCGATCTCGTTGACGCTGATCGAGAGCTTCTTGGCCAGCTCTTCGCGGGCCGGATCCACGGACTTCTCGCTCTCCTGGAACTCGACGATGTCCTTGTCGAAGTTCACGAAGACGTCGAGATGGTGGCGCAGGATCGCGGCGGAGAGGGTCAGCGCCTCGTCGGGACCGATGCGGCCGTCGGTCCAGACTTCGAGCACGAGCTTGTCGTAATCGGTGCGGCGGCCGACGCGGGTGTTGTCCACGGCGTACTTGACGCGGCGGACGGGCGAAAACAGCGAGTCGATGGGAATGAGCCCGATTTCCTGGTCGGGCTTCTTGTTCCAGTCGGCCTGGCAATAGCCGCGGCCGATCTTGACTTCGATTTCGGCGTCGAACGTGCCGTCGGCGTCCAGCGTGCAGATGTGCTGGTCGGGATTGAGCACTTCGACGGACTGGTCGAGCTGGATGTCGCCGGCGGTGACGTCGCCGGGGCCCTTGACCTTGATGCGCAGCATCTTCGGCTGGCGCGTGTACATCTTCAGCAGGACCTTCTTGAGGTTCAGCACGATGTCGGTGACGTCTTCGACGCAGCCCTTCAGGTGGCAGAACTCGTGTTCGGCGCCCTGGATGCGCACGGAAGAAATCGCGGCGCCTTCGAGCGACGACAGCAGCACGCGGCGCAGGGAGTTGCCGATGGTGCGGCCGTAGCCGGCTTCGAACGGCTCGGCGGTGAATTGGGCATAGGTCGCGGTGGCCGTGGCTTCGTCCTTGGCGACGAACTTGGGCATCTCGAACCGGTTCAGACGGGTACTCATGTGTTTCTCCTTCCAGTCCCGGGCGTTGGCCGGAACGTATGGCGGGGGTTGTTGCGGGATCTTACTTCGAATAGAGTTCGACGATCAGCTGCTCGTTGACGACCGGCGCGATTTCCTCGCGGGTGGGCACGTGCAGGATCTCGGCCTTGAATTCGGCCTTGTCGACGGTCATCCAGACGGGCCAGCCGCGGCTTTCGGCCGCGTCGAGGTGCGCCTTGGAATAGTCGCGGCTGCGCTTGACGTCGCGGGCCTGCACCACGTCGCCGGGCTTCACCTTGTAGGAGGGCACGTTGACCTTGATGCCGTTGACGCGCACGTGGCCGTGCAGCACGAACTGGCGGGCGGACCGGCGCGAAGGCGCCAGGCCCATGCGGTAGACGACGTTGTCCAAGCGCATTTCGAGCGCCTGCAGCAGGATTTCGCCGGTGACGCCGCGGGAGCGCAGGGCGCGCGCGAAGAACAGGCGGAACTGGCCTTCCTGCATGCCGTACATGTTGCGGAGGCGCTGTTTTTCCTGCAGCTGGATGCCGTAGTCCTTCAGGCGCGGGCGACGGCCGCCGTGCTGGCCGGGGATGGAGTGCCCCTGCTCGATCGGGCACTTGGCCATGTAACAACGATCGCCCTTCAGAAAGAGCTTGATTCCCTGCCGACGGCAGCGCTTGCACGCCGGTCCAATATATCTGCCCATGGGTGGTTCCTTCCTCTCGAATTGGTTAGACGCGGCGGCGCTTGCGGGCGCGGCAGCCGTTGTGCGGCACCGGCGTGATGTCCTTGATGCCCGAAATGGTCAGCCCCGCCGCCTGCACGGCGCGGATGGCGGATTCGCGGCCGGAGCCCGGACCCTGCACCAGGATTTCGACCTCGTGCATGCCGTAGCCGACGGCGACCTTGCAGGCTTCCTGCGAGACGATCGTGCCGGCGTACGCGGTGCTCTTGCGGGAGCCCTTGAACCCGCACCGGCCGCCGCTGCTCCACGACAGCACGTTGCCGCGCGGATCGGTGATGCTGACGGTCGTGTTGTTGAACGAGGCCAGGATGTGGACGACGCCCACGGGCACGCTCTTCGCGCCCTTGGCGCGGCGGCGGACGGTCTTGGCTTCGCCCTCGCCCCCTTCGGCGGCGGGCGCGGCCCCTTCGGCGGCGGGAGCGGCTTCGGCGGGCGCGGTCTGCGCCTTCACTTCATCTTTGGTTTCTTCTGCCATGGTTCAAATCCTTATTTGCTGGGAGCGGCGGGAGCGGCGCCGGCGGTGCTCTTGGCGGCCGAACGGGCTTCCTTGCCGCGGACGGCGCCGACGGTCTTGCGGGGACCCTTGCGGGTGCGCGCGTTGGTGCTGGTGCGCTGGCCGCGGACCGGCAGGCCCTTGCGGTGGCGGATGCCCCGGTAGCAGTTCACGGCGATCAGGCGGCGGATGTTGCCCGACACTTCGCGGCGCAGGTCGCCTTCCACCACGTATTCTTCCTGAAGCAGCTTCGACAGATTGGCGATTTCCTCGCCCGTCAGATCGTCGGCTTTCGTGGCGGGGGCGATCTTCAGCCGCTCCACCAGTTCCTTCGCGCGGGCCGGGCCCACGCCATAGATGTACCGCAGCGCGTACTCGACGCGCTTTTTCCCGGGAATATCGACACCAATCACTCTGGGCATTGCTCTTCTTCTCCTGACCTTAGCCTTGGCGCTGCTTGTGACGCAGATCGGTGCAGATGACCCGCACCACGCCCTTGCGACGCACGATCTTGCAGCGCTCGCAAATCCGTTTCACCGATGTTCTGACTTTCATGTTCCAACCTCTGCCTTCAAGATTTCCACGATCTCTCCGCGCGACATGTCGAACGGCGACATGGCCACGCGAATCCGCGCGCCCGGAAGACAAACCCATCCGGACGCGGGAACTTTCTCCCGCGGGACGAACGCCGTAAATTCATGTCCGTTCCCTAGTCTGGCACGGAAAGCGCGTAGTTCTATCACGTCCGCCACTTCCGCGTCCAGTTCAATTATTTCTTTTCCGCGCACGTCAGGATTTCCGCCGGACCGTCCGGCACCACGAGCACCGTATGCTCGAAGTGGGCGGACCGCTTCCGGTCCCGGGTCTGGACCGTCCACCGGTTCGGCATCACGTCCACCTGGTACGTGCCCTGGTTGACCATCGGCTCGATCGCCAGCGTCATCCCCGGCTTCAGGACGGGCCCTTTGCCGGGCGTCCCGAAATTGGGGATCTGCGGGTCCTCGTGCAGCTTCCGGCCCACGCCGTGCCCGCAGTAGTCCCGCACCACGCCGAATCCGGCGGCCTCCGCCACCGTCTGGACGGCATGGCCGACGTCGCCGATCCGGTTGCCGGCCCGCGCGGCGGCGATGCCCGCCGCCAAAGCGGCCTCAGTCACCTCGCACAGGCGGACCGATTCGGCATCCACCGCGCCCACGCGGACCGTGGTCGCGTTGTCGCCGATGAAGCCTTCGGCGACCACGCCGAGATCCACGCTGACGAGATCGCCGGCATTGATCGCCCGCGGACCGGGAATCCCGTGCACCACCTCCTCGTTGAGGGAGATGCACGTGTAGCCCGGGAATCCGCCATATCCAAAGAACGCGCTGACGACCCCGAGCGCCCGCATCCGTTCGGCGGCGAACGCATCGAGCTCACCCGTGGTCGTGCCCGGCCGGATCTGCGCCGCCACCTCCGCCAAGATCTGGGCGGACAACCGGCATGCCGTCCGCATGCACTTCAGTTCCGCCGGGGTCTTGATGGGAATCATCGGCCAGGCCGGTTCAGGCCAGTTTGGACAACAGTTCCGCCGTCGCCGCCTGGGGATTCGTCCCGGCGTTCACGCGGACCAGTATGCCCTTCTTCTCGTAGAAATCGATGAGGCTGGCCGTCTGCCGCTGGTAGACTTCCAGCCGGTTCAGCACGGTGGCCTCGCTGTCGTCGGGCCGCTGGTAGAGGACTCCGCCGCACTGGTCGCAGACGCCTTCCACCTTGGAAGGGATGTTCGTGACGTGGTAGACCGCGCCGCAGCCCTTGCAGATCCGGCGGCCGCTCAGGCGGCTGACGATCACGGGCGTGGGCACTTCGAGCAAAAAGACCTGGTTCACGGCCGCGCCGAGCTTCGCCAGGATTTCGTCGAGCTGGCGGGCCTGCTCCAGCGTGCGGGGAAACCCGTCGAACATGAACTTGTCCGTCGCCTGCCCTTGCGCGAGCCGTTCGCCCACGATGCGCAGGATGACGTCGTCCGGCACCAGCTCGCCCTTCTCCATGTAGGCCTTGGCTTCCAGGCCGGTCTTGCTGCCGGCCTTGATCGCGGCGCGCAGCATGTCGCCCGTGGAGACGTGCAGATAATCCGTGGCGCCGCGGACGCCTTCGGCCAAAGTGCCTTTGCCCGCGCCGGGCGCGCCGAGAAGGATGATGGCTTTCATGCGGTGATCTCCCTGGTTCGACGGTTTAACGGCGGCCGCGCAGATGGCCCTTGCGGAGGAATCCGTCGTAATGGCGCGTGACGAGGTGCGACTCCACCTGCCGCATCGTGTCGAGCATGACGCCCACGATGATCAGCAAGCTGGTTCCGCCGAAGAACTGCGCCACCATGCCGGGAATGTGGAACGAATTGGACAGAATCATCGGCAGCACGGCGATGCCCGTCAGGAAGACCGCGCCCGCCAAGGTGATGCGCGTCATCACCCGGTCGAGGAATTCCGCCGTCGGCTTGCCGGGGCGGATGCCAGGCACGTAGCCGCCGTACTTCTTCAGGTCGTCGGCGATCTGCACCGGGTGGAACTGGGTCGCGACCCAGAAGTAGGAGAAGAACAGGATCATCAGCGAGTACAGGATCACGTAGGTGGGACCGCCGTAGCGGAGGTAGACCTGCGCGAAGCTCTTGACCGCGTCGATCGGCACCATCATCAGGATGCGCTGGGGGAACATCAGGATGGCCTGCGCGAAGATGATGGGCATCACGCCCGAGTAGTTGACGCGCAGGGGCATGTAGGTGCTCTGCCCGCCGTAGGTCTTGCGGCCGACCACCCGCTTGGCGTACTGCACCGGGATCTTGCGCTGCGCCTGCGTCACCGCGATCACGCCGCCGATCACCAGGAACGCCAGCACCAGCATCGCCACCAGCATGAAGACGTTGGCCGAGCCGCCCCGGAACATGTTGACCGTCTGCTGGATCGCGCCCGGCAGGCGGCTCACGATGCTGATCGTGATGATCAGCGAGATGCCGTTGCCGATGCCGCGGGCCGTGATCTGTTCGCCCAACCACATCAGCATCATCGTGCCGGTCGTCATCGTCAGGACCGCCAGCAGCAGGAAGGGCACGCGGGACATCGTCACGATGGCCTCGCCGTCCATCACCTGCAGACCGAGCGCCGCGGGGCGCAGCAGCACCGACGCCATCGCGTAGCCCTGCAGAACGCACAGGCCCACGGTCAGATAGCGGCCGTACTGGATGATCTGCTGGCGGCCGGCGTCGCCTTCGCGCGCCAGCTTCTCCAGCGACGGAACGACCGCCGTCAGCAGCTGCAGGATGATCGAGGCGCTGATGCTGGGCATGATGCCCAGCGCGCCGATCGCCGCCTGCGTCAAGGCGCCGCCGCTGAACAGATCCAGCAGCCCCATGAAGCCGATGTCGCCGCCCTGCGCCGCCATGCGGTCCATGATGGCCCGCAGCGCTTCCGCATCCACGCCCGGGACCGGAATCACGGAGATCAAGCGGCACACGAAGATCAGCGCGATCGTGAACAGGATGCGCTGGCGCAACTCGGGGATCTTCAGGCTGTTGGCAAAGGCGGAAAGCATCGGGGGGCCCCTTTCGGTTCAGGTCGGTCAGGAAATCACTTCGCAGGACCCGCCGGCCTGCTCGATCTTGGCCTTGGCCGTCGCGCTGAACGCATGGGCCGCGACCTTCCGCGCGCCGGACACGTCGCCGCCGCCGAGGATCTTGATGCGGCTCTTGGCGCCCACGCGGCCGGCCGCCACGAGCGCTTCGGGCGTGATGTCGCCCGCAAGGATCTTCGCCAGCTCGCCGATGTTCAGCGCCGCGTATTCCACGCGGTTGGGGCTGGTGAAACCGCGCTTGGGAATGCGGCGGATCAGCTTCATCTGGCCGCCTTCGAACAGGGGCTTGTGCTTGTGGCCGGTACGGCTCATCTGGCCCTTGTTGCCCTTGCCGGACGTCCGGCCCTTGCCGGAAGACTCGCCCCGGCCGACGCGCATGCGGCGTTTTTTCGCGCCGCGGGTGTTCTTCAACGAATGCAAATTCATGGTGTGGGGTGCCCTTTCCTGTCTATTGGCGAAGCGCGGCGATCTCCTCGCGGGAGCGCAGCTGCATCAGGCCGTCCATGGTGGCCTTGACGACGTTGAGCGCGCTGGAGGCGCCGAGCGACTTGGCCAGCACGTCCCGGACGCCGGAGAGATCCAGCACCGCGCGGGCGCCGCCGCCGGCGATCACGCCCGTCCCCTTGGAGGCGGGCTTGAGCATGACGCGCGAGGCGCCGCACCGCCCCATCACCTCGTGGGGAATGGTCCGGTCGTTCATCGTCACCTTGATCATGTTGCGGCGGGCCGTTTCCGTGGCCTTGCGGATGGCATCGGCGTTCTCGCGGGCCTTGCCCAGCGCATAGCCGACCTGCCCGTTGCGGTCGCCCACGACCACCAAGGCGGAAAAGCTGAAGCGCCGGCCGCCCTTCACGACCTTCGCGCAGCGGTTCACTTCCACCACGCGTTCGGTCGCCTCGCCGGGACTCTTCTGTTCGTCGTTCTTCTTGAATTCGCGTTTCATCATCCGGTTTTCCTCGGGTTGGGAAGCTCTAGAACTTCAGTCCGCCTTCGCGCGCGGCGTCCGCCAGCGCCTGCAGGCGGCCGCGGTAGGCGAATCCGCCGCGATCGAACACGACCGCGGAGATGCCCTTTTCCTTCGCGGCCTGGGCGGCCTGGGCGCCGAGCTGCTTCGCCGTGGCGACGTTCAGCTTCTGGCCCTTCAAGGCGCCGGCCACGGTCGAAACCGCCGCCAAGGTCTTGGCCGCGGCGTCGTCGATGAACTGCACGTAGAGGTGCTGGTTGGACACGAACACGCTCATGCGCGGACGCTCGGCCGTGCCTTGCAGCTTCTGGCGCAGGCGCAGGTGCCGGCGCACACGATAATCCTTCTGGTTCTTCGTTTTCATGGTTACGCCACCGTCTTGCCCGCTTTCCGGCGCACGCGCTCGTCCTTGTAGCGCACGCCTTTGCCCTTGTAGGGCTCGGGCGGGCGGAAGGAACGGATGCGGGCGCTCACTTGTCCCACCAGTTGCTTATCGATCCCGCTGACCGTCAGCTGCGTGCCGTCGGTCACCTTCACGGCGACGCCCTCCGGCACCACGTATTCCACGGGATGCGAATAGCCCACGTTCATCGTCAACTTGTTGCCGGCCATGCTGGCCTTGAAGCCCACGCCCTGGATTTCCAGGTCGCGGCTGTAGCCGTCCTTGACGCCGACGACCATGTTCTGCAGCAGCGCGCGGATCGTGCCGTGGTCCGAGCGGCTCTGCTTGTCGTCGCCCTTGCGGACGATGGTCAGCGTGGAGCCGTCCAGGGACACGGTCACGGTTTCCGGCGTCTTCAGCGACAATTCGCCCTTGGGGCCCTTCAGGGCCACGGCGCCGTCGGCCACCTTGGCGGTAATGCCCGCAGGCAGGACCACCGGTTGTTTGCCAATTCTCGACATGTTGTTTCCTCGCCTCCGAATTACCAGATCTGGCAGAGCACTTCGCCGCCCACGTGGGCCGCGCGGGCTTCGCGGTCGGACATCAGGCCCCGGCTGGTGCTCAGGACCGCGGTGCCCATGCCGCCCCGCACGCGCGGGATGTCGGCCGCCGCCACGTAGCGCCGCAAGCCCGGCTTGCTCACGCGGCGGATCTGCTGGATGATGGGTTTCTCGTTGTAATCGTACTTCAAAACCACGCGCAGCCGCTTCTTGCCGTCGTCGTCGCCTTCGGCCACGTCGGCGACGTAGCCTTCCTTCTTCAGGATCCGGGCGATTTCCGCTTTCAGGCGGGAATGGCTCATTTCCGTGGCCGGCAATCCGGCCCGGCTTGCGTTGCGGATGCAGGTCAGCATGTCCGCGATGGGATCAGAACAGCTCATTGTTTTCCTCCCGTCCTACCAGCTGGCTTTCACGACGCCGGGGATCTTCCCTTCGGACGCCAATTCGCGGAAGCAAATACGGCACAGCTGGAACTTCCGAATATAGGCGCGGGAACGTCCGCACCGCCGGCACCGGCAATATCCGCGCACGGCGAACTTGGGTTCGCGCGACGCCTTCACCATCCATGATATCTTAGCCAAGGTCTTCCTCCCTTTTCACATTATGCGGTTGCGAACGGGATGCCCAGCAGCTGCAGCAGCTCCTTGGCGTCCGCGTTGGTCTTCGCGGTGGTCACGATCGTGATGTCCATGCCCTGGACGCGCTTGACCTTGTCCGATTCGATCTCGGGGAACAGCGTCTGTTCCTTCAGGCCCAGCGTGTAGTTTCCGCGGCCGTCGAACGCCTTCGGCGAAACGCCGCGGAAGTCGCGGATGCGCGGGAGCGTCGCGTGGATCAGCCGCTCGACGAACTCGTACATCCGGGGACCGCGGAGCGTCACCTTCGCGCCGATGGGCATGCCTTCGCGCAGCTTGAAGTTCGAGATGCTCTTCGTCGCCTTGCGGATCGTGGGCCGCTGGCCCGTGATCTTCGCGAGGTCGTCCGCCACCACTTTCAGGGTGTCGCGATCCACCATCGCGTTGACCGACATGTTGACCACCACCTTCGAAAGCCGCGGGATATCCATCGTGGAGGGATACTTCCCGGAGGCCTTCAGCGCCTTCACCACGTCTTTTTGGTATTTTTCTTTCAGGATCGACATGATTGACCGCCCTTATTCCTTTTCCGTCTTCTTCGCGGCGCGGGTCACCACCGCCAGCTTCGAGGCCGCCATCGGCGCTTCCTTGCTGACGATGCCCCCGTTCGGATTGTCCTGCGACTTGCGCAGGTGCTTCTTCACGAAGTTGAAACCTTCCACCAGCACGCGGCCCTTCGCGGGATAGATCTTCAGGACCTTGCCGGTCTTCTTGCCGTCGGCGTCTTCGCCGGAAATCGCCCGGACGACGTCGCCGCGGCGGACATGCATCTTGATCTTGTTCATCACAGCACCTCGGGAGCCAAGGAGATGACCTTCATGTAGTTCAGCTCGCGCAGCTCGCGGGCCACGGGGCCGAAGATGCGGCTGCCGCGCGGATTCTTCTGGTCGTCGATCAGAATCACCGCGTTGTGGTCGAACGACAGCGTCGAGCCGTCTTTCCGGCGGATGGGCGCCGCCGTGCGGACGATCAACGCCCGGGCCACTTCGCCCTTCTTGACCATGCCGACGGGCTGCGCCTCGCGGATGGACACCCGGATGATGTCCCCGATGTGCGCCACCGTCTTGCGCTGGCCCAGGACCTTGATGCACTTGGCCAAGCGCGCGCCGGTATTATCCGCCACCGGCAGTTCGGATTCCATCTGGATCATTTCACACCTCGTTTCCGCCGGCGCGGATGGAGATCTCCACGAGCCGCCAGCGCTTCGTCTTGCTCAAGGGGCGCGTCTCGGCGATGACCACCCGGTCGCCCTTCTTGGCTTCGTTCTTCTCGTCGTGCGCGTAGTATTTCTTGCTGCGCCGCAAAACCTTGCCGTAGACGGGATGCACGATGCGGCGTTCCGCCTGCACCACGACCGTCTTGTTCATCGCGTCGCTCACCACGACGCCCGTGCGCTCCTTGCGCGGATTCCTCGTTTCAGTCGCCATTTCGCTTACCTCGCGGCTTTCGCCTGGTTCATGATCGTCTTGATCCGCGCGATCTCGCGCCGAACCACGCGGACGCGGTCGGGCTTCTCCAGCTGTCCGGCGGTCTGCTGGATGCGCAGGTTGAACAGTTCCTTTTCCATCTCCGCCAGCTTCTGCGCCTGTTCATCGGGCGTCAGGTCGCGGACTTCTCGTGCCTTCATCGGTCGCTCTCCTCTTCCTACAGGGTGACCCCGCGCCGCACGAACGTCGTGCGGATCGGCAGTTTGGTGGCGGCCAAGCGCAGACATTCCGTCGCCTGCTTTTCGGTGATGCCGTCCATCTCGAACAGGATGCGGCCGGGCCGGATCACGGCCACCCACCCCTCGATCGCGCCCTTGCCCTTGCCCATGCGGACTTCCAGCGGCTTCTTCGAATAGGACTTGTCCGGGAAAATCCGGATCCACAGCTTGCCCTTGCGCTTCATCTCGCGGTTCATCGCCACGCGGCAGGCTTCGATCTGGATGTTGGTCATCCAGCAGCGCTCCATCGCGCGCAGGCCGTACTCGCCGAACGCCAGGGTATTGCCGGACTGCGCCAGGCCCTTGCGCGATCCGCGCTGGCTCTGGCGGTACTTCACACGTTTAGGCATAAGGGGCATACGACTTCTCCTTGCTCGCGGCCTTGGCCTCTTCGGGCTTCTGGCAGATCCAGCACTTCACGCCGATCTTGCCCGCCATCGTGTTCGCTTCGGCGAACCCGTACTGCACGTCCGCGCGCAGCGTCTGCAGCGGCACCTTGCCGACCATGTAGTGTTCCACGCGCGCCAGTTCCGCGCCGCCGAGGCGGCCGCAGGCCTGGACGCGGATGCCCAGGGCGCCCATGTCCATCGTCAGCTGCAGCGCGCGCTTCATCGCGCGGCGGAAGGCCACCCGGCGCTCCAGCTGCAGGGCGATGCTTTCCGCCACCAGCTGCGCGTTCGTGTCCGGACTGCGCACTTCCTTGATTTCCACGTAGATTTCCTTGCCGGTCTTCGCGCTCAGCTCCTCGCGGAGCTTGTCGATGCCCTCGCCCTTGCGGCCGATCACCACGCCCGGCCGGGCCGTGTAGACCGTCACCCGGGCGCGCTGCGCGTACCGTTCGATCACGATGTCCGCCACCGCCGCATCCTTCAGCTTGGCGCGCACCATGTCGCGGATCACCAGATCCTCGTTCAACAGGTCGCCGAACTCTTTTCTCTCCGCGAACCAGCGGCTCTTCCACTGCTTGTGGACCGCCGTGCGGAACCCGATCGGATTGACTTTTTGGCCCAAATTGCGCCTCCTTCGTTCTCTCTACATCCGTTGCGTGCTATTTCTTCGACGGCTTTTCGTCCGTCAGCGTGATGCGGACGTGCGCCGTCTTCTTGCGCACCGGTCCCGCGGAACCGCGCGCCCGCGGCCAGTACCGGGGAATCGTCGGCCCGTTTTCGATCACGGCTTTCGCCACGAACAGCTTGTCCGCCGACAGCTCCGCGTTGTTTTCCGCGTTGGCGATCGCCGACTTCAGCGTCTTGCCGATGCACGCCGCCGTCTTGCGCTTGTTCAACTCCACCACCCGCAGGGCTTCGCCCACGCTCTTGCCGACGATGGCCCGCGTCAGGTCCCGCGCCTTGGTCGGCGTCATTCTCACGTATTTCGATACTGCTTTGATTTCCATGTCTCGTTCCTCAAGGACCTTCCGGCCGAATCAGCACCGCTCGGTCCCCTGTTTGGGGGTAGTCGCCCCGCGCCGTCTCCTCGACCGCCGCGCCGGCGATTCTCTCTCTCACATCCACGACCCGGATCCGCGCCACGCGCCGCCGGTCCCGCAAGACCGTCAGCGGCAGCCCGTACCGCACGCCCTGCCGGGCGCCCCGGTCCAGGATCACGAGGCCCAGGTCCGCGTTCACGTCCGCGATCCGCGCCTCGACCGGAGCGTCCGCCGGCGTTTCCGCCGCGATACCCGCCGCCTGCGCCCGCCGCGCTTCGTTCACGTCCAGCGCGGCTTGCGCCTCGGCCAGCGCCTCGCTCAGCTTCCGGATCCGTCCGGTTTGGTCCGTCAGGTCGCTCCGCAACCCGGCGATTTCCTGCGCCAGACGGGCCGTCACCAGGCGAGACTCGCTCGTCACCAGGTCCAGCAACTCGTCGTTTTGGCCATCCGCCGCGCCTCCCACGGCCGCTGCTGCGTGCCCGTCCACGCGGATGGAGTTCGTTTCCACATCCCACGCGGACTGCACCGAATCCTCGGCCGTCTCCGCCTCAACCGGGGTCTCCGGAACGAATCCGGCCCCTTCTTCAAGACGTGCCGGCGCGGTCGCCGGCCCTTCCGTCAAAGAACTTCTTTCCGCTTGCCGCGCGCCGAAGAACCAGCCCGCCGCCAGCGCGGCTCCCACCGCCGAAACGACTCCCAGGAGCCGCCATCCACGAGGGAAGCCCATCATCCAAAATCTCGTTACTTCAGCGCGATGGTCTTGTCCGTCGCCGCGCCGTGCCGGCGGAACGTCCGCGTGGGCGAGAACTCGCCCAGCCGATGCCCCACCATGTTTTCCGTCACGAACACGCTCGTGAACACCTTGCCGTTGTGCACCGTGAACGTCTGGCCCACGAACTCCGGCAGGATCATGCTGCGGCGCGACCAGGTCTTGATCGGGCGCTTCGCCCCGCTGGCGGCCAGCGCTTCCACCTTTTTCATCAGGTGGTCTTCCACGTACGGTCCCTTTTTGATTGAGCGCGTCATGTTACTTCTTTCTCCGTTGCACGATGAACCGGCTCGACGGCTTGCGGCCGCTGCGCGTGCGCTTGCCCTTGGTCAACTGGCCCCACGGCGTCACCGGATGTCCGCCGCCCGAGCTGCGGCCTTCGCCGCCGCCCATCGGGTGGTCGACCGGATTCATCGCCACGCCGCGCACGGTCGGGCGGATGCCCTTCCAGCGCTTGCGGCCGGCCTTGCCCAGCGAAATGTTCTCGTGCTCGAGATTGCCCACCTGGCCGATCGTCGCGTAGCAGCCGGCCAGCACCTTGCGGATTTCGCCGGAGGGCAGCTTGATCTGCGCGAACGCTTCGTCGCGGGCCGCGATGCGCGCCACCATGCCCGCGCTGCGGACCATCTTCGCGCCTTCGCCCGGAGCCATTTCGATCGCATGGATCGGCATGCCCAGCGGAATCGCGGAAAGCGGCAGCGCGTTGCCGTCCACCGGCTCCGCCTTGGGGCCCGCCAGCAGCGTCGCGCCCACCTTCACGCCGTTCGGCGCGAGGATGTAGCGCTTCTCGCCGTCCGCGTACGCCAGCAGCGCGAGGCGCGCCGTGCGGTTCGGATCGTATTCGATCGCCTGCACCTTCGCCGGAATGTCCAGCTTCTGGTGGCGCTTGAAATCGACCAGGCGCAGGAACTTCTTGTGCCCGCCGCCGCGATGGCGGACCGTGATCCGTCCCTGCGCGTTGCGGCCGCCCTGGCCCTTTTTGATCGCGATCAGTCCGCGCTCGGGGCGCTTCTTGCTCACGCCTTCGAAATCCGAAAGCGTCGTGAAGCGCAATGCCGCGGTCTTCGGCTTGTATTTTTTGAGACCCATGTTCGATCCTCGCTTATGCCATCTCGATGGTTTGCCCGGCCTGGAGCGTCACCACGGCGCGCTTCCGGTCCGGCGTGCGGCCGTAGGACGCCGTGCGCAGCCGCTTGGCCTTGCCCGGCCGCGTCATCGTGTTCACGTCCTGGACCTTGACGTTGAACCGCTGTTCCACCTCGCGGCGGATCTCCAGCTTGTTCGCCCCGCGATCCACTTCGAAGATGTATTGGTTGCCCGTCTCCTTGAGGCGGGTGCCTTTCTCCGTCACCACCAGTTTCTTGACGATCAGGTTCTTCATGATCACTCCGCCCCTTCCGCCAGACGCGCCCGGAGGCCGTCCAGGCCCGCGGCATCCGCCACGATCGCCGGATAGCGCTGGATCTGGTAGACGTGCGCCTGCGCGGCCGTGGTCACTTCCACCTTCGGCACGTTGCGCGCCGCCAGATTCAGGTTCTTGTTCGCCGCGCCCGTCACGAACAGCGTCGGACGGCCGCCCGCGACCTTCTTCAGCAGCCCGGCCAGCGCCTTCGTCTTCGGCTCGATCGTCTCGAGACCCTCGGCCACCGCCACCGCGCCCGCCGCGAGCTTGTCGCTCAGCGCGCGCCGGAACGCCAGCGCCGCGGTCTTCTTGTTGATCTTCTTCGAAAAGTCCCGGGGATGGGGGCCGAACACCACGCCGCCGCCGCGCAGGATCGGCGACCGGATCGAACCTTGGCGAGCCCGGCCAGTGCCCTTCTGCTTGTACGGCTTGCGGCCGCCGCCGCTCACTTCGTCGCGCGTCTTCGTCGATGCCGTCCCCGCGCGGATGCCCGCCCGGTACGCCGTCACCGCGTCCAGCACGGCTTGCGCGCCGCGCTTCGTTTCCAGAAGCTGGTCGGCGATTTCCTTCTCGCCGGCCGCTTCGCCGCTCAATTGATAGATGGCTACTTTGCTCATGACCCTTTACGCCTTCTTGATCGCTTTGCGCACGAGCACGATCCCGCCCATGGGGCCGGGAACCGCGCCTTCCAGCAGCAGCGCGTGGTCGTCGGCCAAGACCTTGACCACCCGCAGATTCTGCGTCGTGACGTCCACCGAACCCATGTGGCCCGGCAGCTTCTTGTTCTTGAACACGCGCGCCGGCCATTCGCGGTTGCCGATGGAACCCGGCTTGCGGTTCCAGCCGCCGCCGTGGCTCGCCCGGCCGCCGGCGAACCGGTAGCGCCGCACGACGCCCTGGAAGCCGCGGCCCTTCGTATGCCCCAGCACGTCCACGAACTTCACGCCGTCGAACACGCTCGCCGTCAGCACGTCGCCGGCCTTCGCGGCCTCGTCCGCGCCCACGCGCACTTCGCGCAGCACCTTCTGGGGCTTCGCGCCCGCCTTCTTGAAATGGCCCTGCTGCGGCTTCGCCAGGCGGGATTCCTTCTGCTCCGCGAATCCGAGCTGGACCGCCTCGTAGCCGTCGGGCTGCGCGCTCTTGCGCTGCACCACCACGCACGGACCCACCTGCACCACCGTCACGGGCACCTGGACGCCGTCGTCGTCGTAGACGCGCGTCATGCCGATTTTCTTGCCGATCAACGTTTGCATGGACGTCTTCCCCTTAGATCTTGATTTGGATGTCCACGCCCGCGGGCAGATTGAGCTTCTTCAGCTCGTCCACCGTCTTCGCCGTCGGGTCGATGATGTCCAGCAACCGCTTGTGGGTGCGGATCTCGAATTGTTCCATGGACTTCTTGTCCGCGTGGACGCTGCGATTCACCGTGTAGCGCTCGATGCGCGTCGGCATCGGGATCGGCCCCGCCACGCGGGCGCCCGTGCGCTTGGTCGTTTCCACGATCTCGCTGGCCGATTGGTCCAGCATCCGATGGTCGAAAGCCCTCAGCCGTATTCTGATTCGTTGTCCGCTCATGTTTTCTCTTTCAACGGTTCATCAACTCCCGGCACAGGCTTTCCGGCACCACGTCGAACCGGGTCGGTTCCATCGTGTAGCCGGCGCGTCCGCGTGTCAAAGAACGCAATGTCGTCGCGTAGCCAAACAACTCCGCCAAAGGCACGGAGGCCTCGATCACCCGCGTTCCATCCCGCTGCGCCACGTCTTTCACCTGGCCGCGGCGCATGTTCAGATCGCCCAGCACGTCGCCCAGGTTTTCCTCGGGCGCCACGATCTCGAGCGCCATGATGGGCTCCAGAAGGGCCGGGCGTGCCGTCTTCGCCGCCTCGCGCAGCGACATCGAAGCCGCCGACCGAAACGCAATTTCCGACGAGTCGACCGGATGCCACTGGCCATTGACCACCGTCACCCGGACGTCCGCGATCGGGAAATTTCCCAACACACCTGTGCTCAATCCGTCCCGGATTCCTTCCTCCACGACGGATCGAAAATCGTGCGGTATTAAATCAGACGAAATTTTGAAGTCAACACTATTTCCGGAGCCGCGCTCATTTTTTTCCAAGGCGATGCCCACCATGGCGAAGTGGCGTTTGCCGCCCAGCTCCCGGTCGAACGTGAATTCGGCCCGGCCTGGCTCGGTGATCGTCTCGCGATAGGCCACCATCGGCCGCCCCGCGTTCGCCTGCACCTTGTATTCCCGCAACATGCGGTCCCGCAGGATTTCCAGATGCAATTCCCCCATTCCCCGGATGATCGTCTGGCCCGTTTCCGCGTCCTGCCCGACCATGAACGTCGGATCCTCGTCCGCCAGATCGGCGAGCGCGGCCTGCATCTTGTCCTTGTCCGCCTGCGTCTTCGGTTCGATCGCCATCGACACCACCGGTTCCGGAAACGTGATCCGCTCCAGCACGATCGGCTTCTGCTCCGCGCACAGCGTGTCGCCCGTGCCCACGCCCTTGATCCCCGCGATCGCGCCGATCTCGCCGGAATACAGCGCTTCGATTTCCTCGCGCTGGTTCGCGTGCAGGCGGATCAGGCGCATCACGCGCTCCCGCTTCTGCGTGCGCGGGTTCCACACGTTCGCCCCTTTGCGCAGCTCGCCCGAATACACCCGCATGAAGACCAGCTTGCCCACGAACGGATCCGTCGCCACCTTGAACGCCAGCGCGCACAGCGGCTCGAAATCGCCCGTCGTGCGTTCCAGTTCCTCTTCCGTTTTCGGGTGCCGCCCTTTGATGGCCGGCACGTCCAGCGGCGACGGCAGATAATCCACCACCGCGTCCAGCAGCGGCTGGATGCCCTTGTTCCGCAGGCTCGTGCCGCACAGCACCGGCACCATCCGGTTCGCGACCGTCGCCTTGCGGATGCCCGCCTGCAGCGCTTCGACCGACAAATCCCCCTCGTCCAGATAGGCGTCCAGCAGCGCTTCGTCCGTCTCCGCCACGGCTTCCAGCAGCGCCTCGCGCGCCTGCCGCGCCGCCTCCGCCAGCTCCGCGGGAATATCCTGCGTCCGCACTTTCGAGCCCAGCGCGTCCTCGTCGAACGTCAGCGCCTGCATGCGCACCAGATCGACGAGCCCCTTGAAATTTTCTTCCCGCCCCCAGGGAATCTGGATCGGCACCGCCGGCGCCCGCAGCTTCGTCTTCATTTCCTCGACGACCCGCGCGAAACCCGCGCCCGTGCGGTCCATCTTGTTGACGAACGCGATCCGCGGCACGCCGTACTTGTTCGCCTGCCGCCACACCGTTTCCGACTGCGGCTGCACGCCGCCCACCGCGCAGAACACGCCCACCGCGCCGTCCAGCACGCGCAGCGACCGTTCCACCTCCGCCGTGAAATCCACGTGCCCCGGCGTATCGATGATGTTGATCTGCCGGTCCGTCCAGAAACAGGTCGTGGCCGCGCTCGTGATCGTGATGCCGCGTTCCTGCTCCTGCACCATCCAATCCATCACCGCCGTGCCGTCGTGCACCTCCCCCATCTTGTGCACCTTGCCCGTGTAGAACAGCATCCGTTCCGTCGTGGTCGTCTTGCCCGCGTCGATGTGCGCGACGATCCCGATGTTCCGGATCGCCGCCAGCGCGTGCCCGCGCCCCGCCGCTTCGATTTTGACTTCCTTTGCCACGTCGTGCCGTCTTTCTCTATTCGCAATACAAAGCCCCGCAACCTACCACGCCCCCCGCCCCGCCCGCAAGTCCCTCCTCCGGCTCGTTTACTTGATGATTGGATATTGGACATTGGATATTGGATATGGAGTTTTCTTCTCGCCCCCTTTTTGTGTTCTTCGTGGCAAAATGGCTCTCGAGGTAGGGTCGTCTCGTCGAGACGACCGGGCTGTTCCGGCCGTCCGGACCGCCCTGCAGGCCCCCGCGCCGCGGGGACCTTCTGCGTACGAACCCAGCCTGAAGGCTGGACTACGAACGAAGCTTGCATGCAGTCCACGCTGTAGCGTGCGGCTCGCCCACTTGATGATTGGAAACTGGACATTGGATATTGAATATTCAGTCCCCGCCCCCGCCCGGTCAACGCCCGGGCCTTCCGCCTTCGCCAAGGCTTCGGCGGACAAGACAGTAAACCCCCCGCCCTGCAGGCCGCCGCCCCTACGACGCCCCCAAGTCCTCCAAAAACGACAAGACCGGAAAAGCCGGGTTGTAGTGCCGGTGCAAAAACATCGCGTTTCGCGTCTGGTACAACCGCTCGGCCAGCCGATCCGCGATCGGAAAAACCAGCCGTTCGTATTCGCACAGCACCGGAGAAATCCGATCCAGGCTGCCCGTCGTCTGGAGATTCAGGCACCCGCACTTGTTGTGGCAGCGCCGCTCCAGCGCGCAGTCCGCGCACTCCGGCTTGTCCCGCTCGTTGCGTCGATAGATCTCTTCGCGCCGCGTTTCATCGATCCCCGTCTCCGCCGTCCCGATCGCGTATTCGTCGCGCCCCGCAAACTGCACGCATGGAAACAGCCGCCCGTCCGGCCCCACGGAAATCTGCCGTTTTCCCAGCTGGCAGGAATTGCTGCGTTCCGGAAACACGCGCGAAGCGATCCGCTTGTCGAACGGCGAAAAATAGAACTTCCGTTCCTTGCGGTAGTTCTCCTCGTGCCAGTCCGCCAGCTTCCGGAATTCCTTTTCCAGCGTCCGCAACGCCGCGTCCGTCCACGGCCCCGCGAAATTCATCGAGACGATCAAATACTGCACGCCTTTGGCCTGCAGTTCCCGGACTCCTTCGGCAAACCGTCCGGCCATTTCGGGATTCACCGTCATCAGCACCGGCGAATAGGGGCGCTTGCGCAGCAGCCGCGCCAGCGCATCGTCCACGGCGGCGCAGGTTCCGCCGCCGTCGGGCCACACGCGGAAGGCGTCGTGCGCCTCGCGCGCACCGTCGTGGCTCAGCGCCACGTGCAATCCCCGTTCCAAGGCTTCATCCAGGAATGCGTCGTCGAGCAGCGTGCCGTTCGTCGTCACCTTGTAGTGGAACCGTTGCGGCGGCCGCGTCTCGCACCAATCCATGATCCGCCAGATCAGCGCTTGGCGCAGCAACGGCTCGCCGCCGAAAAAGATGATGCCGCAGTTCGGCCCCTGCGCGCATTTCTCGATCGCGGCGACGGCCGTCTCGAACGACATGTCCGCCGTCCCGTGCCGCGCATAGCAGTAACGGCACGCCAGGTTGCAGCGGTCGGTCAAATGCAGCGTCAGATGCACGCAACGACTTCCGGCTTCACTTCGGGGGCGCGACCACGCCCTCTTTCCGCAGAAACTCCACGAAGTGCCGCACCTGCCGCCGCAGCTTGTCGCGGCCCTTCTCCCCTTTGACCGCCGCTTCCATCCGCTCGAATTCCCATGAAGCGCGCCGGGCTTGCTCCGACGACAACCCTTCCAATTTCGGGTTCGCCACGCCGGGATCCGCCAGCGGCTCGAAAAACACGCCGAAGATGGTTTTGTCCTCGCTACGGTATTGTCCGTAAGCTTCCGCCACTTTCCGGGCCAGCGCGGCGAAATCGTAGGAATCGTTCACGCTGACCATGTGGCCCTGCCACGTCCGGTAATCCCGCTTTGCCAGATATTCGACGTAGACCGCGCGTTCAGGGTCGGCCCAATCGAAACGGACTGGTCGCGGGCCCAATTCGTTGCCCTTTTCCCAATCCCGCGCGCCGCTTTGCTGCTTGGCGTCTTCGGGTTTCTGGACCGGCGCCATCACGTCATCCAGTTCCACGCCTTCCCGCAAATGAAGCCCGGCCGCTTCCAGTTCGGTCCGGATCAGTTCCAGCGCCTCGTCCTCCGGCATGAACGTGGCGGGACACACCGAAATGCAACCGAAGGACCCGCGGCCATCGTGGTCCAGCGCCTCTTCCAGCATGGGGGCCACCACCGCGGCGGTTTTCCGCGCTTTCTGCGCAACCGAGGTATCCGGCAATTGAGCATCCGGAGACGCCATGACCGGCGCGAACTTCGGGGCATCCACGTCCTCCGCTTCGGCGCGCGGCGCCGTCGTCAGCGCCAGCAAGCCCAGCAGCGCCGCGAAACCGGACGACTGCTCCCAACGCGCCGGCATGCGGGCCAACAGCTCCGGCATCCGTTGGACTTCGGCCTGCGTCGGATAGCCGGTTGCGCCTCGATACGCGGGCAGCTTCTGGATTTTCATTGTTTCTCTCCCTGTGTCTGGAAAACAGCAAACGCTTCCTCGCTGGCCGGCAGAGCCGCGCCGAAAAACGCATCGGCAGCTTGCCGAAACCCTCGCATTTCAAAGGAATCCGTTGTCTCCACTGACGACCAGTATTTCTTTTCCGGCGGCGGCGACGTACGCCAAACGGCCGCACCGTAGCACCCCGGCCCGCAGATCAACCCGGCATAGCCGACAATGCGCTGTGTTTCGTTGTTCCGCCGCAAATATTCCGGCTCGGGCACCGTCGTTGTGATTTCCAACGCGCCGCCGCCGAAGTCCGGCTTGCGGACCAGCTTCGCGCTGAACGGCAATTCCGCCCGGGCACGCTCTTCCGCGCAGCTCCGCAGATTTTCCAGCAACTCCGGCGCCATGAACCGGCCTTCCCAATCTCGCAGCCTGGAATTCCATTCGCCGAGATCGCCGTCGATCTGGACGGCATCGATCCGGCGGTTCCACTCCAGCAGTCGCGCATTCAGTTCCGGCTCTTGCCTGAGCAGGTCCGGCAACGCCAGTCGTTCCGCCGGCGACAACTCTGCCGCGATTTTCCGTGCGGCCGGCCGATCCGGCGCCGCCGTGAATATCTCCCGCAGCGCCGCCATCGTTTCTCCGGCAGCTGGAACGTCGGCGGGATAGCTCGGCAGTTCCGCCTCGGGCACGCCCGCCAAGCGCTGCCGCACGCGGTCGCGCAACCAGGCCCGCCCGCTGGTTCCACGTTCCCACAGCAATCGCCGCGCCGCCCGGCCGCCGGCGTTGGCATCCAGAAAGCCCCACGAATCCCGTTTTGAGAGCGGCAGATTCCCTTGCGCGAACAGTTGTTCGTTTAGAATCAGGAAATCCTCGGACGCCAACCGTTCGGAGTCGAACGTCAACCGCCGATCGTCCGCAATCAGCGTTTCCCAAACCGCGGCATGTTCCGTCGCGCGCAAACCGGGAACCGGCCCCTTCCCCGCCCGGCGCGCGATCTGGTGGGCGATGCCCCCCCGGTCGTCCGCCGCGGAGATCGAAACCGCATGGACCAGCACCTCGCCGAGGACATCGGCCAGCGGTGCCTCCTGCAGCTTGGCGTCCACCAGCGCCCGGTCGTATTGTCCATCCGCCAAACAGATTTTCCGACTGGCCGCCGGACAGTCCAACGGCAGCGCTTCCAGCTTGTCTGCGACGGCTCGCAGCGCATTTTGCTGTTCTTTCGCGCGCTTCTCCTGCCGCTCGTTTTTCTGCGGCACGGCGAACGCCTCTGCCTGTCGCCGCGCCAGCGCGGCGAATGCCCGGGCCAAGGGCCGCGCCTCTTCCCGGCGCAGGGCGGCATATTGCATGAGCAGCTCGGCCTTGTTTTTCCGGGCGGAATCGATTCCGTAATCGTCGGCGTCGGGCACGAGCCACTTTTCTTCCAGCAAGAATTTCTCCAGCTCCGGCACCGCGCCTTGCCGGGCGCGCGCCAACAGATCGGCCACGGCCAAGTCGTTGAACGAATGGGCATACCGCCCCGGCAAGGCCAGCACCGCCCATTCCGCTTCCGTCGCCGTACCATGCGCCTCGAAAAATTCCCGCGCCTTCCGGGCCAACTCGTCGTTCGACAGCCACCTGCCGTCGCCACCCATGACCCATTCGGGCAGCAGTTCCCACAACCAGCGGCGAGCCACTTCGCCCCGCGTGGCCGGACGATCCAACAGATTGTATCCGTTCTGGGCCATAGCGGCCCGCTGCATGGTCGAAGAACTTTCCATGAGCGCCTGCGGATCGAGCCGGATGCGATAGATCCCCTCTTTCCCCACCTCCGCCCGATCCGCGTCCGTCAACAGATCGTCTCCCTGCATCAACGCCAACAGGAACGGCACCGCTTGCACCCCCCGGACCCGCACGGCCATCTCCGCGTCGAGCGGTTCCTTCACCTGTTCGCGCCAGCCCGACGGCGCGATCCACAGGACGGGCGGATCGGCATACACGTCGTCGCCACCCCGCACGACCCGCAGGCCCGCCATGGCCACCGCCTGGGCGCGATCGTCTTCGCTCCATTTCGCGGCGCCCGCCGGCAGCGCCGCAGGATCGGTTATGCGCGCCTCTACTTTTTCCAGCAAGTGTCGGACCGCCGGCGCCCAGGTCCAGCCTTCCGGATACTTCACCAGCAGCCGCTGGATGCCGTCGCGGTAGGCCGTCCAGTCGTGATCGCTCCGGAATGCCCGGTACAGGTTTTCGTACTCGCCGTTCGCCACCAGATTCATGGCCTCGCGCGCCGCGCCCTCCGGCCCCCCGGCGCGCCGCGCCAACGCCTCCAGCAGAATCGTCGCGTTCGTCGCGTCGCCCCGTTGCCAAAGCCCGTACGCCAGCAGGAACAAGCGGCCCGGAAAGCGGTGCAACCAGATTGGCTCGCCCTCCCACTTCAGCGAATCGATGAACTGCGCCCCCTTCCGCGCGTCGGCTCCAGCATCCCCCGCACGCCAAAAACCATGACCCACGACTTCCTTCTGCGCCGGCGCGGCCAACGTCATCCGCGTTTTCGGCGGTTCGACGAAATCGCCTTCTCGCCTGACCACGTCGAACGTCCGGCTCCCTTCCACCACCGCGGTCATGCGGACAGGCTGGTCTTGTTCGTCGCGCACCTCCGCCACCCTCCAGGCGTTTCCGCTCGCCTCCCACTCGCGCGGCAGCAGATCATCGACGTCCGGCTCCCCGCACGACACCTGGACATAGTCCGCCGTGGACACGTCGGGCAGTCCGTAGGCATCGAACCGCGCGAAGATCTCGCCCCACCCTTCCGGCGGCGCCTCGCCTGCCCACGCCGACAACGACAACCAAAGCAGCCCCCCCCACGTTCCGAACAGGATCCGCTTTCTCATCGCATTCCTCCGCACGCAAGCATTTGCCGCAAGCACCGATCCGAAGATACGCCGGCGCATCGACGCCCGGCAAGACCATTCCCCCGTTTCCGCGCGGAATGGGCCTTCTGGGCGACAAAAACGGCCCGGCGTTCAGCCGGGCCGTTGTGCGGAAGCAATCGCTTCCGGGGATCAGGCTTCGGTCGGCTCGGCGGCCACGGTGGGCAGTTGGTCGCCCAGCAGCTCTTCGGCCGCGATCGGTTCCGCCAGCGGAACGAGCTTGATGTTGCGGTACATCGAGAAGCCCGTGCCGGCCGGAATGACGTGGCCCATGATCACGTTCTCCTTGAACCCGTGCAGGTTGTCGATGCGCGCCAAGGTGGCGGCGTCGGTCAGCACCCGCGTCGTGTCCTGGAAGGACGCCGCCGAGATGAAGCTTTCCGTCTCGAGGGAGGCCTTGGTGATGCCCAGCAGCAGCGGCGAGGCTTCGGCGGGCTTGCGGCCCTCTTCCGCCACGCGGCGGTTGACCTCGATGAAGTTCTGCTTCTCGACCTGTTCGCCCCAGAGGAAACCGGTGTCGCCGGGTTCCGAGATGCGGACCTTGCGGAGCATCTGGCGGACGATGATCTCGATGTGCTTGTCGTTGATTTCGACGCCCTGGAGGCGATAGACCTCCTGGACTTCGTTCACGAGGTATTCCTGCAGTTCTTGCGGACCGCAGACTTCGAGGATTTCTTGCGGGACGACGGGACCTTCCGTCAGGGGCTGGCCCTTCTTCACGCGGTCGCCGGCGTACACCACGATGTGCTTGTTCAGCGGGATCAGGTGCTCTTCGGCGTCGCCCGTGATCGGATCGCGGACGAGCAGCTTGCGGCGGCCGCGGGCGTGCCCGCCCATTTCCACGAGACCGTCGATCTTGGCGATTTCCGCCGCGTCCTTCGGCTTGCGGGCTTCGAACAGCTCGGACACGCGCGGCAAGCCGCCGGTGATGTCCTTCGTGCGGGCCTGCTTGCGGGGCGTCTTCGCGACGACCGCGCCGGCAAAGACCGTGTCGCCCTTCGCGACCACCACGTGGGCGCCGGCCGGCATCGTGTAGGCGCCCAGGATCTTCTTGGGATCCGCCGGATCGCGGACGATCAGCTGCGGATGGATTTCTTCCTTGTGCTCCAGGATCACCAGGTCTTCCAGGCCCGTCGCCTCGTCCTTTTCCTTGCGGACGGTGACGCCCATGATGAAGTCGCGATGGTCCACCTTGCCGGCGAATTCGCTCAGGATGGGCACGTTGTAGGGGTCCCACTTCGCGACCGGCGTGCCCTTCTTGACGGCCTCGCCGTCGGCCGCGGCCAGCACGCTGCCCAGCGGAACGGTGTGGCGCTCGAGTTCGCGGCCGTCCTTGTCGTACAGCACGACCATGCCGCTCTTGTTCAGGACGATGTGGTTGCCGTCGGGACCCGGCACCGCGTACAGTTCTTCGTACTTCAGCGTGCCGTCGTGCTTGATCACGATTTCCGGCTGCTTGAACGTGCTGCTGGCCGTGCCGCCGATGTGGAAGGTCCGCATCGTCAGCTGCGTGCCCGGCTCGCCGATGGATTGCGCGGCGATGATGCCGGTAGCCTCGCCCAACACGGCGGTCTTGCCGTTGGCCAGGTTGCGGCCGTAGCACTTGGCGCAGATGCCGCGCTTGGATTCGCAGGTGAGCACGCTGCGGATCTTCACGCTCTCGAGCTCGGCGCGGCGGACTTTTTCGACCACCTTTTCGTCGATCTCGTAGCCGGCCGCCACGATGATTTCGCCCGTGCGCGGGTCGCGGATGTCGTCCACCGAGGTCCGGCCGAGAATGCGCTGGGCCAGCGGAACGAGTTCTTCGTCGCCCTGCATGATGGCCTGCACTTCGATGCCGTTGAGGGTGCCGCAGTCCTGCTCGACCACGATCACGTCCTGCGACACGTCGACGAGCTTGCGGGTCATGTAGCCCGAGTCGGCGGTCTTCAGCGCGGTGTCGGCCAACCCCTTGCGGGCGCCGTGCGTCGAGATGAAGTACTCCAGCACGCTCAGCCCTTCGCGGAAGTTCGCCAAAATCGGGCGCTCGATGATTTCGCCGGACGGCTTGGCCATCAGGCCGCGCATGCCCGCCAGCTGGCGGATCTGCTGCCGGTTGCCGCGCGCGCCGGAATCCACCATCATGAACAGCGGGTTCACGTCGGTGCGCGACTCGTTGAATTCCATCGCCCGGAACATCTGCCCGGCGATTTCGTCCGTCGCGTGCGTCCAGATGTCGATGATCTTGTTGTAGCGCTCGCCGTCGGTGATGATGCCCTTGCGGTACTGCGCCTCGACCTCGGCCAGCGACTTGCGCGCGGCCTCGACGGTCTTGACCTTCGCTTCCGGCACGATCATGTCCACGATGCCGATGGAGATGCCCGCGAGGGTCGCGTGGTCGAACCCGAGGTCCTTCACGCGGTCCAGCGTCCGCACCGTCTCTTCGTGGCCCGCCACCTGGTAGCAGCGGCGGATGAGCTCTTCGAGCTTCTTTTTCGGCACCGGGGCGTTGAAGAAGCCCATGGCGTCCGGCCAGATCTCGTTGAAGAAGACGCGGCCGACCGTCGTGACGATGACCGACTGGTCCTTGATGCCGTACTTGGTCTCGATCTGGTAGTCCGGATTCTTGAAGCGGATGCGGTCGTGCACCTTCAGCACGCCCTCGTCGTAGGCGGTGTGCACTTCCTGAGCGTCGCCGAAGATCGGCAGATGTTCGATGGCGCCGGGCACCTTCGCCTGGCGCGCGCGAAGGCGCTCCTGCTGCGAATCCACCGTCAGGTAGTAGCAGCCCAGCGCGATGTCCTGCGTCGGCGTCGTGATCGGCTTGCCGCTGGACGGCGAGAAGATGTTGTTCGGCGCCAGCATGATCAGCTTGCTTTCCATCTGCGCTTCGATGGACAGCGGCACGTGCACGGCCATCTGGTCGCCGTCGAAGTCGGCGTTGTACGCCGTGCAGACGAGCGGATGGATGCGGATGGCTTCGCCTTCGATCAGCACCGGCTCGAACGCCTGGATCGAGAGGCGGTGCAGCGTCGGCGCGCGGTTCAGCATCACCGTGTGCCCGCGCGTGACTTCGTCGAGGATGTCCCAGACCTGGTCTTCCTCGCGCTCGATCATCTTCTTGGCGCTGCGCAC
>CALMNW010000102.1 GCA_937872095.1 uncultured Verrucomicrobiota bacterium
GAAGCGCCACGGCGAGGTGCGGGAGCGGCGCAACCAGCTGCGGCATCCCGTCTACGCCAAGCCGGAGCTGCTGGCGACGGGACCGAACCAGGTCTGGTCGTGGGACATCACCAAGGTGCGGGGCCCGTCGCCCGGGCGCTTCTACCACCTGTACGTGATGCTCGACGTGTACAGCCGCTATGTCGTCGGCTGGGTGCTGGCGGAATACGAGAGCGGCGCGCAGGCCCAGGCGCTGATCGCCTCGTGCCACCGGCGCCAGGGCGTCGGGCCGAACCAGCTGACGGTCCATTCGGACCGGGGCCCAAGCATGCGCTCGCAGGAAGTGCTCGGGCTGCTGGCGGACCTGCAGGTCCGCCGCAGCTACTCGCGGCCGCACGTGTCCAACGACAACCCGTACTCCGAAGCCCAGTTCAAGACGCTGAAGTACCACCCGACCTATCCGGAGCGGTTCGGATCGTTCGAGGAAGCCCGCCGCTACTTCGGCGAACTGCTGGAGTGGTACAACGTGCGGCACCGGCATTCGGGGCTGGCTTTCATGACGCCCGAAGACGTCCATCTGGGCCGGGTCGAGGCGAAGCGCCGGCAACGGCAAGCGGTCCTGGACCGAGCCTACGCCGAACATCCCGAGCGGTTCGTGAAGGGCGCCCCCCAGGCCAAGAGCGTGCCGCCGGAAGTCTGGATCAACAAACCGGTAGACCTGTCGTCTGCCGGGTAGAAAAGTGTCTCATCGGCATTGACAACAAGCGCGGAAGGGCGTTTGGGGGTCGTTTGGGACGAAAAGTGGTCGTTTGGGGCCGAAATATGACTTTCCGAGACGCAAAATAGCTGATTTTGGGCCAGAAATGGTCATACAGACGCTCAGCGGGCTGTCATCCCGAGATAAATCGAGGGATCTGGGCCTAAACGGTGGCGTTGGCGAAGGATGAGGCCGAGATGTCTCGACTATCGCTCGACATGACCGGATTTAGCCGTTTGGGAGGCCTGAGCCGCGATTTTTCGAGCCGGGAGAGCCTTTTCTCGCAAAGGCGCAGGGGCAGCAAAGGGGGAAGAGGGCCGAAAACCTGCTCACGCGGAGATGCGGAGGCACGGAGGGGTGGGGAGAAGACCGAAAATTATGAATGTCGAAGGGAAGGATGGGCGGGCAGGATGCCCGCGCTCCGGCACGGACGAGGGGCGAAGAGATCGGAACGCTTGCGATGCTTTTGCGCCGTTTGCGTCGCTTGCGTTGAGGGATCGGGCACAAGCCGCGATTTGTGGCGAACGGAGCGGGACAAAAGGGACGAACGCCGCGGCGGGTAAAGCGATTTCGATTGCATTTTCGGGGGGAAAGGCGGAGAAGCCTGCGTCCAAATCCCATCGGCCTGGAGTGCCGGCATCATGTTGCAACCATTTCACCAAGGTATCGAGTATGCGTTCAACGTCGCGATGGGCGCGACGTTCGTTTTGTCGTGGATTTACTGCGTCCTGACGGTCGGGGCGCTGGTTTTCCGCCGGCACAAGTCCGCCGGCGAGCCGTTGCCCGCCGGAACGGCCTTGCCGACGGTGACGGTGCAGATTCCGACCTACAACGAGCTGGCGGCGCTGAATTGCGCCCGCTGCTGCCTGGCATTCGATTATCCGGCGGACCGGCTGCAGATCCTGATCGGCGACGACAGCAACCGGCCGGACGTGTCCCGGGAGATCGATGCCTTCGCGCGGGAAAACCCGCGGGTGCAGGTGTGCCGGCGGGGCGACAACGCGGGCTACAAGCCGGGCAATTTGAACCACATGCTGAAGGCGACGACGGGGGATTACCTGCTGATTTTGGATTCGGATTTCCTGCCGGAACGGGACTTTCTGCGGCGGCTGGCGGCGCCGGCGGCGCGGGATCCCGCGCTGGCGGGCGTGCAGGCGTCGTGGCGGGTGGCCAACGCGCGGCAGAACTACAGCACGCTGATGGGCGCGGGCATCGTGAACGTGATCCACGTGGTGATTTTGCCCCTGCTGAAGCGGTTGGCGCGGACGGGCATGTTCTGCGGTTCGGCGGAACTGGTCCGGAAGGACCGTCTCGTGGCGCAGGGCGGCTGGACGGTCGGCGCGCTGACGGAAGACGTGGATTATTCGCTGCGGGTTTTGGCGGCGGGCGGCCGCATCGAGTACCTGGAGGATCTGGCCTGTTCCTGCGAGACGCCGCACACGCCGAAGGACCTGTTCCGGCAGCAAATGCGCTGGGCCTACGGCGTGATGCGCGCCTTGATGGCCCACGGCGGGCGTCTGCTGGTGTCCGGCTTGGCGCGCAAACGGACGAAGGCGGCGGTGACGTGTTTTTGCGGGGGCTACCTGATGGTGGCGCTGATGCTGGCGACGACGGTCCTGGGGCTGCTGAACGTGGCGAGCGGCTGGGCGGCGGGCGGAACGGATGCCGCCGGCGGTTTCCTGCCGGGCGGACTGGGCGGGTCGCTGGTGAATTTCCTGCTGACCTGCGGCATGCTGGTGTCGTCGGTCTGCGCCGGGTTCATGAGCGGGTTCGGGGCGCGGAGCGCGCAAAAACTGGTCGTGGCCTCGTTGAGCATCGGCGTCGTGCTGCTGTTTTTCGTGGGGAAAGGGCTGGCCAAAGCCTTGCTGGGCCTGCCGATGAATTGGTTCATGCTGAAGAAAAACGGCAACGAGCACGCGCTGACGGCTGCAGGGACGGCCTAAGCCTGGAAGGGCGGCAAAATGCCGCCGGCGGCGATTCCGTTCTCCTTCCGGGGGAGGCGATTCCGCCGGAAACATGGGTTTGGGGCTTGTTTTTCGGTCGAACGGGGGTATTCTTTCGCACTTCTTATTTGAATCAAGAGCTTGGAGCGTTTTCATGTCGAAGATGAAGGAAATCGGAGTGGCGGTGCTGGGATTCGGCACGGTGGGGGCCGGCGTGGTCGAGACCCTGCAGAAGAACGGCGCGTTGCTGGGCGAGCGTCTGGGCCTGCGCCTGGCGTTGCGCGGCGTGGCGGATCTGGACGTGAAGACCGACCGCGGCGTGGCGGTGGATCCGGCGCTGCTGACGACCGACGGGGCGGCGCTGATCGCGCGGCCGGACGTGGACGTGGTCGTCGAACTGATCGGCGGCACCGGCGCGGCGAAGGCCTTCATCCTGCAGGCGCTCAAGCTGGGCAAGCCGGTGGTGACGGCGAACAAGAAGCTGCTGGCCGAGCACGGCGAGGAAATCCACCGCGTGGCGGAGGAACACAAGACCGAAATCCTGTTCGAGGCGTCGGTGGGCGGCGGCATCCCGATCATCAAGGCCCTGCGCGAAGGGCTGTGCGCGAACCGCATCCAGAGCCTCTACGGCATCCTGAACGGCACCTGCAACTACATCCTGACCCGGATGGAGGAAGAAAAGCTGCCGTTCGACGAGGTGCTGAAGGCCGCGCAGGCGGCGGGCTACGCGGAGGCGGAACCGAGCCTGGACGTCGACGGCCACGACACCGCGCACAAGGCGGCGGTGCTGGCGTCGCTGGCCTACGGCTGCAACGTGCCGCTG
Organism: uncultured Verrucomicrobiota bacterium; assembly: GCA_937872095.1. Taxonomy (GTDB): domain Bacteria; phylum Verrucomicrobiota; class Kiritimatiellia; order CAIQIC01; family Lenti-01; genus Lenti-01. Next base: position 3,503 of record CALMNW010000102.1, read on the forward strand.
AACAAGGTGAGCGTCGCGGGCATCCGGGGCATGGCGGCGGCAGACATCGCCTACGCGGCGGAAATGGGCTACCGGATCAAGCTGCTGGCGATCATCCAGGGCGGCGCGGACGGCGTCGAGGTCGGCGTGCAGCCGACGCTGGTGAAGCACAGCCACCAGCTGGCGGCGGTTTCGGGCGTGTTCAACGCGGTGCTGGTGAAGGGCGACGTGGTGGGCACCACGCTGTACTACGGGCGCGGCGCGGGCCGCGCGGCGGCGGCGAGCGCGGTCGTGGCCGACCTGGCCGACGCGGCGCTCAACCTGCGCGCGGGCGGCCGCCGGCGCGACCTGAGCGCCGTGCACGCCAAGACCCCGGTCGCGTTCCGCGATCCGGGCGAGATCGTGGCGCGGCACTACCTGCGGTTTTCCATGAAGGACCAGCCGGGCACCCTGGCGCGCGCGGCGACCGTGCTGGGCGCGCACCGGATCGGCATCGATTCGGTGATGCAGAAGGAAGCGGCCAAGGGCGCCGCCTACGTGCCGGTGATTTTCGTGACCGGCCCGGCCCAGGAGCGGGAAATGGCGGCGGCGCTGGCGGAAATCGCGGCGATGGACGGCGTGGTCGACCGGCCCGCGGTGGCGTACCGCATCGAAGATTTCGAATAGGAAAAACAGAAAGAGAGCAACGGCGATGGCCTTGTACGTGCAGAAATACGGCGGTTCCTCCGTGGCGGATGCGGAATGCATGCGCCGCGTGGCGAAGCGCATCTACGACACGCAGCGCGCCGGCAACCAGGTGGTGGTCGTGGTGAGCGCCATGGGCGACACGACCGACGACCTGATCGCGCTGGCGAAGCAGGTGAACCCCGAACCCAACGAACGCGAGATGGACAGCCTGATGGCCACCGGCGAGATGGCCTCCAGCGCCGTCCTGACGATGGCGCTCCACGCCCTCGGCGCGAAGGCGATTTCGATGACCGGCCACCAGGCCGGCATCCGCGTGGACGGCACGCACCTGAAGGCGAAGATCGAGGCGATCAACCCCAAGCGCATCCAGAAGCACCTGGACCAGGGGCAGGTCGTGGTCGTGGCGGGCTTCCAGGGCACCAACCCCTCGGAAGACATCGCCACGCTGGGGCGCGGCGGATCGGACACGACCGCCGTGGCGCTCGCGGCCGCCCTGAAGGCCGACCGTTGCCAGATCCTGAAGGACGTGGACGGCGTGTTCACGGCCAATCCCCGCGTGGTGCCGGCGGCGCGCAAGCTCGACGAAATCGCCTACGAGGAGATGCTGGAACTGGCGAGCTGCGGGGCCGAAGTCCTGCAGTCGCGCGCCGTCGAGTTCGCGAAGAACTACGGCGTCGTATTGGAAGTGCTTTCGAGTTTCGTGGTCAAACCCGGCACGCTCGTGCGGGAGGAGGATGAAAAAATGGAACAGATGATCATTCGCGGCATCGCCGCCGACAAGAACCAGGCCAAGGCGACGCTGCTGGGCGTGCCGGACACTCCCGGGGTGGCCGCGCGCATCTTCAAGGCGCTGGCCGCCGCCAACCTCAACGTGGACATGATCGTCCAGAACGTCAGCGCGGCGGGCGTCACCGACGTCTCCTTCACGGTGGCGAAGGACGACATCGCCAAGACGAAGCGGGTCATCGAGCCGCTGGTGAAGTCCGTCCAGGCCGCCGGCCTGAACTTCGACGGCGACATCGCCAAGGTCAGCCTCGTGGGCGTGGGCATGAAGAGCCACTCCGGCGTGGCCTACCGCATGTTCGACGTGCTGGCCAAGCACAAGATCAACATCGAGATGATCTCCACCTCGGAGATCAAGATTTCCGTGGCGATCCGCGCGCAGGACGCCGACCAGGCGGTCCGCTCGCTGCACCAGGCGTTCGGCATGGGCGCCAAGGCGAAGAAAAAAGCGCCGGCGAAGAAAAAAGCCGCGCAGAAGAAAAAGTAGCCAGGGAAACGGGCCGATCGGGCCCGAGGAGATCCGCATGAAAAAGGTCATCGTCTACGACACGACCCTGCGCGACGGCGCGCAGGGGGAAGGCATCAGCTTTTCCCTGCCGGCCAAGATTCGGATCGCCCGCTGCCTGGATGAGTTCGGCATCGATTACGTCGAGGGCGGTTTCGCCGCGTCGAACCCGAAGGACATGGCGTTCTTCGCCGAGATGAAGAAGGTGAAGCTCAAGCACGCGAAGCTGGCGGCGTTTGGCAGCACGCGGCGCGCGGGCTTGACGGCGGCGCAGGATTCCGGCCTGGCGGCGATCCTCCAGGCCGGCACGCCGGTGGCGACCCTCTTCGGCAAGAGCTGGCTGCTGCACGTCGAAAAAGTCCTCAAGACCACGCCGGAAGAGAACCTGGCGATGATCGCGGACTCCGTGCGGTTCCTGAAGAAGCGCGGCAAGGAAGTCGTCTACGACGCGGAACATTTCTTCGACGGCTACCGGGACGATCCGGCGTACGCGCTGCGGACGCTGGAGGCCGCGGCTTCTGCCGGCGCGGATTCGCTGGTGCTGTGCGACACCAACGGCGGCCGGCTGACTTCCGAGGTGGTTGCCATCACGAACGAAGTGGCGGCGCGCTTCCCGAAAGCGGTCCTGGGCATCCACACGCACAACGATTCCGACTTGGCGGTGGCCAACTCGCTGGCGGCGGTCGAGGCCGGCGCGACGATGGTGCAGGGCACCATCAACGGCTACGGCGAGCGCACCGGCAACGCGAACCTCTGCTCGATCATCCCCGCCCTGGCGCTCAAGATGGGCGCGAAGCTGGCGTGCGGCCCGCAGCTGAAGAAGCTCCGGAGCGTGTCGCTGCTCGTGGACGAAATCGCCGACCAGCGTCCGGTCAAGAGCCGCCCGTTCGTGGGCGAAAGCGCGTTCGCCCACAAGGCGGGCATGCACGTCGACGCCGTCGGCAAGGTGTCGCAGAGCTTCGAGCACGTCGATCCGGAAAGCGTCGGCAACGAGCGGCGCATCCTGATGAGCGAGCTGTCGGGCGCCAGCAACGTGCGCATGAAGACGGGCGAGATGGGCCTGGTGTTCCGGAAGGATTCGCCGGCGGTGAAGGACATCCTGCGCCGGCTGGAGCATCTGGAGAAGAACGGCTACGCCTTCGAATCGGCGGACGCCTCGTTCAAGCTGCTCGTGCAGAAGGTGCTGAAGAAGCACGTGCCGTTCTTCGAGCTGCAGGGCTTCAGCGTCGTGGTGCAGAAGAAGGACGCGGCGAGCAAGGCGACGACGACGGCTACCATCAAGATCGGCGTGAAGGGCAAGACGGAACTGACGGCGGGCGAGGGCGACGGCCCCGTGGACGCGCTCAACGACGCCCTGCGCAAGGTGCTGCACCGGTTCTATCCCGCCATCGATTCCGTGGTCCTCCAGGACTACCACGTGCGCATCCTCAACCCCGAAACGGCGACGCAGGCGACGACGCGCGTGCTGATCGATTCGTCCGACGGCCGCGACCGGTGGGGCACGGTCGGCGTGAGCGAAAACATCATCGAGGCGTCGTGGGAGGCTCTGGTGGACAGCGTGGAATACAAGCTGTTCCTCGACGAGCAGCGCCGTCGCGCCCCCAAGAAACGAAAGTAGATTCCCATGTCCGAGCTCCCGAAAAACGTCGATCCGAAGGCCATCGAGCCGAAGTGGTACGCCTGGTGGAAGGAGAAAGGCTTCTTCCATTCCGACGCCGCGCGCGGCGGGCGGCCGTATTCCATCGTGATCCCGCCGCCGAACGTGACGGGCATCCTGCACATGGGCCACGCCCTGAACGAGTCCATCCAGGACGTCATGGTGCGCCGCAAGCGCATGCAGGGCTTCAATACGTTGTGGGTGCCGGGCACGGACCACGCGGGCATTGCCACGCAAAACGTGGTGGAGCGCCAGCTGAAAAAACAGGGCAAGAGCCGCTGGGACCTGCCGCGCGAAGAGTTCCTGAAGCTGGTCTGGGAATGGAAGGAACAGTACGGCGGCACGATCCTGAACCAGCTGGAGAAGCTCGGGAATTCGTGCGACTGGAGCCGCACGCGCTTCACGATGGACGAAGGCCTCAGCGAGGCCGTGGCGGAGGTCTTCATCCGCCTCTATGAAAAGAAGCTGATCTATCGCGGCGAATACATCATCAACTGGTGTCCGCGCTGCTGCACGGCGCTCTCCGACGAGGAAAGCGAGCACGAGAACCAGGCGGGCCACCTCTGGCACATCCGCTATCCCGTCAAGGGCGGGCGCAAGAACGAATTCGTGACGGTGGCCACGACGCGGCCGGAGACGATGCTGGGCGACGTGGCGGTGGCCGTGAACCCGCGCGACGAGCGCTACGCCAAGCTGAAGGGCAAGACGCTGCTGTTGCCGATCCTCAACCGCGAAATTCCGATCATCGAGGACGATTTCGTCGATCCGCAGTTCGGCACCGGCGCGGTGAAGGTCACGCCCGCCCACGATCCGAACGATTTCGAGATGGGCCGCCGGCACGAGCTGCCGATGATCGACGTGATGACCGAAACCGGCGGGATGAACGAAAACGCGGGACCCTACCAGGGCCTGACCCGGGAGGACTGCCGCAAGAAGATCGTCGCCGATCTGCAGGCCGCCGGCCTGCTGGCGAAGATCGACGACCACCAGCACGCGGTGGGGCATTGCTACCGCTGCCACACGGTGGTCGAACCGCGCCTGTCGCCGCAGTGGTTCGTGAAGATGAAGCCGCTGGCCCGGCCCGCCATCGCGGCCGTCAAGGACGGCCGCGTCCGCTTCGTGCCCGAGCGCTGGAACAAGACCTATCTGGACTGGATGGAAAACATCCGCGACTGGTGCATCAGCCGGCAAATCTGGTGGGGACACCGCATTCCCGTGTTCTATTGCGAGGCGCCGGACTGCCAGCACGAGTGGGCCGCCAAGGGCCAGCCGGCGAAATGCCCGCGCTGCGGTTCCGAGACGTTTCGCCAGGACCCCGACGTGCTCGACACCTGGTTCAGCTCGTGGCTGTGGCCCTTCAGCGTCTTCGGCTGGCCGCAGAAGAGCGACGACCTGAAGTTCTACTACCCGACGAGCGATCTCGTCACCGCGCCGGAAATCATCTTCTTCTGGGTGGCGCGCATGGTCATGGCGGGCCTGGAGTTCATGGGCGACGTGCCGTTCCGGCGCGTCTACCTGCACGGCACCGTGCGCGACAACCAAGGCCGCAAGATGAGCAAGAGCCTGGGCAACTCGATCGACCCGCTCGACATCATCGCCGATTTCAGCGCCGACGCGCTGCGCTTCAGCCTGATCGCCCTGACCGCCACGGGACAGGACGTCTACATCTCGAAGGAAAAATTCGAGCTGGGCCGGAATTTCGGGACGAAGATCTGGAACGCGGCGCGGTTCCTCCAGATGTACACGGGCGCCGCCGCGCCGGACGTGGGCGACCCGCAATTCGATTCCGCGCTGCTGACCGCGGACGACCAGCACATCCTGGCGCGGTTGCACAAGACGATCGCGGTCTGCGACGAGAACGTCGAACGGTGCCGGTTCAACGACTACGCGAAGGCGATCTACGAGTTTTTCTGGCACGAGTTCTGCGATTGGTACGTGGAATACGCCAAGCAGCCGCTCAACGGCGCCGACGCGGCCCGAAAGGGCGAAGTGCTCAAGGTGATGCATTACGTGCTGTCGCGCGCGCTGTGCCTGCTGCATCCCATCATGCCGTTCCTGACCGAGGAGCTCTGGCAGGGAATGGGCTACGCGGCCATGGCCGAATCGATCATGATCGCGCCGTGGCCGCAGGCGCTGGACGAAGAGGAGCTGGCGGCCTGGGGCGTGCAGGCCGAGGCCGTCGCCTACGTGGACGCCAAGCACGACGCGATCGGGCTGGCGCGGAACCTGCGCGCCGACTACGGGCTCGCGCCGTCGCAGACGGCCGATTTCGTTCTGCGGCCGGCCGACGCGGCCGGCGGGGACCGGGTGCGCGCGGACCGCGCGGCCTACCTGCCGTACCTGAAGGCGGAGAAATTCGAAGTGGAAGCGGATTTCACGCCGGGCAAGGCCATGCCGAGCGTCATCACGCCGCTGGGCACCTTGTTCCTGTCGCTGGAAGGCCACGTGGACGTGGAGGCCGAAAAGCGGCGCTTGGCGGAGCAGCTGGAAAAGACCGAACAGGAGCTGACCAACGCCAGCAAGCGTCTCGAGAACGAGAATTTCGTGAGCCGGGCGAAGCCCGAAGTGGTCGAGCAAGCCCGCGCCCGCAAGCGCGAACTGCAGGAGAAGCGCGACAAGCTCGGCAAGCTGATCGAAGCGATGTCGGCGCCCTAGAACACGCGGATTTGTCATAGAAAAGGAGAACCCCATGGCCAAAGAACTGGCATTTGTCTTGATCAACCCCTATACCGTTTCCAAATCGCGCACGGGCGGCGTCATCGCCCGCTACATCAGCCGGACCGGCCTGGATCTAGTGGCCGCGCGGATGTTCGCGCCGTCGCCCGAGCTGGCGCGCGCCTATGCGCAACTGATCCGCACCGATTCGGACGTGGATCCGGTGATCCGGCCGATCCTCGCGGACTACGTGGAGCGGGAGTTCGGGCCCGACGCGGCCACGGGCCGCAGCCGCCGCGTCATGATGCTGTTGTTCGAAGGCGAAAACGCCATCCAGATCGTGAAGGACGTCACCGGGCCGATCCGTCCGACCAACAGCGGCGAGAGCGTCCGCGACACCTTCGGCGACTACATCTTGGACGCGGCCGGGGCGGTGCACTACCTCGAACCGGCGGTGTTCATCGGACCGACCGCGCACGCCACGGGCGAGGCCCTCAAGCTGTGGGCCAAATACAGCGCGGAATGCGGCGGCATCGTCGACACGGCCGGCGACGTGGCGCAAGGCGCGACGCTGGAAGAGGCGCTCGTCATCCTGAAGCCCGACAATTTCCGTTTCGCCAGCGCGCGGCCCGGACTGATCATCGACATCTTTTCCCGCTCGGGCCTGCGGATCGTCGGCGCGAAAGTGCACCGCATGACCGTCGCCGAGGCCGAGGAGTTCTACGGCCCGGTCCGCGACGTCCTCCGCGAGAAGCTGAAAGGCAAGGTCGCCGAGCGCGCGGCCAAGGCGGTCGCGGCGGAACTCGGCATGGAGATCTCGGAAGCGATCAAGGGGCAGCTCGGTGAAATCATCGGCCCGACCTACGGCGACAACCAGTTCTACCAGATCGTCCAGTTCATGACGGGGCGCTGGGGCGAGGGGCTGGTGGACGAGGAAAAGGCCAAGCCGGGGAATTCGCGCTGCCTCCTGCTGGTGTATGCCGGTCCCAACGCGATCTCCCGCATCCGCAGCATTCTCGGGCCGACCGATCCTAGCAAGGCCTTGCCGGGCTCCGTCCGCCGCGAATTCGGCCAGGACATCATGGTCAACGCGGCGCACGCGTCCGACTCCGTCGAGAACGCCAAGCGCGAGATGGGCATCACCAAGGTCGGCGAAGACACCATTCGCACCTGGGTGGAAGCCTACTATCCCTGATCCAAACGAAAACGACCAACCCCCCGCATACAACTACAGGAGGCTGACATGTTTTATTCCGGAATCGAACCCGCTCCCGCCGATCCCATCCTGGGCCTGACGGAGGCCTTCCGCCAAGATCCCCGTCCGGAGAAAGTGAATCTGGGCGTGGGCGTGTTCGTCGACGACAAGGGCACCACGCCGGTGTTGGAATGCGTCCGCCGCGCGGAACGCCTGCTGTGGGAAACGGAAAAGAGCAAGGGCTACACGCCGATTTCCGGCCCCGCCGAATACGGCGCCGCGGTGGCGCATCTCGTGTTCGGCAAGGATTTCCACGGCATCGCGGCGAACAGCGTGGCCGCGGCGCAGACGCCCGGCGGCACGGGGGCCCTGCGGATCGGCGGGGAACTGCTCAAGGCGTTTCGTCCGGGCGGAACGATCTGGATGCCGAATCCGACGTGGGGCAACCACCCGGGCATTTTCGCCGCGGCCGGCCTCGCGTCCCGATCTTATCCCTATTACGACGCCGCCACCCGGCAGGTGGACGTGGAGGCCATGTGCGCCGCGCTGGAGAAGGTTCCCGCCGGCGACGTCGTGCTGCTGCACGTCTGCTGCCACAATCCCGCCGGAGCCGACCTCGACGCCGCGGGCTGGGCGCGGGTGGGGGACGTCGCCGCGAAGGCCGGCTGGCTGCCGTTCTTCGATTTCGCCTATCAGGGATTCGGCGTCGGCCTCGAAGAAGACCGCGCCGGATTGCTGGCGGTGATGCAAAAGGCGCCCGAAGCCCTCGTCGCCTCTTCGTTCTCCAAGAACATGGGGCTTTACGGCGAGCGCGTCGGATCGCTCCTGCTGGTGGCCGAAAGCGCCCGGGACGCCCAGGCCGGTCTGTCGCAGGTGAAGCGCCTCGTGCGCGTGCTCTATTCCAATCCGCCCAAGCACGGCGCGGCCTTGGCGCGCATGGTGCTGGACGACGCCGAACTCCGCAAGCTGTGGGTGCAGGAAGTCGAAGCCATGCGCTTGCGCATCGCCGGCAACCGCGAGCGGCTGGTCGACGGCCTGGCCCGGCGCGAAACCGGAATGGATTTCTCGTTCATCGCCCGCCAGAAGGGCATGTTCTCCTTCAGCGGGTTGAGCGACGCCCAAGTCGATTTCCTGCGCGAGCAAAAGGCGATCTACATGGTCAAGGGCGGGCGCATGAACGTGGCCGGCCTCCTGTCCGAGCGCCTCGACTACGTCTGCGACGCCATCGCCGAAAGCCTGAAGATCTAGGCCGCGCCGCCCCCGCACCGGGGGGCGGTTTCCTCGGATTTCGGTCCCGGACGGGGCCGAAATCGGGGGTTGCGCGGGGCGGGGGGAAGAAGGTATGATCCGCTGAAATCATAAACCACGGTGCGGGCCGCGCCGTCGAACGAAGGAGAGGCGATGATGAATCTGCGTAAGGGATTGTGGGCCGCGATGGCATTGATCGTGCTGGCGGGTGCGGCGTCGGCGGAGCCGATGCGCACGGTGTTCACCAAGGAAAACAAGTTCCCCGGCGCCCTGAAGCCGGAGCTTTCGCTTGCGGGCGGGGCTTCTTCCTTCGATGCGGAGCAGGCGGACGGAGACATCGACACCTATTTCGTCACCCCGAGCGCGCGCTTCGGCCTGACGGACCGCTTGACGCTCGTGGCGGCGGTTCCCTACGTCGGCTACTCGGAAGGCGACATGGACAACAGCGGCCTGGGCGACGTCGAGCTCGGCACGGAATTCCTCTTCTACGAGGACATCTTCGAATATGCGTGGATCATTCCCCACGCGACGGCCATTCTCCCGACGGGCGATGAAGACGAGAATCTCGGCGCCGGCGAATTCCAGCCGCGTTTCGGCATTTCCGTCGGCACGACCACCTACGACGTGCTGCATTGGGCGGCGGACGTCAGCTACACGATCGACGGCACCGCGGCGGAAGCCGACGCCTTCGACGCGGACGACGACGCCCGGGACGACCTGCTGACCGGCGCGCTGTCGCTGATGTGGGATCTGGACGAGCGGGCGAGCATCCTGGGCGAAGTGCAGGTGCGCGACGACCCCGTGGACGAAGAAGACGACTACGCGCTGCGCGCCCATTTGGGCTTGGTCTACAAGGTCAACAAGCACCTGAGCGTGATGGCCTACGGCGGCGGCTCCTCCGGATTGGAAGAAGACTACTACGGCATGGGCCGGGCGGTGGTTTCGTTCTAATTCCGCCGGCCGAGAAGGCCTGCGCCAGAACCGGTTTTGGAAACAAAGCCGGTTCTTTTCACATCCGGGGACGGGCGGGGAAAGGCATGCGAACATGAACATTCGGTTGGACGACATCGGCTCCCATTTCCCGCCGCAGTGGGACGGCGGCCGGGTCGCGCGCGCCAAAACGGTCTTTTTCAAGGCGCTGGCGCTGGAGGCGCACCGGTTCTACGGCGGCAAGATCCAGGTGCTGCCGCGGGCGTCGCTGCCGGGATTCCAATGGTTCAACGCATGGTACACGCCGGGCGTGTCGGCGGTCTCCACGGGCATCCGCGACAATCCCGACGAATCCTTCGAACTGTCGTGGCGCGGCAACGTGGTGGCGGTGGTGAGCGATTCCACGCGCGTGCTGGGCGACGGCGACGTGACGCCGCCCGGGGGTCTCGGCGTGATGGAGGGCAAGGCGTTCCTGATGAAGGTGCTCGGCGGCGTGGATGCCGTGCCGATCTGCATGGACAGCCGCAACGCCGCCGGCCGGCACGACCCGGACGTCCTGATCGATTTCGTCCGCCGCCTGGCGCCGTCGTTCGGCGCGATAAACCTCGAGGACATCAGCCAGCCCAATTGCTTCCGGGTGCTGGACGAACTGCGGGAAAGCTGCGACGTGCCGGTGTGGCACGACGACGCGCAGGGGACGGGCTGCGTCACGCTGGCGGGGCTGATCAACGCGCTGAAGGTCGCCGGCAAGGAGCTGGCGAAATGCCGCATCGTGTTTTTCGGCGCCGGCGCGTCGAACACGACGATCGCGCGCCTGATCCTGCAGGCCGGGGCCGACCCGGCGCGGGTCGCGATGTTCGACTCGCGCGGCGGGCTGCACGCCGGCCGCGCGGACATCGCGGCGGACCCGCGCTTCTACCGCAAGTGGGAAATCTGCCAGGCGACCAATCCCGGCCGGCGGACCGACGTGGCCGAAGCGCTGGTCGGCGCGGACGTGCTGATCTCGCTGTCCAAGCCGGGGCCGGACGTGATCCGTCCCGAATGGGTGGGCGCCATGGCGAAAAACGCCATCGTGTTCGCCTGCGCGAACCCGGTGCCGGAGATCTATCCGCACGCGGCGAAAGCGGCGGGGGCGTTGGTGGTGGCGACGGGCCGCGGCGATTTTCCGAACCAGGTCAACAATTCGCTGGGGTTCCCCGGCATCCTCAAGGGGGCGCTGCTGGTGCGCGCCAAGAAGATCACCGATGCGATGGCTATCGCAGCCGCAAAGACGATCGCGGGATACGCCGAACGCCAGGGGCTTTCGCCGGACCACGTCATGCCGCTGATGACGGATCAGGACGTGTTCGCCGAGACGGCGGCGGCGGTGGCGCGGCAGGCGGCGGAGGACGGCGTGGCGCGCCGGGCGCTGTCGCCGGAGCAGGTGCTGGAGAGGGCGCGGAAGGACATCGCCGAAGCGCATCGGGCGTTGGAATTGCTGACGACGTCGGGATTGATTCCGCCGCCGCCGGAAGAGATGATCCGCCGCTGCCTGGACGCGGCGATCGCCGCGGTCGGCTGATCCGCGCTGGGGGCCGTCAAGCCTTCTGGACGACGATGCGGTTGCCGTGGGCTTCGACGATCCGGACGGGGGTCCCGGCGTCGATGAATTCGCCGGAAGTGACGACGTCGAGGCGTTCGTCGCCGAACCGGGCGGCGCCGGCGGGATGCAACGGGTTGAGGGTGACGCCGACTTGGCCGATCCGCCCCGTGGTATCGGGCGAGGCGGTATAGCCTTCGGCGGCGGCGGTGGCGGTGGACAGGGCCAGCCGCCCGAACAGGCGGCTGCGGGGCAGGAAACGGCCGAGGATCAAGGCGCCGGCGCCGATGCCGACGAGGGCGATGCCGGTTTTGAAGATCGGCAGCTGGAGATCGGCCCAGGCGGGCAGCCCGAATCCGCTGCCGGGCACGATGCGCACCATGGCGCCGACGAGCGATACCAGCACGAGCGCGATGCCGAAGATCCCCGCGAAGCCGAACCCGGGGATCAGGAAGATTTCCACGAGGATCAAGACGATGCCGACGGCGAAAATCAGGAGGTCTTCCATGCCGGCCAGCCCGGCGATGTGGTGGCCCCAGAAAAAGAGGGCGAGGCAGGCGGCGCCGAGAATGCCGGGCAGGCCGAAGCCGGGGGTCTTGATCTCGATGTAGATGCCGAGGAAGCCGATGATCATGAGAATGGGCGCGGCGGCGGCGATCAGGCGCGCGATCTTCTCGGTGGCGGTGATCTGCATTTCGACGACGGGATGCCGGGCCAGCGAGAGCTGCTCCAGCACGGCCGGAAGATCCGCGGCGGTTCCGGCGGACAGCAGGGGCTTGCCGTCCTTGCCCGGACGAGCCGCTTCCGCGGCGGTCAGGGTGAGGAGGCGTCCGGCCGGGCTGATGATTTCGTCGCCGATCCGGTACTCCAATTCGCGGCGGACCATTTTCTCGGCGAGTTCCGGATCGTGGCCGGCGCGCTGCGCGGCGGCGCGGACCAGGGCGGCGACCGCGGAGACGGCTTTTTCCTCGAGACCTTCGGACATTTCCTGCACGTTGCCGAGGGGCGACATCAGGATGGGCAGGGCGTCGCCGATGACGGCGCCGGGGGCCATGTAGATGCCTTTCGTGGCCAGCGCGATGATGGCGCCGGCGGAGAAGGCCTGCTTTTCGACGAAGGTATAGACGGGGAGCTTGGCGGCCTGGATGGAGGCGACGATGTCGCTGGCGGCGGCCAGGGTGCCGCCGGGGGTATCCATGACGAGGACGACGGCCGCGGCGTTTGCTTGTTCCGCTTCGGCGAGGCCGCGCCGGATGACGTAGAGCAGGGCGCCTTCGATCTGGCCGCGGATGGGCACGACGTAGACGGGCGCGTCCGGCGCGAACACGGTCGGTTCCGAGGCGGCGCGCAACGGCGCCGCCGAAACGAAAAGCGCGGCCAACAGCGGAAGAAGGACTTTCATGCGGGAAGCTTAGGACTGGAGGAGAAGGGATTCAATATCCAATATCCAACATCCAATTTCCAACAAGTTGATCGGTTGGATATTGGTTATTGGAGATTGGACATCGAGTCTGCTCCTACCCGTTGTTGGCTTCGCGGCCGCGTTCGAGCCGGTCCATCAGGCGGGCGGACGCGCAATTCTTGTCGTGCAGGAGGCGGGCGCCGCGGGTGACGTTGCAGAGGGAGCCGCCGATGCGGCGGGCCACCTCGCGCTGGGGAATGCCGTCGCGCAGGAGGCGGAGGATGGTCCAGCGCTTCAGGAGGGCGGCGTATTCGGAGCGGGTCAGGAGATCGGCGAGGACGCGGCGCATTTCGGCGGGGTCTTCGACGGCGCAAAGGGCCTGGAGGATCTGGGCTTCGTGCGATTTCATGGAGCGGCGGCTTGGTTTTCGAATTGCATGCGGTAGAGGCGTTCGTAGATGCCGCCGCGGGCGAGGAGTTCGTCGTGGCGGCCGCGCTCGGCGATGCGGCCTTGGTCGAGGACGAGGATTTGGTCGGCGCGCCGGATGGTGGAGAGGCGATGGGCGATGGCGAAGACGGTGCGGCCCTGCATGGCTTCGTTGAGGGCGGCCTGGACGGCCCGCTCGGATTCCGTGTCGAGGGCGCTGGTGGCCTCGTCGAGGATGAGGATCGGCGGATTGCGCAGCAGGGCGCGGGCGATGGCGAGGCGTTGGCGCTGCCCGCCGGACAGCAGGAGGCCGCGCTCGGCGATGACGGTGTCGTAGCCGTTGGGCATGGCCAGGATGAACTCGTGGGCGTGGGCCTTTTTAGCGGCGGCTTCGACCTGTTCGCGGGTGGCGCCGGGCTCGCCGTAGGCGATGTTGCGGAAGACGGTGTCGTTGAACAGGATGGTTTCCTGCGTGACGAGGCCGATGTGGCGGCGGAGGCTGGCCAAGGTGAAGTCGCGCAGGTCGCGGCCGTCGATGGTCACGCGGCCGGAGACGGGGTCGAAGAACCGGGGCAGGAGATTGACGAGCGTGGTTTTGCCGGAGCCCGAGCCGCCGACGAGCGCGATCAATTCGCCGGAGCGGGCGACGAGCTGGATCCCGTCGAGGACGCGGGGTTTGCCGGGAGCGTAGATGAACGAGACGTCTTCGTAGCGGATTTCGCGGACGGCGCCTTCCAGGGGTTGGGCTCCGGGCTGGTCGCCGACGTTGTCGACCACGTCGAGAATGGCGAAGATGCGGTCGGCGGCGGCGCTGCTTTGCTGGATGACGAGATGGACGCGGGAGAGCTTCTTGACGGGGTCGTACATGAGGACCATCGCGCCGAGGAACAGGATGATGTCGGACAGCTCCAGGGCGGCGTGGCGCGAGTAGAGCAGGACGGCGCAGGCGGCGACCACCGAGAAGAACTCCATGAGCGGCGCGACGGCCGCCTTGGACGCGGTGATCTTGATCTGGCGCCGGAAGAAATCGAGGTTGTGCCCTTCGAAACGGGCCTGTTCGCGGTCTTCGGTGCCGAAGGCCTTGACGATGGCGGCGCCGCCGATGGCTTCCTGCTGGATGCTGGCCAGATCGGCGATGCGTTCCTGGCCGGCCTTGGAGTGGCGGCGGACGCGCTTGCCGAAGATGGCGACCGGCAGGATGCAGACGGGGAAGATGGCGAGGCTGATGGCGGCGAGGCGCAGGTCGATGAAGAAGAGATAGGCGGCGGCGCCGAGCAGGACGAAGGGCTGCTGGACGAGGTCGCAGATGACCTCGGTGATGCCGCGCTCGATGAGCTGGGTGTCGTTGAGCGTGCGCGACATGAGCTCGCCCGTGCGCGAACCCGTGAAGTAGAGCATGGGCAGATGGAGGATCTTGGAAAACACGTCGTTCCGCAGGACCATCACGACGCGCTGGGCCACCCATTCGATGAGGTATTTGCTGAAGAAGAACGTGACGCCCCGCAGCGCGATGCAAAACAAGAGGACGCTGAGGACGACGATCGTCAGCAGGAGATCGTGATTCATGCCGCCGGCGTACCACTGGTTGATCCAGGCGTTGGCGGAATCCTGCAGGCGCGTGGCGGCGCCGCCGAACACCTGCGACATGCCGCCCTTGGCGGAGAACAGCAGGCCGAACACGGAACCGCCGAAGAGAATGCCGAAGACGACGGCCAGCGCGAGCCGCCCGGCGTAGGGCTTGGTGCGGGCGAGCAGCCGCAGGTAGATCTGCTTTTCCCGGGCCGTCAGCTTGCGCGATTCCGCACTCATGCGCCGAGGGCTTCCAGGTAGTGCATGGCCTCGATGGCGGCGCGGCAGCCCGCGCCGGCGGCGGTCACGGCCTGCCGGTAGCGGGAGTCGGCGACGTCGCCGGCGATGAAAACGCCGGGCAGGGAGGTCAGGACGCCGTCGGCGCGCAGATAACCGTTTTCGTCGGTTTCCAGCACCCCGGCAAAAGGTTTGGAGGCGGGCACGAGGCCGATGGCGACAAACAGCGCGCCGACCTCGAGGACGCTCTCCTCGTTCGTCTTCGTATCGCGTAGCTTCAGGGCGGTGAGCTTGCCCTGGGCGGGATCGACGAGCGCGGAGACGACGGCGTTCCAGCGCACCTCGATCTTCGGATTTTCGAGAACGCGCTGCGCCATGATCTTGGACGCGCGGAACGCGTCGCGCCGGTGGATGACGGTGACCTTGGAGGCGAAGCGGGTCAGGAACAGGGCCTCTTCCATGGCGGTGTCGCCGCCGCCGACGACGGCGATGTGCTGGCCGCGGTGGAAGGCGCCGTCGCAGGTGGCGCAGTAGGAGATGCCGTGGCCGGAAAGTTCCTTTTCGCCGGGGAGGCCGAGGTGGCGATGCCCGGCGCCGGTGGCGATGATGACCGCGTCGGCCTTCACGACGGACCCGTCCCCGAGGTGCAGTTCGGCGCCGCCGCCGGACAGGGGCACGAGCCGGTCGACGTTGTCGCCTTGGAACCGCGCGCCGAATTTTTCCGCCTGGCGGCGCAACAGGTCGATGAAATCGAACCCGGCGATACCGTCGGGAAAGCCGGGGATGTTCTCGATGAGGGGGGTGGTGACGAGGGGCCCGCCGGGAGCGGGGCCGTCGAGGACGAGGGGCGCCAGACCCGCGCGTCCGGCGTAGATGGCGGCCGTCAGGCCGGCGGGGCCGGAGCCCAGAATGACCAAGCTTTTCATCGGGCGCAGAGTATCAACCGGCGGGGGATCGCGGCAATTCCGAAATGGCGGGCGGCGGGGAATGGCGCGGCTTGAGGCGCGCGGAGGAGAATGGGGCGGTCTGAAGAAGGATTGCGTTGCCGGGCATGCGATTGCGCAATTCGCTCCGCATCGGCGGCTTTCCGCTTGCGTTTCGCCGCGGGCGCCGGTAGGTTTCTGAACGATGGTTCAGTTATGCCTGCCGCCCGCCAACGTCCCGTTTTCGTCCGGAGCCTCCGTCCCGTCGCCGCGGACGCGCCGCCCCGGATCCTGCGCCTGTACGCCTGCCGCGTGGCGGCCGGGTTTCCTTCGCCCGCGGACGACCACCTCGAAGGCCCCCTCGACCTGAACGCGCACTTGGTGGCGCACCCGGCCGCGACGTTCGTCGTGCGGGTGGCGGGCGATTCCATGACGGGCGCGGGCATCCGCGACGGCGACCTGCTGGTGGTCGACCGCTCGCGGGAGGCGAAATCCGGTTCCATCGTCGTCGCGGTGGTGGACGGGGCGCTGACGGTCAAGCGCCTGCGCGTGGGGCGGCGGGAGGTGCGGCTGGAGGCGGAAAACCCGGCCTACAAGCCCATCGTGGTGCGCGAAGACGCCGATTTCGTGGTCTGGGGCGTCGTGGCCCACGCCATCCGCTCGTATTGACGGGAGGGCGCCGTGTTCGCGCTGGTGGATTGCAACAACTTCTACGCCTCGTGCGAACGCGTGTTCCGCCCCGCGCTCGAAGGGCGGCCCATCGTCGTGCTCTCGAACAACGACGGCTGCGTCGTCGCCCGCAGCGCCGAGGCGAAGGCGCTGGGCATTCCGATGGCCAAGCCGTGGTTCAAAATCGAGGCCGCCCTGCGCGGGCAGGGCGTGGCCGTGTTTTCCTCCAACTACGCGCTCTACGGCGACCTGTCCGCCCGCGTCATGCAGACGCTCGCCCGCTTCTGCCCGCGGCTGGAAACCTATTCCATCGACGAAAGCTTCCTGGATCTGTCCGGCGCGCGCGGCGACCTCGCCGCGCTGGGGCTGGAGATCGCCCGCACCGTCAAGCAATGGACCGGCATCCCGGTTTCCGTCGGAATCGGTCCGACCAAGACGCTGGCGAAAGTGGCGAACCGGCTGGCGAAAAAGGGGCGGGGCCCGTCCGGTCCGGTGCTCGACTGGGCGCGGCTGCCCGATCCGCGCGGCACCCTCGCCGGGTTGGCACCGGAAGACGTCTGGGGCATCTCCGCCCGCTGGGGGACGCGCCTGCGGCAGCTGGGCCTCGGCCACGCCCTCGCGCTGGCCGAGGCCGATCCGCGCCGGCTGCGGCAGGCGTTCGGCGTCGTCGTGGAGCGCATCGGGCGCGAACTGGCCGGCGTGCCGTGCCTGCCGCTGGAACTCGTCCCGCCGCCGCGGAAACAGATTTTGGTTTCGCGCAGCTTCGGCCGGCGGCTGGCGGCGCTGGACGACCTGCGCGGCGCGGTGGCCGCGTTCGCCGCGCGCGCCGGCGAAAAATTGCGCCGGCAACCATTGCGCGCGCCGGCGGTGACGGTTTTTTTGCAGACGAGCCCTTTCGCCGAGGCGGAGCCGTTCTACGCCAACGGCGCCACGCTCGTCCTGGACCGGCCCACGCGCGACTCGGGCAAGCTGATGCACGTCGCTCAGCGCGCGCTGGAGCGGATCTTCCGCCCCGGCCTGGCCTACCAGAAAGCGGGCGTGCTCCTGCCCGACCTCGTGCCCGCCGGCGTCGAACAGGGCCTCCTGTTTTCGGAACAGCCCGCCGACGATCCGCGCACCGACCGCCTGATGGACTGCCTCGACGCCCTGAACCGTCGCCCCGCGCACCGCGCCGTCCGCTACGCCAGCGAGCTGTTCGGCGACGGCTGGCGCATGCGCCAGCGCCATAAATCGCCCGCCTACACGACCGATTGGGCCGGCCTGCCCGTCGTCTGGGCGCATTGAACGGGTTTTCCATGGCGTGGGAAAAAAGTTTCCACGCCGTGGAAAAAACGGCCCGGTTTTTCCACGCTACGTAAAAACTTTCGGCGAGTTTTACGTAGCACGTAAAAACTTTGCGGATTTTTTCCACGCTGTGGAAAAAAGTTTTCCACGCCGTGGAAAAGTCGCGAGCCGCGAGCCAACGCCGCCGGGGGCGTTCAGAGCTTTTCGCGGCGGGCGAGGGGCTGGCCGCCCAGCACGCGGCGCCAATGGCGGAAATAGGCGTCGGCGCGGCGGTAGGCGCCGTGGTCGGGCACGCGGGCGGCGCAGTCGACGACATAGACGTTGGGGCAAGTCTTCCGGAGATTTCCCCGGCGGCGCGGGCCGTTCAGGCCCAGCGCCGGCTGGATGCCGTCGGCGAGGTCGCCGAGGGGGTAGGCCTTGCGCAGGGTGTCGTCCTTGCGCGAGTGGTAGACGAAGCAGCGGCGGCAGCCGCCGAGGGCGTCGTGGAACGCCCGGCCCGGTTCCAGGATGGTGTCGTCCACGGCCGGCGCGGTCAGCAGCAGGTTGTCGATGGATCCGGGCTCGAGCTGCAGGAGGGCGCCCAAGGCGACTCGGGCGCCGAGGGAATGGGTCTGGACGTCGAGGCCGCGCGCCACGGGCCGCAGATGGCCGACGAGCCGCCGCAGGGAGGCCGCGGCGCGGGTCGCGGTGACGCGCGCGGCGAGGAATCCCGGCGCCGAATTCCAGCCCGGCCACGTGAAGCCGACGACGAGTCCGTAGCCCGCGGGCCCGGCGACGCCGGACGCCTTCATCCGCGCCTGCAGTTCGGCGTAGGATTTGAGGACGTGGGGCAGGCGATGCCGGAACCCGTGGACGAGCAGGCAGACGCGCCGCCCGCGGGCGCGGGCCCGCAACCGGGCGAGGGAAATCCGGACATGGGCGTCGGAATGGGCAGGATCGGCGTAGTCGCGGACTTGCAGGCGGGCGGAAAGCAGGCGGGTATGGCTGAATTTCTTGCGGCAACTGACGATGATCATGGCGGGGACTTCAACGATTGAGTGTGGCGCGCGAGCGGGCCGGCGTCAAGGCCGGGGGGGCGGAAAGCCGGAATGGGGAAAACGAAAGGCGGAGGAGCGAACTCCTCCGCCTTGAGCGGAACCGGCTTAATTTAATAGAAACCGGGGCGGGGGTGCGGCCGGCGATGCGGATGCGGGGCGGGCATGGGGCGATAATACCCGTAGCATGGCGGCGGGGGCGGCGGGGCCGGATAGGCGTAGTAATACGCGGGGGCGGGCGGGTACGCGTAGTATTGCGGCGGCGGCGGGGGCGGCGGAGCGACGCAGGGCGCGGCTTCGACCCGCACGTTCGACGCGACGGCCGCGCCGACGACCAGCGGCGCGACGACCGAGGCGATGAACGCGCCGGCGAGGACGTCTTCGGGATCGGGATGGCGATGGCGGGCCGAGGCGGCCAGGGGCACCGCGAGGGCCGCGGCGACCGCGACGGCGATGATTTTTGCGGAAGGATTCGTTTTCATGGTGGCGTCTCCTGGGTTGGATTTTCCTTATCATCCCATGGAGTCGCCGCCGGGCGGGAAAAGGTTACGGCCCCGGTGCTGCGGCCCTCAAAAAGGCGCTTGCGGAATCGCCGTTCTTCCCCTAGGTTATCGCCCACCCTGTACGGAGAGATGGCTGAGTGGCCGAAAGCAACGGTTTGCTAAACCGTCGTACTGGTAATAACCGGTACCGAGGGTTCGAATCCCTCTCTCTCCGCCATTCGACCCGCTCGCTTGCTCATCCATGCCGAGCGCAGTCGAAGCATGGCAGGCCAAGGAGAGAGCGGGTCGAATGTTCCGAGCTTGTCGAGGAACCATGATGAAGTGGTTTGTCTATATCCTCCATTGCGCCAACAACACCTATTACGTGGGACATACCCGCGATGTCGGAAAGCGCGTGAGTCGCCATCTGGCCAAAACCGGAGCCCGGCATACGGCGATGCATCCGCCCGACGAAGTGGTTCGCATCGAAGAGTACCCAACCGAGGAGGAGGCCATTCGCCGGGAGCGTCAACTCAAGGGATGGACTCGCGCAAAAAAGCAGGCGTTGATATCTGGAGATGTTGAGCGCCTCCGATCGTTGAGCCGCAGCCGGGAAAACAAGTAAAAGCGGTTCCTGTTCACCCCCTGATATCCGCGATGCCGGTCCGCGGCGGCTAGGCGTGAAGTTTGAGCAACGACTTCGGCTCGGTATCGGTCCGGGGGCGGTTTGCCGCAAGGGGCGAGTGGGGGTAGGTTATGCATGCCATGAGCCCGTTGTGGAATCCGATGGATTTGTCGCGCTTCCGGGTTTCGTACGACCGGGGGGAACTGGCGGAAACCGATCTGAAGCCGACGCCGCTGGCGCAGTTCGAGACCTGGCTGCGGGAAGCCGCCGGCTCGGGGTTGCCGGAGCCGAACGCCATGACGCTTTCCGCGGTGGACGAAGAGGGGCGGCCGACGGCGCGGATGGTCTTGCTTAAAGGCGCGGATGCGGCGGGATTCCGGTTTTTCACGAACTACGGCTCGCGCAAGGCGCGGGCGATCGCCGCGCATCCGCAGGTGTCGCTGCTGTTTCCGTGGCATGCCGTGCATCGGCAAGTGGAAGTGCGGGGAACGGCGGAGAAACTGGGGACGGGGGAGAGCGCGGCCTATTTCCGGTCGCGGCCGCGGGACTCGCAGTTGGCGGCGTGGGCGTCGCGGCAATCGTCGCCGTTGGCGGACCGCGCGGCGCTGGAGGCGCGGATGGCGGAACTGGAACGGCGCTGGCCGGCGGGCACGGAGATTCCGGTCCCGGATTTCTGGGGCGGGTTTTTGGTGCGGGTGGACTCGGTGGAGTTCTGGCATGGGCGGGCTTCGCGCCTGCACGACCGGCTGCGATTCGAGGCGCTGCGGCCGGACGCGCCGTTGGACGATCCGGAAGCGTGGCGGGTGCGCCGCTATGCGCCGTGAAAAGGGGAAGCGGTTGCCATATTGAGCGACAGGTCGATTCGGTGCGTTTGCCCATGGCTGTCATCCCGAGCTTGTCGAGGGATCTGGGCGGTATCCCACAAGCCCGCCGTTAGGATAGGGCCGAGATGTTTCGACTCCGGCGCAAAGCGCCTGCGCTCAACATGACGGGCGCGGTTATTCGCTTAGGCAAGACCCGACAACAACGCTGTCTTGCAAGCCGCGATTCCCCGCAGACGGGTTTCTATTTCAGCCAAATTTTGTCGATTTCAAGACGGAACGATCCCGGGGTTCCGTTGCCGGCGAGAAGCTGGATCTGGGCGAGGGTTTGGCCGGGAAAGGGGGGCAAATCCAGACGGTCGCCGTGGCGGATGGCGTAGAGATCGGCGAAGGGGATTTCGACGGTCTGCCAGTTGCCGCTGGTTTGGAAATCGCAGGCGTAGGAATGGCGGGCGCCGGGGGTGGCATCGACGCGGAGCTGGTAGGTTTTGCCGTCGCCCTTGAGCCCGAGGACGACGGCACGGCAACCCGCGACATCGAGGGGTCCGAAAGCATGCTGCACGGAAGAGAAGCCGCCGTCGTTTTCCAGGGACACGGTGCCGGCGAACACGGCGTTGCCGGCCTCGTTGAGGGACAGGGTGCCTTGCGAGCGGCCGCCCATAACGACGTCGTCCTGGATTTCCCAGCGGTCGAGGTCGGCATTCTGGCAGAACTGGAACAGGATCCGTTCGCCGGACGGGGCCGGATCCAGAGGGGCTGCGGCGCGGGGCTGCGCGCAGCCGGCCGCCGCGGCGGCCAACGACAAGGCCAGGAGGATCGGTTTCATCTGCGGACTCCTATGATGCGATTCGAGGGTCGTTCGTTACATCCGGAAGGCGGCGACTTTCTTGAGGCGGTCGATGATGGGGAGATGCTGGGTGCAGCGGGCTTCGCATTGGCCGCATTCGACGCACTCGGCGGCCTGGGCGGGGGTCATGTCCCAGTGGTACTTGAGGCGGCCGCGGATCTCGTCGGCGGAGGCCCCGAGCTGCATGAGGTTGTGGACGTCCATGTAGCGGGGGATGGGGATGCCTTGGGGGCAGGGCAGGCAGTAGCCGCAGCCGGTACACATTTCGTTAAAGTCTTGCTGGATGCGCGCGCGGAGATTTTCGAGATGTTCGGGGCCGTACGGCTCGAACGATTCGACGGCGCGGACGGCGGCCTCGACGTGGGCGACGGAGCTGAAGCCGACGAGGGCGGTCGTGATCGCGGGGTCGGAGACGAGGAACCGCAGGGCGGCGGTCACGACGTCGGGATCGTCGGGGCCGCGGATGAAATCGAAGGCGTCGGGATGCTGCGGGATGAGGCCGCCGCCGAGGGGATTCATGGCGACGACGCCCCGGCCGAGACGCCGGGCGGCCTGGACGCCTTGGAGACGGTAGGGGAAATTGATCGCGCAGGTGCCGAGGGTGACGCCTTCGATCTCGGGATGGTCTGCCAGCATCCGTTCGATTTCGGGGCCGGTCATGTGGGTGGACACGCAGACGTGGCCGATGAGGCCTTCTTCCTTGGCCTTGAGGGCTGCGGCGAGCGCGCCGCCGTCGACGCGGCTCCGCCAGTCGGCGGGATCCATGACGCACCAGATATGGAAGAAGTCGATGCGGGCCAGGCCGAGGCGTTCGAGGGAGCGTTCGAGGCCGCGGCGGAATTCGGCGGCCTCGGGGCGCGAGCATTTGGAGGAGACGTAGAGGGGCAGCGGGGCGGGCGGCATGGTGCGGAGGGCTTCGCCGAAAATGGCCTCGCTCCGGTCGTCGCAGTAGTAGGGGGCGGTATCGAAGTAATTGATGCCGGCGCGGCGGGCGGCGTGGAGGATCGCGATGCCTTCCTCGGGGTTTTCCGGGTGGGGCAGGCGCATGCCGCCGCAGCCGATGGCGCCTAAGATTTTGCCGGTTCGTCCGTATTCTTTGTGGAGCATGAAAACATTTCCTTCGGGATTGACGATAGCTGGATTGAAGAGTTATAAACAAGCCATGAATCTGCAACTGCGTTCATCGCGCGAGCATCCGGTTTTGCGGGAGACGGATACGACCATGAAAAGAATCGTTTGGATCGGGCTGGCGGTGGCGGGATTGACCTGGGTCGGGGGCGTCCGGGCGAGCACGGACGACGAGTTCAAGTTCGCTTCGGGACTGGTTTCCTATTCGCCGTCGTTCCCCGATTTCGCGCAGAAAGTGGTCGATGCGATTTTGGCGAAGGATCCGTCGCAGAAAGACCGCAGCAAGATCATCCAGGCGGAAATCCTGATCCAGCGCCGGCAGTTCGCGGACGCGGAGGCGCTGATCAACGAGATGGGGATCGCCAATCCGAAATCGCAGGCGATCAGCCTGGCGCTGGCGCGGAATTATTTCGCCATCAACGAGCTGGACAAGTCGCGGGCGCTGTACGAGGCGTTTTTCAAGCAGTACGAAGGGCAGATGCCGACGGATCCGGACGTGGCGCGGTTCTACCGGGATGCGGCCTACCAGTTCGCGCAGATGCAGATGATGGCGGGGGACTACGCGGGGGCGGCGGCGAGCTTCCAGCGGGTGGAAGCGGTGGCCGAAGGCAACGAAATGAAGCGCGCCCTGCAGGTTTCGCGCGCGCAGGCGCTGGTGAAGGCCGCGGAACAGAAGAGCGGCGACGAGAAAACCAAGTTGCTGGACGCCGCGAAGAAGGTCTGCGAGACGCTGCAATGGGGCGGGCTGGACCTGCAATTCGTGGATTCCATCGTGATCATGGCGAACATCGAGCTGGCCAAGGGTGATCCCGCCGGCGCCCGGAAGGTGCTGATGGAGTACATGGACGTCATCAAGCCCATCGACGACAAGCTGAAAGAAGACGGCTTGTCGCTGCGGGACAGTCCGATGGCGGGCGCCCGCTCGCTGCTGGGCCGCCTGCTGAAGGAAGAAGCCGACAAGCTGGCGGGGCAGGAGGGCAAGGACGCCGACGCGATCAAGGCGTACAGCGGGGCCTTGGGCGAGTACTACAACGTGTTCGTGAAGTACGGCGACAGCGAGTGGGGGCCGAGCGCGGGCCTCGCGGCCAAGGACATCAAGGCCATCCTCGAAACGAAGTACGGCAAGACCGTCAAGATCGACCTCCCGGATTCCCTGGCCAGCAAGGCCGCGGGCACGGAATTCATGATGGCCGACAATATGTTCCGCCAGAAGAAGTACGCCGAAGCCGCGGCGGAATATCTGCGCGTGCTGGAGCAGTTCCCCGAGGCGGGCGAGCTGTCCATCGGCGCGCTGGGCAACCTGGTGCAGTGCTACATGAACCTGAACGATTCGCTTTACGCGAAGATGGCGGCGAACTACCTCGGCGAGCGCTTCGCGAAGAAGAGCGACATTCCCGCGAAAGCGCTGGTTTCCGTGGCCCAGCTCTACGACAAGGCCGGCAACGCGGACATGTCCAAGTACATGTTCGACCGCTATCTGGCCTATTGCCCGACGGATCCGCGGGCCGGACAGATCCTGTTCTATCTGGCCGCCAAGGCCGAGCAGGCTGCTCAGCAGGCTGAAAAGGACGGCAAAAAGGCGGAGCAAGAGCAGAAGCAGGCGGAGGCCAACGCCTATCTGGCGAAGATCATCACCGATTACCAGAACGACCAGAACTATCCGAAGGCTCTGAGCAAGCGGGCCTGGAAGGCCTATCTGGACAAGGATTACGCGGGGGCCGTCGATGGCATGAAGCTCTACATCGAGCAGTCGCAGCCCAGCCCTACGAAGGCGCAGGCCATGTTCGCGCTCGGCGATTGCCTCCGCCGCACGGACCAGCTGGCCGACGCCGTCCGCCAGTTCAACGCGCTGATCGCCGCGCTCGCTCCGGCGGGCAACCCCTACGGCAGCTCGACCGCGGATCTCGAGCGCAACGCGAAGCTGTTGGAACAGGCCCGGTTCTATTTCGCCTACAGCCTGAGCCGCCTGCCGTCCGACGCCACCCGCAAGGCCGCCATCGCGAAGATCGACGAATTCCTCGGCTTCTATCCGAAATCGGACCTGGCGGCGAAGATCCTCAACCTGAAGGGCTCGCTGCAGATGGCCCTGAAGGACCCGGCGGCGAACGAGACCTTCGCGCGGCTGGCGGCGGAATATCCCGGCACGGACGAAGGCAAGAACGCGCAGTACGCGCGGATCAGCGGCGCGCTCGATCTCGGGCAGTTCGACCAGGCGCGCGAGGCGCTCGTCGCGATGCTGGCGAACCCGGGCAGCTATTCGGTGGATGAATTCGCGCGCGTCGGCCAGGCCATGCTCGACCAGTCGCAATGGAAAGAAGCCGCCGACGCCTTCGGGCAGGTGACCGGCAAGACCGAAGAGCGCGCGCTGCTGGAACGTGCCTTGTACGGCATCGGCGCGGCCCGGTACGAGCTGGGCGACTACTCCGGCGCGGTGACCTCGCTCAACGAATTGATGGAGAAGTGGCCCAATTCCGCGCTGTTCTACCAGGCGAAATTCATGCTGGCCCGCGCCAATCTGGCGCTGGACGATCTCGTCGCCGCCAAGACCGCCCTCAACGACGTGTTCCGCTACGCCCGCGATCCGGAAGTGGTCAACAACGCCAGCCTGCTCTATGCCCAGATCCTGCTGAAGGACGGCGACCGCACGGGCGCCTTGGGCGCCTACAAGCGCATGGAATTCTTCGGCAGCCAGGCCATGAAGACCGAAAAGGAACGCCAGCAGGTCGCCCAGGCCATCCTGGCGGCGATCGATCTGGCGATGGAAATGGAACGGTATGCCGACGTGCTGGAAAGCTGCGACAAGTTCCTGCAGCTCTATCCGACCCGTCCGGAAGTCAACGACGTCCGGCAGAAGCGCACGTCGGCGTCGTTCAAGGTGGATGCGGAAGCGGTCGCCGCGCCGGCCGCCGCGCCCGCGGCGGCCCCGGCGGCGCCCTAGAGATGTCGAACAAGGGAGAAGAAAAGCCATGAAGACAACGAAATTGCTCCTGATCGGCCTTGCGGCCGCGCTCGCCGCCGGAGCGGCCGGGGCGGCTCCCTACGTGGAACTGCCGAACGGCCAGAAGGTGCCGGGCACCGCCATCCGCGCCCTCGCGACCGGCGACGTCAACCTGACCACCGAGATGGGCATCCGCACGTTCCCGAAGGGCAGCTACGTGAAGGCCGTGGCCGACAAGCCGGCGGAATACGATCAGGCCGCCGCCGCCATGAAGGCCCAGAAATACGACGTGGCCGCCAAGCTGCTGGAAGGCGTCGTGGCGAAATACCGCTATCTCGCCTGGGACGTCGAAGCCTCGAAGCTCCTCGCGCAGGCGCTGCTGGCCAAGGGCGACGCGGAAGGCGCCGTGAAGGCCTACGAACAGCTTTTCCTCCTGTCGCCCGCCGAGAAGCAGAACCCGGATTCGGCCTGGGGGCTGCGCCGCGCCATGCTGAAGGCGAAGCAGTATCCCGCGCTGATCCGGCAGCTCGACGCCGTGGCCGCCGCCGGCAACCGGCCCGACGCCGCCCGCGCCCAGACCATGCGCGGCGACATCCAGCTCGACCAGAACAACGTCGAACTGGCCGCGCTGGACTACCTGCGCACGTCCATCCTGTTCGCGGACGTGCGCGACCCGGCGATCCTGGGCGAGGCCACCTACAAGGCCGCCGCCGCCCTCGAGCAGCTGCGCGATCCCCGCGCGAAAGACCTGTACAAGAAAGTGGTCTCGGACTACGGCGCGTCGCCCTACGCCGCGCAGGCCCGGGGCAAGATCTAGGCCAACCCATTTAAAAAAGAAGCGAAGGAGAACAAATCATGTCCAAGAAATTCCGGATGATGGTGTGGTTGACGTTGGTGGCCGCTTTGGTCCTCGTGCCCATGATCGCGCTCGCGCAGGATGCCGCCCCGGTTTCCCCCGCGGCCGCCGCCGGCGGAGCCGGCGAACTGGTGATGGACGAAGGCGCCGCGGATGCGGGCGGCGGCGGTGGCACCAGCCTCTGGCAGGTCATCACCGGGTCCGGCTTCCTGGGCGTCTTCCTGTGGCTGTGCCTGCTGGCCGATTCCATCGCCGCCGCCTGGCTGGCGATCGACTTCTTCGTGACCATCAGCACCAAGAAGATCATTCCCGACGCGCTGGTGAACGAAGTCCGCGAGGCGATGGAGCAGGGCGACGTCATGAAGGCCCTGCAGCGCTGCGAGCAGGACCAGGGGCCGCTGCCCTCCATCCTGCAGGCCGGCTTCCGCAACGTGAAGGAAGGCTTCGAAGTGATCCAGGAGCAGGTCGGCGCCGCCGCCGATCTGGAAAGCGAGAAGCTCATGCAGCGCGTGGCCTACCTGAACATGTGCGGCAGCATCGCCCCCATGCTCGGACTGCTCGGCACCGTCCAAGGCATGATCATGGCGTTCGCCAACCTGGCCAACACGCAGGCCGGCGCCACCCAGCAGTCCATGCTGGCCATGAACATCGCCCAGGCCCTCTGGACGACCGCCGCCGGCTTGGTCGTGGCCATCCCGGCCGTTTCCCTCTACACTTACTTCAAGAACCGCCTGTCGCGCATCATCCTGAGCATGGAAGGTCTGACGATGGACCTGATCAAGGCCCTGCGCAACGTGGAAGTGGTGGAGGAATAAGGCCTCCGCTCCGGAAGGGGAGACGAGCATGAGAAAGCAATATGCGGATGCCAAGCTGGACATGACGCCGATGATCGACGTCGTGTTCCAGCTGATCATCTTTTTCGTCGTCACGGCGGCCATGCAGGACAAGCTGATGGAGACCAACGTCCGCATGGCCATGGCCCCCAACGGCCCCGTCGAGGAAGTGAAGGATCCCCGCACGGTGATGGTCGACGTGGTCGAGAATGGCGCGATCCAGATCATGAAGACCAACATCAGCGAGGCGAAGCTCTTCACGTTGCTGAACAACGCGCGGAAGACGTCGGGGCAGAGCACGCCCGTCGTGATCCGCGGCGATTGGGCGACGAAGCACGAAGCGATCCGGCGGGTGATGGACATCTGCGGCAAGGCGGGCCTGTGGAAGATCCGCTTCTCCGCCCTCAAGGAAAAAGCCTAGGAAAGGGAAGCCCATGGCCAGAGCAAGAAAACGTCCCGATTCGCCGGCGGCCGAGCTGGAAATGACGCCGATGATCGACGTCGTGTTCCAGCTGCTGATCTACTTCATCGTCACGACCAAGCCGATCGACGTGATCACCAACCTGGACGTGTTCCGGCCCGCGCCGGACCAGACCGCCAAGCCGGAAGAGAAGCCCCCGAACCTCGTCCGCGTCGGCATCTACCAGGACGGCTACACCGTCAACGACGTGCCCGCGACCCTGGAACTGCTGGACGTCGCCTTGGCCAAGGTCGCTTCGATCGACGCCGGCCAGACGATCATGATCACGGTGTCGGCCGTGTCGGAACACGGCCAGCTCGTCCAAGCCTTGAATTTGTGCGCGAAAAACGGGCTGAAAAGCCTTTCGGTCGTGAGCGCGTCGAACTGATATGTCGTAGATTTGTAGCACGGAGATCGCCATGGATGCATCAATCAGGGCCCTGCACAAAAACTTCGTGGAATGGGCGGCGGGCCCGGTGGGGTCCATCACCCTCCACGTCGTCGGAATCCTGCTCTTGGTCCTCTTCGCGAGCATGATCACGCCGCGCCAGAAGGATCCGGAAATCGAAGTGCAGATGATCGAGGTCGACGAGCAGAAGCTCGACGAGCTGCTCGAGGAGAAGCCCCCCGAGGAATTGCCGGATCTGGTCGACCAGGTCACGCCGCCGGACGTCGACATGGACATGACGCCGCCCGAAGTCGAGGATTTCACCGCCGCGCCCGTCCAGGACAACGTCGAATTGAACATCGCCTCCGACGCGATCAGCCCGATCGTCATGAAGGGCCTGGCGCCCGGCCAGATGGCCAACCGCAGCGGCGCGGGCCGCGCGGCGGCCATCGGCGCCTACGGCGGCAAGTGGGGGCAATACGCCGAGGCGGCGGTTCTCCGCGCCCTGGAATGGCTGCGCATCAACCAGAACCAGGATGGATCGTGGGGCACCCACGACAAGGAAGCCATGACTGGCCTGGGCATCCTGACCTTCCTGGCCCATGGCGAAACCACCGCCTCGGAAAAATACGGTCCGACCGTCGAACGGGCGATCCGCTATCTGGTCGCCCGCCAGAATGAAAAGGGCGAATTCGACAAGGTCGACACCACGGGCGGCACCTATTCGCAGGCGATCTGCGTCTATGCGGTCAGCGAGGCCTACGGCATGACCCGCATCCCGTCGCTCAAGGGCGTCATGGAGAAGGGGGCGCAAGTCTTGATCAACGGCCAGCAGTCGAAGGGCGGCTACGACTACAAGTTCGCGAAGGGCGAACGCCGCGACACCTCGCTGGCCGGCTGGTGCTGCCAGGCCATGAAAGCGGCCTACATCGCCGGAGCGGAAAACGCCGGCCTGCACGAAGCCATGGAAAAGGCCGTCGAGGATTTCAAGTCCGTCCAGAAGCCGGAAGACGGCAGCTTCTACTACAGCAAGATCGGCGCGAGCCATTCCACCCACAGCATCACGGCCGTCGCGGTGCTCAGCATGCAGCTGCTGGGCCATGCCGGGGACCCGGAGGTCAATCGCGGAATGGACTTTCTGGGCGGCGCCACCTGCAAATGGGAAAATCCGCCGGACTGGCCGATGTACGCCTGGTACTACATTTCCCAGACCAAGTTCCACAAGGGCGGCGCCACCTGGTCCAACTGGAACAACCAGTTCGCCCCGCAGTTCATCCGCAACCAGAAGCCCGACGGCCATTGGGAATCCCCCGGCTTGGCCTTGGGCGCCGGCGCCACCGGCCGGGAAAACATGCACCCGGTCTACGCGACTACGCTGGCCGCCTTGACCCTGCAGGTCTATTACCGCTTCCTGCCGACCTACCAGCCCATCGAAACCGAGAAAATCGACCAGAAGTCCGACGACGACGTGACCATCGAGATCATGTAGCCGCTGTATCGGTATTTCGCTTTGGCGCGCGCCCCTTCGGGCGCGCGCTTTTTTTCGCTCCTGTTTTGCGCCGCGCTCTGCTACAACCGACGTCCATGACCGCTCCCGCCCCCATTCGCGTCCTGTCCGACGCGGTGATCAACCAGATCGCCGCGGGGGAGGTCGTCGAGCGTCCGGCCTCCGTCCTGAAGGAACTGGTCGAGAACGCCATCGACGCCGGCGCGTCGCGCGTCGAGATCGAAGTGGTGGACGGCGGCCGCCGCCTGGTGCGCGTGCGCGACGACGGCACCGGCATGGACCGCGACAACGCGCTGCTGTCCATCGAACGCCACGCGACCAGCAAGCTGCGGGAATTGAAGGATCTCGACGTCATCGCCACGCTGGGCTTCCGGGGCGAGGCGCTCGCCGCCATCGCCGCGGTGTCGCAGTTCACGCTCGTCACCAACCGGGAGGGCTCCGCCGCCGGCACCGAGATCCTGATTTTCGGCGGCAAGATCCAGGACGTGCGCGATGCCGGCGCGCCGCGCGGCACGGACGTCGCCGTGCGCAACCTGTTCTTCAACGTCCCGGCCCGGCGCAAGTTCATGCGCTCGGCCCCCACCGAATTCACGCATATCCGCCAGGCCTTTTTGCTCGAGGCGCTCGCCCACGTCGGCGTCGAATTCGTGTTGCGCGCCGACGACGCCGACGTGTACCGCTTGCCGGCGACGGAGCGCCTGATCGACCGCATTCGCGACCTGTACGGGGCGGAAATCGCCGACCATCTGCGGCCGATCCAGTTCGGCAACGGCGTCGTCGAGATCGGCGGGTTCGCCGGCATCCCGCCGTGCAGCCGTCTCGACCGCGAATTGCAGGTCGTCTTCGTCAACGGCCGCCCGTCGGGGTCGCCGGTCGTCAATTTCGCCATCCAGAACGCCTATCGCGACGTGCTGTCGGGCGGCCGCTTCGCGCCGGTTTTCCTGCGCGTGGACCTGCCGTCCGACCTCGTGGACGTGAACGTGCATCCCGCCAAGAAGGAGGTACGCTTCCGCCGGCCCACCGAGGTGCGCGACGTCATCGTCGAAGCCATCCGCCTGGCGGTCGCCGGAGCCGATCTGCCCCGCGGCAAGCGCGACGATCTCCCGCGCGACGCCGCGCGTCCGCATGCATATCCGCCCGCGACCGCGCCGGGGCCGGAGACCGCGCCGCCGCCGGCGGCGCCCGTGGCCGTCACGCAGCCCAAGTTGGACTGGACGCCGCCCGCCGTGCCGGCGGCGGAGTCCGCCGGTTCCGCGCCCGCCGCGCCGTGGGCCGAATATCGCCTGCTGGGGCGCGTGGGCGGGACCTACGTCGTCCTCGAAACGGCCGACGGCCTCGTGCTGATGGATCCCCGGTCGGCGCACGAGCGCGTGATCTACGAGCGCCTGCTGGGCGCGATGGAGCGGGGGACCGTGCCCGCGCAGGGGCTTCTGCCGCCGGCGACGGTGGCGGTCACGCCCGCGCAGGCCGCCGCCTTGCGGAAGCACGCGGCGCTGCTCAAGCCAATGGGCTTCGGCGTGGCCGAGTTCGGTTCCGACACCTTCCTGATCGATGCGCTGCCCACGTGGATCGCCGGCGTGGCGCCCGGGCCGCTGCTGTCGGATATCGCCGACGGCCTGATGCAGGGCGGCAAGGGCGCGGCCAAGGACTGGGCGCAGCCGCTGATCGCTTCCATCGCCGGCCGGCAGGCCGTCGGCCTCCAGCGCGAATTGAACGATGCCGAACTGAACGCGCTGATCCGCGATTTGGCCCGAACCGAAATGCCCTACACCTCGCCGCGCGGCAAGCCCACCGTCATCTTGCTCGGCCTCCGGGAACTGAACCGGAAATTCGGCCGCGAATAGCCGCGCCCCCGTTTTTCCACGCTACGTAAAAAGTTTGGGCGAGTTTTACGTAGCACGTCAGGGCTGTCCCGTTTAAAACCCCTGTAAATACAGCTGATGGTCGAGGTCAGGCT